>NZ_LXEW01000029.1 GCF_001655055.1 Providencia heimbachae ATCC 35613 | reverse complement strand
AAATTTTAAGGTTGTGTCAGAACTGACTGACCAAACCATATTGCTGATATGGCTCAGTTGGTAGAGCACACCCTTGGTAAGGGTGAGGTCCCCAGTTCGAATCTGGGTATCAGCACCAAATATCAGCATTTAAAAGAATTTACCTAGCGGCAATAGCGCGGTGGTCCCACCTGACCCCATGCCGAACTCAGAAGTGAAACGCCGTAGCGCCGATGGTAGTGTGGGGTCTCCCCATGTGAGAGTAGGGAACTGCTAGGTTTTAAATAAAGTGAAGAAGCCACCCATTGGGTGGCTTTTTTGCGTTCTAACGCCTTATAAAATATATAAGGCTTAAAAAATTTGGATGCTAGTTAAGGATCTACGTAAATATAAATATTAGCCTTCTTATCCTGTATATTTCATTATTTCTAGATTCTCTCTATTCTCTATTCAGCTCGGCTGATAGACTTATCATATCTTAGTTTTGCACGCACTGAAGGCAGCAATGAAACCCACCTCTGAACTTAAATCCTTTAACAGCTTTGGTATTGATGCTAAAGCGATGTCGCTGTGTACCGTACAGAGTACGGATGCACTTTATCAACAGTGGCTTGATGCAAAAAACAAAAAAATACCTGCCTTATTACTTGGCGGTGGAAGTAATGTCCTATTTATTGAAGATTTTGAAGGGATTATAATAGTAAATAGGATCAAGGGTGTGCATGTAACGGATACAACAGATTTTTGGCATGTACATGCAGAAGCTGGAGAAAACTGGCATCAATTGCTAGAAACCCTCTTAAAAGAAGGCATATACGGCGCAGAAAACTTAGCGCTAATTCCCGGCTGTGTCGGTACGGCTCCGATTCAAAATATTGGAGCATATGGTGTAGAATTTAAAGATCTCTGTGAATATGTTGATATTCTTTCATTAGAAACGGGTAAAATTACTCGTATATCCGCTATTGACTGCCATTTCGACTATCGTGATAGTATTTTTAAGCATGAATACCAGCATTCTCATGCCATCGTCAGCGTTGGCTTGAAGCTCGCTAAAAAATGGACACCTAAATTAAGCTATGGCGATCTGGCTAGGCTAGACCCCACTACAGTAACCCCACAACAAGTATTTGATACTGTTTGCCATACCCGAAAAGTTAAATTACCTGACCCTACCATTACCGGAAATGCAGGGAGTTTCTTTAAAAATCCAGTAGTTTCAGCCAAAATAGCAAAAGAAATCAAAGCAAAAAATCCAATCTGCCCGCAGTATGAACAACCAAACGGCGATGTAAAGCTTGCTGCGGGTTGGTTAATCGATCAATGTGGTTTGAAGGGTTATGAGATAGGTGGCGCTGCGGTACATAAGGACCAAGCTTTAGTTTTAATTAATAAGAATCAAGCAACAGGGCAAGATATCGTTAATTTAGCTAAATATGTGAGTCAGGTAGTCGCTGAACGCTTTGGCATCCTACTTGAGCCAGAAGTCAGATTTATTGGGAAAAATGGTGAGGTCAATGCTATGGAGTGTATTTCATGAAAGAAGCCAATATCCCTTTACAGATAATTGATATTTTATCAGATGCTCAAATTCACTCTGGAGAGCAACTAGGTAAAAAGCTAGGTATGACGCGAGCTGCAATAAATAAGCATATTAAAACACTCCGTTCTTGGGGTTTAGATATTCAGACGGTAACTGGAAAAGGATATAAACTACCTTATACAGTCAATTTATTAGACCAGAGTATAATTAAAGATCAAATTCACGATGTTAATATTATTGTTGAACCAGTTATTGACTCGACAAACCAATATATGTTGGATCGGATCCCTGACTTAACATCAGGTGATACATGTTTAGCCGAATATCAAAGTGCGGGAAGAGGGCGGAGAGGGCGTCAATGGCTTTCTCCATTTGGCTGTAATTTGTATTTGTCGATGTATTGGAAGCTTGAGCAAGGGCCAGCAGCGGCAATAGGCTTGAGTTTAGTTGTCGGTATTATTATTGCAGAAACGCTAAATAAATTAAGTAAAAATAAAGTAAAAGTAAAATGGCCAAATGATCTTTATATGAACGACAAAAAATTGGCAGGGATCCTTGTTGAATTAACAGGAAAAACTGGAGATGCTGCCCATATTATTATTGGCGTTGGTATTAATATTGGAATGGATAAAAATAATATAGAGAATAATAATAAAATAAACCAACAGTGGTCATCTTTACGTGATGAAGTTAAAAATATCGAAAGAAACCAATTATCAATAAATATTATTCAAGCGTTAAGAGAGTCATTAGTCTTATTTGAAAAAGAAGGATTAACTCCCTTTCTTGATAGGTGGTTTGAGCTGGATAATTTTTTGAATAGAAAGATTAAATTATTAATAGGGAACGATATTATTCAAGGAGTTGAACGAGGGATCAATGAGCAAGGTGCTTTAATGTTACAAAAGGAAAATGGTGAAATTGTGCCTTATATTGGTGGTGAAATATCTTTAAGATCAAATGAATAATATTCTATTAGGCCGGAAACTATCCGGCCAATAATAACAATTACTTTCTTAACCTAACACTTTGAATTGAATGATTCTCACCTTTAGTCATTATTAAGCTAGCTCGTTCTTTTGTTGGTAGAATATTTTCTTCAAGGTTTAAACCATTAATTTCATCCCAAATTGAACTTGCAATATTGACCGCTTCTTCTTCACTTAATTTAGAATAATTGTGAAAATAAGAGTCGGGATCAGAAAATGCGCCTTGCCTAAATTTTAAAAATCGTCCGATATACCACTGCTTTAATAACTGTGGCGCAGCATCTACGTAGATTGAAAAATCAACAAAATCTGAAACAAATACATGGTGCGGATCTTGAGGGTAATCCATATCACTCTGAAGAACATTTAACCCTTCAAGAATCAATATATCGGGTTGATCTATTATTTGCTGTTGCTCAGGCACAATATCATAGGTCAAATGGGAATATACAGGAGCGGCTACATTACGTGCCCCCGATTTTATTTGTGAAACAAAGTTTACCAACTTTCTCATATCATAAGACTGTGGAAAACCCTTTTTCTTCATTATATCCCTATCTTTTAACACCTGGTTTGGATGTAAAAAACCATCAGTGGTGATCAAATCAACCTTTCTGTGTTCAGGCCATCTTGTTAGCAGGGCTTGAAGCAAACGAGCAGTTGTACTTTTGCCTACAGCAACGCTACCCGCGATACCGATGATATAAGGGACTTTTGCGCCATTAGTTCCTAAAAATTGTTCTAAAACAGCTTGGCGGCGGACATTAGAACTTATATAAAAATTCAATAAGCGTGATAGAGGAAGGTAGATTTCAATAACATCTTCCATAGAGAGTTCTTCATTAATACCTTTTAACTCCAGAAGCTCACTAGATGTTAACGTCAAAGGAACCGAATCACGGAGTGTGGCCCAATGCTCTCTATCAAACTCTAAATATGGCGTAGTAATAAAATTCTCGTTCTGTTTCATAAACCAACATCTGCCTATTTTATGCAGGTTGGACAGGTTGCCTAAACACCCGTATCCATAAAATTTGATAGCATAATAACGAGTGATAGTAAGTTGGCGTAGGCTTTTTTATGTTTTATATGAATTTTTTTTGACGTAGGCATAAAAAACGGCATTATTTGCTCAATAAATAGCCTGTAAATTGTTCTCTTGAAAGTGTGATAACGAATAAAAAATAGCATTTTAAAAATTTTTAATCGTTAAGAGCACTTTACTCTCTAAATAATAATGGATTATAGTTAAGAATCGTTGTTGATGTTTTAAGCTGAATAGAGTCAAAAAAACAGCTAAATAGTAAAAATCGCATAAAATATAAGCAATCAAACAAAAAACTAAAACTTTTTGTTGCAACATGCGCTCACTCTTCCTAGAATGCGCAGCACTTGATGCCGGCATAGCTCAGTTGGTAGAGCAACTGACTTGTAATCAGTAGGTCCCGAGTTCGACTCTTGGTGCCGGCACCATTAAAAATTTGGATAGGTGGGATACCCAAGCGGCCAAAGGGAGCAGACTGTAAATCTGCCGTCATCGACTTCGAAGGTTCGAATCCTTCTCCCACCACCATCTCCTTAAAGCATTATTCATAATGACTTTAAGAAATAGTTACAAACAGTTTAACAGCTGATAACTCAGGTAGCCGAGTTCATTGCGGGCATCGTATAATGGCTATTACCTCAGCCTTCCAAGCTGATGATGCGGGTTCGATTCCCGCTGCCCGCTCCAAGATGTGCTGATATAGCTCAGTTGGTAGAGCACACCCTTGGTAAGGGTGAGGTCGGCAGTTCGAATCTGCCTATCAGCACCACTTCCCCCATGTTCTCAATTATCTCCTGATTTGTCTCCTGTAAAAATTCAAGCAAATTTATCACTGCTTGGTTGATGTGGTCTGACCACCGATTCCGTGTCTTAGAGGGACAATCTAA
>NZ_LXEW01000028.1 GCF_001655055.1 Providencia heimbachae ATCC 35613 | reverse complement strand
GGACGTCACTATGACGTCCTTTTGTATTTCTACACATCCACTCCAGCCTTCGAATTATTTCCTTTCAAAGCGCTTATGTAAATTAACTCCAATGATAATTGAAATGCTAATCATTTTCATTTAAACTTTCTGTGTGTAATATATACAGGTAAGAATCCATGTACGTATGTCTTTGCGAAGCCATTACAGATAAACAAATTAGAGACGTTGCAAAAAAATATCAAGTGACGTCTCTAAAAGGTTTACGTCAAATCTTGCCTGTTGGGCGGGAGTGTGGAAAGTGTTTAAAGCAAGCGCGAGAAATCCTAGATGAAGAGTGTGCGATTTTAGCTGATATGTGTGCCATCAATGCTGCTTAGATCATAACTGTGAGTCAATTAGTAAAATTGAATTAATTACTTTTCGCAAAAATCTTGTGCGTGAAAATTACCCAGCTATCTATTTCAGTACTACACTTAAAGGACTGGAAGCGATGGAGGGTACAAATGAAAGGCGATAAAAAAATGATAGCCCATCTAAATAAATTGCTGGGCAATGAGTTGGTCGCAATTAATCAATATTTTTTGCATGCACGAATGTTTAAGAATTGGGGGCTCGATCGACTTAATGAGATGGAATATCATGAGTCAATTGATGAAATGAAGCACGCAGATAAGTATATTGAGCGTATTCTTTTTCTTGAAGGACTCCCAAATTTACAAGATTTAGGCAAGCTAAATATTGGTGAAGATGTTGAAGAAATGCTTAAGTCAGATTTAACGCTGGAGTTAGATGGTGCTAAAAATCTAAAAGATGCAATTCACTATGCGGATTCAATTCATGATTATGTGAGTCGTGATTTAATGATTGAGATACTTGCAGATGAAGAAAATCATATTGATTGGATTGAAACTCAGTTAGATTTACTCAATCGAATGGGCATCCAAAACTATATTCAAGCACAAATAAAAGTAGAGTAAGCTTGTATAGTCATCATTATCCATCGAAGGGCTTAGTTAAAACCTGAGCCCTTTTTTATTCAATTTTGAATGTCACCAGAAAATTCGCACATATTTTCCCCGATTGCTTGCGTTTCACCATGATTTACGTATAATGCGCGGGCTTACTGATGAGTAAGCCCTAGATTTTAGGACTGAAAAATCAGTATTGAGTTAACGATTTGTTACTCATTTAGACAATACTCCCGATTTGGGAGTTACATCAAGAACGATTACACTCTCCCATCAATCGAAATGGGTACGAGGAGTAATCATTTTACGTTTATAAATAGTTGGAGCTCTGGTCTCATGCAGAACCAAAGAATCCGTATCCGCCTGAAAGCTTTTGATCATCGTTTAATCGATCAATCAACTGCGGAAATCGTAGAGACTGCAAAGCGCACTGGTGCGCAAGTTCGTGGTCCTATCCCGCTGCCGACACGTAAAGAGCGCTTTACCGTTCTGATCTCTCCGCACGTTAATAAAGATGCGCGTGATCAATACGAAATTCGCACTCACAAACGTCTGGTTGACATCGTTGAGCCAACCGAAAAGACCGTTGATGCTCTGATGCGTCTGGACCTGGCTGCCGGCGTAGACGTGCAGATCAGCCTGGGTTAATCAGGTTGTCGAACGATTGAGAGGTTGAAACAATGATTGGTTTAGTCGGTAAGAAAGTGGGAATGACTCGTATCTTCACTGAAGATGGCGTTTCTATCCCTGTAACTGTTATCGAAATTGAAAATAACCGCGTTACTCAGGTTAAAACTGCAGAAACTGACGGTTATAATGCAATTCAGGTTACTACTGGTAGCAAAAAAGCTAACCGTGTAACTAAACCTGAAGCAGGTCATTTCGCTAAAGCTGGCGTTGAAGCTGGCCGTATACTGCGTGAATTCCGTATCGAAGAAGGTACAGAATTTAAAGCAGGTGAAAGCATTAGCGTTGAAATTTTCGCTGACGTAAAAAAAGTCGACGTTACTGGTACATCTAAAGGTAAAGGTTTTGCCGGCACAGTTAAGCGCTGGAATTTCCGTACTCAAGATGCTACACACGGTAACTCCTTGTCTCACCGCGTTCCGGGTTCTATCGGTCAGAACCAGACTCCGGGCAAAGTGTTCAAAGGCAAGAAAATGGCAGGCCAAATGGGTAATGAACGTGTAACTGTTCAAAGCTTAGATGTAGTACGTGTTGACGCTGAGCGCAACCTACTGCTGGTCAAAGGAGCTGTTCCAGGAGCAACTGGCAGCAACCTGATCGTAAAACCGGCTGTCAAGGCTTAACGTCGAGGAGATAGGAATGGAATTGGTAATGAAAGACGCGCAAAGCGCGCTGACTGTTTCCGAAACTACCTTCGGGCGTGATTTCAATGAAGCGCTTGTTCACCAAGTAGTGGTTGCATATGCAGCTGGTGCTCGTCAAGGTACTCGTGCTCAGAAAACTCGTGCTGAAGTTTCTGGTTCAGGTAAAAAACCATGGCGTCAAAAAGGCACTGGCCGTGCACGTGCTGGTTCAGTCAAGAGTCCAATTTGGCGCTCTGGTGGTGTTAGCTTCGCAGCTAAACCACAGGACCACAGTCAAAAAGTAAATAAAAAGATGTACCGTGGTGCTTTAAAAAGCATCTTATCTGAATTGGTACGTCAAGATCGTCTGATCGTTGTCGAACAGTTTTCTGTAGAAGCGCCTAAAACTAAGTTGCTGGCACAGAAATTGAAAGATATGGCTCTGGTAGATGTGCTGATCGTAACTGCAGAATTAGATGAAAATCTGTTCTTAGCGGCGCGTAACCTGTATAAGGTTGACGTTCGTGATGCAGCAGGTATCGACCCAGTTAGCCTGATTGCTTTCGACAAAGTGGTTATGACTGCTGATGCTGTGAAGCAAGTTGAGGAGATGCTGGCATGATCCGTGAAGAACGTCTGCTAAAAGTACTGCGTGCACCGCATGTATCTGAAAAAGCTTCTACAGCGATGGAAAAAACAAATACCATCGTTCTCAAAGTTGCGAAAGACGCGACTAAAGCAGAAATTAAAGCTGCTGTACAGAAACTGTTTGAAGTTGAAGTTGAAGGTGTTAACACTTTGCTGGTTAAAGGCAAAACTAAACGCCACGGTCAGCGTTCTGGTCGTCGTAGTGACTGGAAAAAAGCTTACGTTACGCTGAAAGAAGGCCAGAACTTGGACTTCATTAGCGGCGCAGAGTAAGTCGGAGGAGTAAAGAACAATGGCAGTTGTTAAATGTAAACCTACGTCTCCGGGCCGTCGCCACGTTGTTAAAGTGGTTAACCCAGAGCTGCATAAGGGAAAACCTTATGCACCACTGTTAGAAAAAATGAGCAAGTCCGGTGGTCGCAACAACAATGGCCGTATCACTACCCGTCACATCGGTGGTGGCCATAAGCAGCATTATCGTCTGGTTGACTTTAAACGCAACAAAGATGGTATTTCTGCAGTTGTTGAACGTTTGGAATATGATCCAAATCGTTCTGCGAACATCGCATTAGTTCTATATAAAGACGGTGAACGTCGTTATATTCTTGCACCAAAAGGCTTGAAAGCTGGTGACCAGATTCAATCTGGTGTTGATGCAGCAATCAAAGCTGGTAATACACTGCCTATGCGCAACATCCCTGTTGGTTCTACAGTTCATAATATCGAACTGAAACCAGGTAAAGGTGGACAGTTAGCGCGTTCAGCAGGTACTTACGCTCAAATCGTTGCTCGTGATGGTGCTTATGTCACCTTACGTCTGCGTTCTGGTGAAATGCGTAAAGTTTTAGTTGATTGCCGAGCGACCTTAGGTGAAGTTGGTAACGCTGAGCATATGTTACGTGTTCTGGGTAAAGCTGGTGCAAGTCGCTGGCGTGGTATTCGTCCTACCGTTCGTGGTACGGCGATGAACCCGGTTGATCACCCACATGGTGGTGGTGAAGGTCGTAACTTTGGTAAACACCCTGTAACACCTTGGGGCGTTCAAACCAAAGGTAAGAAAACTCGTAGCAACAAGCGTACTGATCAATTCATCGTACGTCATCGTTCTAAAAAATAATTAGAGGATAAGCCATGCCACGTTCTCTCAAGAAAGGTCCTTTCATTGACCTGCACTTGCTGAAGAAGGTAGAGAAAGCGGTGGAAAGCGGAGACAAGAAGCCTCTCAAGACTTGGTCCCGTCGTTCAACGATCTTTCCTAATATGATCGGATTGACCATCGCTGTCCATAATGGTCGTCAGCATGTTCCAGTTTTCGTAACCGATGAAATGGTTGGTCACAAACTGGGTGAATTCGCACCGACTCGCACTTATCGCGGCCATGCGGCAGATAAGAAAGCTAAGAAACGTTAAGGATAGGAGGAAGAGATGGAAACTTTAGCTATGCATCGCCACGCTCGTTCTTCTGCCCAGAAGGTTCGCTTAGTCGCCGACCTGATTCGCGGTAAGAAAGTGTCGCAAGCTCTGGAAATTCTAGCTTTTACCAACAAGAAAGCTGCTGGTTTAGTGAAGAAAGTACTTGAGTCTGCTATTGCTAACGCAGAGCAAAACGATGGCGCTGACATTGATGACCTGAAAGTTGCGAAAATATTCGTAGATGATGGTCCAACTATGAAACGCATCATGCCGCGTGCGAAAGGCCGTGCAGATCGTATTCTTAAGCGCACCAGCCACATTACAGTGGTTGTGTCCGATCGCTGAGACTCTGGAGACTAGCAATGGGTCAGAAAGTACATCCTAATGGTATTCGCCTGGGTATTGTCAAACCTTGGAACTCTACTTGGTATGCGAATACTAATGAATTCGCTGACAACCTAGACAGCGATTTTAA
Source organism: Providencia heimbachae ATCC 35613 (assembly GCF_001655055.1). Classification (GTDB taxonomy): domain Bacteria; phylum Pseudomonadota; class Gammaproteobacteria; order Enterobacterales; family Enterobacteriaceae; genus Providencia; species Providencia heimbachae. The sequence continues at coordinate 19,894 of NZ_LXEW01000028.1, read as the reverse complement.
AGTACGCCAGTACTTGAATAAAGAATTGGCAAAAGCGTCAATTTCACGCATCGTTATCGAGCGTCCTGCAAAAAGCATTCGTGTAACTATTCACACTGCTCGCCCAGGTATCGTTATCGGTAAGAAAGGTGAAGACGTTGAAAAACTGCGTAAGAAAGTAGCGGATATCGCTGGCGTTCCTGCGCAAATCAATATCGCCGAAGTTCGTAAACCAGAACTAGACGCTAAGTTAGTTGCTGACAGCATCACTTCACAGCTGGAACGTCGTGTTATGTTCCGTCGTGCTATGAAGCGTGCAGTACAGAACGCTATGCGTTTAGGCGCTAAAGGTATTAAAGTTGAAGTCAGTGGCCGCTTAGGTGGTGCTGAAATCGCTCGTACCGAGTGGTATCGTGAAGGCCGTGTGCCACTGCACACATTACGTGCTGATATCGATTACAACACTTCAGAAGCGCACACCACGTATGGTGTACTCGGCGTTAAGGTATGGATCTTCAAAGGTGAGATTCTGGGTGGTATGGCTGCTGTTGAACAAGCTGAGAAACCAGCTGCTCAACCTAAAAAGCAGCAGCGTAAAGGCCGCAAGTAAGGAGAGTCGCTGATGTTACAACCAAAGCGTACAAAATTCCGTAAGGTGCACAAAGGCCGCAACCGTGGTCTAGCGCAAGGTACGGATGTTAGCTTCGGCACTTTCGGTCTTAAAGCTGTTGGCCGTGGTCGTCTGACTGCACGTCAGATCGAAGCGGCACGTCGTGCTATGACCCGTGCTATTAAGCGTCAAGGTAAAATCTGGATTCGCGTATTCCCAGACAAGCCAATCACAGAAAAGCCACTAGAAGTTCGTATGGGTAAAGGTAAAGGTAACGTAGAGTATTGGGTTGCCCTGATCCAGCCTGGTAAAGTCCTGTATGAAATGGACGGTGTGCCTGAAGAGCTGGCTCGTGAAGCATTCTCTCTGGCAGCAGCGAAACTGCCTATCAAAACCACCTTTGTAACTAAGACGGTGATGTAATGAAAGCAAAAGAGCTGCGCGAAAAAAGCGTAGAAGAGCTGAACACTGAACTACTGAACCTGCTGCGTGAGCAATTTAACCTGCGTATGCAAGCAGCAAGTGGTCAGTTACAACAGTCTCATCTAATGAAACAAGTGCGTCGCGATATCGCACGTGTGAAGACTTTACTAACTGAGAAGGCAGGTGCGTAATGAACGATAAAATCCGTACTCTGCAAGGTCGTGTAGTTAGCGATAAAATGGAGAAATCCATGGTTGTTGCTATCGAGCGTATGGTGAAACACCCTCTGTATGGTAAATTCATCCGTCGTACGACTAAATTGCACGTACATGACGAGAACAACGAATGTGGAATTGGTGACGTGGTTGAAATCCGCGAAACTCGTCCACTGTCTAAGACTAAGTCTTGGGCGTTGGTTCGCGTTGTAGAAAAAGCTGTTCTGTAATAGAATAGTCTTTTCTTGATAAGTAAACGGCTCTTTTTGTTTGAGCCGTTTATTTTTTCCTGTCCAACTCGAAGATGTGGTGTTATAATGCCGCGCCCTCGTAGTATGGGTATATTTGAACGGCCTCTTCATTTTGATGAGGTGGCTCAGTAGTAGTTGACATTTAGCGGAGCACTAAAATGATCCAAGAACAGACTATGCTGAACGTGGCCGACAACTCCGGTGCACGTCGCGTAATGTGTATCAAGGTTCTAGGTGGCTCGCACCGTCGCTACGCTCATGTAGGTGATGTCATTAAAATTACTGTCAAGGAAGCAATTCCACGCGGTAAAGTTAAAAAAGGTGATGTCCTGAAAGCGGTAGTGGTGCGCACCAAGAAGGGTGTACGTCGCCCTGACGGTTCTGTCATTCGCTTCGATAGTAATGCTTGTGTATTGTTGAATAACAATAGTGGGCAGGTAATCGGTACGCGTATTTTTGGGCCGGTAACTCGTGAACTTCGTAACGAGAAGTTTATGAAAATTATCTCTCTGGCACCTGAAGTACTCTAAGGAGCGAAATATGGCAGCGAAAATCCGTCGTGATGACGAAGTAATCGTGCTAACTGGGAAAGACAAAGGTAAGCGCGGTAAAATCAAACAGGTTATTTCTTCTGGTAAAGTTATCGTTGAAGGTATCAATCTGGTTAAAAAACATCAGAAGCCTGTACCGGCTCTGAACCAACCAGGTGGCATCGTTGAAAAAGAAGCGGCTATTCAAGTTTCTAACGTTGCAATCTTTAACGCGGCAACCGGTAAGGCTGACCGTGTAGGCTTTAGATTCGAAGACGGCAAAAAAGTCCGTTTCTTCAAATCTAACAGTGAAACTATCAAGTAATTTTTGGAGTATACGATGGCGAAACTGCATGATTACTATAAAGACGAAGTAGTCAATAAACTCATGACTGAGTTTAGCTACACTTCTGTCATGCAAGTCCCTCGGGTCGAGAAGATCACCCTGAATATGGGTGTTGGTGAAGCAATTGCTGACAAAAAACTGCTGGATAATGCAGCAGCTGATTTAACAGCAATTTCTGGTCAAAAACCGTTGATCACCAAAGCACGCAAATCTGTTGCAGGCTTCAAAATCCGTCAGGGCTATCCAATCGGCTGTAAAGTGACTCTGCGTGGCGAACGCATGTGGGAGTTCCTTGAACGTCTGATTTCTATTGCTGTACCACGTATTCGTGACTTCCGCGGCTTGCCTGCTAAGTCATTTGATGGTCATGGTAACTACAGCATGGGTGTACGTGAACAAATCATCTTCCCTGAAATCGATTACGATAAAGTGGATCGTGTACGTGGTTTAGATATTACTATCACCACTACAGCGAAATCAGATGATGAAGGTCGCGCACTGTTAGCAGCGTTCAACTTCCCGTTCCGCAAGTAAGGCAGGGTACTCATGGCTAAGAAGTCTATGAAAGCGCGCGATGTTAAACGTGCTAAATTAGCTGAGAAGTTCTTCGCAAAACGCGTAGAATTGAAAGCTATCATCTCCGATGTTAAAGCATCTGATGAAGATCGCTGGGACGCTGTTCTCAAACTGCAAACACTGCCACGTGATTCAAGTCCTTCTCGTCAGCGTAACCGCTGTCGTCAAACTGGGCGTCCGCATGGTTTCCTGCGGAAATTTGGTCTGAGCCGTATTAAAGTCCGTGAAGCCGCTATGCGCGGTGAAATCCCGGGCCTTAAAAAGGCAAGTTGGTAATTCCATTTGAATCACGGGAGTAAAGACAGATGAGCATGCAAGATCCCATCGCGGATATGCTGACCCGTATCCGTAACGGTCAAGCCGCAAATAAAGTTGCGGTCACCATGCCTTCCTCCAAGCTGAAAGTGGCTATTGCCAACGTGCTGAAGGAAGAAGGCTATATTGAAGATTTTAAAATCGAAGGCGACATCAAGCCAGAATTGGAAATTACTTTACGTTATTTCCAAGGTAAGGCTGTCGTAGAAACTATTCAGCGTATAAGCCGACCTAGTCTGCGCATCTATAAGAAAAAAGATGAGCTACCAAAAGTTATGGCTGGTTTAGGTATCGCTGTTATTTCTACCTCTAAAGGTGTCATGACTGATCGTGCAGCTCGCCAAGCCGGTCTTGGTGGCGAGATTCTCTGCTACGTAGCTTAATTCGGGAGGAAAGAATGTCTCGTGTGGCAAAAGCACCCGTCGTCATTCCTGCCGGCGTAGAGGTAAAACTCAACGGTCAGGTTATTTCGATTAAGGGTAAAAACGGCGAGCTTACTCGTACTATCCATAAAGCAGTTGAAGTTAAACATGAAGATGGCCACTTAACTTTCGGTCCACGCGAAGGTTTTGAAGATGCTTGGGCACAGGCGGGTACATCTCGCTCACTGCTTAACTCAATGGTTGTTGGTGTTACCGAAGGCTTCACTAAAAAACTTCAACTGGTAGGTGTTGGTTACCGTGCAGCAATCAAAGGCGATGCAGTAAGCTTGTCTTTAGGTTTCTCGCATCCGGTTGAACACGCACTACCAGCAGGCATTACTGCTGAATGCCCAACACAAACTGAAATCGTACTGAAAGGTGCGGATAAGCAAGTGATTGGTCAGGTTGCAGCAGAATTGCGTGCTTACCGTCGTCCTGAACCTTATAAAGGTAAAGGTGTTCGTTACGCCGATGAAATCGTGCGTACCAAAGAGGCTAAGAAGAAGTAAGGTAACACTATGGATAAGAAAGCAGCTCGTATCCGTCGTGCGACCCGCGCACGCCGCAAGATCCAAGAGTTGGGTGCAACTCGCCTGGTGGTACATCGTACCCCTCGTCATATTTATGCGCAGGTTATAGCACCTAACGGTTCTGAAACATTGGTTGCAGCTTCTACAGTAGAAAAAGCCATCAATGAGCAAGTGAAATTCACTGGAAACAGAGATGCAGCAGCAGCAGTTGGTAAATTAATTGCTGAGCGCGCATTGGAAAAAGGCATCAAAGTTATTGCTTTTGACCGTTCTGGTTTCCAATATCATGGTAGAGTCCAGGCACTGGCAGATGCTGCCCGTGAAGCTGGCCTTCAGTTCTAAGGTAGAGGTGTAAGATGGCTCACATCGAGAAACAAGCTGGCGAACTGCAGGAAAAGCTGATCGCGGTAAACCGCGTAGCAAAAACCGTTAAAGGTGGCCGTATTTTCAGCTTTACCGCACTAACAGTAGTTGGTGATGGTAACGGTCGCGTTGGTTTTGGCTACGGCAAAGCGCGCGAAGTTCCGGCAGCAATCCAGAAAGCGATGGAAAAAGCCCGTCGCAGTATGAAAACCGTTGCTCTAAACAACGGCACATTGTTCCACCCTGTGAAAGGTACACACACTGGTTCTCGTGTGTTTATGCAACCTGCTCACGAAGGTACCGGTATTATTGCCGGCGGTGCAATGCGTGCGGTGTTAGACGTAGCTGGAGTTCGCAACGTACTGGCTAAAACCTATGGTTCCACAAACCCAATCAACGTGGTTCGTGCAACACTGGATGCTTTAGACAGCATGAAGTCTCCAGAGATGGTCGCAGCTAAGCGTGGAAAATCCGTCGAAGAAATTCTGGGGTAATCGGCCATGGCTAAGACTATTAAAATTACACAAGTTCGCAGTTCAATTGGTCGTTTGCCTAAGCATAAGGCAACTCTGACTGGTTTAGGCCTGCGCCGCATTGGTCATACCGTAGAGCGTGAGGATACTCCCGCTGTCCGTGGTATGGTCAACTTGGTTTCCTACATGGTTAAAGTTGAGGAGTAAGAGATGCATTTAAATACTCTGTCTCCGGCTGAAGGTGCCAAGCATGCGCCTAAACGCGTAGGTCGTGGTATTGGTTCTGGTCTCGGTAAAACCGGCGGCCGTGGTCACAAGGGTCAGAAATCTCGTTCTGGCGGTGGCGTACGTCGTGGTTTTGAAGGTGGCCAGATGCCTTTATATCGTCGTTTGCCGAAATTCGGCTTCACTTCACGTAAAGCAATGATCACTGCTGAGATTCGTCTCTCTGATTTTACTGCTGTTGAAGGCGATGTTATTGATCTGAACGCACTGAAAGCCGCGAACGTTGTTGGTATCCAGATTGAATATGCGAAAGTTATTTTGTCTGGCGAAGTGAATCGTGCAGTTACTGTACGTGGCCTTCGTGTTACTAAAGGTGCTCGCGCTGCAATCGAAGCTGCCGGCGGTAAAATTGAGGAATAAGTGACAGATGGCTAAACAACCAGGATTAGATTTCCAAAGTGCCAAAGGCGGTGCTGGCGAACTTAAACGCAGACTTTTGTTTGTAATAGGGGCGCTAATTGTATTCCGAATTGGTTCTTTTATTCCAATCCCTGGTATTGATGCCACTGTGCTTGCCAAATTGCTCGAACAGCAACAAGGCACCATCATTGAAATGTTTAATATGTTCTCTGGTGGTGCTCTCAGCCGTGCTTCTATCTTTGCTTTGGGTATCATGCCGTATATTTCAGCATCGATTATTATCCAATTATTGTCTGTGGTTAATCCACGACTAGCAGAGATAAAAAAGGAAGGGGAAGCAGGCCGTCGGAAGATAAGCCAATATACTCGTTGGGGTACTCTGGTATTAGCAATATTCCAATCTATTGGTATTGCGATGGGTCTACCGAATATGCCAGGAATGCAAGGATTAGTTATTGATCCGGGTCTTCCATTCTACTTCACGGCAGTTGTTAGCTTAGTCACTGGTACCATGTTTCTAATGTGGTTAGGTGAACAGATTACTGAAAGAGGTATCGGAAACGGTATTTCAATCATTATCTTTGCGGGTATCGTTGCGGGTTTACCGCCGGCCATTGGCCATACCATCGAGCAAGCTCGGCAGGGCGATCTGCACTTCCTCCTGTTGCTGTTGGTTGCGGTGTTAGTATTCGCGGTGACTTTCTTTGTTGTATTTATGGAACGTGGTCAACGTCGTATTGTCGTTAACTATGCCAAACGTCAACAGGGACGCCGTGTTTATGCTGCACAAAGTACACATTTACCGTTAAAAGTGAATATGGCGGGTGTAATTCCTGCAATTTTCGCTTCCAGTATCATACTATTCCCGGGTACAATAGCGTCTTGGTTTGGTGATGGAACTGGATGGGACTGGCTGACTACAATTTCTATGTATTTACAGCCGGGACAACCGTTATATGTATTACTTTATGCATCTGCGATCATCTTCTTCTGTTTCTTCTATACAGCGTTGGTTTTCAACCCTAGAGAAACAGCAGATAACCTGAAGAAGTCCGGTGCATTTGTACCAGGAATTCGTCCGGGAGAGCAAACGGCCAAGTACATTGATAAGGTAATGACCCGTCTAACATTAGTCGGTGCACTTTATATTACCTTCATCTGCCTAATCCCGGAGTTCATGCGTGACGCAATGAAAGTACCTTTCTATTTTGGTGGTACTTCCCTGTTAATCGTGGTTGTTGTTATCATGGACTTTATGGCTCAAGTGCAAACTCTTATGATGTCAAGTCAGTATGAGTCTGCATTGAAGAAAGCAAATCTGAAGGGTAAGTAATCTCTTACTTTAAAATTGATCTGCTAAGAAGTTACGGAGAGTAAAAATGAAAGTTCGTGCTTCCGTCAAGAAATTATGCCGTAATTGCAAAATTATCCGTCGCCATGGTAGCGTTCGTGTGATTTGTAGTGTTGAGCCAAGACATAAACAACGTCAAGGCTAAGAAAAAGCATTTTTTTCTTGCAAAGTTGGGTTGAGCTGGCTAAATTAGCCAGCCAATCTTTTTATCTAAGATACATTATTGTTTGAGTATCCTGAAAACGGGCTTTTCGGCACAATAATGTATATTTTAACTTAGGAGTGCATAGTGGCCCGTATAGCAGGCATTAACATTCCTGATCATAAACATACTGTAATCGCTTTAACATCGATTTTCGGTATCGGCAAAACTCGTTCACAGGCTATCTGTGAAGCAACTGGTATTGCTGAAAATGTTAAGATCAGTGAGCTGTCTGAAGAACAAATCGACAAGCTGCGTGACGAAGTTGCCAAGTATGTGGTGGAAGGTGACCTACGTCGTGAAATTACCCTGAGCATCAAGCGTCTTTTAGACCTTGGATGTTATCGTGGTTTACGTCATCGTCGTGGTCTTCCTGTGCGCGGACAGCGTACTAAGACTAACGCTCGTACCCGCAAGGGTCCGCGTAAGCCGATCAAGAAATAATCGGGGTATTGAATAATGGCAAAGGCACCAGTTCGTGCACGTAAGCGTGTAAGAAAGCAAGTTTCAGACGGTGTGGCTCATGTCCATGCCTCTTTCAACAACACAATCGTTACTATTACAGATCGTCAAGGTAACGCATTAGGTTGGGCAACTGCCGGTGGTTCCGGTTTCCGTGGTTCTCGTAAATCCACTCCGTTTGCAGCTCAGGTTGCAGCAGAGCGTTGCGCAGAAGCAGTGAAAGAATACGGAATCAAAAACCTGGAAGTTATGGTTAAAGGGCCGGGTCCGGGCCGCGAATCAACAATTCGCGCTCTGAACGCCGCTGGTTTCCGCATCACTAATATTACTGATGTGACTCCTATCCCTCATAACGGTTGTCGCCCACCGAAGAAACGTCGCGTTTAATACGTTCCGTTTTTAGGACTGTTGGAGAAAGAAAATGGCTAGATATTTGGGTCCAAAGCTCAAGCTGAGCCGTCGCGAAGGAACAGACCTCTTTTTGAAGTCTGGCGTCCGCGCGATTGACACCAAGTGTAAATTAGATCAGGCTCCTGGCCAGCACGGTGCGCGTAAACCGCGTCTGTCTGACTATGGTGTTCAGTTACGTGAAAAGCAAAAAGTTCGTCGTACATACGGTGTTCTTGAGCGTCAATTCCGGAACTATTATAAAGAAGCAACGCGTCTGAAAGGCAACACAGGTGAAAACCTGCTGACTTTGCTAGAAGGTCGTCTTGACAACGTAGTTTACCGTATGGGCTTCGGCGCAACTCGCGCAGAATCACGTCAAATGGTTAGCCATAAAGCTATCATGGTAAATGGTCGCGTAGTTAATATTGCTTCTTATCAGGTTTCCCCGAATGACGTTATCAGCGTTCGTGAGAAAGCGAAAAAACAGTCTCGTATTAAGGCTGCTTTAGAGCTGGCTGAACAGCGTGAGAAGCCAACTTGGCTGGAAGTTGATGTTGCTAAAATGGAAGGTGTGTTCAAACGTATTCCTGAACGTACTGACTTGTCTGCGGACATTAACGAACACCTGATCGTCGAGCTTTACTCCAAGTAAAGCTTAGCACCAAAGAGAGGACACAATGCAGGGTTCTGTGACAGAGTTTCTAAAACCGCGCCTGGTAGATATCGAGCAAGTGAGTTCGACGCACGCTAAGGTGACCCTTGAGCCTTTAGAGCGTGGCTTTGGCCATACTCTTGGTAACGCACTGCGCCGTATTCTGCTTTCGTCTATGCCGGGTTGTGCGGTGACAGAGGTTGAGATTGATGGTGTACTGCATGAGTACAGCACTAAAGAAGGTGTACAGGAAGATATCCTGGAGATTCTCCTCAACCTGAAAGGGCTGGCGGTAAAAGTTCAGGGGAAAGATGAAGTTATTTTAACCTTGAATAAATCTGGCATTGGCCCTGTGACTGCAGCCGATATCATCCATGATGGAGATGTCGAAATCGTCAAGCCACAGCACATTATCTGCCACCTTACTGACGAAAGTGCGTCTATTAATATGCGCATCAAAGTTCAGCGTGGTCGTGGTTATGTGCCGGCTTCTGCCCGAGTACATTCGGAAGAAGATGAGCGCCCAATCGGTCGTTTATTAGTCGATGCTTGCTACAGCCCTGTAGAGCGTATTGCCTACAATGTTGAAGCAGCTCGTGTTGAACAACGTACTGACTTGGATAAGTTAGTTATCGAAATGGAAACTAACGGTACAATCGATCCTGAAGAGGCGATTCGCCGTGCAGCGACCATTCTGGCTGAACAACTTGAAGCTTTTGTTGATTTACGTGATGTACGTCAACCAGAAATTAAAGAAGAAAAACCAGAATTCGATCCTATCTTACTGCGCCCAGTTGACGATCTGGAATTGACTGTCCGCTCTGCTAACTGCCTCAAAGCAGAAGCTATCCACTACATCGGTGATCTCGTACAGCGTACAGAAGTTGAGTTGCTTAAAACACCTAACCTCGGTAAGAAATCTCTTACTGAAATTAAGGATGTCTTGGCATCTCGCGGTTTGTCTCTGGGCATGCGCTTAGAAAATTGGCCGCCAGCTAGTATTGCTGACGATTAAGATCACAGGTTAAGGTTTTACTGAGAAGGATAAGGTCATGCGCCATCGTAAGAGTGGTCGTCAATTGAACCGCAACAGCAGCCACCGCCAAGCTATGTTCCGCAACATGGCAGGTTCTTTAGTTCGTCATGAAATCATCAAGACGACTCTGCCTAAAGCGAAAGAACTGCGTCGCGTCGTTGAGCCGCTGATTACTCTTGCCAAGACCGACAGCGTAGCTAATCGTCGTCTGGCATTCGCCCGTACTCGTGATAACGAGATCGTGGCAAAATTATTTAATGAACTGGGACCTCGTTTCGCAGCTCGTGCTGGTGGTTACACTCGTATTCTTAAGTGTGGACACCGTACAGGCGACAACGCTCCGATGGCTTACATCGAGCTTGTTGACCGTGCTGTAGAGTCTCAAGAAGCTACTGCAGAGTAATCTGTAATTGCTTTCAGGAAAACCGGGTATATTGCCCGGTTTTTTTGTACCTGCTATTCTTACCTTTCATATTGATTTCTTACTACCCTTGAATCTCCTTTAATAAAGCCATATCTATAGGTGGAATATAATGAATATGTATAAAATTGGTCAAATCGCAAAACTTGCAGATGTCACCCCTGATACAATACGCTTTTATGAAAAGCAAGGTTTGATGGGGCATAAAGAAAGGACTGAAGGCGGTTATAGATTATTTACGGAACATGATTTACAACGATTACGTTTTATTCGTTATGCTAAACAGCTAGGATTTACATTAGAGACGATTACGGAATTACTTTCAATTCGTGTAGATCCTGAGCACCATACGTGTCAGGAATCTAAGTATATCGTTGACCTCAGATTACTTGAAGTTGAAAAAAAAATTCAAGAGCTTATTATTATGCGAGATTCATTGAAAATGTTAAGTTCGGTATGTTGTGGAAATGAGCATGCAACGACATATTGTTCAATTATGGAAATTCTTGAAAAAGGTGCGTCAAAAATTTATTAAGTTAAATTTAATCTTAAAGGAACATTATTATGAGTAAATATCAGCACAAACGTGGTGAAATAAAAGATAATGCGATCGAAGCGTTATTGCATGACCCATTATTTCGGCAAAGAATTGAAAAAAATAAAAAAGGAAAAGGAAGTTATCATCGTAAAGGAAAAAATAATAAAGCGAGTAACTGGGAGGCCAGTGATAATACGTATATTAACTTATTATCACTGGCTTTTTAGTTATTTCTTATTCTGTTCTTTTAATAAATCACGAATTTCTGATAACAACACTTCTTCTGAAGATGGAGCCGGTGGTTCTGTTGGAGTGGCTTCTTCTTTTTCGCGACGGACTTTATTCATCACTTTAATTGCCATAAATATAGCAAAAGCGACGATAACAAAGTCAAAAATAGTTTGAATAAAAATACCGTAGTTCAGTACAACTGCTGGCAATCCTTCCTGTGCAGCTCTCAGCACTACACTGAATTGTTTAAAATCAACCCCGCCTATGAGCAAACCAAGCGGAGGCATGATGATATCCGCAACTAATGATGAAACAATCTTACCAAATGCTGCACCGATGATAATACCGACAGCCATATCCACTACATTGCCCTTCATGGCAAATTCGCGGAACTCTTTTAAAAAACTCATTTGACGACCCCTTAATAAATAACTCAGTTGCTACAAAATATATATCTGGTTAACAAATTATAGTATCTAGAATAATTAAGCTGCAAATATTTACTGATTTTTTATTATTATAAAAAGAAGGGGCTTGGTTGGAATAATTTTTCCACATCGGGTACATATTTTTTATCTGTAATAAACATGATGACATGGTCGCCTTGCTCAATAATATGATAGTCGCTAGCAATAATAACTTCGTCTTCTCTCACAATTGCGCCAATAATGGTACCTGGTGGAAGTTTTATTTCAGATATTTTTTTACCTACGACTTTTGATGTATTTTCATCACCATGAGCGATTGCTTCTATTGCTTCCGCAACACCTCGTCTCAATGACGATACACTTACAATATCGGCTTTTCTTACATGACCTAATAGGGCCGAAATTGTAGCTTGTTGTGGTGAAACGGCGATATCAATAACACCGCCTTGGACTAATTCAACATAAGCAGACCGTTGTATTAAAACCATGGCTTTTTTGGCGCCCATTTTTTTGGCTAACATCGCTGACATAATATTAGCTTCGTCATCATTGGTCACCGCGATAAATACGTCCATTTGCTCAATATGCTCTTCTGTTAATAACTCTTGATCAGAAGCATCGCCATAAAATACGATAGTGTCATGAAGTAGTTCAGCCAGTTCGGTAGCTCTATGCTGATTTCTCTCAATTAATTTAACACTGTAGTCTTTTTCAAGTCTTCGAGCTAAACCTGCTCCAACATTACCTCCACCGACAATCATTAGACGTTTATAGGGTTTCTCTAAACGTTGTAGTTCACTCATCACTGCACGAATATGTTGTGTAGATGCAACAAAGAACACTTCATCCCCAGCTTCAATAATGGTTGAACCCTGTGGTCGGATTGGCCTATCTTGACGAAAAATCGCAACAACGCGGGTATCAATGTGTGGCATATGTTCGCGTAAACTTGAAAGTGCATTTCCGACAAGAGAGCCACCGTAGTAAGCTTTAACTGCCACTATGCTCACTTTACCTTCGGCAAAATTAACGACTTGAAGTGCTCCTGGGTATTGAATGAGCTTATAGATATAGTCGATAACTAACTGTTCTGGCGAAATTAAATAATCAATCGGGATCTGTTCAGGTAAAAATAGCTTATCTGCTTCGCGAATATATTCTGTAGCTCTAATACGCGCAATTTTATTTGGTGTATTAAATAGGCTATATGCAATTTGGCATGCAATCATGTTGGTTTCATCAGAATTAGTGACGGCAACTAACATATCGGCATCCTCCGCTCCAGCATCCCGAAGCACTCGGGGATGAGAACCATGTCCATTAACAACACGTAGATCAAATTGATCTTGAAGCTGGCGTAAGCGATCTGCATCGGTATCAACGACAGTGATATCATTGTTCTCGTCTACTAAATTTTCAGCGAGTGTGCCGCCAACTTGTCCTGCACCTAGAATAATGATCTTCATTGCATATTCCTATATCAGGGGGATTATTGCTTATGCCTATACTTGTTTTTTGAAGCGTGCATAGAAAAAACCATCGCCGCCTGTTGCGGTAGGGAGTACCTGTAAGCCCGCTTTAGTTCCATCATTTAGGCATGCATCATTGTGTTTAGCCAGAAAACTTTGTACTTGTAGGCTGTTTTCTTCAGGCATTATTGAGCAAGTTGCATAAAGGAGGGTTCCCCCAGGTTTGAGGTAAGGCCAAACTGCATCTAATATTTTTGCTTGTAGTTGAGCAAGCTCATTAATATCAGAATCACGTCTCAACCATTTAATATCTGGATGACGGCGGATGACGCCTGTTGCAGAGCAAGGTGCATCGAGAAGAATTCTGTCAAACTGTTGATTTTGTGCCCATTCTTCTGGTTTAGTACCATCTCCTTGAACAACGCTCGCATGTTGTTTGAGCCTTTTTAGATTTTCTTTAACACGTTTCAGACGAAATTCATCGATATCGACAGCAAGAACGCTTGCTTTAGGTGCTAATTCTAAAATATGGGTTGTTTTACCACCGGGTGCAGCACATAGATCGAGGATATGTTCGCCATCAAGAGGTTGGAGAAGTTCTGCACAGCCTTGAGCCGAAACATCTTGCACTGTTGACCAGCCCTCTTCAAATCCGGGAAGCCTAGTTACTGCTGTTGGCTCTTCAAGACGAATGGCACTTGGATGTGTTGGATGTAGATGAGCTTGAATTTCATCTTGTTCAAGAAGCTCAAGATATTGCTGAGCACTATGGTGTTGGGAATTAACTCTCAACCACATTGGTGGCCTTTGGTTATTCGCATCAACTATAGATTGCCAGTCATCGGGATATGTTCCCTGTAAACGGCTTAATAACCAACTTGGATGTAAATATTGGCTGCTATTATTGCTACTACGTTCTTCTAATTGAACTTGCTGACGTAAAAAAGAGCGCAAAACGCCATTCACAAGGCCTTTTAGTTGTGGGCGTTTTAATGCAACTGCGCCATTCACCGTTTCAGCTAATGCGGCATGTGGTGGGATACGCGTATAAAGTAGCTGATATATACCCACCATAATCAAATAATGTAGTGTTCTTTGTTTTCCTGTTAATGGTTTTTCCATTAATTGGCTTATAAACCATTCAAGCTTGGGAAGGTAGCGCAAAACACCGAAGCAAATCTCTTGTAATAGAGATTTATCTTTATCATTTATATTGCGTTGTAATTCAGGTAAAACCGTACTTAAGGATTGTCCATTATCAAGAACCTGACTAATGGCGGTAGCTGCGATACTACGCAAATTATATGTATTTTTCATAATTAGTGGTGAGTCTATTGGTTGCTAAAATAGAGACTGAAATAACCTGCCTGTATTTTAAATCAGGCAAGTTACCGATATTTAGTCTAGTAGTAGTTCTGGGGTGAACCATTCGCGACGTGAATTGAGCAAATCTTGTGCGCTCATTGCTTTTTTACCTGGGGGCTGTAGCTGGGTGATATTGAGGATCCCACTTCCTGTCGCAATGGATATGCCTTTCTTATCTGCGCTAATAATCGTTCCTGGTTGTTTATTATGCTGATCTGTAATTACTTCGGCGTGCCAAACTTTAATTAATTGCTCTTGGACCATGAAATAACTCATTGGCCAAGGGTTAAAGGCTCGAATACAACGCTCGATATGTTCAGCTGGTTGCAGCCAATCGATACGAGCTTCTTCTTTGGATAGCTTTTCTGCGTAGTTAGCTAATGTATCATCTTGTTTTTCAGGCGTGCATTTTCCAGATGATAGCATGTCTACGGTATGGATAAGTGCTTCAGGTCCTGTAATGGCCAGTTTGTCATACAAGGTTGCGCTAGTATCTTCTGCGGTAATAGGCAAAGTGGCTTTATATAACATATCACCAGTATCGAGGCCTGCATCCATTTGCATAATAGTTACACCCGTCTCATGGTCGCCTGCCCAAATAGCACGTTGGATTGGTGCGGCTCCTCGCCAACGGGGTAATAAAGATCCATGGACATTAAAGCAACCTAAGCGAGGTATATCTAAAACAGCCTGTGGCAGAATTAAGCCATAAGCGACAACAATCATTAAATCTGCGTCTTGGTCTTTAATCCATTGTTGATTCGCTGTATCTCTTAGCGTAATCGGTTGGAATACAGGGATATCGTGTTCTTCAGCCAGTATTTTTACAGGGCTAGATGTTAATTTTTTACCTCTACCTGCGGGTTTATCATGGCGAGTGAGTACACCAACGATTTGGTGTTTGGTTTTAAGTAACGCAGCTAAATGCTTTGCAGCAAAATCAGGCGTACCCGCAAAGATAATTTTTAATGGTTGTGACACGTTTCTTTCCCTGTTTATATTTATCAAATTAGCTATTTTTGGCTTCTTTGGCTCTCTGTCTATCCAGTTTTTCGACTTTTTGGCGGATACGTTGACGCTTCAACGGAGATAAATAATCTACAAACAGTTTACCAACGAGGTGATCCATTTCATGTTGAATACAGATAGCTAAGAGCCCATCTGCATCTAGTTCAAATGACTCACCATTATAGTTGAGAGCACGAACTTTGACGTGTTCAGCTCTTGGAACAAAACCATGCTGTTCCGGTATAGATAGACAACCTTCTTCAATTCCGGTTTCCCCTGATTTGTCGAGTAACTCAGGATTAATAAGCACAAGGCGTTCATCACGTGATTCAGATACATCAATGACGATAATGCGCTGGTGGATATCAACTTGAGTCGCTGCAAGCCCAATGCCTTCCTCTTCATACATGGTATCGAACATATCATCGATAATACGCTGGATTGAGGCATCAACTTTTTCGACTGGCTTCGCAACTGTGCGTAAGCGCTCGTCTGGATAATGTAATACGTTTAATACTGACATAAATTTTTCGAGCGGTATCCAAAATGTGAATGGGAATTAATGCCTATTCTAGACATTTATCCGTCATATTGACAGTATTGGTTATGATTTGTTCACTGAATAATGTGCGAACCAATAAGTCAGGATGACGAAATGAATGAACAGGAAATTTGGTTACGGATGTCACAGGTAAGTCGGGTCTCTCCCACGAAAGTGATAAAGATAATTCACGAACTAAAACAGGGAAATAGGGTTAGTAATACAGTATTACAAGGGTATGGATTAAATGAAATACAAAGCTTACAGTTTCTTAATGTACCCATACAGCGGATTAACATCGCGTTAAGGTGGTTAGATGATGCACACAATAAAATGGTTAAATTTATCGACCCGCAATATCCATATTTACTAAAGCAGATTCATTACCCACCACTTTTACTGTTTGTTATTGGAAAAAGCGAATTACTGGCAGCGTCACAAATTGCGATTATTGGTAGTCGTCAGGCGAGTGAATATGGTCGGAGGTGGACGGATACTTTTGTAAAAGCATTTATAAATTTTGGTTTAACCATTACCAGTGGGCTTGCGTTAGGTATTGATGGCATTAGCCATAAATCTGCATTAGAAAACCAAGGTCATACAATTGCTATTTTAGGAAGCGGGCTCGCACATATTTATCCAAAGCAGCATCATTTTTTAGCGGAACAAATCAAACAAGAGGGTTTATTAGTGTCTGAATATTTACCGGATACTCCCCCATTACCAAAACAATTTCCTAGACGTAACCGAATAATTAGCGGCTTAAGCAAGGCGATTGTTGTTATTGAAGCAGGAATGAAAAGTGGTTCATTAATAACAGCTCGCTATGCGATTGAGCAAAATAGGGATTTATTTACGTTACCAGCTCCACTTGGTAACAGTGCATTTAGCGGGAATCATTGGTTATTACAGCAAGGTGCTTATTTATTAATAGAACCTGAAGATATACTACAACACCTAGAATGCGGCCTAAATTGGATGCAAACAGAATTAGAGATAGAAGATGAACCAGTGCTTGAGTTTAATCTGACAGAAAATAAAATTTTAGGTATGGTTGAATACCAAGTAACCCCAGTAGATGTGATAGCGGATAAAATACAAATGCCTATTACCCAAATAATCGCGATTTTGACTGAAATGGAAATTAATGGGCTTATTACATCTACTGCTGGTGGATATATTAGAGTTAGTTAAGAGAAAAAAATGTCGAAGCAATTGCCTTTTGATACAGAAAAAAATGAGTACTGTCCTGAATGCAACGCCTTGCTTGTCATTCGTAATGGTGTACATGGACCTTTTTTAGCCTGCTCTGGTTATCCTGACTGCAATTATGTACGGCCTTTACGTGCAGTGGTAGAAAGTCATGTAATTAAAGTATTAGAGGGACAATGTTGTCCTAAATGTGGTCATGATTTAGTATTAAAGCAGGGACGATTTGGCATGTTTATAGGCTGTAGTCACTACCCTGAGTGTGAACATACTGAGCAAATTGATAAACCAGACGAAACACAAGTGCCATGTCCACAATGTCAAAAAGGTAACCTTTTACAAAGAAAATCCCGCTTTGGTAAGACTTTTTACGCTTGTGATAATTACCCTAACTGCCAGTTTATCATCAATAATAAGCCAATTGAGGGTAAGTGTAAGCATTGCGAATATCCATTACTTATGGAAAAAAGGGGTAGTCAGGGAGTAAAATTGTTTTGTGCCAGCAAACGCTGTGGCAAACCACAAGAATAATGAGCTAAAACTATGCAAAATAAATCTACACCTGCAATTGACTGTATTATCGAATCACTTAAACAAGAAAATGTTATTGCTTATCCAACTGAAGCTGTTTTTGGTCTCGGTTGTGACCCCGATAGTGAAATCGCGGTTAACAAATTATTAGCGCTTAAACAGCGACCTTGGCAAAAAGGATTGATTCTTATCGCTGATAGCTATGAGCAATTAACAAATTATGTTGATGATAGCCAGCTAACAAAAGAACAAAAAGAGGTTATGTTTGCAAGCTGGCCAGGGCCTGTGACATGGGTGATCCCTGCAAAAATCACAACACCAAAATGGTTAACAGGCCAATTTGACACGCTCGCTGTGAGAGTCACAGATCACCAATTAGTGAAAGTACTTTGTGAAAAATACGGTAAGCCGATTGTTTCAACGAGTGCTAATTTAAGTGGTTTAGAGCCTTGCCGAACAACAGCGGAAGTTCTAGAACAATTTAAAGATAGTGTTCCAGTTCTTGATGGGCAAGTGAGTGGACGACTGAATCCTTCAGAAATTAAAGATGCTAAAACTGGGCAATTATATCGTAAAGGATAAAGATTAAATGGGAATGTTTGCGGTTTTTGGAAACCCAATTCAGCACAGTAAATCACCCTCAATACATAAAATGTTTGCTGAGCAGACCGGTATTTTACTTGGATATGAAAAAATATTAGCGCCAATTAATAGCTTTGAGCAGTGCTTAGCGGATTTTTTCTTACAGGGTGGAAAAGGTGCAAATATTACATTGCCATTTAAAGAGAAAGCCTTTCACGCGGTTTCTGAATTAACGGATAGAGCCCAACTTTGTGGGGCGGTTAATACCGTGATGAAACTTGATGATAACAGCTTACTTGGTGATAACACTGATGGAATGGGATTATTGTTGGATCTTCAACGGCTCGCGTTTATTCACTCTAGCAGCAAAGTATTAATTATTGGTGCTGGTGGAGCAACGCGAGGAGCATTACTCCCTCTTTTAGAATTTGGTTGTGATGTCACTCTTACAAATCGAACATATTCTAAAACCGAAGCACTAGTTAAGCAGTTTTCTACATTAGGTAAAATTCAAGGTAAGGAGATCGAACAGATCGTATCTTCGAGCTTTGATCTGATTATTAATGCAACATCATCTGGCATTAACGGTGAGATCCCTGCAATTAGTCCTAGTATTTTCGCGCCTAATGTCGCGTGCTATGACATGTTCTATCAAAAAGAGCTCACGCCTTTTTTATTATTTGCCCGTGAGAACAAAGTAACCAAAGTAGCAGATGGATTGGGAATGCTAGTGGGACAAGCCGCATTCTCTTTTAAGCTTTGGCATGGGATCCTGCCTGAGATTCTTCCGGTATTGTCTATGTTACAGAATGAGTTAAAAGGATGAACCAAGCTATTCAGTTCCCTGATAGAGAAGAGTGGGATGCACTAGCCGGTAGAGTATGCTTTCCTGTCTTAATTAGCGGAATGCTTGCAGAATGTATTGTATCAGAATCACTTTTATATAGGCGATATGGACGAGGCGAGGCTGCTCTTATTATATTTCAACAGAATCGTTGGGATATAGAAGAGGAATTCGAGGCCTTGATTGAACAAGATCTCGAATGTGAGTGCTATATGTTACTAGAAGATAAATATTTATTTTTCCATTCAACATAATTATTTGCTGAATAACGTAAATGAGCGATTTCTTTATCTGTTAATTTTCTGATGGCTTTGGCTGGGCTACCAACATATAGGTAGCCTGATGCTAATTTCTTGCCTTGAGTAACTAAGCTATTAGCACCGATGACAACATCATCTTCAATTATTGCGCCATCAATCACAATCGATCCCATTCCAACTAATACTCGATTGCCGATAATGCATCCATGTAACATGACTTTATGTCCTATCGTGACGTCTTCACCAATAATTAAAGGGTTACCTTCCGGGTTATTAGCGGATTTATGCGTCACATGTAAGACTGAGCCATCTTGTATGTTAGTACGAGCACCAATAGATATATAGTTAACATCACCACGTAGAACGGATAGAGGCCAGATGCTAACATCTTCGGCTAAGCGTACATCGCCGATTACAACTGAAGATGGGTCAATAAAGACACTTGCAGCTACAGTTGGATAAATATCGAGGTAAGGTCGTAAGAATTTGTTCATATTAGTAGCCATAAAAATAGGTAGATAGATAAGGTAGCAAAAGAATAGCCAGTTAGTGAATTATCAATAGGTTAAAATAAAAGCATCAGGTTTGAAGTATAACGGAAAATGCGTTGTTTTTATAACCATTCTGAGGGTAAAAAAAGCATAGTGATGATTTTATCTGCAAACGGTGTTTTTTTTAAAAAAAAAGGTTGTGTAA
>NZ_LXEW01000027.1 GCF_001655055.1 Providencia heimbachae ATCC 35613 | reverse complement strand
TTTAGGGGCGTAGTTCAATTGGTAGAGCACCGGTCTCCAAAACCGGGTGTTGGGAGTTCGAGTCTCTCCGCCCCTGCCAGTTACCAATTAAGTAATAATAAAAGAAGTATCTATTGATAACCCGATTATTTTGGTCGGGTTTTTCTTTATCTGAAATTTGACTATTTGTGATTTTTGAATAGCTTATCACTTCAGCTTTCCAGGCATGTCTTCCTTTCTATCTGATCTATAAAATGCATTTTATATGGTCACCTGAGTACTATTCTATTTTATCAAAAAACAATAGCAGTATAATTTATTAATTATTAATAAGTTAGAGTGATTTTATTTTTGTATTGAAAGGCTAATACAGCTATATCTATAAATTAATCGGGAAAATAATTAGATTTTTATTTGGTTTTAGATTAATCATCGTTTAGTTAAAGGATAATTAATCTAAATTACTTATCTTCTGCAATGTCATCATTAAGCCGAGCATTTTTGATAGGTGTCTTAATTAATTGATTAATTAGTGCTTGTTGGTCATTTTTCTGTAACCAAATAGCATAGATAGGTTTAATAATTGCAGTTTCTGAGAGTGTTTTTAGGTCAGGGTATTGAATAACCCAGTGTGCAGGTAAAAACGCCGCAGAAAGCGATACAGGGAGTAATTGGCGGGTAATATGTGCGGATGTCGTGACCATTACAGGGGTGTCGCCCTGTGTTAGCGCTGATTCGTCTTTAGGGTGAAAGTCTGCTCCCCATTCTAGTTTAATATAGTTGTATTTAGTGAGAGCAATATTTTTTTGTGAAGACATTAATTGCAATTCAATGGACCCTATAATGGTGCTTTCAAACTCATCCATTTTAGGCGGTTCTGTTGCAATTAACAGATCTAGCTCCCTTGAATGTAATTGTTTTACAAGAGATTGACGTGTAGATACCCTTGCCTCTAATCTTAATTCATTGTGCTGAATATAAAGATCTTCGACCCAATCAGAGAGATAACCTTCCCATAGTGAAGCTGTGGCACCAATTGATAATTCAGTGTGTTGTGAAGCATGAGATATTTCTTTTTTAGCCTGTAGCCAAGTATTCATTAAAGATTCAGCATAAGGGACAAGGCGTTCACCAGCAGCAGTTAACCGAATATTATTACGGTGCCGAGTGAATAAGCTGGTACCAAGTTGGGTCTCTAATTGTCGAATACGAAAGCTAACAGCAGACTGCGTTAAATAGAGAGATTCAGCTGCTCTACCGAAATGTCTGGTTCTACTGACTTCCAAAAAAGTTTTTAATAACTCGCTGTCCACATACATCTCCAATTATTTTTGTCGTGATGATTTAAATGTTTTGTTTTACAGATTGTCTATGCTGTCTAATACTCCGCGCCATATAGAGTTGACTGTAACAAGTTAGGAGTGTGTCAGATGGCAGATAGCTTCATCACGACTAATCGTTTTTTTGATAACAAACATTACCCACGTGGCTTTTCTCGTCATGGTGATTTCACCATCAAAGAGGCTCAGTTGCTAGAGCGTCATGGTCAAGCTTTTAATGAGCTTGATACAGGTAAACGAGCTGCGCAAACAGAAGAAGAGAAACTTTTCGTTGCTGTTTGCCGTGGTGAGCGTGAACCTGTTACCCCTGAAGAAAAAGTTTGGGTAAAATATTCTAGTCGTATTAATCGTCCAAAACGTTTCCATACTTTATCTGGTGGTAAACCACAGATAGATCCATCGGAAGACTATACTGACACGGATGATTAGTATCGCTGTGTATTAGAGAGGGACTTCGGTCCCTTTACTTATTTCAGATAGTCAGTCTTTTTATTCTTAGCCTTCCAACCTGCTCAGCTTACTTGTTTTTGCAAATGAAGCAATAACTTATCCATCGCTCTATAGCCAAGAGCTTCCAGTAAATGTGTTCTTTCAATATGAGTTGATGCGCTCAGGTCAGCAATAGTACGAGAAACTCTGAGTATCCTATGCCAAGCACGGATAGAAAGCCCTAACTTATTAAGTGCATGCTCTAAGAATAATGCGTCTTTATTATTTAGTAAGCAAAATTGTGTGGTTTCTCTTGACGTTAGTTGGCTATTTATCTTTCCTGCTCTCTCCATTTGTTTATCTCTTGCCTGTATCACTCTTATCCTTATTTGCTCGCTGGTTTCACCTTGGTTTGTTTGGTGACTCAGTGTGCCCAGGGGAAGTAACGGGATCTCAATGGAAAGATCGAATCTATCAATAAAAGGGCCTGACAGGCGTGAAAGATAGCGTAAAATTTTTGATGGAGAGGAACGGCTTCTTTCTCCTTGATAGTGCCCTGTTGGGCTCGGGTTTAATGCTGCAATTAATTGAAAGTTAGATGGAAAGGTAACTTTTGCTTTTGCCCGAGAAATAACTATTTTTCTCGATTCCAATGGTTCACGTAGAGAATCAAGTACAGAGCGGCTGAATTCAGGTAATTCATCTAAGAATAGAATGCCATTGTGGGCAAGAGAAATTTCACCGGGTTTAGGTAGGCTTCCTCCACCAATAAGCGCAGCAATAGAAGCACTATGATGAGGCGTTCTAAATGGCCTTATAGGCCAATTGGGTTCATTCGTGATGATATGGCTTAAACTATGTAGAGCGGCTATTTCTAGAGCTTCTTGTGAGGTTAGAGGGGGCAACAGCGTGGTTATTCTGCTGGCTAACATTGTCTTTCCTGTTCCTGGAGGGCCTAACAATAATAAATTGTGTCCACCAGCAGCACAGATTTCTAATGCTCTTTTCCCTTGTTCTTGCCCGATAATATCACTGGTATCACACTCATGGTCACTGGGTTGTAGTATTTGAGATAGATGCTGATTACTGGTTAATTTTTTCTTTTCATGCAAAAAATGACAAAGTTCAAGTAAAGATGCTGCAAATTTAACACTATCGTCAGGTAATAAATTTAATTGATGCTTATTTTCAATTGAAAGAATTAATTGTCTGTTATGAGCGAGTGCGGCTTGCGCTGCAGGGATTGAGCCATTGATATACCTAACAATACCAGATAACGCTAACTCGCCTAGAAATTCATATTGGTTTAATTTTTCATGAGGTATTTGTCCTGAAGAAGCCAAAATAGCGATAGCAATCGCTAGATCGTAGCGGCCACTTTCTTTGGGTAAATCAGCAGGCGCTAAATTAACTGTCATTTTTTTGACTGGATATTCAAAGCCACTATTGAGTAAAGCGCTTCTAACTCTATCTCTGGCTTCTTTGACTGCGGTTTCAGGCAAACCAACTAAAGTTAATCCAGGGAGTCCATTACTAATATGCGCTTCGACAGTGACAAGTGGAGAATCCATTCCTATTGATGCTCTGGTGTAAACGATAGCAAGTGCCATAAATCCTCCATCCGAATTGACAGAGTAATATTCTGTATAAAATTTGGTAACTTTAACAAAGTTTGTTTTTTATTTGCGAAGCGACTCGATAACTAAATTGTCTAATTTTGGTGTTGTTTCATTTTTTTGGGAAGCGCTTCTAAAGGCTTGGCTATTGGATATTGCCTTTGTTTTCTAGATAATAAAAAATAAGTTAGAACAAAAATTCATTAGGAATATTTTATATAAAACAATGAGACTCTTGGATAAAAGTCATCATATTTATCTAGTGTATGTAGCTAGTTAAGCTGAATATAACAACCGCAATTACTGGTATTTAGCTTTAAGTCCAGTCTAATATTTTGTTTTTTACGTAATTATTTGATTTTAAATGAAATAAACACTTCGTTAATAAAAAAAATAAATAAAAGTTGTCAAAATGATTTTAAAATGATATCTCTTTAATAAAGATAACGAATAATTTGAAAAAGAAAAATTCATGAACGCATTTATCCAAGCAGTTAGCCTAATTATTATTAGCGTGGTGGTGATTATTATCCCACCGTGCGGGGCTGCACTTGGACGACGAAAGCTGAAATGATAGCTTAATCTTACGAGAACCCCGCACCGAAAGGCGCGGGGTTTTTTTTGATATGAATTTTGATAAAAACATAATAAATACAAATAAATAAAATATAGGTGACAGGAGAAAAGCATGAACGGAGCGCAATGGTTAGTTCAAGCATTACGAACGCAAGGTGTTGATACCGTTTTTGGGTATCCTGGTGGTGCAATAATGCCAGTTTATGATGCATTGTATGATGGTGGAGTGGAGCATTTATTATGCCGACACGAGCAGGGCGCGGTTATTGCCGCAATTGGATACGCACGTTCGACCGGTAAGACAGGTGTCTGTATTGCGACATCAGGCCCCGGAGCAACCAACGTGATCACGGGTCTTGCTGATGCATTATTAGACTCTGTTCCTGTCGTTGCGATCACAGGGCAAGTCGCTTCCGAGCTTATTGGCACCGATGCGTTTCAAGAAGTCGATGTTTTAGGGTTGTCTCTCGCTTGCACTAAACACAGTTTTTTAGTGGAATCGATAGAAGATTTACCGCGTATTCTCGC
The DNA here is from genome assembly GCF_001655055.1 of Providencia heimbachae ATCC 35613. Lineage (GTDB taxonomy): Bacteria > Pseudomonadota > Gammaproteobacteria > Enterobacterales > Enterobacteriaceae > Providencia > Providencia heimbachae. The sequence continues at coordinate 117,371 of NZ_LXEW01000027.1, read as the reverse complement.
TGAAGCTTTCGCAATCGCAAATAGTGGACGTCCTGGTCCTGTACTGATTGATATTCCGAAAGATATTCAGCTACAACATGCTGAACTATCACCATTTTTGATGCCTGTAGAGCAAGATATGATAACGCCAGCAGAGGAAATTCAACAGGCTATAAGCCTACTTGAGCAATCTGAGAAACCCATGTTGTATGTTGGTGGCGGGGTTGGCATGTCAGGAGCGGTTGACGAACTAAGAGCGTTTATTGATTATACTGGGATCCCTTCAGTTTCTACGCTGAAAGGTCTGGGAGCAGTGAAGCCGTCTGATGAGAATTATTTGGGTATGCTTGGAATGCATGGTATGAAAGCAGCCAATATTTCAGTGCAACGTTGCGATCTATTAATTGCAGTAGGTGCTCGTTTCGATGATAGAGTGACGGGAAAACTGAATACGTTTGCACCAAATGCTAAAGTTATTCATATCGATATCGATCATGTTGAGTTGGATAAGTTACGCCAAACTCACGTGGCATTATTAGGCGATGCAAAAGCTTTACTTCCTGAATTGATGCTAAAAAAATCAATTTCAGCTTGGCAGCAAGAAGTCCAACAGCTGAAAAAAGATTTCGGCTGGCGCTATGATCATCCCGGCGAACTTATCTATGCACCTCTCTTGTTAAAACAACTGTCGGATAAAATGAAACCAAATACAGTGGTGACGACAGATGTTGGTCAACATCAAATGTGGTCAGCTCAACATGTTAGGGTTGATGGTCCTGAAAATTTTTTAACATCGAGTGGACTTGGGACTATGGGGTTTGGTGTACCTGCAGCTATTGGGGCCCAAGTTGCTCGACCACAAGATACGGTTGTTTGTATTTCAGGTGATGGCTCGTTCATGATGAATGTCCAAGAGCTCGGCACTATTAAACGCAAAAAACTTCCAGTTAAAATTTTATTATTAGATAACCAGCGTTTAGGCATGGTTCGTCAGTGGCAGGAGCTATTTTTTGAACAACGCTATAGCGAAACTATTTTAACTGATAACCCTGATTTTGTAGCACTAGCAAGTGCATTTGATATTCCGGGACGCCGTATAACCAATAAATCTGAAGTTGATGCTGCACTCGATGAGTTACTCAATAGTGAAGGCGCGTTTTTATTGCAGGTGTCAATTAATGAATTAGAAAACGTCTGGCCATTGGTTCCACCAGGGGCAAGTAATGAAAAAATGATGGAGAAACCGTTATGATGCAACATCAACTCTCTATACTGGCTCGTTTCCGTCCAGAGGTTTTAGAGCGTATATTAAGGGTCGCACGCCATCGTGGATTCTGTATAAATGCGATGAATATGGACCAATCGGCAGATGGCAATAACGTAAATATTGAACTGACTGTAAGTAGCCAAAGGCCGTTGATACAGCTTTGCGATCAATTAACCAAGCTTTCGGACATTACAGAAGTTGAAGTACTACAACAAGAATCGCGACTATTACGCACACAAAGTGCAATGTAAGGAATATATAAAATGACTAAGAAAGCTGACTTTATTTGGTTTAACGGTGAAATGACGCCATGGGCAGATGCGAAAGTCCATGTTATGTCTCATGCTCTGCATTATGGGACATCCGTATTTGAAGGCGTCCGTTGTTATGATTCACACAAAGGCCCAGTGGTCTTCCGTCATCGTGAACATATGCAGCGCCTGCGCGATTCTGCAAAAATTTACCGTATGCCTGTCAGCTATAGCGTAGATGAATTAATGGAAGCCTGTCGTGAAACACTACGTAAAAATAATTTAGTCAGCGCTTATATTCGCCCATTAGTTTTTATTGGCGATGTTGGAATGGGCGTAAATCCACCAGATGGTTACAGTACTGATGTCATTATGGCGGCCTTCCCTTGGGGGGCATACTTAGGTGAAGAAGCCTTAGACCAAGGTATTGATGCAATGGTGTCTTCTTGGAACCGCGTTGCACCCAATACAATTCCTACAGGCGCAAAAGCAGGTGGTAATTACCTGTCATCTCTACTTGTTGGTAGTGAAGCACGTCGCCATGGCTATCAAGAAGGTATTGCATTAGATGTACACGGCTATTTATCTGAAGGTGCAGGTGAAAACATTTTTGAAGTCAAAGATGGCATTTTATTCACACCGCCGTTTACTTCATCTGCTTTACCGGGGATCACGCGTGATGCAATTTTAACCTTAGCAAAAGATATGGGCATTGAAGTGCGTGAACAGACATTGTCTCGTGAATCTCTCTATCTGGCGGATGAAGTCTTTATGACAGGTACCGCCGCTGAAATTACCCCTGTCCGCAGTGTCGATGGTATTGAAGTCGGGATTGGTCGTTGTGGCCCGATGACCAAGAAAATCCAACAAGCATTCTTCGGCTTATTTGATGGCACTACCGAAGATAAATGGGGTTGGTTGGATCAAGTTAATCCTTAATAATTAAATATAAATATCCCTCCAGCATAAAGAGCCTATTGGCGATATGTCATTGAATTATGCAAAGGGTAAATGTTACAGGCGGTCGTTCCCCGCCTGTTTTAAACACGGGAGTAAAGATATGCCTAAGTACCGTTCAGCAACAACAACTCATGGTCGTAATATGGCTGGTGCTCGCGCATTGTGGCGCGCAACGGGTATGACCGATGCTGATTTTGGAAAACCTATTATTGCAGTTGTGAACTCATTCACTCAGTTTGTTCCAGGTCATGTTCATTTACGTGATCTTGGTAAGCTCGTTGCGGAGCAAATCGAAAAAGCGGGTGGCGTTGCGAAAGAGTTTAATACAATTGCGGTCGATGATGGGATTGCCATGGGACATGGCGGAATGCTGTATTCCTTACCTTCCCGTGAATTAATTGCGGATTCAGTTGAATATATGGTCAATGCACACTGTGCGGATGCAATGGTGTGTATCTCTAACTGTGACAAAATCACTCCGGGAATGTTGATGGCATCCTTACGCCTTAATGTTCCGGTTATTTTTGTGTCAGGTGGCCCGATGGAAGCCGGTAAAACTAAGCTTTCAGATCAAATTATTAAGTTAGATTTAGTTGATGCGATGATCCAAGGCGCTAACCCGAATGTTAGTGATGAAGTGAGTGATCAAATCGAACGTTCAGCATGCCCAACTTGTGGTTCGTGCTCTGGTATGTTTACTGCTAACTCAATGAATTGCCTAACGGAAGCACTTGGTTTATCACAACCCGGTAATGGCTCATTGTTAGCAACTCACGCAGATCGTGAAATGTTGTTTATCAACGCCGGTAAACGTATTGTTGAGCTTACTAAACGTTATTATGAAAAAGACGATGAAAGTGCGTTGCCGCGTAATATTGCGAATAAATCAGCGTTTGAAAATGCGATGATATTAGATATCGCAATGGGTGGCTCGACAAATACCGTTTTACATTTATTGGCGGCGGCACAAGAAGCAGAAATTGATTTTACCATGGATGATATTGACCGCTTATCTCGCAAAGTGCCGCATTTGTGTAAAGTGGCACCAAGTACCCAAAAATACCATATGGAAGATGTCCACCGAGCTGGTGGGGTTATCGGTATTTTAGGAGAGCTTAGCCGAGCGGGTTTATTACAAGAAGATGTTACCAATATTCTAGGCCTGACTTTTCAAGAAACATTAGCGCAATATGACGTGATGTTGACGGAAGATGAGGCAGTTAAATCGATGTTCTCGGCAGGACCTGCGGGTATCCGTACCACGAAGGCTTTCTCACAAAATTGTCGCTGGCCATCGCTGGATACAGATCGTGAAAATGGCTGTATTCGTCGTCTTGAACATGCGTATAGCTTGGATGGCGGCTTGGCGGTTTTATCCGGTAATATCGCCGAAGATGGCTGTATCGTAAAAACGGCAGGGGTAGATGAAGGCAGTTTAGTCTTCCGAGGGCCAGCGAAAGTTTTCGAAAGCCAAGATGATGCTGTTGAAGCGGTATTAGGTGGGAAAATTGTTGAAGGTGATGTGGTTGTTATTCGCTATGAAGGGCCAAAAGGCGGTCCGGGCATGCAGGAAATGTTGTATCCAACCTCTTACTTAAAATCAATGGGGCTGGGTAAAAGTTGTGCGCTTATCACGGATGGTCGTTTTTCTGGCGGTAGTTCAGGGCTTTCTATCGGTCATATCTCGCCAGAAGCAGCAAGTGGTGGCTTGTTAGCTTTGGTGCAAGAAGGCGATATCATCGATATTGATATTCCAAAGCGAACCATAAAACTGGATGTTAGTGATAGCGAGCTTAATAAACGCCGTGATGCAGAACTAGCTCGCGGTGATAAAGCTTACACGCCAACAAATCGTCAACGCGAGGTTTCTTTTGCATTGCGAGCTTATGCTTCACTCGCCACAAGTGCTGATAAAGGTGCTGTCCGCGATAAATCGAAACTAGGGGGCTGATTGTGGCAGCTGCAAAACCGTTACCGGCCAAGCCATCAGGGGCTGATTACTTAAAAGCGGCGCTTAGTGCGCCGGTGTATGAAGTGGCGACGGTCACGCCACTTCAGCAAATGGATAAGATATCTGCACGTTTGGCGAATACGATTTTAGTGAAGCGTGAAGATAGGCAACCTGTGCACAGTTTCAAGCTGCGTGGTGCTTACGCCATGATTGCGACTTTGACAGAAGAACAAAAAGTCAAAGGAGTAGTGACTGCTTCGGCGGGTAATCATGCCCAAGGTGTTGCTTTATCTGCGAGCCGAGTTGGTGTGAAAGCTAAAATTGTTATGCCAGTCGCAACTGCCGATATCAAAGTGGATGCTGTGCGTAGTTTTGGCGGTGAAGCTATTTTGTATGGCGCAAATTTTGATGAAGCGAAAGCCAAAGCAATAGCCATGGCAGCGGAAGAAGGCTATACCTTTGTACCGCCTTTTGATCATCCATCCGTGATAGCCGGACAAGCAACAATTGCTTTAGAACTGTTACAGCAAGATGCACACTTAGACCGTATTTTTATTCCCGTTGGTGGTGGTGGATTGATTGCCGGTGTCGCGGTTTTAATTAAGCAACTGATGCCTGAAATCAAAATTATCGGTGTTGAAGCTGAAGATGCCGCTTGTTTAAAAGCTGCACTAGAAGCAGGGCATCCTGTCGATTTACCTCGTGTTGGCTTATTCGCGGAAGGGGTTGCGGTTAAACGTATTGGTGATGAAACCTTTAGGCTGTGCCAGCAATATGTTGACGATGTGATTACGGTTGATAGCGATTCAATTTGCGCTGCATTGAAAGATATTTTTGAAGACGTGCGTGCAATTGCTGAGCCATCCGGCGCATTAGCTTTAGCTGGATTGAAAAAATATGTTCAGCAGCACAACATTAAAGGCGAGCGCCTTGCGCATATTCTTTCTGGCGCAAATATGAATTTTCATGGATTACGTTATGTTTCTGAGCGTTGTGAGCTTGGGGAACAGCGAGAGGCATTGCTGGCAGTCACTATTCCTGAAAAAAAAGGGAGTTTTTTACGCTTTTGTCAGCTATTAGGGCATCGTGCAATTACTGAGTTTAATTATCGTTATACCGATGCAGATCCTGAGCATGCATGCATTTTTGTTGGAGTGCGGTTGAGTGAAGGTGAAAGCGAGCGTTTAGAAATTATTCAAGAATTACAAAATAATGGCTATGAAGTAACAGATTTGTCTGATGATGAAATGGCGAAACTTCATGTGCGCTACATGATTGGTGGTCGCCCTTCTAAGCCATTAGATGAGCGATTATATAGTTTTGAATTTCCAGAGTCCCCAGGGGCATTGCTGAAATTTCTAGAGACCCTAGGTACGCATTGGAATATTACGCTATTTCATTACCGTAGCCACGGGACTGATTATGGCCGAGTATTAGCCGCATTTGAATTGTCAGGCCCTGAAGTTCGCTTTGATCGCCATCTTGATGCGCTGGGTTATGAATATCATGATGAAACGGGTAACCCATCATTTCGTTTCTTTTTAGCGCCGCAAGATAAGCAAAAAGTGTTAGATTGAGTTTTCAGGGAGTAATGCCCAAAACGCTTTAATTAAGGGCTCATTTAGGCGTTTGCTAAGTAGACAAACGCCTAGCTCGAATGGCTCGACCATCGAAATATTATCTAATTGAGAAATGCGGCTGCGTACAGGTTCAGGGCTGTTGTCTACAACAACGCTGGGTATCAACGCAATGCCGCAACCAAGAGCAACCATCGAAACAATGGCCTCATGGCCTGATACTGTGGCATATATTACGGGATTATTGATGTGATGGCGTTTAAACCATAATTCGATACGTTTACGTGATGGGCCATGCTCCGGCAAGATGAAGGGCACTGTTGACCAATCAGGTTTTTCTTCTGCCACCATGGTGCGTACCGCGCAGGGCAAAGACGGCGCGATTAAAACTAATGGTATTTCACCAATTTTAGCAAAACGCACGCTATCGGGTAAACGTTCTGGCTTTCCTGCAATACCAAGGTCGGCTTCGTTTGTTTCGACTTTTTCAACCGCATCTGCGGCATCGCCAGTGGTAAGCTTTATTTCAACCAAAGGATGTAGCGCTCGGAACTTATCGAGGACTTGGGGTAAGTGACTATAAGCTGCAGTGACCGAACAAAAAAGGCGTAGCTCCCCACTTAATGATGGGCTTTGCTGATTAAGTGCATGCTGTAATTGCTGGTGTTGTAACAAGGTTTGTTGAGCAAACTGCTTAAGGTGTTCACCGGCTTGGGTCAGTTTTACCGAACGATTATCACGAATGAATAGGGGATGTCCCAACTGTTCTTCAAGGCGCTGAATTTGCCGTGACAAGGTTGATGGGCTGACGTGCATTGCTTTTGAAGTGCGACCAAAGTGTAAGCTTTCAGCTAAATGTAAAAATAGCTTCAAATCACGGATATCCATTTCGTCCTCTGATAAGGTAGATAATAGTGTTGCAAATATCGCAACATTATATTGTTAATATATCAATTTAAGCAATGCACAACATCGAATATAGTAAATCCATAAAGGCTCAAAAATGAGCAACAGGTAAATCGATTACCTGACATAACGAATAAAACAGAACAATGGAGCATGACAATGGCGAATTATTTTAACACATTGAATTTACGCGAGCAGTTAGCGCAACTGGGTAAGTGCCGCTTTATGAACCGCGATGAATTTGTGGATGAAGCGAATTATCTGAAAGGTAAAAAAATCGTTATCGTCGGTTGTGGTGCTCAAGGTTTAAACCAAGGCTTGAATATGCGTGATTCAGGTTTAGATATCGCTTACGCATTACGTGCCGAAGCAATTAGCGAAAAACGTGCATCATGGCGTAAAGCGACAGAAAATGGTTTTAAAGTTGGCACATATGAAGAGCTGATCCCGGAAGCAGATTTAGTTGTTAACTTAACGCCAGACAAACAGCATTCTACTGTTGTTCGTGCCGTTCAGCCAATGATGAAGCAAGGCGCGGCATTGGGCTACTCTCATGGCTTTAACATTGTCGAAGTCGGTGAAGAGATCCGTAAAGATATTACCGTTGTGATGGTTGCCCCAAAATGTCCGGGTACGGAAGTTCGTGAAGAATATAAGCGTGGCTTTGGCGTTCCAACGCTGATTGCTGTTCATCCTGAAAACGACCCGAAAGGTGAGGGTATGGCTATCGCGAAAGCATGGGCAGCGGCAACGGGTGGCCATCGTGCAGGTGTTCTGGAATCTTCATTTGTTGCTGAAGTTAAATCTGACCTGATGGGTGAGCAAACTATCCTGTGCGGTATGTTGCAAGCGGGTGCATTACTGAGCTACGACAAAATGGTGGCAGATGGCGTTGAGCCAGGCTATGCAGGCAAGCTGATTCAATTTGGTTGGGAAACGATCACGGAAGCGTTGAAACAAGGTGGTATCACGCTAATGATGGATCGCTTATCTAACCCTGCAAAAGTACGTGCATATGCATTATCTGAGCAACTGAAAACGATTATGGCACCATTATTCCACAAGCATATGGATGACATTATCTCGGGTAAATTCTCATCAGATATGATGGCTGACTGGGCAAATGATGATAAAAACTTGCTGACATGGCGCGAAGAAACCGGTAAATCGTCATTTGAAAACTACCCAGAGTATGAAGGCAAAATTTCTGAGCAGGAATATTTTGACCATGGCGTTTTGCTGGTTGCGATGGTTAAAGCGGGCGTTGAATTAGCATTCGATACTATGTTAGAAGCCGGTATTTATGAAGAGTCTGCCTATTATGAGTCTTTACATGAGCTACCATTGATTGCGAACACCATAGCACGTAAGCGTTTATATGAAATGAACGTGGTTATTTCAGATACAGCAGAATACGGTAACTACTTGTTCTCTTTTGCCGCTGTACCAATGCTAAAAGATTTTATGACTAAGTTACAAGCAGGCGATTTAGCGAAGCCCGTTGCGGACAACGGTACAGACAATGCACAGTTACGTGATATCAATGAAGCGATCCGTAACCATCCGATTGAGACTATCGGTAAGACTTTACGGGGTTATATGACGGATATGAAGAAGATTTCTAGCGCACAATAATTCCTCGTCACTCTTCGCGTGATAGGTGCGTTGGCTGCACTCGGTTACCCAAGTCACATACTATTGTATGCTCCTTGGGATAACCTCCTTTGCCGCCTTCCTCTAACACGAATAGCTTAGAAAAATATCAAAGCAAAAATTTTCAATGAAAGCCGTGTGATGAAGTATCACGTGGTTTTTTGTTTTATCGTATTCATATAGAAGAAATAAAGCAGGTGCGTTGGCTTCACTCGGTTACCCAAGTCACATACTAATGTATGCTCCTCGGGATAACCTCCTTTGCCGCCTGCCTCTAACGCGAATAGTTTAGAAAAATATATTGATGTAATAAAAGAATAAAACAAAACCACATGATTCTGATGAATGATGTGGTTTTTTGTTTTTAGAAAGGAACATTGCTCAAGAGTTGATTGGGTTTCTGCTACAATCTGTAGCGAGTTCCATTTTGAATAATTAAGTGATGTAGAGAAACCATGCGATTAAATCCAAGCCAGCAACAGGCTGTTGAATATGTGGAAGGGCCATGCCTTGTGTTGGCAGGGGCGGGTTCGGGAAAAACTCGAGTTATCACCAATAAGATCGCCCATTTGATCCGCCAATGCGGCTATCAACCTCGACAAATTGCCGCGGTAACCTTTACCAATAAAGCCGCACGTGAGATGAAAGAGCGTGTGGCGCAAACATTAGGTAAAAAAGAGGCTCGTGGGTTGATCATCTCTACATTTCATACCTTGGGCTTGGAAATTATTAAGCGCGAGTATAAAGCATTAGGCATTAAAGCGAATTTTTCACTGTTTGATGATCAAGACCAAATAGCACTTCTGAAGGAGCTGACATTTGATCTGCTTGAGGAAGATAAAGATCTCTTAAAGCAACTGATCTCATCGATCTCTAACTGGAAGAACGATCTAATTTCACCGCAACAAGTGATGGGTCAAGCTAGAGGCGAAAAAGAGCAGCATTTTGCGGAATGTTATCGACGCTATGAGTTACATTTAAAAAGCTGTAATGTCCTTGATTTCGATGATCTTATTAGTAAACCAACTCTGTTGCTCTATCATAATGAAGAGGTGCGTGATCGTTGGCAGCAAAAAATTCGTTACTTGCTGGTGGACGAATATCAAGATACCAATACCAGCCAATATCAACTCGTTAAATTACTGGTAGGAAAACGTGCAAGGTTTACGGTTGTTGGTGATGACGACCAATCTATTTACTCTTGGCGTGGTGCTCGTCCTCAAAACCTTGTGCTATTAAATCAAGATTTTCCTAAGCTTAATGTGATTAAGTTAGAGCAAAACTACCGCTCTTCAGAGCGCATCTTAAAAGCCGCTAATATTTTGATAGCGAATAACCCGCATGTATTTGAAAAGAAACTTTTCTCTGAATTGGGCTATGGTGCGCCTTTAAAAGTCTTAACTGCAAATAATGAAGACCATGAGGCTGAAAGGGTAATTGGCGAGCTAATTGCACATCATTTTATCAATAAAACTCAATATAAAGACTATGCAATTTTGTATCGAGGTAATCACCAGTCGCGTATTTTTGAAAAAATGCTGATGCAAAACCGTATTCCGTACCACATCTCAGGAGGAGCTTCCTTTTTCTCACGCCCTGAAATAAAAGATTTATTAGCTTATTTGCGAGTACTTACTAACCCTGAAGATGATAGCGCGTTCCTGCGTATCGTAAATACACCGCGCCGTGAAATTGGCCCTAAAACCATTCAAAAATTAGGTGAGTGGGCAAATCAACGCAGTAAAAGTCTGTATCAAGCCAGTTTTGATCTCGGGTTAGAGCAATCTTTAAAAGGAAAAGGTTTAGAAGCATTGCAGCGATTCACTCATTGGATGGATGATATTGTAAAAATATCGGAACGAGAGCCTCTAATCGCTGTGCGCGATTTATTACGCGAAATAGATTATGAAAGCTGGCTTTATGAAACATCAGCAAGTGCAAAAGCCGCCGAAATGAGGATGAAAAACGTCAATCAATTGTTTACTTGGATGAGTGAAATGATTGAAGGTGATGAGCTTAATGAGCCGATGTCTCTTACCCAGATAGTGACTCGTTTCACATTACGCGACATGATGGAACGTGGTGAAGATGATGAGGATTCTGATCAAGTTCAGCTAATGACTCTACATGCATCAAAAGGGTTAGAATTTCCTTATGTATTTTTGGTTGGTATGGAAGAAGGATTATTACCTCATCAAAGTAGTATTGATGAAAATAATATTGATGAAGAACGTCGATTAGCTTATGTCGGGATCACTCGAGCACAGCGGGAACTCTTTTTTACACATTGCCGTGAGCGTCGTCAATATGGTGAGTTAATTCGTCCTGAATTGAGCCGATTTCTGCTTGAATTGCCGCAAGATGATTTAGAGTGGGAACAACAACGTAAAGTTGTGACGGCCGAGGAGCGTATGCAAAAAGGGCAGTCTGCACTTGCTGACATCAAAGCGCGTTTAGGTTTGAGTAAAAAAGAAGATGTATAATATAACTAATGAGTTCCCACATTAAACATTGCCTAATGTGGGAATATGATTAGTAATTTGAACTATTTCGTTCTTCCAGATCTAAAATCCAATTGACATAGCCCTGCCACTGAACCTCTTGCTGTAGGTTTTCCGCTCGCAATGGGTGTTCTGCTAACCAACGATAAGGTAGCACAATGATGAGGACATGTGAGCTCACATTTAACCTTAGAGCAGGCAAAGTATCATCACGTCGACGACTGGCAAAAATAATTGCTAGCCTGAGTAAACGACATAAATCATAGGCTTGCTGCATTGGTATTGCATTTTGTTGGCTCAGAGTTGATGCATCAATAGGCCCATGCTGATTTTTTAGCAGCGCGGACAGTAAACGTTTCTGAGCAGGCGTAAACCCGGGTAAATCAAGATTGGAGATTAAATAGCTGGCATGTTCAGGCCCTTTACGAAAATCAATACTGAGGCCGATTTCATGTAATGCACAGGCGCTAGATAATAAATCGCGGCAACGAAGATCAAGATCCCAGTCTTTAGCAACTTGAAGATAGAAATGTTCAGCTAGCTGGCGAACTCGGCCGGCTTGCTCTATATCAACTTGGAAACGGCGTTGGATATTGCGTAATGTTCGTGCTCGAATATCTTGCTCGATTGGCAATTCAAGCATGCCATACACTAGCCCCTCACGTAAAGCGCCGCCTGCGAGCGTCATATTATCAATTTCCAATGCTTCAAAAATAGCAATTAAAATAGATAAGCCACTCGGGAAGACAAGCGCACGTTCAAAAGTTAATCCTTCAATTTCAAGTTCTTCCAATTTATGGCACTGGATAGCTTTTTGTCTGAGCTGCTTTAACTTAGAAAGTGTGATTAGTTCATCCATGCCCTGTGCGATCATAATTTCTTGAATTGCTTGAACGGTACCTGATGCGCCAACACAAATTTTCCAGCCATGGTTTTTAAGCGAATCGGCAACCGGGGCAATAACTTCATGTGCGGCAGATTGGGCTTGTGCGAAATTATCTTCGGTCAGGGTTCTGTCGCTAAAATAGCGTTCTAGCCATGTCACGCAGCCCATTTCAAGGCTATAAAGTTGCTGTGCTTGAGCGCCAGTTCCCGTAACGAGCTCTGTACTGCCGCCGCCAATATCAACAACTAAGCGTTGATCAGGACCGCCTGTTGTATGAGCAACGCCTTGGTAAATTAGGCGAGCTTCTTCTTCTCCTTGAATAACTTTGACTGGATTTCCTAGGATTTCGCTGGCTTTTTCAATAAAAGTATCCGCATTTTTTGCTAAGCGCAGTGTCGCTGTTGCGACAACACGGATTTGAGCACGAGGAATATCCTGTAAGTGCTCAGAAAAAAGGCGCAGGCATTGCCAGCCTCGTTCCATTGCTTGCTCTGATAGTCGGTTATTTTTATCTAACCCAGCAGCAAGGCGAACTTTGCGTTTAACCCTAGAAATTATCTGGATGCTACCAGCGGATTCACGGACAACCAGCATGTGAAAGCTGTTGGAACCTAAATCAATAGCAGCATAAAGAGAAGAAGATTTCAGCATATCGTTTTTACTCAGCCTGGTCGTTTATGGTTGTTACGCGGGCCATTGTGGCGACGTGGCGAATTTGAGTTACGTCTAGGTCCACTAGGACGCGGACGATGGCGACGTTTTGGTACTGGAAGCTCAGTTAACAGAGCATCACTATTGTATTTACTCACAGGGATTGAGTGCTGAATATACTCTTCGATACCGGGTACATTCAGAGCGTATTCTTCACACGCTAAGCTGATTGAGTTACCACTTTCACCAGCACGACCTGTTCGACCAATACGGTGTACATAGTCTTCACAGTCATCAGGTAGGTCATAGTTAAATACATGAGTTACAGATGGAATGTGTAAACCACGTGCAGCAACATCAGTGGCAACTAAAATATCAATTTGGCCTTGGGTAAATTGCTCTAAAATACGTAGGCGTTTTTTCTGTGCAACATCACCTGTCAGCAAGCCAACACGGTGACCATCTGCGGCGAGGTGAGCCCAGACATCTTCACAACGGTGTTTTGTATTTGCAAAAATAATACAGCGCTCAGGCCATTCTTCTTCAAGTAAGGTCTGTAGTAGGCGCATTTTTTCTTCGTTTGAAGGGTAAAATAGCTCTTCTTTTATACGATGGCCTGTTTTTTGTAGCGGTTCTACTTCAACATATTCAGGGTTATTCATTTGCTCAAACGCTAATTCTTTCACACGATAAGACAGTGTGGCAGAGAACAGTAGGTTAAGCCTTTCTGTTGCGGCCGGAATACGGCGGAATAGCCAACGAATATCTTTAATAAAGCCAAGGTCATACATGCGATCAGCTTCATCGAGAACAATCACTTGGATTGCACTTAAATCGACGTAGTTTTGTTTAGCATAGTCGATAAGACGACCGGTTGTGCCAATCAAAATATCAACACCATTTTGAAGAACTTTTAGCTGTTCATCATAACCATCACCGCCGTAAGCCAAACCCATTTTCAGGCCAGTATACTCAGCAAGTTCTTTTGCATCCGAGTAAATTTGTACGGCTAATTCACGAGTCGGCGCCATGATCAATGCACGGGGCTGATTGGTTTTTTTCCCCTCAGCAGCAGGGTGAGTTAATAGATAATGAAATGTAGACGTTAAAAATGCTAACGTTTTACCTGTACCGGTTTGCGCTTGTCCCGCAACGTCTTTGCCTTCGACAGTAAAAGGCAAGGTGAACGCCTGAATCGGCGTGCAATAATCGAAGCCTTTTTTATTAAGAGCTTCAATGACTTTAGGGTGCAATGCGAAGTCGGAAAACTTCTTTTCTGTCAAGTGTGCTTTACTCATAGTATGTTAGAATATCAGTTAACGGTTGATTTACGAAAGTGTATATTGTGAAATAAAGCATACTACTGCTAATAATGTTACACTTAGCCTGCAAAAGATGATTCTTTGGAGTACAACATGAGCGACAAAATTATACATATAACTGATACAAGTTTTGAAACTGCAGTTCTAAAAGCAGATTCACCTGTTCTCGTCGATTTTTGGGCTGCATGGTGTGGTCCTTGTAAAATGATCGCGCCTATTCTTGATGAAGTAGCTGAAGAATATACAGGCAAACTGACCATCGCAAAACTGAATATTGATGAAAACCCGGCTACCGCTCCCAAATATGGCATTCGCGGTATCCCAACGCTTCTATTATTCAAAAATGGTAGTGTAGCAGCAACAAAAGTTGGTGCATTATCTAAAACCCAACTGAAAGAATTTCTAGACGAAAATCTGTAAGTTATCGTTATATGTAAGCTAAAACGTTTAGCGGTATCTCTATTTTATCTAGAGAGCCGCTAGACGTCTTCATTCAGGCATGATAAGTTATCTGTATTCCTCATTTAGTACCCGTAGAATTACCTTGAATTCCATAGCTCTTATCTTATATATCTAGTTTGTCAGTTCAGTGTAGTCATAATTTCATGATGCTGTTACTCGTCTAGACTGATAATGCATTGATTTTAAAAATGATGATTTGAAAATCGAGTTATAGCAGCCGCTTAAATCAATTTCGTTGATCGCGTCATTTCTATAATGTAAGTTAAAAAATAGTTATTAGATGAGTAATGAAATTTAGGTGAGTTGTATCATAAGATGCAACTAACAGGTCGAGTAAAGTTTAATATCAGTTGATAATATTTAGGTTTTAATGCGTTGACTGAGTTTAAATTTGTGATGTGGAATAGATGTTGTCTTAAATGTACAAAAAACTATTGCTAATATTGTGTACGTTTCTAATAATATAGCGAACATCGTTTAGATGAATAGTCATATGTTAGTGCAATCTTAGCAGTAACAAACGCGAATTTTACGTGTTGTTGTTAGAGGTTAGTCAACCATTACCAACAGGGCGTTATAAAGTGAAACTGGCACTTACTTCTTAATAATAAGCTGCCTTCAATTTACGTTCATAGTTCAAGAAATACCCCGAGTTAAAGAACCCACCATTATGAATCTTACCGAATTAAAAAATACGCCAGTATCAGAATTGATTACGTTAGGCGAAAACATGGGGCTAGAGAATTTAGCCCGTATGAGAAAGCAGGATATTATTTTCTCAATTTTGAAGCAGCATGCAAAAAGTGGAGAAGATATTTTCGGCGATGGCGTACTGGAAATATTGCAGGACGGGTTTGGCTTCCTCCGTTCAGCTGACAGTTCTTACCTCGCAGGTCCTGATGATATCTATGTTTCTCCTAGTCAAATCCGTCGTTTTAACCTACGCACCGGCGATACCATAGCCGGAAAAATTCGTCCCCCTAAAGAAGGTGAACGTTATTTTGCCCTTCTCAAAGTTAACGAAGTTAACTATGACAAGCCTGAAAATGCGCGTAGCAAAATTCTCTTTGAAAACCTTACTCCTTTACATGCAAATAGTCGTCTTCGCATGGAGCGTGGTAATGGTTCAACGGAAGATTTAACTGCACGAGTTTTGGACTTAGCGGCTCCGATTGGTCGTGGTCAACGTGGCCTGATTGTTGCTCCGCCAAAAGCGGGTAAAACGATGTTACTGCAAAATATTGCCACTAACATTGCAACTAATCATCCGGACTGTGTTCTGATGGTATTGCTGATCGATGAGCGTCCAGAAGAAGTGACTGAAATGCAACGTTTGGTAAAAGGTGAAGTTATTGCTTCTACTTTTGATGAGCCAGCTGCACGTCACGTCCAAGTTGCTGAGATGGTTATTGAAAAAGCAAAACGTCTTGTTGAACATAAAAAAGACGTTATTATCTTGCTTGATTCCATTACACGTCTTGCCCGTGCCTACAACACCGTTGTACCTTCTTCAGGTAAAGTGTTGACTGGTGGTGTGGATGCAAATGCATTACACCGTCCAAAACGTTTCTTCGGTGCCGCTCGTAATGTTGAAGAAGGCGGTAGCTTAACCATCATCGCAACTGCACTTGTAGACACTGGTTCGAAAATGGATGAAGTTATCTACGAGGAATTTAAAGGTACAGGTAATATGGAACTGCACCTGTCTCGTAAGATTGCTGAAAAACGTGTTTTCCCTGCGATTGATTACAATCGTTCAGGTACACGTAAAGAAGAACTTCTCACGACACAAGATGAACTACAAAAAATGTGGATCCTGCGTAAGATCATTCACCCAATGGGCGAAATCGATGCAATGGAATTCCTCATTAACAAACTGGCAATGACTAAAACTAACGAAGAGTTCTTTGATTTTATGAAGAGAGCTTAACGGCTAACGTTTCAGTATGCAGATAAAATAGGCGCTCCACCAAGGGGCGCCTATTTTTTTATCTGTACTTTAGTTCGTTGGTTAAAATATTATATTGGTACTTATAAAGACTAGTTATTGCCTAGATTGTTATTTTTATAGTAATAAATTTAGTGACTGAAGTTTTAACTAATAGTCATGTGCTTAAAGCGTGTTTTTATAATACAAAGTAATTTTTTTATACTGATATCGAGTTTTTATGCGATTTTATATCTAAATGATTGAATTGGAGTGATTTATTTTTTCTCTTTAATGATGACTTTATCCGATATCTACTGATAGAACGGTACTGGTTAATATAAACTCACTGAGTTAATCATAGTAGAAAATAAAATTAACTCGATTTAAGGATATTGTTTTTATGGCATGCATATTGCAGCTATAAAGTATAAAATCGATATTACAGCCTTGTTGAAATAGAACATGGACGTGAAGTTTCATTTATTAGTTATACTGTGCAAATAGCATAACCAATAAAGATTCGTCTTATAGCGGAAATTTTTGTTGAGATGATAATGCAATAGCGCTTGTTTGTTTATCGGCATTAGTCCAAAAAATTTTAGTTTTTTAGTTAGATTAGAAAAAATAAGAGAGTCGAATAGTGGATACCACACACTTTATAACCAACCTCTTCTACGTATTCTTGTTTTCGTTAGCCTTTATTTTTATCGCCCGTGTTGTTGCAGTAAACATCGGGTTGGTTGATAAGCCTAACTTCAGGAAAAAACACGTAGGATTAGTTCCTCTCGTTGGAGGGATTTCGGTCTTTTTCGGAATTTGTTTCGCGTTTGCTATCACTGAGGAATATATTCCTCACAAGTGGTTGTATGTTGCCTGTGCTGGGTTATTGGTCTTCATCGGTGCACTTGATGATAGATTTGATATCAGTGTGAAGTTAAGGGCTGGTGTTCAAGCGATTGTCGCAGTTGTTATGATGACAGCGGGGGGCTTAACACTTGAATCATTAGGGCATGCATTTGGTCCGTGGGAGCTGGTGTTAGGTCCATTCGGTTATATTGTTACGCTATTTGCCGTGTGGGCTGCGATCAATGCATTTAATATGGTTGATGGTATTGATGGGCTCTTAGGTGGGTTATCCTCTGTTTCCTTTGGTGCTTTAGGTTTTCTGTTATATCAAAGCGGCAATTATGCATTAGCATTTTGGTGTTTTGCATTTATTGCGGCTATCCTTCCTTATATCTTATTAAACTTAGGTATCTTAGGCCGTCGTTTTAAAGTATTTATGGGGGATGCGGGAAGCACACTGATAGGCTTTACTATCATCTGGATATTGGTGGCTTCGACGCAAGAACAGGTTCATCCGATTAATCCGGTGACGGCATTGTGGATTATTGCCATTCCATTAATGGACATGGTTGCCATCATGTATCGTCGTATTCGTAAAGGTATGAGCCCATTCTCTCCTGACCGTCAACATATCCATCATTTGATCATGCGCTCAGGTTTTACGCCAAAAGGGGCATTTGTTCTTATTACTTTGTCCGCTGCGGTATTAGCATGCATTGGTATTATCGGTGAACGCCTATCATTTGTACCTGAATGGGTAATGTTGGCATTGTTTTTGCTTGTATTTATGATGTATGGTTATTGCATTAAACGTGCTTGGAAAGTTGCTCGTTTTATTAAACGTGTAAGACGTCGAGCTCGCAGAGGTGCAGTACGGTAACGACAAACGTAAATAGAGGTTCTGTGCAGTGAATAACTCAGAAACGCAACCTAA
Organism: Providencia heimbachae ATCC 35613; assembly: GCF_001655055.1. Lineage (GTDB taxonomy): Bacteria > Pseudomonadota > Gammaproteobacteria > Enterobacterales > Enterobacteriaceae > Providencia > Providencia heimbachae. Next base: position 99,295 of record NZ_LXEW01000027.1, on the reverse strand, counting down.
TCAGTATCAAGCTCCAGTAGAACCGGAATTGGATATCCGAGGCTTATGCCGCTCATTATGGCAAGGTAAAATCTGGATCGCTGCATTTGCAGTCATATTTGCTGCAATCGCGTTGGGCGCATCTTATTTTATGCAGCCAAAGTGGAGCTCAACTGCAATCACGGACCTACCAACAGTTAATAATCTGGGCAGTTATTACTCCCAGCAACAATTCCTGCGTAACCTTGATTCACGTATTAATAATATTGGGCAAGAAGGGCAACTGCCTACGATAGCGAAAGAAGCTTACGAAGAATTCACTAAGCAACTTGGTGCTTATGATACTCGTCGTCAATTTTGGCTGAGTACGGATTATTATAAGCAACGGTTAGAAAATGATCCGAAAGCAGATGCTGCGCTATTGGATGAACTCATTAATAATATTGAGTTTACACCTGCGGATGAACTAAAAAATCTAACCGATAGTATTAAATTGGTTGCTGAAACAGCTACAGATTCAAACCAATTGCTGCGCGAATATATTCAATTTGCCAATCAACGCGCAACAACCAATTTGAACGATGAAATAAAAGGAACTTGGGCAACAAAAATGCAGTCCATGAAAGCGTTAGTAAAACGCGAAGACATGGTTGCTCAAGCAGCATATGAAAGACGTTTAAATACACTTGAGCAAGCACTTATTGTTGCTGAAAAACAAGGTATTTCACGTAATCAAAGCTCTATGCCTGTTGATGAAGTTCCTGATTCTAAAATGTTTATGTTAGGCGCACCATTACTACAAGCTCAAATTGAAACCTTAAAAGCAACCGGCCCTGATCATGATTCTAATTATGACCAAAACATTGCGATGTTATCGACATTAAGTGTCGGGCCTACCCTCCAAGATAATTTTCAAGCATACCGCTACTTGCGAACGCCTGAAGATCCAGTCAAACGCGATAGCCCACGCAGAGCCTTTATGATGGTTCTATGGGGTGCAATTGGTATGTTAGTTGGTGCCGGAGTTGTACTGTCTCGCCGTCGCCCATCATGATTTTAAATACGTCACTGGCTCTTTGAGTCAGTGACGCTATAAAGTCATTAAAATTAAAGAAAGCAGCAAACTGCGAAAGATAAATATAAGAGAGTCACTGTGAAAGTATTGACTGTATTCGGCACACGACCTGAAGCCATTAAAATGGCGCCGTTGGTTCATGCACTTGCGGGTGATGCGGATTTTGAAGCTAAAGTTTGTGTTACCGCACAGCATCGTGAAATGCTAGATCAAGTACTGAAACTATTTGAGATCACACCCGATTATGATCTCAATATTATGAAACCAGGGCAAGATTTAACGGATATAACATGCCGTATTTTAGAAGGATTAAAGGCAGTATTTGCTGATTTTAAGCCTGACGTCGTGTTAGTTCATGGCGACACAGCAACAACCATGGCGACCAGCCTTGCTGCATTTTATCATCGTATTCCTGTTGGGCATGTAGAGGCTGGATTGCGTACAGGGGATCTTTACTCGCCATGGCCTGAGGAAGCAAATCGCAAGATTGCAGGTCATCTCGCCATGTACCATTTTGCACCAACCGAAAATTCGCGCCAAAATTTGTTAAAAGAATCGATTCCAGATAGCCATATTTTTGTCACGGGTAATAGCGTGATTGATGCTTTGTTATGGGTACGTGATAAAGTTATGAGCGACCAGTACATGATGGAAAAATTAGCCGCTAATTACCCGTTTCTTGATGCAAACAAAAAAATGATTCTGGTAACAGGCCATCGTCGTGAAAGTTTTGGTGGGGGTTTTGAGCGCATTTGTCATGCACTCGCTGAAATTGCACAGGCACATCCTGATGTTCAAGTTGTCTACCCTGTACACTTGAATCCAAATGTCAGTGAGCCAGTAAAACGCATATTGCATGATATTGATAATATTATCTTAATTAGTCCTCAAGAGTATCTCCCATTTGTCTATTTAATGAACCATGCTTATTTGATATTGACAGATTCTGGCGGTATTCAGGAAGAAGCTCCATCATTGGGCAAACCAGTTTTAGTGATGAGAGATACCACCGAACGTCCTGAAGCCGTTGATGCGGGTACAGTACGTCTTGTTGGTACGAATACACAAAAAATTGTGGAAGAAGTTAATCGGTTACTGACAGATGATGCGGAATATCACGAAATGAGCCGCGCTCACAATCCTTATGGTGATGGGCATTCTTGTCAGCGTATTCTTGACGCATTAAAAAGCAATCAGGTGAAATTATGAGTTTTAAAACTATTTCTGTTATCGGCCTTGGTTATATTGGTTTACCAACAGCGGCAGCCTTTGCATCTCGTAAAAAGCAAGTGGTTGGCATCGATGTCAACCAACATGCGGTGGATACCATTAATCAGGGTAAAATCCATATTGTCGAGCCCGAATTAGATATCGTAGTAAAAAAAGCAGTGGAAGAGGGGTACCTGAAAGCCTTTACTAAGCCACAGCCCGCAGATGCATACCTCATTGCCGTTCCAACACCATTTAAAGACGAGCATGAGCCCGATCTAGCTTATGTCAGGTCTGCTGCAGAATCGATTGCACCGGTATTGAAAAAAGGCGATTTAGTGATCCTTGAATCCACATCGCCAGTGGGTACAACTGAACAAATGGCGTTATGGATGGCTAAAGCGCGCCCTGATTTGACATTCCCACACCAAGCGGGTGAAAACGCCGATATTGATGTGGCATATTGCCCGGAGCGCGTATTGCCGGGACAAGTTATGGTCGAATTGATTAAAAATGACCGCGTTGTTGGTGGAATGACACCAAAATCATCCAAGCGTGCTAGTGAGTTGTACAATATTTTCCTTGAAGGTGAATGTGTTATCACCAACTCAAGAACCGCAGAAATGTGCAAATTAACAGAAAATAGCTTCCGTGATGTGAATATTGCATTTGCTAACGAATTATCATTAATTTGTGCTCAGCAAGATATCAATGTTTGGGAGTTGATTAGCCTCGCTAACCGCCACCCGCGTGTGAATATTTTACAGCCAGGTCCCGGTGTTGGCGGCCACTGTATTGCCGTCGACCCATGGTTTATCGTGGCTCAAAATCCACAACAGTCTCGCTTAATCCATACTGCGCGTTTAGTTAACGATGGCAAACCAATTTGGGTTGTTGATCAGGTCAAAGCAGCAGTCGCAGACTGTTTAGCTGAAACGGGTAAGAAAGCGAGTGAAGTGACTATTGCTTGTTTTGGCCTTTCGTTTAAGCCGAATATTGATGACCTGCGTGAAAGCCCAGCGATGCACATTACTAAGATGATCGCTAACTGGAATCCGGGTAAAACTTACGCAGTTGAGCCGCATATTCATGAATTGCCGACTTCTTTAAAAGGTATTTCTGAGTTAGTTTCAGTTGAGCAGGCGGTTAATGAAGCTGACATCATTCTGATGTTAGTTGATCACAATATATTCAAAGCTATTCAAGGTTCGCTAATCACTCAAAAATGGGTGGTGGATACCAAAGGAGTATGGCGTTGAAACGCATTTTAATCACGGGCGGTGCGGGTTTTATCGGCTCTGCTGTTGTTCGTCATATTATTGATAACACACAAGACAGTGCGATTGTGGTCGATTGTTTGACCTATGCAGGCAACCTAGAATCACTGGCTGATGTGGCGAATAATCCACGCTACTCCTTTGAACTGGTTGATATTTGTGACCGTGTGGCACTGGATAAAGTGTTTGCCCAATATCAGCCAGATGCCGTAATGCATTTAGCGGCCGAAAGTCACGTTGACCGTTCCATTGATGGCCCAGCAGCATTCATCGAAACCAATATCGTTGGGACTTATACTTTATTGGAAGCGGCTCGTCATTATTGGTCAGCGTTGGATGAAGGTAAAAAGGAAGCTTTTCGTTTTCACCATATTTCGACAGATGAAGTATATGGTGATTTGGATGGCCCTGATGGTTTCTTCACGGAAACAACGCCTTATGCGCCCAGTAGCCCGTATTCCGCATCAAAAGCATCGAGCGATCATTTAGTTCGTGCATGGCAAAGAACCTATGGCTTGCCAACCATGATTACGAATTGCTCGAATAATTATGGTCCATACCATTTCCCTGAAAAGCTGATCCCGCTAATCATTCTTAATGCATTGGCGGGTAAACCTTTACCTGTTTATGGTAAAGGGGAGCAAATTCGTGATTGGTTATTTGTTGAAGACCATGCTCGTGCTTTGCATTTAGTTGCAACAACCGCTGAGCCGGGAACCACCTACAACATTGGTGGGCACAACGAACGTCGCAATATAGATGTTGTTGAAACGATTTGTGAGCTGCTTGAGGAACTTTATCCAGAGAAACCTCAAGGTGTTGTTCATTATCGCGACTTGATAACTTACGTGAAAGACCGACCGGGTCACGATATGCGCTACGCCATTGATGCGACCAAAATTGAGCATGAATTAGGTTGGACACCACAAGAAACCTTTGAATCTGGTATTCGCAAAACCGTGCAGTGGTATTTGAATAACGAAACGTGGTGGCGCCGTGTGCAAGATGGTTCCTATGCAGGTGAACGACTTGGTTTGAGCAGTTAGGAGGACACATGAAAGGTATTATACTGGCGGGGGGATCGGGAACGCGTTTACACCCTATCACTCGCGGCATTTCTAAGCAGCTATTACCTATTTACGATAAGCCGATGATTTATTATCCGCTGTCGGTTTTGATGTTGGCGGGAATTCGTGAAATATTAATTATTTCTACCCCTGATGATTTACCGATGTTTCAGCGTTTATTAGGTGATGGACAAGAGTTTGGAATTGAGCTCAGTTATGCAGAACAGCCTTCCCCTGATGGACTTGCTCAGGCATTTATTATCGGTGAAGAGTTCATTAATGGTGACGCTTGCTGTTTAGTGCTTGGCGATAATATCTTCTTTGGTCACTCATTTAGTCCAAAATTGACCTCGGTCGCCAAAAGAAGTCAAGGCGCAACAGTGTTTGGTTACCAAGTGATGGATCCTGAGCGCTTTGGGGTTGTTGAATTTGATGATGACTTTAAAGCGTTATCTATCGAAGAGAAACCCAAAAAACCCAAATCTAACTGGGCAGTGACTGGCCTCTATTTCTACGATAATCAAGTGGTTGAATTTGCTAAGCAAGTTAAACCTTCTGAGCGCGGTGAATTAGAAATTACCTCTATTAACCAAATGTACTTAGAACGTGGCGAGTTGAATGTTGAGCTGCTCGGTCGCGGTTTTGCATGGCTAGATACCGGTACTCACGACAGCTTGATTGAAGCGGGAACATTTGTACAAACCGTTGAAAAACGTCAAGGTTTTAAAGTTGCCTGCTTAGAAGAGATTGCATGGCGTAATGGCTGGCTGACCGATGAGCAAGTTCAAGAATCTGCTGAAAAGCTGAAAAAAACCGGTTATGGGCAATATTTAGAGGATCTCCTTCGTGTCCGTCCGCGCCAGTATTGATGCCTTAGCGTGGGAGTCTGATTTTTTTGGACGCTCAACGGCAAAATTGAATTTTACCAGCACTGACGCTGAAACTCTCCTTGCTTATCAATTAGATCAATATGCGATAGTGCAAGCGAAAATTGCCGCATCAGAAACCGCCCTGATTGATGATTTATCCGGTATGGGTTTCGTTTTGGTTGAAGGTGAAATTGATTTTGCTCTGACTATTGGCACAAAAAATGCTTACTTAAACGCTGGGTCATCTACGACTGAATATGTTGATGTGGCACAAGTGGATGACATTGTCGTACTACGTCAAGCCGCAGCCGCTGTTTTTAGTAATAGCCGCTTTAGGGCGCCTTGGTATCAAAATGATGATAGCGGGCGGTTTTATGGGTTGTGGATTGAAAAATCAGTATTAGGTACGTTTGACCATACCTGTTTGTTAGTCAAAGACGCATCCGGCAATATTTTAGGTTTTGTGAGCCTACGGAATATTGATGCCGATACCGCTCGTATCGGCCTGTTAGCTAAAATGCCAGAAGCGAAAGGACAGGGGATTGGTCGTAAATTGATGTCAGCAGCATTCGATTGGTGTGTGCAACACCAAAAAAGACAGTTAAATGTTGCCACTCAAATCAGCAATGTTGCGGCATTAAATCTTTATTCACGTAGCGGTGCTTCTATTGCAAGTACCGCATATTGGCTATACAGGGGACAACATGATTCCATTTAATAAACCACCCGTTGTAGGTACTGAATTAGAGTATATGAGACAAGCCATGGAAAGTGGCAAGTTATGCGGCGACGGGGACTTCACAAAACGTTGTGAAGAGTGGATGGAGAAGCGCTTTGATTGCCCAAAAGTTCAATTAACGCCATCTTGTACTGCATCATTAGAAATGGCTGCGATCCTGATTGATATCAAACCAGGCGATGAAGTTATCATGCCTAGCTTTACCTTTGTGTCGACGTCAAACGCCTTTGTTTTGCGTGGCGCAAAAATTGTTTTCGTTGATATTCGTCCAGATACGATGAATATTGATGAAACAAAGATTGAAGATGCCATCACTGAACGTACTCGTGCAATTGTTCCGGTTCATTATGCAGGGGTTGCTTGTGAGATGGACACCATCATGAATATTGCGAAAAAGCACAATTTATTTGTGATTGAAGATGCGGCGCAGGGCGTCATGTCCACCTATAAGGGAAAAGCCCTTGGTACAATTGGCCATATTGGTTGCTACAGTTTCCACGAAACCAAAAACTACTCTTCAGGCGGCGAAGGTGGAGCGACTTTAATTAATGATAAATCATTGATTAATCGTGCAGAAGTGATCCGTGAAAAAGGAACGAACCGCAGCCAATTTTTCCGCGGCCAAGTGGACAAATATACTTGGCGCGACATTGGTTCAAGTTACTTACTTTCTGACTTACAAGCGGCTTACTTATGGGCACAACTCGAAGAGGCCGATAAAATCAATGATCGCCGTTTACTGCTGTGGAAACGCTATGATGAAGCACTGCAACCACTCGTGGGTGCCGGCCGCTTAGTGTTAGCTACTGTGCCTGAAGGACTAAAACACAATGCGCATATGTTCTACATTAAATTGCAAGATGTGGAAGAGCGTACTGCGTTTAATGATTACATGAAATCTCATGGTATTTTGACGGTGTTCCACTATGTTGCGCTGCACTCGAGCCCTGCGGGAATGGAGTTTGGACGTTTCCATGGTGAAGATAAATATACAACACGTGAAAGCGATCGTTTAGTGCGTTTACCGATGTTTTATAATATGACGGATGCAGAACAACAGACTGTGATTGAACGCATTAACGCGTTTTTTGCCTAATGTCATTAGCAAGAGCATCGGTTTGGACGGCTGGGTCTACCCTGATTAAAATCGGGGCAGGCCTTGTAATCGTTAAATTATTAGCCGTCTCATTTGGTCCAAGTGGTGTCGGTTTGGCGGGTAATTTCCGCCAACTTATTACGGTGTTAGGGGTACTTTCTGGCGCCGGAATTTTTAATGGCGTCACAAAATATGTTGCCGAACATCATCAAGACCCAGTGAAATTACGTGCTGTCCTTGGTACCTCTTCGACAATTATTTTAGGTTTTTCAACACTTTTAGCTGTTATTTTTCTTTTATTTAGTGGTTTTATCAGTGCAGCTCTATTTGATGATGCAAATTATGAATCGGTAATCCGCGCCGTCGCATTTATCCAGATGGGAATTGCATACTCGAATTATTTTTTAGCAATATTAAAAGGTTATCGGGATGCATCGGGTAATGCTCAGGCTATTATCTTAGGTAGCTTGGTGGGAGTGGCAGCTTATTATTTATGCTATATGCTTGGTGGTTATGATGGCGCATTAGCGGGGTTAGCTTTAGTTCCAGCACTCGTGGTATTACCAGCAGGTTTGATGATTGTAAGACGCAAGCAGTTTGCACTTTCTGCGCTTAAACCCGCTTGGGATAAAGCGATTGCAACGAGTTTAGGTAAGTTCACGATAATGGCGATATTGACGTCAATAACCTTACCTGTTGCGTATATCATGATGCGAAATTTATTAGCCGAGCGTTACAGCTGGGATGATGTTGGTTTATGGGCGGGTGTAAGCACGATTTCAGATGCCTATTTGCAATTTATTACTGCCTCGTTTTCGGTTTACTTGCTACCCACGTTATCTCGCTTGCAATTAAAAAGCGAAATATCAGCAGAAATTATCAAGGCATTAAAATTTGTATTACCCGCAGTCGCTGTTGCCAGTTTTATGGTGTGGTTGCTGCGCGATTTTGCGATTTGGTTACTGTTTTCTGAACAATTTACCGGTATGAGAGACCTATTTGCATGGCAGTTGGTCGGTGATGTACTAAAAGTGGGCGCTTATGTTTTTGGCTACCTCGTTATCGCCAAAGCCGCATTACGTTTTTATGTCCTGGCTGAAGTAAGCCAATTCGTTCTTTTGATGGGCTTTGCTCATTGGCTTATCCCTGAGCATGGCGCTGTTGGCGCAACACAGGCTTATATGGCAACGTATATTGTCTATTTTATCCTCTGTTGTTGCGTATTTTTGATTTACCGTAGGCGAGCATGACAACCTTAATACATGTACTGGGATCTGACCTCCCTCATCACAATCAGACGGTTTTAACATTTTTTAATCATGTTATTTGCCAAGAGGCTGAGCCGTCACAAAAGCCGCATTTTATGGTGGTAAGCCATGACGTGCAGTTGGCTGACGCTTATCCAAAGCTAGAGATTGAAGTTTTTGAAAGTAAAAAAGCGATTGCTGATAGCGTGATCCAACGTGCTAAGGCGGATCGCCGCACACGATTTTTCTTCCACGGACAATTTAATGCACCAATATGGCTAGCCTTACTGTTTGGCCAAATAAAATCCCATCAATTTTGGTGGCATATTTGGGGTGCTGATCTGTATGAAGAATCTAACGCATTAAAATTTAAATTATTTTATGTTTTGCGTCGTTTAGCGCAAAAAAAGGTTGGCCATGTGTGTGCAACGCGTGGTGATCTTTGCTATTTCCATCAATCGAATCCAAAAGTTCCTGCATCAGTGCTTTATTTCCCGACAAGGATGGATCCTGCATTAACATTAAACGAGCCTAAGCCACGAGAAGGCGATGAATTAACAATTCTTCTGGGTAACTCAGGTGACCGTTCAAATCGTCATGTAGAGGCGTTGGCTGCGATTAAACAACAGTTTGGGGATAAGGTTAAGGTGATTGTTCCAATGGGCTATCCTGCGAACAACCAAACGTATATTCAGCAGGTTGAAGATGCGGCGAATAGCCAATTTTCAGCGGGACAGGTTGATATTCTTAAAGAGCGAATGGCGTTTGATGCGTACCTGAATTTATTGAAATCCTGTGATTTGGGGTACTTTATCTTTAATCGTCAACAAGGCGTAGGTACCGTTTGCTTACTGATCCAGTTTTGTATTCCTTTTGTCATCAGCCGCCAAAATACATTTTGGCAGGACTTGACGGCTCAGAATGTCCCTGTTTTTTTCTATGGCGATGAACTGACGCTACCGCTGGTGGATGAAGCACAACGGCAGATGGCAACGCTTGATAAGCAGCACATTGACTTTTTTGCACCTAACTTCACCGAGGGTTGGAAAGCGATCCTGAGCCTTGCGGAGGAGCGAGCATGACGCTAGCGGAGTTAGGCGGCTTAGCATTGGTTTACCTGATATCGATTATTTTTATTGGCACATTACTCTATAAAGAGTTTTTACGTGTGCGTTTTAACTTTAATATTTTCTTTTCGATGTTGTATTTATTGACATTTTACTTCGGATTTCCACTAACTTGTGCCTTAGTATTTCAATTTGAAGTCGCCGTTGTTCGTGCGGATTACTTATTGTACGCCCAGCTTGCTGCAACCTGTTTTTATGCCATTTATTATGTTGCTTATAAAACGCGTTTATCAAGGAATGATAACTCGCAAAGGCGTGCACTCTTTAGCATGAATAAGGTCGAAACCAATTTAACCTGCATGTTGTTGATCTTGATTGCTGTTGTCACTGTGGGAATTTTCTTTTTACAAAATGGTTTTTTGTTATTCAAGCTAAAATCCTACAGTCAAATATTTTCAAGTCAGGTCTCTGGGGTCGCATTAAAACGCTTTTTCTATTTTTTTATCCCCGCCATGCTGATTGTGTATTTCTTACGTCCAACACAAAAACGGTGGGTTTTGTTTCTTGTTAGCACCGTCGCATTTGGTTTTCTGACTTATGTGATTGTGGGGGGGACAAGAGCCAATATTATTATCGCCTTTGCGCTATTTTTGTTTATCGGTATCGTGAGAGGGTGGATAACACTTTGGATGCTGGCTGCTGCTGGAGTGGCGAGTATCGTCGGTATGTTCTGGTTAGCGTTGAAGCGTTACGGCCTTGATGTAAGCGGTGCAGAGGCTTACTACACGTTCTTATATCTGACACGAGACACATTTTCGCCTTGGGAAAATTTAGCCTTGTTGCTGAGTCATTATGATGAAATGGATTTCCAAGGTCTTGCACCAATTGTGCGTGATTTCTATGTGTTTATTCCATCGTGGGTATGGCCTGATCGTCCTGATACTGTACTTAATTCGGCGAACTACTTTACATGGGAAGTGCTTAACAACCATTCAGGCTTAGCGATTTCACCAACCTTGATTGGTTCCCTAGTGGTGATGGGTGGGGTTCTTTTTATTCCTCTCGGCGCAATCGCGGTTGGGCTTATTATTAAATGGTTTGATTGGATTTATGGCATGAGTCTCAAAGAATCAAACCGTTATAAAGCCGCTATCATGCAAGCATTCTGTTTTGGCGCTATTTTCAACATTATTGTATTAGCTCGCGAAGGCGTTGATTCATTCGTGTCGCGAGTGGTCTTTTTCTGCTTAATATTTGGGCTTTGTTTGGTTTTAGCTAAATTACTGTACTGGTTATTTGAAAGTGCGGGTCTTATCCGAGCGAAAACAGCTTCTTACCTAAGAAGTCAACAGCGAGAGAACCGCTAAGGGAGCAATATGGAACAGCCATCAACTTCGCAATCATCGGTTGCACAATCGTCAGTTCCACAATATAGCATTCGTGGTCATAACATCTGGGGCTTCAAAAACATGGCCCATTTCTTAGACTATTTATTTGCCAATGGTGAAACAAAGACCGGCACTTTGGTTGCTATCAATGCAGAAAAAGTGATGATCGCGGAAAAAGATATTGCGTTGAATACCTTGCTTGGCCAAGCGGAATACTTATATGCCGATGGCATTAGTATTGTTCGGGCAATACGTCGTAAATACCCACAAGCAGAGGTCTCTCGTGTTGCAGGGGCTGACCTTTGGGAAGGTTTAATGGAAAGAGCCGGTAAAGAAGGAACGCCAGTATTTTTGATAGGCGGTAAACCTGAAATTTTAGCGCAAACAGAAGATAAGCTGCGAACTCAGTGGAATGTGAACATCGTTGGCTCGCAAAATGGGTATTTTACCGCAGAAGATAGAGATGCTTTATTTGAGCGTATTCATGCCAGTGGTGCAAAAATCGTCACCGTAGCGATGGGATCTCCTAAGCAGGAGATGCTAATGCGTGATTGCCGCCTCGTGCATCCTGATGCCTTATATATGGGCGTAGGTGGGACTTATGACGTCTTTACGGGGCATGTGAAGCGTGCGCCTAAAGTATGGCAAAATTTAGGCCTTGAGTGGCTGTATCGCTTATTATCACAACCGACACGTATTAAACGCCAGTTTAAGTTGCTTAAGTTTTTAGGTTATTATTACGGTGGTAAGCTTTAATTATTTTGAGTCTATATTTTAAATTGCAAGGTTCCTCATTGAAGAGATCGGCGTAACTGCTGGTCTCTTTCTTCAAATATTTCTATAATCCCTCAAAAATAAACATAACCACTAGATATTCCACTCTATCTTGGGGATATGGCGTTTTTTTTCATTATTAAAATGACAATTACAGCGATTATTACTCACTTAGTCCCAATTAAGGCTGTGATTATATGACTACAATTTATGGCAGGGGAATTTATGGAAAATCCACAACAAGGACTTCAGCGAGGGCTTGAGGCTCGTCATATTGAGCTGATTGCACTCGGTGGCACTATTGGTGTTGGACTCTTTATGGGGTCAGCAAGCACTTTAAAATGGGCCGGGCCTTCAGTGCTACTGGCTTATATCATCGCCGGAATATTCGTTTTTTTTATTATGCGGTCAATGGGCGAAATGCTGTTCCTTGAGCCTGTAACGGGTTCTTTTGCCTCCTTTGGGTATAAATATTTAAGCCCATTTTGGGGGTGTTTAACCGCATGGGGTTACTGGTTTATGTGGGTAGCGGTTGGGATATCTGAGATAACCGCAATCGGCGTTTACGCGGAATATTGGTTTCCCGATGTGCCTCAGTGGATATTTGCGTTAGTTGCCGTCACACTCGTTGCCCTCGCTAATTTAGCCGCAGTGAGGCTGTACGGTGAATTAGAGTTTTGGTTTGCCATGATCAAAGTGACGACGATTGTAGTGATGATCTTGATAGGGCTTGGGCTAATTTTCTTTGGTATTGGTAATAATTTTGTACCCATTGGTTTAGGGAACCTTACTGAGCATGGGGGCTTCTTTGCAGGTGGTTGGAAAGGTTTCTTATTTGCCTTGTGTATTGTTGTTGCATCTTATCAAGGTGTTGAATTAGTTGGGATCACCGCTGGGGAAGCCAAAAATCCACAAGTGACATTGAGAAAAGCCATCAATAATATTTTATGGCGTATTTTAATTTTCTATGTTGGTGCGATTTTTATTGTTGTCACACTATTTCCTTGGACTGAGGTGGGGCAGCAAGGCAGTCCATTTGTTCTCACCTTTGCTAAGGTGGGCATTATTTCGGCAGCCGCAGTGATTAACTTTGTGGTGCTGACTGCGGCGTTATCCGGTTGTAATAGCGGTATGTACAGTGGTGGGCGGATGTTGTACGCATTGGCACAAAATAAACAATTACCGCGTTCATTACTTAAATTAACGCGTAATGGTGTTCCGGCTCGTTGTGTTGGTTTTACCATTGTGTGTTTATTGGCGGGGTCGAGCTTGAACTACATCATACCTAACCCGGAAAAAGTTTTTGTATATGTATACAGTGCGAGTGTTTTACCCGGTATGGTGCCTTGGTTAGTACTGTTAACCAGCCAAATTCGTTTTCGCCAGCAGAATAAAGACAAACTAAAAGATCATCCTTTTAAATCGATTTGGTTTCCATGGGTAAACTATGCCACTTTGCTGTTTTTAGCTTGTGTATTGGTCGGAATGGCCATTAATCCAGATACTCGCTTGTCTTTAATCGTGGGGGCGATATTTTTATTGACCGTTTCAGCGTTTTATTTCTTAGTTAAAGCGGTTAATCGCAAGAATGAAAAAGCGAAGTTAGGTCATTCATAGCAACTGGATTTTAGTTATAGAACGATAAAGAGAGTAAAAACGCTCTCTTTATCGCCGAAATGGATAAAAGGCAAGCAATCGATATTTTTATTTAAAAAAGGACTAGACAGCGTGTAGATAAATCCGTACTATCCTGTTCCGCAACGGCGTTAAGCGCCCGTAGCTCAGCTGGATAGAGCGCTGCCCTCCGGAGGCAGAGGTCTCAGGTTCGAATCCTGTCGGGCGCACCATTAATTGGTGACACGCTACGGTGGCAAAACGAAGTTGTTTGTAGTAGAGTAGTGAGAAGTAAAGTAACAAGAAATAAAATAGCAACGCTTTGAATAAAGTGAAGTTATGGTGGCTATAGCTCAGTTGGTAGAGCCCTGGATTGTGATTCCAGTTGTCGTGGGTTCGAGCCCCATTAGCCACCCCATTTTTTTCTGTGACATTGCGAGGGTGGCGGAATTGGTAGACGCGCTAGCTTCAGGTGTTAGTGCCCTATGGGCGTGGGGGTTCAAGTCCCCCCTTTCGCACCACGAAAAGAATAATGTGAAGATGTAAAGCAGTACATTTCGGCGAGTAGCGCAGCTTGGTAGCGCAACTGGTTTGGGACCAGTGGGTCGGAGGTTCGAATCCTCTCTCGCCGACCAATTTAAAGAACCCCGCTTAATAAAGCGGGGTTTTTGCATTTTAGTGTATTAACTTTTTATTTTTATCTCACCTATCACCTATCACCTATCACTGATTACTTTCTTTATTTCTTCATCAAAACACGCTTTTTATCCCGTTCTTTTTTACTTCTATTTTAATGAATTCAACTAGCTGTTTTATATAAGAAAATAGAACTGTCGTAAATTTGATACAAACCAATACTTTAATGTCTCTAAATGGAGACATATTACTCAATGATTTGTAAGGAAAAATTAATAACGAGACTTTAATGTCTCTAAATTGAGACAAGAGAGAGGTTAAACCCTGCTTGTGAGAAAGGCTTTTGAATAGAATAAAGAACGGAACGAGTGGGGCTAATAAAATTTTGTGTAAAATCGCATAGATGCGTGAGTAATACCAAAAAGTGAAAATAAAATAAAGTTGGCACGCCTTGTGCATTATTTATTATGTAGATGCTCATCCCACTTCTTATGACAGCAATGCTTCATAAACCAAGGGATGACGCAAAGCCGATTATCGGTGCCTATTGTCCACTGTAGATGATCAAGAGCTAATCCTCTTACCATCAATTAACGGGCGAAACGTTGAGTGAGGCACCATCCGTCTGTAGACCTGATTGTATTTTACACCTGCTTCGGCAGGTGTTTTTTTTGGTTTGAGCTCTACAAAATTTCTTTGATAGTGATTTTTCAATTCAATTCATTTCATATTCGTCATACTTCAAGCTAAATGGCTATGGTTTGCATGTACCTTGAAGTATTTTGAATATAAAAGGGGCATCGAACTCAATAATTATTTTTGTTTTTTGCTAAACCATTTACTGAACCAACGGGTGATGTAGGTATAGCAAAGAATAATGAATGTAATAATAAAGATATCTTTATTTAAATCTTCAGTATTAAAACCGACGATAGTGATAAAAATAAAAGGCGATAAAATTAATAGAAGTAGATCAAAAAAGATCTGCAAACGATTAGGGGTAGAAATAATCCAACGCCAAATAGTTTTAATTACATTCATATGTATATCCTGAGTTCATCTAAGGCAAAAGTGCATAAGATTATTTATACACTATGCGAATGGTTTATTACATAGTAAAGCTTGTTTTGTTTGCACTTCTAGCCATTATGGTTAACCTTTTTAAGGTTAATTAGGGAATATAGAGGATATCGCTACGAATGATTCTTGCGTGTATAATGGTCAATCGATGAGATGACCTTTGCTTTATCTTTTAATGACATTCTAAATAAGAAAAACAGTTGTATTATATAGTTATTACCTAATGAATATTATTTTGGTATTAATCTAAAATAGTGGGACGTTGGAGGCAAATAAAAAGCCCCACCTATTTAGGCAGAGCTTTTATTGAAGCAAAAATCGTGGAAAAGCGTCGATAAACTAAAGGCTATGATCGCTCTTTTTTTAGCGAATGTATCAGCGCTTCTTGGCGAATTTTAGCCGCTTCATTTGGCTTGTGAAGCTTATCATACGCATCAGCTAACCACGCTGCATCATGGGCATCAAATCGCTGAGCCAAAGCTGCTTTAAAGTAGGCTTCTGCTTTTTCCCACTGGGCATGTTGAAGCGCAAGTAGCCCTAACGTGCTGTTAAGAAGTGGGGTTGCACCATTTTGTTTCAGTAACTGAAGCAATGTTTTTTCGATAACTTCGGGTTGTTCGCTGTTAAGGCGTGGTGCTAACACTAATAAACGTTCGTCGTATTGCTGTTTTAGCCCATCAATAATGATTTTTTCTGCGCTCATCGTATCACCACATTCAATCAAGTGCTCCGCTAGGAAAGATTGTAGGGCGGTTTCATTACGCACTTTACGCGGTTGCGTTTTCCACCATTTGCGTAAACCTTCGCTACCACCTTCAGCCATACATTGGTTCATTAACCCTTTATATGCTTTGAGTTTTAGCGCATCCAATTCATCTTCATTATGGAGCTGAACTTTCGCCATTACTGGCAGTAACTCGATTAAAGCTTGATAAGCACCTGAGCGTAAATAGGCTTGCTCTGCAAGGCGTAAAATTTCGGGGTGTCTTGGTGCTTGGTCGATAAGCCTATCAATACCATTACGAGCCGCGTGAACTTCCCCTTCTGCTAACTGAATACGCACTCGGCTAATATCAACCGGGAGCTGATCATTACCCGCCGCTTCTGCGGCTCGGTCGAGATATTGATGAGTACGATACTCATCCCCTCTTTGTTGTGCAGCTTCGGCAGCAAGTAGATAGTTAACAACCGGTTGCTGAGATAATTCAGCATGTTTACTCATTAGCTTTTCGACTTGTTCAAAGTCACCTTCAGCGAGCTTAAGTAAGGCTTTTTGGGTTTGAGTATGGGCTTTATGGTATTTACGGCCACTCACCCAGCCTTTTGTTCGTGAAGTGGTGCTAATAAAACGGCGATAGCACCAGCCTAAAAATAGCAGAACAAACTGAAGTAAAATAAAGGAGAGCACCAAGCTCGTTACGCTAGTGGTGATATCGTAGTCATCGGTACGGATAAAAACGTAACCTTGGTGACCTGCGAGCAATGGCCCTAAAATAATACCAGCGATAAGAACAATAAAGAGTATCAATACCTTAATCATAGTTACCCCTTGTTCTCAGTAGGCTGTGCCGCCTCAATTGGCGCTGATTTAGCTTCCTTTTGCGGCTCTACGGCTTGGGTTTGTGCATCTTCTGGAATGGTAGTATCAGCTACATCCGTTGCGGCTTTGGCTGCATCTGAGGCCGCTTCAATGGTATCGCTTGCATCAACGGCACCATCATTTGTTTGTGAAAGTAAGCTACGGACACGTGTTTGCATTAATTTTTCAAGTTTTGCTTGGCTTTCCAGCGCTTCTGGCATTTCAGTTGCAATCGGCTGGTTAATTAAATCGTCGATTTCAGATAAAAAGGCTTTTGTCGCTGGGGCATCTACATCAAAGTAAGCCCTAACCCAAGTAGACGCTTGCTCAAGGGATTGTTTATACGTTTCTTCTTGATAACGGGGTACGGCTTGAGCTGCAATCAGTAATTGGGAACGAATGTTTTCACGCAGATAGATGTCTTGATTCGGTGCGAGCAACGGCGCTTCTGAACCATCACGAGCACGGACCGTGACAAAGTCACTGGTGAAACTTTTCCAACTGCGAGATAAGTTTTGCTTCCAATCAGAAATATCTTCACTGACTTCGCCGCTGTTATCATCCGATTTTGCATCACCGCTATTTAAATCAGCTAAGCGCAAGTTATCTACTTCGTTACTCAGCTGATTGAGGCGTAAAATGATACCATCATAATCAACTTGGTTGATGGCAGCTAACCGACCAATATCATTATTAATAGATTTACGGATATCCAATAGACTCGGGTCGTTCATCTCAGCTAAGCTGTTATCCGCGCTTTTCAGAAGCACGGCAGCGGTCACTGGGTCATGGTCATTCCACAGTTTTCTGCCAGCCATTTTCACCATGAAGTCAGCCTGTGCGATTAGCCAACTTTTCACATCCGTACTTGAAAGCGCAGTAACATGTGCTTGTAATTCTTGCATGCGGCGATTTAATTGTTCTTCATATTCACGGGCGTGATTACGCAGTTCTGAATTCGCGGCAATCAGTGCATCTAAACGTTGGCTATCGGTATTTTGTTGTTCAATTAACTCATTGAGCTGCTGTTTCAACACATTGTTTTCATTTACTAACGTGCTATTGTTTTGTTGATTAAAGTAATAAAGGCTGCCACCAATAGCGATGATGATAGCAATGGCAATGATGCCAACTACCAGACCAGAACGTTTTTGTTCCGAAGCCGGTTTTACTTGGCGGCGATCTTGTTTATCTGCAACCTTTTCATCGTTAGCCGTTTCGGTAGTTTTTTCTTGTTCCGTCATAAATTAGCATCCCATATCGGTTGAAATTAACGCTTCTAGTAAAGCATTATTATCTGCGCTATTCGCTACACAGACCCTGTGCCATCCACTTTGTCGGGCTTGGTCTGCAATCCGTTCACTGACGACAATGAGTCGGCGGGAAAACCACCACTCTTTGATGTCTTCAGCAATTAATTCATTTAGTAAGGTTAACATTTGACCGCTGGTGATCACAATATCGCTAATGTTGGCTTGAGACCATTTTTGGTTAAATGCCGTTTTTTCATAATAAACGGGGTGTCTTGCATAGCACTCGCAATAGTCAACTTGTGCCCCCCTTGCTCTGAGAGTTGAAGCAAGGAGCTCTCGGCCGCCATTACCGCGCAATAATAAGGCACGTTTACCTTCTAAAAACTGAAGTTCAGGCAGCGTGAGGAGTATTTCGCTGGTTTCTCCATGATCAGCCCAACAGATTGTTTGCCCCGTTGTTCGCTGAAAATACTGTCCGGTTGAGCGGCCTATACCGTAGTAGGATAACTTATCTGACCAGTTACGTCCTGCTTGTTCAAGGGTTAAATTTGCATACCAGACTGCATTTTTGGATAAAAGAAAGACTAAGTCACTATTCTCTAAATTATTGAGCTTAGCGATAAGTTGAGAAAGTTCGGCACCCGGACCAATGCTGATCAAGGGGGAGGCATAGGCCTCGCCTCCGATGGCGTTGATCGCTGCTATCAGCTCTGAGCTGGTGGCTTCAGGGCGGGTGACGAGGACTCTCATGCAGGTGGATTTCCTTGATAGACTTCCGCTAAAATTTCTCGTGCACCACGCTCAAGAAGTTCTTCCGCTAACTCAATACCCGCTTGGTTTGCATGTTCAGGTGTGCTGAGGCGCTCGCCTCGAATAATAACACTCCCGTCAGGAGCGCCAACAAGCGCTCGAAGCCAAATTTTGTCACCTTGCCAGATAGCATAACTACCAATAGGAACTTGGCATCCGCCTTCCAGTCGCATGTTCATGGCCCGCTCAGCGAGAACACACACTGAGGTGGTGTCATCATTTAGCTTAGCTAGCAATGCTTGCGTTTTTTCATCATTTAAACGGCATTCGATACCGACAGCACCTTGACCCACTGCGGGTAAAGATTGCTCAGGCTCAAGAGCGGCACGTACTCGCTCTTCTAAACCTAAACGTTTGAGGCCTGCCACTGCAAGGATAATGGCATCATACTCGCCGTTATCGAGTTTAGAGAGACGAGTACCTACATTACCGCGTAAATCACGAATAACGAGGTCTGGGCGCTGTTCTCTTAATTGGCATTGGCGACGTAAACTTGATGTTCCAACAATACTACCGACAGGTAAATCGTCAATATTGGCATAGTGATTAGAAACAAAGGCATCGCGGGGATCTTCACGCTCACAGATGGTCACTAAACCGAGTCCTTCAGGAAACTCAACAGGAACATCTTTCATGGAATGTACTGCAATATCAGCACGATCTTCGAGTAATGCAAGTTCTAATTCTTTGACAAATAAGCCTTTACCACCAACTTTTGCTAATGGAGTATCAAGAATGATATCGCCTTTTGTCACCATAGGGACAAGTTCAACTTGTACGTTAGGATGAAGTTGCTCTAATTTTTGTTTTACAAAATACGCTTGCCACAGCGCTAAAGGGCTTTTGCGTGTTGCAATACGTACAATATTGATAGCTGTCATTTCGCTGTTTTCTCAGGCGAATATCGCCGCAGATTAACCATACATTTAGCGTCAGTTTTAACATGTTAGCGATATTTTTTCCAGTTGGACACAAAAGGGTCAATACGATTATGTGTCCTCTTTTTTGTCAGGATGAGGGGCAGGGAGGGGACTCGCTCCTAATTAAGGAAGAAAATAGGCGCATTAAATACATTTCTTTAGCTAATTGTGCTCTAAAATCGGCGAGAAAAGTGTAATTTGACATTAATTTGTGTTGAAGCGTTCAAGCATAGACAGCGTGCGCATTGTCCTTACTCTCATTTTATTTGGTTGTTTTATTAAACGATGAGTCGGGTTGTCATTATTCCATTGAAAAACAAGGGATATTCCGGTGTTATAAAAAATAAAAAGTCTTTTTATACAATATGTTGAAAAGCATTTTGTATCAAAAATAAGCGGAAAAAATTATGTGATCTACTTTACCCTTTTGATGCAAGGTGTTAAATTGATCACGTTTCCGACAATCCATTTGAAAATTACTTTAAATTTATCTCTATCTGTTGGGTGCTGGGGAAAGTCCCAGATTTGTTTGTCTCTCATTCAGTCAGGCGTAACCTTTGTATCTCTATATCGAAACCTTAAAACAAAGACTTGATGCGATAAACCAACTTAGGTTGGAACGCGCGACAGCGTCTATGAACGAAACCTTTTCGAAGGTGTATAGCCTGCTGCCTGTCTTGTTTCACTATCATCATCCAATGATGCCTGGTTTTATTGAAGGTAATGTTCCTCATGGTGTTTGTTTTTTCTCCCCTGATGCAGAACAGAACAAATGGTTGGAACAATTTGAACGATTCCTTACTGTCGAACCACAAGCCAATGGCGAATTGCCGATCACGGGCATTTACTCCATGGGCAGTACCTCTTCAATTGGTCAAAGCCAATGTTCCGATATTGATGTTTGGGTATGTCATCCATCATGGCTCGATAACGAAGAAAAGCGTTTCCTACAAAAAAAATGCACTTTAATTGAGCAGTGGGCAGCGTCTTTAGGAATTGATGTAACCGTTTTTCTTATTGATGAAAACCGCTTTCGTCATAACGCAAGCGGGCATATTGGTGGCGAAAACTGCGGTTCAACTCAGCATATTTTATTGTTAGATGAATTTTACCGTACTGCGGTGCGTATGGCCGGTAAACGGTTGCTATGGACAATGGTGCCAGTTGAAGAAGAACCGAATTACGATGAGTATGTCATGGGGCTTTATGCTCAAGGTGTGCTTACGCCAAATGAGTGGTTAGATCTCGGTGGGTTAGGTGAATTATCTGCCGCTGAGTATTTTGGTGCGAGTTTGTGGCAACTGTATAAGAGTGTCGACTCCCCTTATAAAGCGGTTTTAAAAAGTATTTTGCTTGAATCTTATTCATGGGATTATCCTCACGGTAAACTGTTGGCGATGGAATTTAAACGTCATTTACACGCGGGTGAAATTGTCTGTTATGGCTTGGATTCGTATTGCTTAATGCTAGAGCGCGTAACACGCTACCTAGTCGAAATTAATGATTTAACCCGCCTTGACCTTATCCGCCGCTGCTTCTACCTCAAAGTCTGTGAAAAACTCTCTGAAGATGATGACAACCAATGCGCGGGTTGGCGTCGTGATGTTTTATCACAACTTGTTGAGTCATGGGGTTGGGGCACAGAGCGTTTAGCATTGTTAGATACGCGTAATCAGTGGAAGATTGAGCGAGTTCGCCAAGCCCATAACGAATTACTTGATACCATGATGCAAAGCTATCGTAACTTAATTCGTTTTGCTCGCCGTAATAATTTAAGTGTTAGTGCAAGCCCGCAAGATATTGGGGTATTAACCCGTAAATTATATGCCGCTTTTGAAGCATTACCTGGCAAAGTTACTTTGGTAAATCCACAGATATCGCCTGATTTAAGTGAGCCACATCTTACTTTTATCTATGTACCGCAAGGCCGAGCAAA
The DNA here is from genome assembly GCF_001655055.1 of Providencia heimbachae ATCC 35613. Lineage (GTDB taxonomy): Bacteria > Pseudomonadota > Gammaproteobacteria > Enterobacterales > Enterobacteriaceae > Providencia > Providencia heimbachae. The sequence continues at coordinate 77,680 of NZ_LXEW01000027.1, read as the reverse complement.
TCGCAGCGGTTGGTACCTGTATAATCAAGCACCAAATATTGATACCATCATTGGTCATCAGCCATTGGAATATAACCGCTATCTTAATAAATTAGTGGCGTGGGCGTATTTCAATGGGTTATTAACTGAATCAACTCAAGTGTATATGCATAATGGGCAATCCCAGTGCGATGAAAGAAAGTTACTTGAGCTGATGCATGATGTTTCAAGCCATTTCCCCATTAGGTTGCCTGCACCAACACCAAAAGCCTTATATAGTCCATGTGAAATCCGCCACTTAGCCATTATCGTTAACTTAGAAAAAGACCCAACACAGGTCTATTCTGAACAGGTTGTGCATGTGGATTTTAGAAAGTTAGATATTTTTAGCTTTGGTGAAACGCAGCAGTGTTTAATTGGTAGTATTGATTTGCTTTATCGCAACTCATGGAATGAGGTGAGAACCCTTCATTTTAGTGGTGAGCAGTGCATGTTAGAAGCATTGAAAACCATTTTGGGTAAAATGCATCAAGATGCCTCTCCGCCAGAGGCGGTGGAAGTTTTTTGCTATAGTGAACATCTGCGAGGCTTGATCCGTACACGTGTTCAGCAGTTGATCTCTGAATGTGTCGAATTGCGCTTATCAAGTAATCGTCATGATCCAGGTCGTTTTAAAGCCTTACGTATCGCGGGTCAGACTTGGGGGCTTTTCTTTGAACGCCTCAATGTGTCAGTTCAAAAATTAGAAAATGCCGTTGAGTTTTATGGGGCAATTTCCTATAACAAACTGCATGGATGGCCAGTTAAGTTACAAGCGAAAGGTGAAAATCATTTACCTGCGGTAGTGGATGGCTATGCCAGTGAAGGTATTGTGCAGTTTTTCTTTGAAAATATGCCAGATAACAGCGGTTTTAATATTTACGTGCTAGATGAAGCTAATCGCGTCGAAATTTATTCTCATTGTGAAGGGTCTAAAGAAGATCTCGTTCGTGATGTCAGTAAATTTTATTCGTCGTCCCATGATCGCTTTACGTATGGCGCTAATTTTATCAATTTCAACTTGCCACAGTTTTACCAAATTGTGGATCAAGATGGTAAAAGTCAGGTAATTGCATTTTCTGGAGTAACTTGGCCTTTTGCTGTAGAAGAAGATAACGATAAACTAATGAGCCATGAGCTGCGCTTGAGGCAGTCAGGTCATCCTCAAGCACATTTTTATTAGTAAACTGAAGGAAATCATTGGGTTTACTTCGTCTATTTCCTCAGAAAAATAATTAGAAAGAAAACGGTTCTTGGCTTTGAAAAGCGATTGCGTTTGCTAACACTCCTTTAAATTCTTGGCCAGAACGGTCACAAATCCATTCATTATTTTTATAGCTATAGTGATACCCACCTTGCTTTGTTGCGAGCCAAATTTGGTGAAAAGCCTCTTGTTTGTTGATGATGATTTTACTGCCATCTTCAAAAGTAAGTGTCATTACGCCACCATTAATCTCGCAATCAATATCTGCGTCACCCTCGTAATTATCGATATGCTCTTCAATCGAGCTGAGTAGCTGTTCTGCTAATTGATGAAATTCGCTGTCATTCACGGTTAACTTCCTATTGCTCACAATTATTTAATTGAAATTATTATAGTTACTTAAAATTATAGGTGGGAATGTCTAGTGGGGTCAATCTAGCGAGAGCGGTTAAAATTTTCAGATTAAATTTAGGCTAGAGTATATAATGTGAACATGCTTGATAAACAGGCGTGATTTGAGAAGTCACACCTGTTATTGTGTAAAAATATCAGATGTTAAAATGAGTATTACAGGCGAAATATAATGAAAAAAAGTTTATTCGGGCTTAGTGCGCTTATTATGTTATTTACCCTCTCTGGTTGCGGCTTAAAGGGCCCACTCTATTTTCCGCCAGAAGAGCAAGCTGCGCCTGCTCAAACGTCTGATGTGCAACCTAAAGCACAAAGCAGCGCTGAAAAAGCGCCTGCTCAAGCTACAACTAAGTCATAGTTGGCGCTATGGAGCGAGAAATGCAATTTTCTAAAATGCATGGCTTAGGTAATGATTTCATGGTGGTCGATGGCGTGACGCAGAACGTTTATTTTTCGCCCGAACTCATTTGCCGTCTTGCTGATCGGCATACAGGTATAGGTTTTGACCAGTTACTGCTTGTTGAAGCGCCTTATGACCCTGACCTCGATTTTCATTACCGCATTTTCAATGCCGATGGGAGTGAAGTCTCACAATGTGGCAATGGCGCACGTTGTTTCGCTCGCTTTGTTCGCCTAAAAGGGTTAACGAATAAGCAAAAAATAAAAGTCAGCACACAATCTGGCCGCATGACCTTAACCATCAATGAAAATGATGATGTCTGTGTCAACATGGGTGAACCTGATTTCGAGCCACAGAAAGTTCCTTTCCGCGCAGTAAAGGCTGAAAAGACCTATATTATTCGAGCACAAGAACGTACAGTGCTATGTGGCGTGGTTTCTATGGGAAATCCACACTGTGTGATCCAAGTTGAAAGCATACACACAGCCGAAGTCGAAGTATTAGGACCCGCACTTGAAAGCCATGAACGTTTCCCTGAACGTGCAAATATCGGTTTCATGGAAGTTGTGAATGCAGAGCATATCCGCTTACGGGTTTATGAACGTGGTGCGGGTGAAACACAAGCTTGTGGTAGTGGTGCGTGTGCGGCGGTTGCCGTTGGTATTGGCCAAGGCTTATTAGGCAAGCGTGTTCGTGTTGATTTACCTGGTGGGTCTCTTGATATTAGCTGGGATGGTCCGGGAACCCCGCTCTATATGACGGGACCTGCAACACATGTTTATGATGGCGTGATCCAAATTTAATCTTGATAAACAAAGAGGATAATAATGGATAAAACGGAAATAGTGCCAAAGCGTGTTGATCAGATTGATGAATGCGATGTGGTGCAATATTTAAAGGAAAATCCTTATTTTTTTCTGCGCAATGCGCCACTTGTTGAACTCATCAAGGTTCCACATGTTGTACAAGATGCCATTTCATTGCCTGAATTAGTGATGCGCCGTCAACGGATAAAAATTAAAGAATTAGAACAAGATATCCGCTTTATGGTGGAACAAGCACACGAAAACGGACAGCTCTTTGATGAGCTGTTGTTTTTGGTTATTGAAATGTCATCTGCCGACAGCTTGCAAGAAATGTTGCTCTGCTTAAATCGTTGGGCTCGAAAATTAGGCCTTGCAAGCGCATCTGTCCGGTTATTTAGTGATTGCTGGCGGCTTGCTGCGCCATTAGATGCACATCAGCTGGTAATCTCTCGGCGTGTTTTTGAATCGGTTCGGATACAACGTTTTGGTGATAAGATGAATTATCTTGGGCGATTAAATGGGCCTGAACTTCAATTGCTTATACCTGAAGCGCTCAATGTTGGCTCTGTCGCAATTTCATTATTTGGCCACCATGGTGAGTCTGGTATGGTCATTTTTACTAGCCGCGACCGTGAGCATTATCAGCAGGGTATGGGGACGGTAATGCTGGAAAAAGTTGCTCAAATTCTGCCGAGGTTATTATGCCGATGGATAGAACGTCTGTAAGTATTCAGCCTAATGGGCTGGATGATCAAATTGAAGCCTTTTTACGTTACTTGCGTGTTGAACGTAGACTTAGCCCTGTCACTATCACCAATTATCGTCGCCAACTGAGCGCCGTTACTCAAATACTCTCAGAATTAAAAGTGACACAGTGGCAGCAACTGGACACCGCAATTGCGCGCAATGTTGCCGCTAAAAGCCGTCGAACAGGGCTGCAAGCCGCGAGTATGGCATTACGGTTGTCATCGCTTAGAAGTTTTTGTGATTGGATGGTACAGCAAGGCGAGCTTCCGGCTAACCCCGTTAAAAGCATTCAAGCCCCTAAAGCGAAAAAACGACTTCCTAAGAACATGGATGTCGATGAAGTTTTTCAATTATTGAATATGGATAGCGGCGACCCCCTCGTTGTGCGTGATAGAACCATGCTAGAAGTGATGTATGGTGCGGGGTTACGTTTATCTGAGCTTGTAGGGCTAGATGTAAAGCATCTTGACCTTGATCTTGGTGAAGTATTGGTGATGGGGAAAGGCAGTAAAGAGCGCAAAATTCCAGTTGGTAAAACCGCAGTGAGTTGGCTGAAACGCTGGTTAGAAATGCGTGAGCTTTATGATCCGGAAGATGGCGCGGTATTTATCTCAACCCAAAGTGGTAAGCGAATTTCAAATCGAAATGTACAAAAACGGTTTGAGCAATGGGGCATAAAACAAGGGGTTAACAGCCATATTAATCCCCATAAATTACGCCATTCTTTTGCGACGCATATTCTTGAATCAAGTGGTAATCTACGTGGTGTGCAGGAACTTCTCGGCCATGCGAATCTCTCGACGACACAAATCTATACCCACCTTGATTTCCAGCACCTCGCAAGCGTTTATGATGTGGCTCATCCAAGAGCAAAGAGGGAGAAACCTTAATGCATTTTTACCGCCCACTTTCGCCAATTAAGGCGATTACATTTGATTTGGATGACACGCTTTACGACAACCATCCAGTTATTGATAAAACGGAAGAAGAGGTTTTACGCTTTGTGCGTGAATACGATCCACGTTTTAGTCATTTTGAAAATAATGATTTATACACCTTTCGGCATATTGTTGCTGAGCAAGAACCCGATATTTGCCACGATATTACCCGTTGGCGCTGGTTATCATCCAAAATGATGTTTTGCCATTATGGATACAGTAAAGAAGATGCTTTAAAAGGGGCTGATGCGATTATGGCGCACTTTACTTACTGGCGAAATCAAATAGAAGTGCCTGTATCGACCCATGAAACATTGGCGCTATTAGCAAAAAAAGTCCCTTTAGTTGCCATTACCAATGGTAATGCTGAGCCTGAGGCTTGTGGACTGGGTGATTATTTTCAGTTTGTATTGAAAGCGGGCCCCGATGGGCGCTCAAAGCCATTTTGTGATATGTATCGCCTTGCGGCGCAGCGTTTAGAAATAGAACCTCATGCCATTTTACATGTGGGTGATAATTTAATAACCGATGTCGAAGGCGCAATTAAAAGCGGTATGCAAGCTTGCTGGATTAATCCTTGCAATAAAACACTGATGAAAGAGAAAGATGTACGTTTATTACCTCACGTTGAAATTTCTCAGTTGGCTTCTCTCTTATCATTGGTATAATCAATTTTCTGTATAAAAACACAGTGGTGTTAAGTTCTTTCGATCTTCAAACCACTGTCCTGCTTTGATGGTAACTATGGACGTCTCTTATCTGCTCGAAGGTCTAAATGACAAACAGCGCGAAGCGGTTGCCGCCCCGCGTACCAATTTACTCGTACTTGCTGGTGCGGGAAGTGGTAAAACTCGCGTGTTGGTGCATCGAATTGCCTGGCTGATGTCGGTTGAGAATGCGTCTCCCTATTCCATTATGGCAGTCACTTTTACCAATAAAGCTGCAGCAGAAATGCGTCATCGAATCAATCAATTGATTGGTACAAGCGAAGGTGGCATGTGGATTGGTACATTCCATGGCTTAGCGCATCGCTTATTGCGTCAACACTATATGGATGCAAACTTACCACAAGATTTCCAAATTTTAGACAGTGATGATCAATACCGTTTAATTCGTCGCTTATTAAAAGCAATGAACCTTGATGAAAAGCAGTGGCCTCCACGGCAAGGTATGTGGTACATCAATGGTAAAAAAGATGAAGGTTTACGTCCGCAGCACATTGAAAGCTATGGTAATCCGATTGAAGCGACATGGCAGAAGGTGTACCAAGCCTATCAAGAAGCCTGTGACAGAGCAGGACTCGTGGATTTCGCTGAATTATTATTACGAGCCCATGAATTGTGGCTAAACAAACCTCATGTATTACAGCATTATCGTGAGCGCTTTACCAACATCTTAGTTGACGAATTTCAAGATACCAATAGCATCCAATATGCGTGGATACGTGTACTCGCCGGTGATACGGGTAAAGTGATCATCGTGGGTGATGACGATCAGTCAATCTATGGCTGGCGTGGTGCTCAAGTCGAAAATATTCAACGTTTTTTAAATGATTTTCCGGGCGCAGAAACCATTCGCCTTGAACAAAATTACCGCTCTACCAATAATATTTTGAAAGCTGCGAATGCTTTGATTGCGCATAATAGCGATAGACTCGGTAAAAATCTTTGGACCGACGGGAGTGATGGCGAGCCAATTTCCCTTTATTGTGCATTCAATGAATTAGACGAAGCGCGTTATGTGGTTGGTCGTATTAAACAATGGCATGAAAATGGTGGCGCACTAAAAGATTGTGCCATGCTTTATCGGAGCAATGCTCAATCCCGTGTATTGGAAGAAGCCTTAATCCAAACTTCGATGGCATATCGTATTTATGGTGGTCAACGTTTCTTCGAGCGCCAAGAAATCAAAGATGCACTTTCCTATTTGAGGTTGATCGCTAACCGTAATGATGATGCCTCTTTTGAGCGAGTGGTCAATACGCCAACTCGGGGTATTGGCGAGCGTACGTTAGATACAGTCCGCCAGACAGCACGTAGCCAACAATTAACCTTATGGGAAAGTTGTGAGTACTTACTGCGCGAACAGGTGCTAGGTGGGCGAGCCGCAGCGGCTATTGAGCGTTTCTTAGAGTTAGTCGATGCATTAGCAAAAGAAACCCAAGAAATGCCTTTGCATGTACAAGCAGATAGGGTGATCAAGGATTCAGGTTTGCGCGCAATGTATGAGCAAGAAAAAGGCGAAAAAGCCCAAGCGCGAATTGAAAACTTGGAAGAGTTAGTTAATGCGACTCGTGACTTTAGCTATCAAGATGAAGACCTAGATTTAATGCCATTACAGGCATTTTTATCCCATGCGGCATTGGAGTCAGGTGAAAGCCAAGCGGATGCTAATCAAGATGCTGTGCAATTAATGACGTTACACTCGGCGAAAGGTTTGGAGTTCCCAGTGGTGTTTATTGTTGGCATGGAAGAAGGCATGTTTCCTAGCCAAATGTCGATGGATGAAAGTGGGCGACTTGAAGAAGAGCGCCGCTTAGCTTACGTGGGTATTACACGTGCAATGCAGAAGCTGACGATTACCTATGCGGAAAGCCGTCGCTTATATGGTAAAGAAGTTTATCATCGGCCCTCGCGTTTTATTGGTGAGCTTCCAACAGAATGCGTCGAAGAAGTGCGTCTAAGAGCGACGGTTTCGCGACCTGTTAGCCATCAACGCCTTGGTACCCCTATGAGCCAAAATGATTCTGGCTATGCATTAGGCCAGCGTGTCATGCACCCTAAATTTGGTGAAGGAACCATTGTTAATTTGGAAGGAAGCGGAGAACATTGCCGACTGCAAATTGCTTTCCAAGGGCAAGGCATTAAGTGGTTGGTGGCTTCGTATGCACGGTTAGAGAATTTATAATTCAGAAATAACTACCATTATTTTTTAGTGGTAGTTATTTTTATGACATTCTGAATATTATAGTTAATAAATTATTGCTAAATTTATTTTTTATACATATAACATATAAACGATTTATTGATTACTCTTAATTATATAATTTGTTGATTTGTTTTTATATAAGCCTTCACGTAATCTAGTTTAGGTAATGTTAACTAAATAAATTAAGGATAATATATGAACATACAACGCAAAGACATGTTAAATAATAAAATTGAAAATGCAGAGAGAAATATCGATTATCTTTTTCACTCTTTATCCCGTGAGAGTATGATTATAAGTAATTTCGAGGAAAGACAAAAAGAAATAATTAATCAAACGCCGGATAGTCTAAAGAAATATGTAAATGGCGTTTTAAATAAAATAAAATTCAGAATGGAATCTAAAATAACAAGTCAAAGCAAAGGAATTGGTGAGATAATACGCTCTTTTTATAGGGAAAAAGAAAACTCAGGCAGTTTAGTTAATAATAAATATGTTAATTATGGCTCGGATGATTTATTAGAAGAAATTGGTAGCCTAAATGAATGGTTAAATATAATTCCGAAATCATATAATTATAATAATCAAGAGCTAAATGTCCATATATCTAATGGAATAGGCAAAGAATTGAAAATTATGCTTTCTAATTTAGTTGATGACTTTAATGCTGAAAATAAAGAGAAAATGGAATTGATAAAAGATGCTCATAATTCTATTTTAAGTATTAAAAGAGAAAATTTGAATATCTCTCTGGAAGAGGCTATGTCTCAGCAAGAAAGGGGAATATATACGCCATCTTACTCAGAGCCAGTTAATATGGAATTACTTAGCGAGCAAACTGCTGATTTTAAACAATCTCAGGAAGGCAGTTCGACGATAGAAAACGTCATTGAGATGCAAGACAACTCACTTATCACGGCAAGTGTTCAGCGCTGTATGGGAAGAACAGCAATGTGTGGTATTACACACTAATTACGCATTAATTTAATTAGTAATTAACAATAATCTTATTTGTATATTAGGCGCTCATCAGTATTTGAGCGTTTTTTTCATTCAAACAAATGATTGTAAATTACGTAGGCTATTACCATTTGATAAGTAAGGTTTTTTTAGATAAAAGCTTTGATATAATAGTTTAATCCTCAAGATTTGAGTTTTTAATTTTAACTTTTCTTGATTTTAAAGTATAAAATTATACCGAATATCCTTCCATAGATTCATCATGTCAATTGATAAACTTATTGATTCTCTTTCCACTCAGGGTTGGTATGTGTGGGATGATTTCTTGAACCTGTCAGAAATTCAAGGGATTAAAAACTGTATTCCAACGAGTCTACAAGACGCCCGCATCGGGCACCGTGGCTCATTGCAAGGAAACAAAACAATCCGTGGTGACCAGACGATTTGGCTAGAGCCTGAAATGGGTCAGCCTGTCGTAAGTTATATGGATAAAATGGAGAACATTCGCCAAGCACTAAATTGTGCGCTTTATATTGGGCTGCGTGATTTTGAAACCCATTTTTGTTGTTATCCAAACGGAGCTTTTTATAAAAAACATGTCGATAACCCTCAAGGACAGGGGCGACGTAAAATCACAACTGTTTTATATATGAATGAGTTATGGCAACCTAGTGATGCCGGAGAATTGGTTATGTATGATCATCAAGGTAATGAGTTACTAAAGCTTGAGCCGCTTTCAGGCCGCATGATCTTTTTTATGTCAGAGGATTTCCCCCATGAAGTTTTACCTACCCTCCAAAAGCGTGAAAGTATTGCTGGCTGGTTTTTAACTGAAAAACCGCTTTAATTATTTTACGTATACGCCGCCTCTGAAAAGGGGCAGGCTGAACTTGGAATAAAAAATAAAATAATCAGATAAAGTATTAAGTTTTTATGCTCAAAAATCAGGTAGTTTAAAACTTCCAGCCGAAATAAAAAACAGTATCAATTATTCCCATTATCAAGGATATATAATAAGGATATAAATTATATGGATATAAGTGAAAATGAAGTTATTGATTTAACCTCGAGTTCTCATAATGAATTTTGGGAACGTTCGACCGAAGATTGTATCAGTCAATTAGCGAGCGAAAGAGCGTATTTAGAAGAAATGAATTTTTTGATTAGACTTAATGAAAAACAAATTCGAGATGAAGTTAACTCAGAAACACCTGATGAGTACGTAATTGAATTTATAAAAAGTAAAATAGAAGATTTTGAAAAACAGAAGGAAAAAATTCAAAATAACATTGCTGAAATAGAATTTGTAATGAATGAAAAAGGGGATGCCATTCCAAATCATGTTCCAAATAAATCCTATGATAATTTTAATTATTTAAATGATCAAATCGCAACATTATATTCATCAGATATTTATCTTGAAAAGAATCACAACCAAAACTTACTTTTTAGCTCAAACGTTTCTTGTATACCTGATATTGAACTTGGTTATCAATATTGCACGTAATAGTAAAGTCTATTCCAAAAAAACCAACCACGTTAAGATTAACGTGGTTGGTAGATATCGCGTATTATGAGATCCGCTTAAATTCCTTTCCTGAAAATGCAATCACCGCATTCCCTCTTTCAATTTGATAATGGGAATGATGCCGCTGCTTATCTAGAGCATTTAACTGTTGTGATTGATGTTCATTTAATTTCCATTGGATCAGTTGCTTAGCTAGCCTTTTATTCGCATGTTGACTACGCTCGGATTGAACTTTTACGGTAATTCCGGTTGCGACATGCTTCGCTCTAACCGCAGAAGATGTTTTATTGACATGCTGTCCTCCGGCACCTTGTGCTTTAGTAAATTCAAACTCAATTTCACTTTCCTCAAGTGGCAAAATAGCTGAAAAACGTATCACACTCATAAACCAATTTTTGCGTTTATGGCGTGGGCGCAGTGGACTTTGGCATTGCCATTGAATCGTGCCACACCACGCTTGAGCCAATGCTTCTGCTTGTTCGCCATCGAATGAGACTAATACTGACTTAAAACCCTTTTTTGATGGGAAGGATTCTAATATATCAGCAGTAACATGATTGTTTTTTGCCTCTTGTAAAAAACAGGCTAATGCCTTCTCTACTGCTATGCAGCATTCCTCAGGACCTTGTGCGGATGAAAATTGTAATAGCATTTCAACAATCTCCGCTGGTTTTATAGGTCACAACGGGTTTTAGTCGAGCAACGACTTGGATAATGCCAATGTTCACCATGCTTTCAATCACCGTATCAATAGATTTATAAGATTGAGGTGCTTCTTCATAAATTAATTGTTTATTTGCACAAATCACGCGACTGCCAAATGCTGTCCGAGATAATTGAGCAGGGGTGTAGCGATGAGATAAGCGGCCTTTACATTCAGTTCTCATCCATTTGCGACCCGCACCATGGGCTAAAGAATTTAGACTAACTTCAGTAGCGTGTGGGGCAACTAGATAACTGTAATCTCCACGAGAGCCAGGAATAATGACAAATCCGCGATCAGATGGTGTGGCACCTTTTCGGTGTAGCCAGCCCTTTATGCCATTAAAAGTACTGGCTTCGACTAAGTTATGATTGATATCTAAGCTTAGCTCCCCGATTGTTTTAGCCTGCTGCATCATGCGTAAACCAATTAATTGTCTATTTAATTGCGCAAAGTTGAGTGCGTCTTGATGCGCTTGTAAATAATATTTTGCTTCATCAGATTGTTCATCAAGACCAAGATGGTTATGTTGCTCAATGTGTTGGCGTAAAATGGACTGACCTAAACCGCGAGACCCACTGTGAACTAAAAGTAATAGTTTTTGTTTGTTTAAACCACTTTGTTCAAATCGTTGAGGATCGAGAATTTCATCCACGACTTGGAACTCTGCAAAATGATTTCCGCCACCAATAGAGCTAAGTGATGCCATAAAATCATGCGATTTCATCTGCTCAGGGACGTTTTCTTCTAGCCAATGGAAAGAGGCCACATCAGACATTTCAGAGAGCTGTTTTTCCAATTTATCTAAATTTAATTTGGATTTTTTAATCTCTGTCTGAAATAGACTCATTCCACAGCCAATATCATTACCGACGAGGGCAGGATAAAAGCGCTTAGTTGAAAAAAATGCTGCACCAATAGGATAACCACGGCCGGGATGAAGATCTGGCATTCCAACCACGGATACCATGTCAGGCAAATTCGCTGTTGTTTGTAATTGTTGGATTGCTTTTGTTTCAATCCATGTTGTTTCTGTCGCGATATAACTAACGTATTCGCTGACAGAATGAAGGGTATTGCCCATAAGCTATTAACTCATTTTTTAATTGAAAAATAAGGTGATTAGCAGGCAAAAAATAGAAAGGATAGTGAACTAACGAGAGTGACTATTTCTGAATATGCCCGCAAAGAGTTTGATTAGTTGTTGTCATGATGAACCTCCTTGCAGTTAATTTATGTGATTTGAAAACGCTGCGGATGTTAGCGAGATATTTTTCATTTTACAAGCAATATTTAGTTATTAAAAAATTCAGTGGGTAGGGAATTTGAGTTAATTTTTTTAACTACTTGATTGATATAAATAAAAAGTCTCTCCAGTTTTTATTTTAAGCTAGCGAGAGACAGTTTTATCCAAACAGATCAGTGAGCAACGAAAATGATCTGTTTGGAAGGTATTGATTGCCAATGGAAAAGTCACTAAGCAATATGAACGGTTTTACCACCAATAATGGTGCGTAATATTTTCACATTTTCAATATCATCTGCGGGAATTTCAAATACATTGCGATCAAGCACGATCATATCGGCAAATTTACCGGCTTCCAATGATCCGATAACCTCTTCACGATGCTGTGCATAAGCAGAATCAATGGTGGCAGAACGTAAAACCTCAGTTACGGTTAAATCACGGTCGTTGTCTAATCTTGGTGCTTTTTGCCCATTAATATCGCGACCTCGACGTGTTGCCGCCACTTTTAAATCGTACCATTCATCAAAATCATCAATAGGCCAGTCGCTACCAAAAGCCACAACAGCACCCGCATCAACGAATTTCGCGATAGGCTCTAACTGTTCAAAACGCTCTTCACCTAACATATTACGCTCGAAAGCTGCTAATTCAGGTGTTGGTGCAGCCCATTGGAATGAAAGACAGGCAATGGTTTTCAAACGTGCAAAACGCGCATAATCGTTGGCATCAACCAATTCATTATGGGCTAATCCTGGGCGAATATCTTTTTCAGGGTGCGCAGCTCGCATTTTTTCTATCGCATCTAAAACAATTGAAACTGCACCTTCACCGACCGTATGTAAATGCGGGTCATAACCTGCCGCCGCTATTTTTTCCATCAGTTCATCAAGAATTTCAGCTGTGAAATATAAGTCGCCAAAGTTATCTGTTTCAACCCAATTTGGGGCGATATCAGTGCCTTTATTGACACGATATGGTTGTAACAGTGATGCGGTCATCGTTGGATACTGCATAACTCCATCGACGAACATTTTGATATTGCGTAGACCAATCCCCGGCTCTGGCGTCCAATCGGCTTGGTGCCACTGTTTAGCAAAAGCAACGGCTTTATCAACGGCGGCGGCGACGGAAGCCACATCTGGCGTTTCATCAGGGGTAATTTCTCGGGCGGCTTGGAAGCGAACGGTGAGGTCACCGCGTTGTTGAAGCTGCGAAAAAGCATCCAATTGTTGTTCGGAAACACGAGCATCCATCACGGTAGTTACACCTTGCTGGTTCAGAACTTTTTGTACTAACTCGGCGACTTCAATAGTTTGGTCATCACGGATAGTGGCGATGCTATCAGCTGCACGCATCGCGGGTGCATCTTCGAGAATACCGTTTAGCTCGCCATTTTCATATTTACCAATTTTACCGTCAGGTGGCTCAGGGGTTTCTTTGGTGATCCCTAATAGGTTTAATGCATGGCTATTTGCCAGTAACGTATGGCAGTCATTCGAGAAAAGGACGACAGGACGCTGGGTGTTCAGTTTGTCCATATCTTCGCGGTACATATCAATGCCCGCAGGCAACATGCCTTGACGTAACCATGCTGTCACTTTGAGCCAGTCATTTTCACCTGTACGGGGGTCTTTATCTAAGTGATCTTGCACGCGCTGAAGGATTTGGTCGATGCTGAGTGATTCATAGTTGAGGTGGCAACCAAATAATTGAACCCCTCCCCAAAAGGGATGCATATGCCCATCAATGATACCAGGCATCATCATTTTGCCTTCTAAATCGATACTTTCTGTTTCTGGCCCAACATATTGGTGCAATTCATCAGAAGTCCCTGTCGCAAGAATATAGCCATCTTGCAAGGCGATTGCGTCAACAACGCTATTTTGATTGTCTGCGGTGTAGATATAACCGTTAAAGTAAATGACATCAGCAATTTTGTTATTCATGTTAAACCGTCTGTATCAGGGGCTCTTACTTTGAGCCAAAACTAAAAAAATAACGGGGAAGGCTGTGCTCCCCCGTAATCATCTATAAGGCTTATACCCGTCATGCTTCAAGTTACTTGGGTGTTATCTTCACTCTGTAGCTACAAGCAATTCGAATTATTTTGGGTATATATGATTAATTAATAATCATATTAGTCTCATCGTCAGAAATTGCAGGTGGACGACGCGTAAAGCCATGAGTCAATAAGGCGAGATAAACGGCACCTGCGGCTAACCACCATAGGCCCACTTTGAATGCTTCAGCATCAAGGCTTGTCCATAGCCATAGCGTTAAAACAACTCCCGTGGATGGCATGATAAGGCAGGTCACAATTTTTGTATTATCGAGCGGTGCTTTACGATCAATGTAAAAATGCTTAATCACCGATAAATTCACAAAGGTGAAGGCGATAAGCGCACCAAAGCTAATCATTGATGCAACCATACTGAGGGATAACACCAGCGAAAGCAGTGAAGCAATGGCAACAAAGATGATCGAATAGACTGGCGTATTCAATCTCGGGTGCAGATAAGCAAAGATTGAGCGCGGTAATACACCATCACGACCCATAGCATAGAAAATTCGTACAATACTGGCTTGTGAGGTCATTGCAGAGGCGAAAACACCGATGACATAAGCCGTGATGAAGCTTGAAGCCATCATTGCACCACCGACTTGTTTCATGACCGCGAGGCTAGCAATATCTGTGTTTGGGATAAACTCTTGCCACATCGGATAAACCAAGTGTGCGCTATAAGAAATCACCACAAACAGTGTACCTGCAATAAAAACGGTATATAGGATTGCTTTAGGTAATGCGCTACGGGCATCTTTAGTTTCTTCTGCCATCGTTGAAATTGCATCGAAGCCTAGGAAGGCTAAACACAACACTGCCGCACCGGCAAACAGACCAGACACCTGCGATGAGAGCACGGTGATTGGTGCAAGTAAGGCATCAGCATCCAACACAAAAGAGGTTTTAACGCTCAAATATAAGAAAATGGCGATAAAGACGATTTGCATCAATATGATTAGCATATTCATTGAGGATACCAGTTTGATACCCAAAATATTCATCAGGCTAACAATCGTAATTGTGCTGCAAATAATTACGTATATCGGTATGTTTGGGAAGGCTTCGTGGACGAAGATCCCAATAGCGATATAGTTGATAATCGGCAAGAACAGATAGTCGAGCAATTGTGCCCAACCCACTAAAAATCCGAGCGTGCCGCCAAATGTTTTTTGTACATACGAATAAGCAGACCCAGCAAGTGGGAGCTCACTTGTCATACGACAATAACTCATGGCAGTGAAAAAGACGGCGGCGAGTGTAATTAAATAAGCAATTGGCAGATGCCCTTCACTTAATACAGTCACTTGTCCATAGGTGGTGAAAATTCCGAGTGGCACCATATACGCCAGCCCGAAAAAAACTAATGCAGGTGTGGTTAGCACACGTTTCATGTGAACAGTATTCTGTTGCATTTTGAAGCCCTTCCCAAAAGCCCTTCACAACGTCAACTCTTTCTGAATATACAGGAGGAGCAAACTTAAAATGCAGACATATAACGTCAGTATTCTCACTTCAGTTATAGCACTACACTATTTTTTTAATTTAAAACGAAACGCATTGAATTCAATTTCAGAAAACCTCGCACCAGGATATATTTTATCAATATCATCGTGCGCACTTTAATGAAACGTCAGTGATGAATCGGACCATCGCCACACGCTGGGGTGAATACAAGCGGCGTACAATATAATTACCAAGCTCCTATTAAGCAATCATTAATTGAAAAAATTAAATAAATTCTTTTAATTCAACAGGTTGTTTTATGATTCGTGGGGATGTTTTTTGAGGATTTAAGATAAGGTTAATAATAGCGATTTTTTGAATAAAATCAAGGTGATTGAAATTGAATTAGTGTGTTGATTTTATTGATTTTACTTGTCATGTTAAGTAAATAATTTAAATCGCAGTGCGAATATAAAAATATTAATTAATATTTTTTACTTAAATATCCTTTTTAAGTCATACTTAAACCGAATAAATATTAATATAGTCGTGTTAATTACATAAAATAAATTAACGATTTAAGTTCCATTAAATGAAACACTGACCTTAATAATATATATATTTAGGCCAGTGTTTTAATCAATCCTTAATATCGTTGATTAAAAGAGATATTAAGCGCTAGCTTTTGATTTTTTTCTGAGCTTTTGTTGCGTATATAAAGCATCTAATGTAAACAAAATTAATGCAAACCAGATAAAACCAAAGGTGACGAGTAACTCCGAGGTCATCACTTCACCATACATAAAGACCGCAAGTAAGAACATAATACTTGGACCTAAGTATTGGAAAAAGCCTAATGTTGATAAGCGTAAGTGATTGGCGGCTTCAGTAAATAATAATAAAGGCACCGTAGTGATAACACCGGCTGCAATTAATAAAACATTAAGTTTCCAGCCATTGATCGACATATCGCTTGTTGGGCTATCAGCAAAAAATAACAAAAAGATAATGCCGACTGGGAGTAACCACAGGGTTTCAAACGTCATACCTGTTTGTGCATCAACACCGAGTTTTTTACGCAATAAGCCATAAGTGGCAAATGTGACGGCAAGACTTAAGCCGATTACCGGTACTGAGCCAAATTGCCATAACTGGATTAATACGCCAGTCAATGCGAGGGCAACTGCAACCCATTGCATTCGACGGAATCGCTCTTGTAAAAACAACATACCAAACAAGACGTTAACCAATGGGTTGATAAAATAGCCGAGACTCGCTTGCAACATGTGACCATTGTTGACTGCCCAGATATAAATTAACCAATTTGATGCGATAGTTGTTGCCGTTACACCGAGGACTAATATTTTTTTTGGTTGTTTCAGTACTTGGCGAACGTAATTCCAGTGCCGTGAAACCGTTAATAAAAGTAGCATAAAGAAAAATGACCAAATAATACGGTGAGTCAGGATTTCTTCTGCGGGCACTTGTTTAATACTTTTAAAATAAATTGGTGCGACACCCCAAATAAAATAGGCGCCCAAGGCACATAATACGCCTTTAGTAGTATTTTGCTGGCTCATTATTGGCTCTGAAATTGAATTAAAGATTTAATGAAAATTGATTGAGAGATCGAGCCTAAAAAAGATTGGCTCGATTTGTGACTCAGCTAATGTGACATTGCTCTGGTTTTTTTACAAGTTATTAGTTTACTGAGTGATTAATTTCTACTGATAGTTTTACTCAATAAGTTCAAGTTAGCCAATCAAGTAAGTTGCTGTTGCAGTTGCAATATGTTGGTTGCGCTCATTGTGCAATTCGCAGCGCGTTACCGCGATTTTATTTCCATCACGCAGTAAACTGGCACTGGCGGTAAAGATTTCGCCACGACCGGGACGTAGGTAATCAACACGTAGATCTATCGTGCCCATACGCGACATTTTATCGGCAATTTCTTGATGTACGAGGGGATTAATCCGCTGTAATATCCGGTTAATGCATACCATTCCTCCTGCGACATCCAGAATTGATGCGATCACACCACCATGTAAAATATTTTGCGTGAAATTGCCAATAAGTTCAGGGCGATTCTCCACGGTGAGTTGGACAAAATCTTCGTTCATATGTGCAAGTTTGATGCCTAATAATTGATTAAAAGGCATTTTGTAGATAAACGCATTACTCATGAGCTGACTAGCTTCTTCTAAGGTATAAATGCGGTCATTCATCATCTTCATCCTTTAAAAATTATGTAAATAGTACGTTATCATTATGTTTAATTTATGTCTCTATCAAACAAATGAATAATCTTTCAACAGCTAATCAGTTTTGTGTGTAAAATAGGACAAACTTTTTTTTGATGCTGTTGAAAATAGGAATGACGAATGCGCGCTTTACCGATGTTACTGAGTTTTGTGCTCTGTTTTTGGTCTGTTTCACTTTTCGCTTCAGAAAATCTTGATACAAAATCAAACTCAGATGTAAAGGATAACTCGCCAATTCGAGGTAGTATCATTTCAGGGTTATTGCAAAACTACGATAATCCCTTCGTACTGTATCCTTATGAATCTAATTATATAATTTATACTTATACCTCATCGATCAATAAAAAAGCGATCGCCAGCTATGACTGGGGTGATGATGCGCTTAATGATGAAGTTAAGTTTCAGTTAAGTCTTGCATTTCCATTATGGGCGGGTATTGCAGGGGATGATTCAATTTTAGCCGTCTCCTATACCCAACGTTCTTGGTGGCAGCTAAGTAATAAGAAAGAATCTTCGCCATTTCGTGAAACCAATTATGAACCGCAGGTTTTTGTAGGCTGGTTGACGGATTATCAGTTAGGTGGCTGGACGGTTCGTGAGTTTGAAACGGGTTTTAATCACGAATCTAATGGGCGTTCTGACCCAACCTCTCGTAGTTGGAATCGAGTGTACGCGAGAGCAATGGCACAAAATGGGAATTGGCAGGTTGATCTCAAACCTTGGTATCGCATCCCTGAAAGTGAAGGAAGTGATGATAACAAAGATATCACTAAGTATATGGGGTACTATCGTTTAAAAGTGGGTTATGCTCTGGGTGATAGCGTGATTACGGCGACGGGTCGCTATAATTGGAATAGTGGTTATGGTGGCGGCGAGCTCGGTTGGAGTTACCCAATTAGCAAACACGTTAGGCTGTATACCCAACTCTTTAGTGGCTATGGCGAGTCAATGATCGACTATAATTATCGGCAGACACGCTTTGGTATTGGTGTCATGTTAAACGATATGCTTTAATTGCTATCCACATTTGTTAGCAGACATTATCTGAGTTTCAAGGTAATATCTTGGTAGGTTTTTATCCTACCGATCCGATTCTTCGCTGCTCTGTTTGGGCAGCGACTTGCTTTATAGATTGAGGAAGTTTGTGTCCACCGCTTGCGTAACCAACCCATTATCACTCGCTGAAAGTGTACTAAATAGCACTTTTGGTTACCAGTCGTTTCGTCCAGGACAAGATGCTGTCATTGGTGCGATCCTCGATAACCGTGATTGCTTGGTCTTGATGCCGACAGGGGGAGGGAAATCCTTATGCTACCAAGTCCCTGCATTGGTTAAAGACGGGGTAACATTAGTGGTTTCGCCATTAATTTCCTTGATGAAAGACCAAGTTGACCAATTGCAATTACATGGCGTGAATGCCGCTTGTTTGAACTCCTCACAAACTCCACAAGAACAACGTCAAATCATGGAGAAATGTGGCAACGGAGATATCAAACTATTGTATGTCGCCCCCGAACGGTTACTGACAGAATATTTTTTAAGTCAGCTAGCTCATTGGAATATTACATTGCTGGCGGTAGATGAAGCTCACTGTATTTCCCAATGGGGACATGATTTTCGTCCTGAATATCGTTCATTAGGTCAATTAAGACAGTCTCTGCCTAACGTACCCGTTATGGCGCTGACGGCCACGGCGGATGAAACCACTCGTGCAGATATTATTCGGTTATTGGAGCTTCATGACCCTTTAGTTCATGTGAGCAGCTTCGATAGACCCAATATTCGCTATACCCTTGTTGAGAAATATAAGCCATTGGATCAACTTTGGTTTTTTATTAAAGGACAAAAAGGTAAAGCGGGAATTGTGTACTGCAACAGCCGTAATAAGGTGGAAGAAACCGCAGAACGATTACAAAAACGCGGGTTAAGTGTTGCCGCTTATCACGCAGGTTTAGAGAATCAGCAGCGTGAATGGGTTCAAGATGCATTTTTGAAAGATAATCTGCAAATTGTGGTGGCGACAGTGGCTTTTGGCATGGGGATCAACAAGTCAAACGTGCGGTTTGTGGCTCACTTCGATATTCCTCGTAATATCGAAGCTTATTATCAAGAAACTGGCCGAGCAGGGCGTGATGGCGTCGAAGCTGAGGCTGTTTTGTTTTACGATCCTGCGGATATGGCATGGCTTCGCCGTTGCTTAGAAGAGAAACCGGCAGGAATGCAGCAAGATATTGAGCGCCATAAGTTGAATGCCATTGCGGCATTTGCCGAAGCGCAAACCTGTCGCCGACTGGTTTTATTGAATTATTTTGGCGAAAATCGCCAACAGCCTTGTGGTAACTGTGATATTTGTTTAGATCCACCGAAAAAATACGATGGGTTAATTGATGCTCAAAAAGCGCTTTCATGCATTTATCGTGTTGGTCAACGCTTTGGTATCGGCTATATTGTAGAAGTCTTGCGCGGTGCAAATAATCAGCGTATTCGTGACCTTGGCCACGACAAACTTCCTGTTTATAGCATTGGCAAAGAACAAACCAATGAACACTGGATCAGCGTTATCCGTCAATTGATCCACTTAGGGATGATCACGCAAAATATCGCACATTTTTCTGCACTTCAGTTAACCGAAGCGGCAAGACCGATATTAAGAGGCGAATCATCGCTACAACTTGCTGTACCACGAGTTTTGGTCACGAAAAGTCGTAACCAGCAAAGTAAAGTTTATAGCGGCAATTATGATAAAAAATTGTTTGCTAAATTACGTAAACTACGAAAATCGATTGCGGATGAAGAAAATATCCCCCCCTTTGTTGTTTTTAACGATGCAACGTTAATCGAAATGGCGGAACACTGCCCAACGTCTCCGACTGAATTATTGCTGGTCAATGGTGTTGGAGAGAAAAAATTAGAGCGTTTCGGTGAGGCGTTTATGACGCTCATTCGAGATCACCTTGAAGGTTATGAATGAATAAAGGATAGACTTGATGACACCTGAAAGCCTAAAAAAAAGCTGGCTTAATCGAGAAACTCAGTTCTCTGCCTTTGCCAACGGCCCACTTTTAGACTTTTGGCAGCACCGCGAAGAAGCGGAGTTTCTCGGTGTTGATAATGTACCTATTCGCTATGTTCGTTTTATAAAATCTAAACATAATAAAGCCATCGTTATTTCTCCCGGTCGCAGCGAAAGCTACATCAAATATCCAGAAATTGCCTACGATTTTTTTCATTTAGGGTTTGATGTTTTTATTATTGATCACCGTGGTCAAGGGATCTCTGGACGTATGTTAGCAGACCCGCAAAAAGGGCATGTTGAACGTTTCTCTGATTATATTGATGATTTCGCTCAGTTAATTGAGCTAGAAGTAAAATATCGACATTACCCCAAATGCTATGCCCTTGGTCATTCTATGGGCAGTGCCATTCTTGCGGGATATTTACTGCGAGATAGCGTGACTTTTGATGCGGCGGCGCTATGTGCGCCAATGATTGGTATTAATTTACCCATGCCGCATTGGTTGGCGAGTTTTATTGTGGATAGAGCCGAGTCTCGCACAAATATTCGTAATGATTATGCCGCCTCTACAGGGAAATGGCAGCCTTTACCTTATTTGATCAACGTGCTTACACATAGCCAAGAACGTTATCGTCGCTATTTACGTTATTATGCAGATTACCCCGAATTACGTCTCGGTGGTCCAACGTACCACTGGTTACGAGAGAGTTTTGCGGTTGGCGATGAGCTTATTGCGAAAGCGGGAGAGATTGATGTACCACTGATGGTGTTAGAAGCCAGTGAAGAGAAAGTGGTAAGTCATCGAGAGCTACAAGCTTTTTGTCAAAGTCGGCAAAAAGCGCTGACAGGAAGAGAAGAAAAATTACCCCTCATCATTGAAGGGGCCCACCACGAAATCCTGTTTGAGGTTGATGCACTTAGAGCGATGGCGCTAAATGCTATCTGTGATTTTTTTGACCAGTATTAGCTAGGAACTCTATATGAAATATCCAGTTGTTGCTTCCGATTTGGACGGCACACTTTTATCCCCCAATCATGATTTAACGTCTTATACGAAAGAGACATTGAAACAACTCGTGACAACACAAGATGTTCGTTTTGTCTTTGCAACCGGGCGTCATCATGTTGATGTTGCCCAAATTCGTGATGGATTGGGTATCGATGCCTATATGATCACCTCTAACGGGGCACGTATTCATAATACAAATGGCGATCTGATCTTCCAACATAATGTTGATCCGCAAATTGCCCATGAGCTTTGCTTGATGGAGTTTGATAATCCAGAATTGGTCACAAACTACTATCATGGGGATGACTGGTTTATTAACCGTGAAAGTCCGGAGCAAAAGGAGTTTTTTAAAGAGTCGGTGTTTAATTACCAACTCTTTGATCGTCACCATTTTGCGACTGAAGAGGTGTGCAAGGTTTATTTTACCAGTGAAGATCATGATCTTCTGGTTGATTTACAACAAAGGATCCAACGTCGCTGGCAAGATAAAGTCAACGTAACCTTCTCTTTGCGTAGCTGCCTCGAAGTTATGGCGGGTGAGGTTTCCAAAGGCGAGGCGCTAAAACAAGTTGCTGCTCTTCATGGTTATATTGCCGACGATTGTATTGCTTTTGGTGATGGCATGAATGACAGAGAAATGCTGACGGTGGCGGGTAAAGGCTGCATCATGCAAAATGCGCATCAATTACTAAAAGATGCATTGCCGCATATGGAAGTTATTGGCTCAAATAGTGATGATGCGGTTGCCCGTTATTTAAGAAATAAATATTTAATTGAATCATAATTGCTATTTAAATTCGTCATCGAAAAAAGCCAGTTAGCGTAAAATGCGAGTTGGCTTTTTTCGCGATATAAGTTCAACGAAAAGTGCTTTTAATGCAAATTAAGTCAATTTTCCTATTCTCTATATGGCAAAGCAAGTTTAAGCTATAGAAGCCCTGCGTAGCTTGAGCTTCAAGGGGTTGAGGTTCATATCATGCTGACATTTAACGACAGGGCATTGCTTTGAATTATTTTGAGTATACTGCATTATAGAGGGTTTTTTAGGATGAAAAGAATTGCGTTAGCGCTCTTGTTAGGTTCTGTTTGTTATAGTTCGATATTAATTGCTAAACCTGCCGTCCCCCCCGCGACATCTAGCGCAGTAGCCCAACCAACGATAGAGCAAATAACGCAATCCGCTGAAAAAGGCGACCCTACCGCCCAGTTTTTACTTGGAGAACGCTATTTTAAAGGCAATGGTGTTTCACAAGACTCAAAAACAGCCGCCGAATGGTTCATTAAAGCGGGCGATCAAGGTAACTCTGATGCCCAATTTCGTTTAGGAACTATGTATGTAAATGGTTTTGGTGTTCGTCGCGATTATGACAAAGCGATGCTGTGGTATGAACAAGCCGCTAAGCAGGGTGATACTCGCGCAGAAACCAATATGGCCATGATGTATGCTCAAGGTTTAGGTGTTGGACAAGATTTAGTCAAAGCGGCTTTTTGGTTTAGAAAAGCCGCTCAAGGCGGCAATGCTATCGCTCAATTCAATATTGGACAAATGTACTCCATTGGCAGTGGCGTTGATGTTGATGATGAAAAAGCCGTATTTTGGTTTAGGAAAGCGGCTAAACAAAAAGATGCCAAGTCACAGGATCGTTTAGGCGTAATGTACTCACAAGGAAAGGGGGTTAAGAAAAACCTTCAGCAGGCTTATGCGTGGTTATCCACTGCGGTATACAGTGGTAATAAAGAGAGCCATAGACTGCAAGAAAAAATAGCCCAGCAGCTCAGTGAAGATGAAATGCAGCAAGCGCAGAAATTAGCGGATAATTACATTAAGACCTATGGTTTTAAAGAGAGTTAACTTGCGGATTATTGGTGGGGTATGATTTGGTATCCCACCATCACAATCAGTGATAGCGGCAAATATCCCCAACAGAAACGATAGAAACGGTTATATCCCCATCCTCGACGTACTTTTAATTGCGCTTGTTTTGATGAAAGCTTCCTCACTAACAAGCGATAAACCACAATATATAACAGGCTAAAACCTTGCCAAAGATATAAGGTATTAAAGGCAAATGTTTTACCAACAATCAATAAGATAACTAATGGGATCAAGAAAAAGAGAATTGAGCTGATACGCTCAAGTTGGCTAACTTTAAGTCTAATTAACTCATCCCGTGTATTTAAAGATTGTGTCATATCACTGCCTTGAATAAAAAATAGGGCTTCATCAAATAAGATTAAGGGCTAAAAATTAGCCCTTAAAAAGATTACAGTTCCCCTGATTTACGCGTTGGGTTGCGACCCGATAAGTTATTTGTCGCACTTTGCAATGTATTGTCACGTACATCAACCCTTGCTTGGAACGGTGGGAATGGCAGTGTAATTCCTTGCTCTGCGAAGGATGCCAAAATATTTTGATGAATTTCATGGCGAGCGGGTAAGCGATGACCCATTTCTGCCGCGTAAACCCGCAACTCAAATATTTGAATACCTTGTTGTAAATCAACTAGATAAACTTCAGGGGCGGGGTTATCTAAAATCATGGTTGAGCGTTCTGCGGCACGTAAAATGGTATTCGTGATCAATTCACTGTTAGCATCCGTTGGGGCTGGGATCGTCATGACAATACGTGTCACGGTATCCGACAGTGACCAGTTAATAAATTGCTCAGTAATAAAGGCCTTATTGGGTACAATAATTTCTTTTCTATCCCAGTCGGTCAGGGTTGTGGCTCGGGTATTAATTTTTGTGATGCTACCGGTTAAATTACGGATAGTCACGGTATCGCCAATACGAATCGGTTTTTCAAATAAAATCATTAAACCAGAGATAATATTGGCAAAAATTTCTTGTAAGCCAAAGCCTAAGCCAACCCCCATTGCCGCAATAAGCCATTGCAGTTTTGACCAATCAATACCTAACATAGAGAAACCAAAAATAATCCCGATAATCGTGATGGTATATTTGGTTAATGTACTAATGGCATAGCCGGTACCGGGTGTTAAATCAAGATGCTGTAATACAGCAAGCTCAAGCAGTGCTGGGAGATTACGAACTAATTGTGCCGTGACGATGATGATCAAAATGGCGATAAAAATTGAGCCCATGGTAATAGGCTGGATAGTGTCAACGCCATTGATGGTGGAGGTAACATCCCACAAGCGAATGTTTTCAAGGAATGAAAATGCGGTATGCAATTCAGACCACAGCCAGATCAGCGAAACTAACGCAATCATGGTTAAAATAGAGCGAACAAGACCGACAGACTGAGTACTGATAGCATCAAGGTCAATCACTTGTTCTTCGATATCAATATTACCTTCGTTACTCGCATTGGGTAGCTGATTATCATCTTCCCCTTTCGCACGTTGTGCGAGCATTTCTGCACGGCGTTGTTTAGCCCGCTCAAAAGCCAGTTTACGGCGCTGCATCGACATCCAACGTCGAATGGTGTGATAGATAATCAGTATCACAAACCAAATCGCCACAGAGGTTTCTAGCCGAGCCAATAAGGCCTGAGAAGTCGAGAAATAACCCAATACTGAGAAAAATGCGGCAACGATTGGTGCAAGGAAGATCAACAGCCAGAGCGCGGTGTTGATAATATTTTCACCAGAGCCGTGTCTATCAAGGTATAAAGGGATTTGTGATCGGCGTAAGTTATTGGTGATTAAGCTTAAAGCGACACATAATACTAAGAAGCAGAAGCGGCCAAGCGTCGCGGCAAACTCCCTGTCGCTATAATGTTCAAAGGTGATCAATGCCATGACGAGAGGCACGATCACAAAGATGGCGAGGCGATAGTGGCGCATTGCGCGTTTAACGGCGTCTTTATCCCAACCAAAATGGGCAATAAATAACCCGGTCGGACGTGAAAAAGTTTCACTGATCATAAATAGCCACAGTAATGGTGTCGTGGCACTTACGCCATACCCTATCGCTACCGCCATTGGGTATTGCCATGCACTTTGCAGGCCATAACCGATCGCAGACCACATCATAGGAAGTGGTAATGCGACAATAATTGACCAAAAAATGGTGCGGATAGTCAGGTAAAAGCGGTCTTGAGTCACTTTACCGATACGCAGGCTAGAGCGGTCTAAGAAGGCTTGATAGTGCTTACGGGTACTAATACTAAAAATAACTAAGATAACTGAACCTAATAGATACAAGAACGAGTCTTGAGTTGTTGCCATCACTTTTAGCGCTCTGGCAAGCTGAGACAGGGTATCGAGAGACAGTAATTGAGTGATATCAGTTACCAGCAGCACTGGGTAGTTGATGCTAATCGGGGGCACATCAGCCACCCAGAAGAGATAACGATTCGACGCATCTTTAACTTCTTTTAGTGCATCGGCGAGCTGACCGGTGGCAACATTTAATTTAGTCAGCTCAAGCATTTCGGTATCAAAACCTGAGATAAGCGATGATAAGAGCTCTTTACGGGTTTTGATCAATGACTGATAAACTTGTGTTTGTGCAGGGTTCAGTGCATTTTCAGTCTCTTGGGCGGATATATCTAGCTTTGAGAGGCGCTCTAGCGTGTCTTCGTAATTCAAACGTTGAACACGTAAGTCAGCCATTTCGCGGTCAAGCTGTTGGCTTTTTGGCATCTCAGGAAGACGTGATAGCTGAGACCTCAAGGCTTCACCGAGGGTGCTTGAACTGCTAATCCATTGAGCTTGTTCTCGAATAGTAGTGAGCGCTTGGCGTGCATCGCGAATACTGGTAGATATTTCCGCCTGGCTGGTGGTGATGGTGCTCATCCGCTGTGCTTGTTCTGTTAATTCTTGCGACATTTTACGGTTAATATCGAGCTGTTCTTTTAAGTAAGGAGTTAATTCCCCTTGCTCGGCTAGCATTTCAGTGTGTTCTAATGCCAGTATCGCTTTTTGTTGGCGCTGGGTATTTTGGAAATCACGTAGCTGTTGTAATTCAAGCTCAAGACGCTGGTAGCGTTTTTTATTGAGCTCTAATGTCATGCGTGAAATTTCTTGGCGATTATTGGCGGATAACTGCGCCATTTCTAATTCGTTTACGATTGCTTTGCGAGCACTTACTTCGGCTTGAGCTAAGGTATATTGCGCTTCTGCTAATGGTGTCGATGGGGTACCTAATGATTGGAACCGGGAGCTCGCTTCACCTAGCATGCGCCTTGCCTCAGACAGTTGCTGAGGAAGTGCATTGAGTGACTCAATGATTTCTCGGCCTTTATCTTGTTCTTGCTGCATTAAGCGGCCTTGATCAAGAAGTTGGCTGCTTAATTGGATAATCCGTTGTTCTAGCTCACTTAAACTGATCCCGGAAGGAATCGGCGCTGGCTCATCACTTTCATTGAGTAAGCTTTGTCTTATTCCTTTGATTATTTTAGGAAAATTATCAATCGCTTCTTGATAAGACTTGGCTTTACTATTGGAATCATTGGATTCACTAAGCCAGTTTAATGCGCCTTGAAGTGCTTGAGCAATTTCCGCATCTTTAGGATTTTTACTTGATTCAAGTTGTTTAAGCTCCTGCTTTATCTGTGCCTCATCCTGCGATGCAATGGGCGCCGCAATGGATGAGAAAACGATTAACAGACTAAGAAAAAAACTGATAACCAAACGCACAGTGAGGAGCTCCTTCAAGTAATGACTTATTAATTATAGTTGCGTTGGTGTATCAGTGTATTTTTTTTCGTCGACTGATTCAGCAAGTAACTCACCCATACGCGTCGCATAACCCGGAATTAGCGATGGATTAAAATGGACTTTATTTGGTTCAAATAGGTTGATAACCGTTGAACCTAACTTAAAGCGACCCATTTCTTCACCTTTTTTCAGGAATACAGCACCTTCTGAATGTTGCTCTGGGTAAGTCCAGCGCTTAATCACACCTTCGCGCTGTGCGTTTACCGTACCACTCCAAACCGTCTCTATGCTGCCGACAATAGTCGCACCCACTAAAATTTGCACCATTGTGCCGACTGGGGTTTCAAACACACAGATAAGGCGTTCATTGCGGGCAAATAAATTAGGTACGTTAGTGGCGGTTAATGGGTTAACGGAGAACAGGTCGCCAGGCACATAGATCATTTCGGTGAGTAGTCCATCGCATGGCATATGCACACGGTGGTAATCACTCGGTGCAAGGTATGTTGTGATGAACTGGCCATCATGGAATTTTTCAGCGAGTTGATATTGGCCTGCAAGCAGAGCATCAACGGTATAATGATGGCCTTTAGCTTGGAATATAAGGTCATTATTAATCGGGCCTAATTGGCTAACGGCACCATCAGCAGGTTGTGCAAACTGATTATCTTCAGACACAATAGGGCGCGCATCTTCTTTCAGGGCACGCACAAAAAAGTCATTAAATGTCGCATAAGCGCTGAGTTCGCTTTTTTGTGCCTCATTCATATTTACTTTGTAAGCTTTAGTGAATAGCTTGATTGCCCATTGGGTCACAAACCCTGCATTTTTATCAGCAAACCAGCCTGCAAATTTGGTAAGTCCTTGTTTAGGAAGCATATATTGCAAACGGATCTTCATTTTATCTAGCACGTTAACCTCTGATTTTTAAAGGTAAATTAGCGAAGGACGCTATTGTACATTTGCTTTTCTAAATATTCGATAAGCTTAAGAATCTTTACTTTTATACCCGTGAGGCATACCCCTCCAATGCATTGGAGTATAGCCTCTGTTATTTGAGCGTAAAAGAGTGTAAGTACACACTAACTCTTTATGATGTTGGTAACGCTATTTTTCTTTTCCAGTAAAGTTCCCGCGTGGTTTCACTTGCTCCATGCTTTCGAGGATCCGATGATAATTTTCAAAACGCGATTCAGCAATTCTGCCGTCATTGGTGGCTTCCCGTAATAGGCAGCCCGGATCATCTAAGTGCTTACAATCTCTGAATTTACAACCACCTAGATAGTCTTTAAACTCGATGAACCCTTTAGTTACCTGCTCTGTGGTTAAATGCCATAAACCAAACTCACGAACGCCTGGAGAATCAATAACATCGCCACCTTGAGGGAAATGATACAGTCTCGATGCTGTCGTGGTATGTTGCCCTAGCCCTGAGTTATCGGAGACATCATTAACCAGTATGATTTTTTCATTATCAGGCAGTAGTGAATTGAGTAAACTGGACTTACCGACCCCTGATTGCCCAACGAAGACAGAGACTTTACCTTCTAGCGTGTTAGTGAGTATTTCCATGCCTTCACCGGTGTGACTCGATACTTCGATCACTTGGTAGCCAATATCACTGTAAATCGTCATCAATTCACTGACCCATTCGCGATTTTCATCGTCTAATAGATCCACTTTATTCAATACAATCACGGCTTGAATACCAATGGTTTCACAGGCAACAAGATAGCGGTCGATAATATTGAGGGAAAGTTCAGGTAAAATCGCTGAAACGACAACAATTTGGTCGATATTAGCGGCAATAGGTTTTAAGCCGTCATAGTAATCAGGACGGGTTAATACGGAATGACGTTCATGAACAGCTTCGACGATCCCATTAATTTTAATATCATCTTGCGTATTTAAAGCAGGACGCCATACCACTTTATCTCCGGTAACCAGAGATGCAATTGTTCTGCGTAGATTACAGCGCTGAACGGTGCCATCACTTGCTTCAATGTCAGCATGCTGCCCAAAGCGGCTAATCACCAAGCCTTCTTGAGCTTCGCCTAGTTGGCTATCATCAATTTCAATTTTTTTTGGTTTTTTCAGTCTTTTTTGATGATTTTCTTGAACGCGGCGCTGTTGGCCTTTCGATAGTTTCTGTTTAGCCACCTGTCCTCTCTTTACTCTTGGCTGAATACGGTTAGTTGCATTTTACACAGGCAACACACCTGTAACTTAAAGCATGAAGGGTGCTATCATACCTTAACTTCATAGTATTCAGTTAGGGCATATCATGCAAAAGAATGAGAATAATTTAATCTGGATTGATTTAGAGATGACGGGCCTCGATCCAATCCGTGATCGTATTATTGAAATTGCCACCATTGTAACAGACAGTAACCTTAATATTTTAGCCGAAGGGCCGGTGATTGCCGTTCATCAATCCGAAGAGCAACTGGCATTGATGGATGATTGGAATGTGAATACGCACACGGGAAGCGGCCTTGTCGAACGCATTCGAAAAAGTGTGATTAGTGAGCGTGAAGCCGAGCTTGCAACTATAGCATTTTTAGAAAAATGGGTACCAAAAGGGGCGTCACCCATTTGTGGAAACAGTGTTGGTCAAGATCGCCGTTTTTTATTCAACTATATGCCTGAGCTCGAAAGCTATTTTCACTATCGTTACCTCGATGTCAGCACACTCAAAGAACTCGCTCGCCGTTGGAAACCCGAAATTCTAACGGGTTTCTCAAAGAAAAATACGCATCAAGCGCTAGATGATATTCGAGAGTCTGTTGCTGAACTCGCTTATTATCGTGAGACGTTTATTAAATAATTATACCCGTCATGCTTCAAGCTCTCTAGTTGTTGATCGCCTACAGGGAGCTGGAATTATTGCATTACATTTGTCATTACGTTATTCTTTTCGAAAAGTATAAATTAAAATGGAGGCGACGATGAGCACCATACAGATCAGAGTCGATGAACAATTAAAAAAAGATGCTTATCAAGCATTTGAAAAACTCAACTTATCTCCATCTGATGCATTAAGACTATTTTTACGCTATGTGGCAGAAAATGAAAAATTGCCCTTTTCTGAAGTATCTATCGTGGTGAGTGAAAGTGATGATGATGATGCCATTTTGGCCGTTGTCCGTGAGCGTTTAAAAAAACCAGCAAAACGTATCAGAGTAAATGTGGATGATCTTTAATATTGAGTTTGATGAACGAGCCTTAAAGGAATGGAATAAACTTGATAGCAGTGTTAGAGAACAATTCAAAAAAAAACTAAAAAAATTACAGACTAATCCTTATATTGAGTCAGCACGCTTGAATGGCGAGCAATCAAATTGCTATAAAATCAAGCTGCGTTCTTCTGGCTATCGTCTTGTTTATCAAATAATTGATTCAGAAATCGTCATTTTTGTTATTGCTATTGGTAAAAGAGATGCCCAGAAAGCATATAAAGTAGCGAATATAAGACTAACGAAGTAATTTAGCTTGGGTTCTAGCGTAAAAGTTAACAATGTTAACGTATTGAAATCAGAATATTACAAGTGGCGGTGACAAAATCACCATTGTGATTATTTTGTCGTCAAATAAATAAAAAAACGAAAAATTTGAGCTGCGGGGCTTGCTAGTCTCTTAATTTTTCGTATAATGCGCTCCCCGTACCGATGAAGTTTTTAGAAGTTTTTATGGCTGTATATCGGCACGGTAAAGCAAAAAGAAGATGTTTTGCGGGAATAGCTCAGTTGGTAGAGCACGACCTTGCCAAGGTCGGGGTCGCGAGTTCGAGTCTCGTTTCCCGCTCCAAATTTTCTTGATGTTTTAGTTGCTAGAACACTATTTTCGGTATGCGGGAATAGCTCAGTTGGTAGAGCACGACCTTGCCAAGGTCGGGGTCGCGAGTTCGAGTCTCGTTTCCCGCTCCAAACTTTCTTAGTGTTTTAGTCAGTAGTACCCATCCAAATGCGGGAATAGCTCAGTTGGTAGAGCACGACCTTGCCAAGGTCGGGGTCGCGAGTTCGAGTCTCGTTTCCCGCTCCAAAATTTCTTACCGATTTTATCTTCCTCTATCGATACCCTAATATCACTTTTCTTGCCATACGACAAAGTAAGCACAATTACCTATTTGTTTCTATTATTTTAGACTTTCTAAAGATCTTAATTGTTTGATAATATGGATCAATATAATCGTTACGATCTTTTTTAGATCTTGTTTGGTTTTTTACTTGCATTCATTAACCTGTCACCATAGAATGGCCTCCCCCTAGCAATAGGGCAGTCAAAAAGAACGTCTACATTGATAATGGCAATGTTAGCGACAAGCAAAAAAACACTTTTTCTTCGGTTCAGTTAAGTTTTCTTTATAACCTGTTTTTTTTACAACTTTATACCTATTAGTTAACGTAAAATCAGCGTTTTCTTCGTTTTTCGTAACGGATAAGTTATCCACAGCCTATGACTATTTAGGTTGCGATTACCGCCATTTGAAATAAATTATTGCACAGAGTTATCCACAGGCTGTATGTTTGCTTGTAACTTCTCGATTATAAAAATAAAAGTGAAGTGGTAATTGTTAACTCATTGAATTAATTTGATTAAATATTTTTTCTAAAAATGCGTTAAGCACAACTTGCAAATTCTTTACCTATTGTCTGCAAAGCAATTTTTTATTTATTCACACTTGTTTGACAATTCATCAATTCAGATATATAGCCGCATTTTTTTTAAGCATCTCTTGGTAAACCTTTAGTAATGGCGCGAACAAGACGCTTTTGCTGTGAAGTCTGAATAGTCACAGTATGCTCTTCTCGACGAGTTAGTTGTTGCGCAATCGACCAATGAAAGTGTTCATCTAACATTTCATTCATGCCAAGCTTTTCTTGCAGTGCAATAACAATGCTATCTTGATAAGGCGCATTGCCCAATGCCACACTGATATTCCTGAGCCATTTAATGTAACCAATACGACGAATGGCGGAGCCTTCAGTGACTCGCAGAAATTTTTCCTCATTCCAAGCAAATAGGTCGAGTAGCTCAGGGGTATGTAACGTTTGCCGAGGGCTGAAATCGTCTTCATCTGTTAATTTGGAGAAGCGGTTCCATGGGCAAATTAGCTGGCAATCATCACAGCCATAAATACGGTTACCCATTAATGGGCGAAACTCTTCAGGGATCGCGCTATCAAGCTCAATGGTGAGATAAGAAATACAGCGCCTCGCATCAACGGTATACGGCTCCACAATGGCACCCGTTGGACAAGTTGTCATACAAGCGACACAACGACCACATTCCTCTTCAATAGGATGATCAACAGGCAAAGGTAGGTTGATCAGTAGTTCTCCTAAAAAAAACCAAGATCCAGCCTCTCGATTTAAAACTAATGAGTGTTTACCTGTCCAGCCTAACCCGGCTTTTACTGCGAGCGGGCGCTCTAAGATTGGTGCCGAATCGACAAAAGGGCGAAAGTTAAGGTCGTCAGGGTAATTGAGTTCTCGACAGTATTCTAAAATACGATCACTGAGTGTTTTTAGGCGTTTTTTTAATAGCTTATGATAATCACGACCTAATGCGTAGCGGCTAATATAGCCGAGTTCAGGGTTGTTCAGTGTACTCGCAAAAGCGGCTTTAGCGGGCAAATAGTTCATACGCACACTGATGACACGGAGTGTTCCCGGATGCAGTTCATGGGGTCTTGCTCGCATCATGCCATGACGACTCATCCATGCCATATCCCCATGATATTGCTTGTCTAACCATGCTTGTAACTTAGGCTCTTCAAGGGATAAATCGGTATCACAAATTCCCACTTGCTGGAAGCCAGCTTCAATGCCCCATTGTTTGATATTGTGTGCAAGAAGGTTGAGATCGAGGAGTGTGGTCATCAGATTCTATCGAGTTAAGGGTGAATTATTTAGAGTATATATCAGGATAAATTCAGATCTAAGCTAGGATTTTTCTGATCTCAATATTAGCGCAATGTAAATTAAGAAAAATAAATCCGCTTAGGTTATTATAGTCTGTAATATTTATACTCAAAATAAATTAAACATGTACCTGTCATATTTCAAGTTGCTTGGATGTTGTTATGAATATAGGGACTTCGCTCAGCTATCCGAATCATAGCGTTAACCTATGCTCATTGGCTATCTTCGCTTCGAGCCTACAAGCAAATTGAATTATTTTGGGCATACCTATTTATTTATGAACATTATCCATTTATTGAAAGAATATTATGAAAGAACGCACGCTACAATTGACGGATGAAGCGCAAACAGTGGCGCTAGGGCGCGCGGTTGCTAATGCCTGTCACCAAGGCATGATCATCAATCTATATGGGGATCTTGGGGCAGGGAAAACGACGTTTAGCCGTGGTTTTTTACAAGCTTTGGGGCACAAAGGGCATGTGAAAAGTCCAACGTATACTCTCGTCGAGCCATATGAATTAGCGGATAGACAAGTTTTCCATTTTGATCTTTACCGCTTAGCGGATCCTGAAGAACTTGAATTTATGGGAATTCGCGACTATTTTTCTGGGAATTCGATTTGTCTGGTCGAGTGGCCGCAGCAAGGTAACGGTTTTTTGCCAGAAGCGGATCTTGAACTCCATCTGACTTACCAAGGTGAAGGCCGTGAGGCTCGCTTGGTGGCGTTTTCAGCAAATGGGGAGTCGTTGTTAGAAGCACTACAGACACTCTAAGGAATATATCGCACATGATGAATGCATCAAAAAAGGGTCTTTTTTCGTTTTTGCTACTGTTTATAGCGTTAGCATTGTGGCTAGTGACATCTCAAGTTCACGCAGCAACGCTATCAAATATTCAAATTAATAATAGCCCTTCTCAGGCGCAAGTCACATTAACCTTTGTTGATGGTAAGCCTGAGTATTCTTATTTTCCGTTGCATTCACCTGAGCGACTGGTTGTTGATGTTAAACAACGCGCAGAAATTGTTGGACTACCACTAAAAGTTCCTTCAGGGGATTTAGTTAAGTTAGTGCGTGCTAGCCAACCGTCAGATAACCAACATAAACGTCTCGTTTTAGAGTTATCTCAAGCAGCCAAAACGAAAGCCGTTTTGAAGCAAGTTTCGGGTCAATATCAACTCGTCTTAACGGTTTCGACCGGAAAATCAAATTCATCGACCTCATTTAATAATACCGAGGCTCCCACACAATCGGTTAATAATCGTCAGCCAGTAACTCAAGACAAATCGCTGAAAATGAACACGCCAGCGGCGACTCCAACGCCTGTTCCTGCCAAAAATAGAACGATGCCAAAAGGAACAAAGCAGGTGGTGATTGCCATTGATGCAGGGCACGGGGGTAAAGACCCCGGTGCGATAGGTAAAAATGGTTATAAAGAAAAAGATGTCACATTAAGCGTTTCGCGTAAGCTATTCCAAAAATTGGCCTCTGATCCTATGTTTAAACCTGTTATGACAAGGGATGGTGACTACTTTATTTCTGTCAGTGGCCGTTCTGATGTTGCGCGTAAAAAAAGTGCCAACATGCTGGTCTCAATCCATGCGGATTCAGCACCTAACAGCAGTGCTCGTGGTGCCTCCGTTTGGGTATTATCAAATCGTCGTGCCAACAGTGAATTAGGTAGTTGGTTAGAACAGCGTGAAAAGCAATCTGAGTTATTAGGTGGCGCAGGGGATGTGCTTAGTGGCGCAGATCCTTATCTTAGCCAAGCTGTTTTAGATCTCCAGTTTGGTCATTCTCAACGCGTTGGCTATGACGTGGCCGTTCAAGTGATCCAACAACTGAGAAAAGTGGGTAATATCCATAAAAAAACCCCTGAGCATGCAAGCCTTGGCGTATTACGTTCACCCGATATCCCTTCAATTTTAGTTGAAACGGGATTCATTAGTAATACCGCTGAAGAACAGCTACTTAAATCGAATGACTACCAAGAGAAAGTGGCTGAGGCGATACACCAAGGGTTGCGGCAATATTTTCTCGCCAACCCAGTACAAGCAGCACCACAATAAGAGGTTCGGGTAATGGCTATACATATTCTCTCGCCTCAACTTGCTAACCAAATTGCAGCAGGTGAAGTGGTTGAAAGACCCGCATCTGTTGTCAAAGAGCTGGTTGAGAACAGCCTTGATGCAGGCGCGACTCGTATTGATATTGATATCGAGCGAGGTGGAGAGAAGCTTATTCGTATTCGGGATAATGGCTGTGGTATTGGTAAAGATGAGCTGATATTAGCACTCGCACGCCATGCAACCAGTAAGATTGCTACTTTGGATGATCTTGAGGCCATTATGAGTATGGGGTTTCGTGGCGAAGCCTTGGCAAGTATTAGCTCAGTTTCACGTCTCACCTTGACCTCCAAACCCGCTGAACAAGCAGAAGCATGGCAATCTTATGCGGAAGGCCGTGATATGTCAGTGACGGTTAAACCCGCCGCACACCCCAATGGCACTACGGTCGAAGTGCTCGATTTATTTTATAATACCCCCGCACGGCGCAAATTTATGCGTACGGAAAAAACCGAATTTGGTCATATCGACGAAATTGTTCGTCGAATCGCACTGGCACGTCCTGATGTCGCGATTAATCTCAGTCATAATGGTAAATTGGTAAAGCAATATCGTGCTGCTCACGATGATATGCAGCAAGAAAAACGATTGGGTTCAATTTGCGGTACTGGATTTATGCAAGGGGCATTGTCTCTTTCATGGGAGCATAGTGATTTAGGCATAAAAGGCTGGGTAGTTTCACCATTAGCGACATCTTCATCAGCTCCAGTGAGTGAAGTGCAATACTGTTATGTCAATGGGCGAATGATGCGCGATAGGTTAATTAATCATGCTATCCGCCAAGCTTACGAAGGGCATTTAGATGAAAACCAGCAGCCTGCGTATGTGCTTTATCTCACCATAGACCCCAAACAAGTAGATGTTAACGTACACCCTGCAAAACATGAGGTACGTTTTCACCAATCAAGATTAGTACACGACTTTATTTATCAGGCTGTTCGTACGGCGTTGATGAATGCGCTATCAGTAGATGAGCTTCCCGGTATTGAGCCTATTGCTTCGGAAATTGAAAATCGTCCTTCTGCGGGGGATAATTATTTTTCTACGACAAAGCATACTCCAGCTATTGAACAGCTTGAACGCTTAAATACGGAGCAGGAAAGCCCAGCAAAAGAATCTGAAGTGGTGTATGGAAACAGACAAAATTCATCTCCTGTATCATCACCTGTATCTGCCAAATCTACACATTATTCTGTGGAAAAAATAGGTTCTGGACATTCAGCTCCCACTTATGATCGTAAAGCGGGACAACTTTATCAAAGCTTGATGTCCATCCCAGTGGCAAAAGAGGATAAAAAACCGTTATTCCCAGAGCGACAACCCTTGAATACGTTGACGGTTTCTTCTCAATCAGTAGCAAAAAATGCGGATGGCTACCTATTTGGCAAAGTATTGACAATTTACGCAAAAAACTTTGCATTAATTGAGTCTTCATTGGGTCTAATCCTGTTATCCTTAACTGAAGCGAATTATTTATTGAGGTTGGCTCAGTTATCACCAAATGGTGAAGCCTTAAAACCTCAGCCGTTGTTAATTCCCTTAAAATTATCACTTAAGCACGATGAAATTGAGGTTTTACAGCGGTACAAGCAGCAATTAACATTATTTGGTATCGAAGCCACGATATTTCATGGAAAAGTAACAATTCATACGGTATCGTTACCATTAAGAACACAAAATTTATCGCAGCTTTTTTCTGATTTAATTATTTTTTTGTCGACAAAAGAAAGTGTAACGCATGAAGATATCGCACAATGGCTAGCTAAAGCGATTTCACAGACAAAAACAGAGGAAAGTTGGAGTTTAGCGCAGGCTGTACAGTTACTCGCAGATGTTGAGCGGATTTGTCCGCAGTGGGTTAAAAATCCACCACCAACATTATTACAATTAATTAATTTACAATCCGTGGTAGCTACACTAACAAATGAGTGATTTAGTAACTCAAAAAAAACCGGATGCAATATTCCTAATGGGCCCAACGGCTTCAGGTAAGACAGCTTTAGCGATTGAACTTAGCAAGCATTTACCTGTTGAAATCATTAGTGTTGATTCAGCACTAATTTACCGTGGCATGGATATCGGTACAGCAAAGCCAAGTAAAGAAGAGCTCAGCCAAGCGCCTCACCGTTTGATTGACATTCTCGATCCGTCCCAGTCTTATTCCGCCGCTGATTTTCGGCGTGACGCATTAAATGTAATGGATGAAATTACGTCTAAAGGTAAAATTCCATTACTTGTGGGTGGCACAATGCTTTATTTTAAAGCATTGCTTGAAGGTCTTTCACCTTTGCCTTCTGCTGATCCTGTTGTGCGTGCAGAAGTTGAAGCTATCGCACAAACAGAAGGATGGTCTGAAGTACATCGTCGCTTAGCTGAGGTTGATCCTGTTGCTGCGGCTAGGATTCATCCTAATGATCCACAAAGATTATCCCGAGCTTTAGAGGTATATCTCATTTCGGGACAAAGTTTGACTGAAATGACACAAACAGCGGGAAAAGAATTGCCTTATAATGTGTTTCAGTTTGCTATTGCGCCTCAAGATCGTAAAATTTTACATGAGCGCATTGAACAACGTTTTCATCTGATGTTAAACGCGGGTTTTGAAGAGGAAGTTCGCGGCCTATATCACCGAGGTGATCTCCATGTCGACCTACCTTCTATTCGTTGTGTAGGGTATCGGCAAATGTGGTCTTATCTCGACGGTGAAATAGATCATGATGAAATGGTTTATCGGGGGATCTGTGCAACTCGCCAATTGGCAAAACGTCAGATCACTTGGTTAAGAGGCTGGGAGAATATTCACAATCTAGATAGTGAACAACCTCAGCAAGCGCTTAAAACGGTTCTGCAAGCTATACTCTAAATAATTCGGGCTGTATTTAGGTGTGAAGCGAAGTGATGCTAACATCGATGCAACTTGCAGAATAACGAGAGTATATTCGTACATAGAGCTATTGTTTGTGTACAATTAGGACGTTAAGCGCAATTTTTGAGTAGTTACTTTTTGGAATCGCAAGGTTCTCATTTAAAAACAACAAAATAAGGAAAATATAGAATGGCTAAGGGGCAATCTTTGCAAGATCCGTTCCTGAACGCATTGCGTCGTGAAAGGGTTCCGGTCTCTATTTATCTCGTTAACGGCATTAAATTGCAGGGTCAAATTGAATCTTTTGACCAATTTGTCATTTTACTGAAAAACACAGTTAGCCAGATGGTATATAAGCACGCTATCTCTACTGTTGTTCCTGCACGCCCAGTTTCACACCACAGTGGTGCACCTGCGGGTGGCCCTGCGAATGGTGGTTACCATTCAGGTGGTACGCCTGCTGCGCAGGATGGCGAAGCGACTGAGTAAGTTTGTACGCTACAAATAAGGAAAGCATGGGTAGGGAGACTATACCTGTGTCTTTCCTTTGCAATTATTATTTATCCTAAGAGGTTGCACCTTGTTTGATAGGTATGAAGGCGGTGAGCTAGCTGTATTAGTGCATGTCTTTTTTTCTCAAGAAAAAGACACCGAAAATCTTGCGGAATTTGAGTCACTCGTGACTTCTGCGGGGGTAAAACCAGTACAAATAGTCACAGGCAGTCGAAAGGCTCCCCATGCTAAGTTTTTTGTTGGTGAAGGGAAAGCTGAAGAAATCGCCGAAGCAGTTGAGGCAAGTGGTGCGGATGTGGTGTTGTTCAATCATACCCTTAGCCCTGCTCAGGAACGTAATCTCGAAAGGATTTGCCAATGTAGGGTTATCGACCGTACAGGGGTGATTTTAGATATTTTTGCTCAACGCGCACGCACGCACGAAGGTAAACTTCAAGTTGAGCTCGCTCAATTGCGTCACTTATCAACTCGGTTAGTGAGAGGATGGACGCACCTTGAGCGGCAAAAAGGCGGGATTGGCTTACGCGGTCCCGGCGAAACGCAACTTGAGACAGACCGTCGGTTATTAAGAGATAAAATCAAACAGATCTTATCTCGTCTTAGCCGAGTAGAAAGACAGCGTGAACAAGGGCGTCAAGCGAGAAATAAAGCGGATATTCCGACTGTTTCTCTTGTTGGGTATACCAACGCCGGTAAATCGAGTTTGTTTAACCGGATGACTGCTTCTGATGTTTATGCTGCAGATCAGTTATTTGCAACCCTTGATCCAACGCTCCGTCGTATTCATGTCGAAGATGTAGGTGTCGTGGTACTTGCAGATACTGTCGGTTTTATTCGCCAATTACCCCATGATTTGGTTGCGGCTTTTAAAGCAACCCTGCAAGAGACACGTGAAGCAACATTGTTACTACACGTGATAGATGCAGTAGATAACCGTTTGGATGAAAATATCCACGCGGTAGAAAGCGTATTGGAAGAAATTGAAGCGGATGAAATACCTGTACTTTTAGTCATGAACAAAGTTGATATGCTGGAGGGTTTTGTCCCGCGTATTGACAGAGATGAGGATAACAAGCCAGTTCGCGTCTGGGTATCAGCGCAAACAGGTGAAGGTATCCCTTTGCTGCTACAAGCGTTAACGGAACGTCTTTCAGGTGAAATCGCACATTTTGAATTGCGTTTACCACCGAATGAAGGTCGTTTGCGTAGCCGTTTTTATCATCTTCAATCTATCGAACGTGAATGGTTGGAAGATGACGGCTCAATCGGCCTTGAGGTGCGTATGCCAATGGTGGATTGGCGACGTTTATGCAAGCAAGAGCAGCAGTTACCTAGTTATGTTGTTTCGCATGAAGAACGTATTTAGCAGCAACACAATTAGGCAATGGAATTGATATTAAGAGCCAAATATACGAAAAATAATTCAAGATATCTGTAGAAGCAGTCGACGCAATTCTGAAGCGCAATAGTAATAGTGTGATTTAGGTTGTTGAAAAAACTAACACTCAGGCAACTTGATGTATGACGAATATCGCTCTTAGCCCTGAAAATCAATCATAAAGAATGGAGCTAAAACATGGCGTGGAATCAGCCCGGTAATGACGGACAAGACCGCGATCCGTGGGGAAGCGGCAATAAAGGCGGCAACTCTGGCGGTAACAAAGGTGGTCGAAAACGTGGGGCTTATGATCTCGACGATCTCTTTCGCAAACTAGGCAGTAAGCTTGGTGGTAAGAAAGGTGGTGGCAATGGTGGTGATGGCGAGAACAAACAACCGTCTCCTTTAAGTGGCAAGCTAGGTGTACTGGCGCTTGCAGCTATCGTTGTCGTATGGGCAGGATCGGGTTTCTATACCATTAAAGAAAGTGACCGTGGCGTAGTATTACGTTTTGGTGAATTTAGTGGTGTTGTAAATCCAGGTTTGAATTGGAAGCCGACTTTCATTGATCAAGTTGTCCCAGTGAATGTTGAAACTGTTCGTGAACAAGCAACGAATGGCATGATGCTGACCTCTGATGAGAACGTCATCCGCGTTGAAATGAACGTGCAGTATCGTGTAACAGATCCCGCTCAATATCTGTTTAGCGTAACTAACCCAGACAACAGTCTGCGTCAGGCGCTCGACAGTGCTGTACGTGGTGTTATTGGCCAGTCTGCCATGGAGCAAGTACTGACTACGAATCGTGCATTCATCCGTGATGTGACGCAAAAAGAGCTTGAAGCGACAATTGCGCCATACAAAATGGGCATAACATTACTTGACGTCAACTTCCAGGCCGCTCGTCCGCCTGAAGATGTTAAAGCAGCATTTGATGATGTAATTTCCGCAAGGGAAGAAGAGCAAAAGACCATTCGTGAAGCTCATGCTTATCGTAATGAAGTGCTACCGTTAGCAAAAGGTAATGCGCAGAAAATGATCGAAGAAGCCGAAGCCTATAAAGCCAGTGTGGTCTTTAAAGCAGAGGGTGAGGTCGCAAGTTTTGCTAAGATGTTGCCTGAGTACCGTGCAGCACCGGAAATTACCCGTGAGCGTCTTTACATTGACACAATGGAACGCGTGTTAAGTAATACACGTAAAGTTATTGCAAATGATAAGAGCAACAGCATGTTAGTTCTGCCGTTAGATCAAATCATGCGTAATAATGGTGGAAATGCAACTTCAACGCCAAGAACTGACTTACCGCCAAAAATGACGAATTCAGGCTCTAATAATTCATCATCAAATGGTTCAGCACAATCTAACAGCGCTGCTCGTAATGATGCCGTTAGAGTAGGGAGACAATAACTATGCGTAATTCATTCATTGTTATCATTATTGCCATTTTGGCAGTTGTTTACGCATCTATCTTCATTGTTTCTCAAACTGAGCGTGGCATTGTACTGCGTTTTGGTAAGGTATTGCGTGATGCTGAAAACATCCCAATCATTTATGAGCCGGGTCTGCATTTCAAAGTTCCATTTGTTGAATCGGTAAAAATACTTGATGCACGTATTCAGACATTAGAAATTCAAGCTGACCGCTACCTGACTAGCGAAAACAAAGACTTGATGGTGGATTCATACCTGAAGTGGCGTGTTACTGATTTCAGTCGTTATTATGTAGCGACAGGCGGAGGTAATCCTGCTCAAGCAGAAACACTATTAAAACGTAAATTTAGTGACCGTTTACGTTCTGAGTTTGGTCGCCTAAGTGTGAAAGACATCATTACTGACTCTCGTGGTCGTTTAACAGTAGATGTTCGTGATGCTCTGAACAAAGGTACAGCGGTAGATGATGCAACGAAAGATGCAGATGCCTTGATTGCAGATGCTGCTGCACGTGTTGAACAAGAAACTAACCTGAAGCCATTGGTTGTTAATGCAAACAGTATGGCGGCATTAGGTATTGAAGTGGTTGACGTACGTATTAAGCGTATTGAACTGCCAAATGAAGTTTCTGAAGCTATCTATGCACGTATGCGTGCAGAGCGTGAAGCGGTAGCGCGTCAACATCGTTCACAAGGTCAGGAAGAAGCAACGAAAATCCGTGCGGTTGCAGATAAAACAGTAACGGAAACACTGGCTGAAGCTGAGCGTACTGCGCTGACATATCAAGGTGAAGGGGATGCAATGGCAACCAGACTGTTTGCTGATGCATTTAACCAAGATCCTGAGTTCTATGCCTTTATTCGTAGCTTACGTGCTTATGAGAAGAGCTTCAAAAGTGGGGAAGATATCATGGTGCTTAGCCCTGATACCGATTTCTTCCGCTTTATGAAAGCACCAACTAAGTTACGTGCACCAGAGTAAAACGATAAACAGATTAAGCTAGCTGCGCTTAAGTTACGTGCAACACGCTAAAATAACTGTTAATCTATTAAAGAAAAGCCCGCTTCGGTGGGCTTTTTTTCGCCTGTCGTTTTAAGTGTAAGATTTTTCAGGGAAAATTTAAGCTGCTCAGGTTGATAGCATTCATTTTGAGTTTACGGCAGAAATAAAAATACCATTTTACTTGCTTTTCCTAAATTTTTTTTGCAATGCGAAAATATATCACTGGAAAGGTTTATTTTTGATGGTAGAATTCATTTTTAAGCAACCGAGTGTATTTCGAAATGGGTAAGAACGTTGTCGTGCTAGGCACCCAATGGGGTGACGAAGGGAAGGGCAAGATCGTTGACTTGCTGACAGAGCGTGCTAAATACGTAGTTCGCTACCAGGGCGGCCATAATGCTGGCCATACGCTTGTTGTAAACGGTGAAAAAACCGTTCTCCACTTAATTCCATCGGGTATTCTTCGTGAAAACGTCATCAGCATTATTGCTAATGGTGTAGTCCTTGCGCCTGATGCATTGATGAAAGAGATGAAGGGACTGGAAGACCGTGGTGTTCCTGTTCGCGAACGCTTACATATTTCTGAAGCCTGCCCACTGATCCTGCCTTATCATGTTGCATTAGACAATGCGCGTGAAAAAGCACGAGGCTCTAAAGCTATCGGAACTACCGGTCGTGGTATCGGTCCTGCGTATGAAGATAAAGTTGCTCGTCGTGGTCTACGCGTTGGTGACTTATTCGATAAAGCAACATTTGCTGAAAAACTCAAAGAAATCGTTGAATACCATAATTTCCAACTGGTGAATTACTATAAAGAGCCAGCGGTTGATTATCAAAAAACTCTCGACGATATTATGGCAGTCGCAGACATTCTGACTGGCATGGTAGTTGATGTTTCTGATCTGCTCTATAAAGCACATCAGAAGAATGAATTAGTCATGTTCGAAGGTGCTCAAGGCACATTATTGGATATTGACCATGGTACTTATCCATACGTAACCTCTTCTAACACTACTGCGGGTGGCGTTGCAACAGGTTCTGGTTTAGGTCCTCGTTATGTGAACTATGTGCTGGGTATTATTAAAGCGTACTCTACCCGTGTTGGTGCTGGCCCATTCCCTACTGAGCTTTTTGATGAGACGGGTGAATTCCTGCGCGAAAAAGGTCAAGAGTTTGGTGCAACTACAGGGCGTAAGCGTCGTACTGGTTGGTTAGATATCGTTGCGATTAA
The DNA here is from genome assembly GCF_001655055.1 of Providencia heimbachae ATCC 35613. Lineage (GTDB taxonomy): Bacteria > Pseudomonadota > Gammaproteobacteria > Enterobacterales > Enterobacteriaceae > Providencia > Providencia heimbachae. The sequence goes on along the minus strand of NZ_LXEW01000027.1, from coordinate 33,901 downwards.
TCGTGCGGTACAAATTAACTCATTGTCTGGCTTCTGTATGACTAAACTAGACGTTTTAGATGGTCTTGAAGAAATTAAAATCTGTGTCGGCTACCGTCGCCCAGATGGCAAAGTACTTGAGACTACGCCATTAGCTGCAGATGAGTGGGTTGGTTTAGAGCCAGTTTATGAGTCAATGCCTGGTTGGAACGAAACCACATTTGGTGCGAAACAAATAGACCAGTTGCCAAAAGCGGCTCTTGATTTCATCAAGCGTGTTGAAGAGCTTACCGGTATTCCAGTTGATATTATTTCAACAGGCCCTGATCGTGCAGAAACCATGATCCTACGTGACCCGTTTGATGTTGAGTAATAACACTGACAGCGCTCTCTAAGGGCGCTGTTTATTCCTACACTACGCAGCTTATCCTCTCCTCGTTATTAATCCCCTTTGATAAAACATTCAAAATTCCACATAATGATTGATGAAAGTAAACTTTCTGGGCACATTTTGTGCAATTAAGTGCATATTTGACTTGAGTAATACGCTAAACTGTATTTAAGAATATATAATTAATTTACATGCTATATTTTGGGCTATATATAGTGCATTCAAGCTCAAAATTGTCTGTATGCATTCTAAAATAAACAATATGATTTAGGGTCGATATCATTAAGGCCGAATGGTAAAAAGCCAAAAAATTTTGAGGTGATTGTGCAGCTGACGAGCTTTACCGATTATGGGTTACGAGCCCTTATCTATCTAGCGTCTCTCCCTAAGGGAGAAATAACGAGTATTACACAAGTCACTGATGTTTATGGTGTCTCTCGTAACCATATGGTTAAAATTATTAATCAGCTCAGTCGCCTCGGTTATATTAAAGCCTATCGAGGCAAAAATGGCGGCATTACGCTTGGCCAGCCAGCAGAATCAATTCGTATAGGGGATGTCGTTAGAGCACTTGAACCCCTAACTCTTGTTAATTGCAGTGGCGAATTTTGTCATATTACGCCTGCTTGTCGTTTGAAAAGTGTACTTCAGGACGCAATGAAACAGTTTTTACAAGAACTTGATCAACATACGCTGGCGGACATGGTGAAAGATAACAGCCCGCTTTATCAATTGCTGCTTGATTAACCTCGCAGCCATTTTGTTGTAATTATTAATTCTGATGACAACGGAGGTAACGATGTCACACGATCCTTTTCAGGAAAGAGAAGCAGAAAAATACGAATCCCCAATTCCTAGCCGCGAGTTCATTCTCGACCTTATTTCTAAGCGTAGTACACCAGCGAGTCGAGAAGAAATTGCTCAATTATTAAACCTATCAAGCGAAGACGATCTTGAAGCTTTACGTCGTCGACTCAGAGCAATGGAACGTGATGGGCAACTCGTCTTTACACGTCGTAAATGCTATGCCTTACCTGAGCGTTTAGATTTGCTCAAAGGCAAAGTGATTGGCCACCGAGATGGTTATGGCTTTTTGCGCGTAGAAGGTAAAAAAGAAGATTATTATTTATCTCAAGAAGAGATGAAGCGTGCATTACACGGTGATATCATTTTAGCCCAACCACATGGACAAGACCGTAAAGGTCGCACAGAAGTACGCGTTGTTCGTGTCCTCGAACCAAGAAACAACCAGATAGTCGGGCGTTATTTTATTGAAGCTGGTATGGGCTTTGTTGTGCCTGATGATAGCCGCCTTAGTTTTGATATTTTAATACCCAAAGATCAAGTCTGTGGCGCACGCATGGGGAATGTCGTCGTTGTTGAGCTAGTTACAAGACCACAACGTCGCTCCCAAGCAGTCGGTAATATTATTGAAATCTTGGGTGAAACCATGGGAACCGGTATTGCGGTTGAAATCGCATTACGTACTCATGAAATTCCGCATACATGGCCACCGCAAGTTGAAAAACAAGTAGCAGATCTTAGTGAACATGTACCTGAGTCTGCGAAAAAAGGACGTGTAGATTTACGCGATTTGCCATTAGTCACCATTGATGGTGAAGACGCCCGTGACTTTGATGATGCGGTATATTGCGCACCCAAAAAAGGGGGAGGTTGGCGTTTATGGGTGGCGATTGCAGATGTAAGCTATTATGTTCGTTCGCAAACAGCTCTTGATACTGAAGCGCGTAGTCGTGGTAACTCGGTTTATTTTCCATCGCAAGTCGTTCCTATGCTACCGGAAGTATTATCGAATGGCCTCTGCTCACTAAACCCAGGGGTTGATCGCCTTTGCATGGTTTGTGAAATGACAGTGTCGGAATCGGGTCGTTTAACTTCATATAAATTCTATGAAGCCGTGATGAGCTCACATGCACGATTGACCTACACCAAAGTATGGAAAATTTTGCAAGGTGATGAAGAACTGCGTGAGCATTATAAAGCGTTAGTACCACATATTGAGCATCTGCATCAATTGTATAAAGCGCTGGATGCTGCGCGTATCGAACGTGGCGCTATTTCATTTGAATCAGAAGAAGCTAAATTTATCTTTAATGCGGAACGTCGTATTGAACGTATTGAGCCTGTTGAGCGCAATGATGCACATAAACTGATTGAAGAGTGCATGATTTTAGCGAATATTGCGGCTGCGCGTTTCGTTGAAAAAAATGAAGAGCCGGCACTGTATCGTGTGCATGATAGGCCAAAAGAAGAGAGTGTGATGAATTTGCGCTCTGTCTTTAGCGAATTAGGGCTGACATTGCCGGGTGGTATGAAGCCTGAGCCAAAAGATTATGCACAGGTAATGAACGACGTTGCAGAACGTCCTGATCATGAACTACTGCAAACGATGATTTTGCGCTCAATGAAACAAGCTATTTATGACCCTGAAAACCGGGGTCACTTTGGGCTTGCTTTGAAATCATATGCCCACTTTACTTCGCCAATTCGTCGCTATCCTGATTTATCATTACACCGTGGTATTAAGTATTTATTAGCGAAAGAGCAGGGTCTCTCAGGTAAACATTGGACAGAAACCGGCGGTTGGCATTATGACATGGACAGCATGCTACAACTGGGCGAGCACTGTTCACTCACTGAACGCCGTGCAGATGAAGCAACACGTGATGTTGCGGATTGGCTCAAATGTGACTTTATGCAAGATCACGTTGGTGAAGTGTTTACTGGTTTGATCACCAGCGTAACTGGCTTTGGTTTCTTTGTTCGCTTAAATGAGCTCTTTATCGATGGATTAGTACATATTTCGACTCTTGATAACGATTATTACCGTTATGATGCGGTTGGGCAGCGCTTAATTGGTGAGTCTTCGTCGACAACTTATCGCCTTGGTGATGAAGTTGAAATTCGGGTTGAAGCGGTTCATATGGAAGAGCGTACAATTGACTTTGCATTGATTTCAACCACACGTAAAGCGAAGAATCCGGGTAAAACTGAGCGTGACAGAACCAAAAAAGACGCAACTAAAACAATGCGTTCCCCTCGTAGACGAGGTGATGCAAGCAAAGAGAAAAATTTCGAGCCAGACTCCGCTTTTCGTCGTTCAGAGAAAAAAGGTCAAAAAGCAGATCAAAAATCTGAAGTGAAAGATAAAGGTAAAAGTAAGAAGGCATCGGATAAAACCAAAAAAATCAGTGCGAAATTAAAAGCCAAGCGCGTCGCGAAGAAATCCCAAAAGCAAGAGGGTTAGTTATTCTTCAGGCGTAGTATACTTGTTAATTAACTAAGGTGGCGTTATTTCGCCACCTTTAACTTTACGAATACATAAGAAATTTATGAGCGAAATTATTTATGGCGTTCACGCAGTGAAAGCCTTGCTGGAGAATTCACCTCAGCGCATTAAAGAAGTCTATATTTTAAAAGGCCGCGAAGATCGCCGCCTACTCTCTATCGCGCGAGAAATTGAAGCGCTAGGTATCGTCGTACAAGTTGCAAATAAGCAGTGGATGGATTCACACACTGATGGCGCTGTACATCAAGGTATTATTGCGAATATCTTACCGGGTAAACAGTACCAAGAAGGCGACCTGCCTGATTTTCTGGAGAAAACCGAATCGCCTTTCTTACTGGTGCTTGATGGTGTGACAGACCCACATAATTTGGGGGCTTGTTTACGCAGTGCTGACGCCGCTGGCGTACATGCGGTGATTGTGCCAAAAGATAAATCTGCTCAGTTGAATGCAATCGCTAAAAAAGTAGCCTGTGGCGCAGCGGAAAATATTCCACTGATCCGTGTAACTAACTTAGCGAGAACATTGCGTTTGTTGCAAGAATACAATATTTGGATTGTTGGAACGGCAGGCGAAGCGGACCATAACCTTTATCAGAGCAAGCTAACAGGGCCTGTTGCCTTGGTGATGGGTGCTGAGGGGGAAGGTATGCGTCGTCTGACTCGTGAGCACTGTGATGAGCTTATCAGCATTCCAATGGCAGGTTCAGTCTCATCTTTGAATGTTTCTGTCGCCACAGGTGTTTGCTTATTCGAAGCTGTACGCCAACGTTTGGTAAAATAATGCGCGCGTAAATTAAAATATAATTTTAATTTAGCCCCATCCCTTGAGTTTTATCTCAGGGATGGGTATAGTGACGCGTCAATTTTTTAGCCGCACTCAATAAGTTCCTTGCCTCCGCGGGCCGCGGTTAACCCTGACAGGAGGCTAATAATCCGTAAGGAGCAACTACTCATGCGTCATTACGAAATCGTTTTTATGGTCCATCCTGACCAAAGCGAACAGGTTCCGGGCATGATCGAACGTTACAGTGCTACAATCACTAACGCGCAAGGTCAAATTCACCGTCTGGAAGACTGGGGCCGCCGTCAACTGGCTTATCCAATCAATAAACTGCACAAAGCACACTATGTTCTTCTGAACGTAGAAGCTCCACAGGAAGCGATTGATGAGCTAGAAACTAACTTCCGCTTCAACGATGCCGTTATCCGCAGCATGGTTATGCGCGTTAAACACGCGGTGACAGAAGCTTCTTCTATGGTTAAAGCTAAAGACGAACGTCGCGGCCGTGACCTTTCTGATGATTATCAGGATGAAGAAACTGAAGAAGCTGGGGATTCTGAAGAGTAATTGCACAGGTGACCACTAATCGTTTAGTGCTGACAGGCACAGTCTGTAAAGCATTGATTCGAAAAGTGAGTCCATCAGGCATTCCTCACTGCCAATTTGTCTTAGAACATCGTTCTCAACAATTGGAAGCGGGAATGTCAAGACAAGCGTGGTGCAGAATGCCCATCATTGTCAGTGGACAAGCCTTGCAATCCCAAACTCACAGTATAACGGTCGGCAGTTGGATTACTGTTTCAGGTTTCATTAGTACCCATCAGGGGCGAAATGGGATCAGTAAATTAGTCCTTCATGCCGAGCAGATTGATTTGATAGATTCTGGAGACTAGCCTTATGGCACGTTATTTCCGTCGTCGCAAGTTCTGCCGTTTCACAGCGGAAGGCGTTCAAGAGATCGACTATAAAGATATCGCAACGCTGAAAAACTACATCACTGAAAGTGGTAAAATTGTACCAAGCCGTATTACCGGTACCCGTGCAAAATATCAGCGTCAGCTCGCTCGTGCTATCAAGCGCGCTCGCTACCTATCTCTGTTGCCATATACTGATCGTCATCAGTAATTGGTACAGTCCATTAACGACTTAAGAGGATAAGGTAATGCAAGTTATTTTGCTTGATAAAGTAGCTAACCTAGGTAGCCTAGGTGATCAGGTTAACGTTAAATCGGGCTATGCTCGTAACTACTTAGTTCCACAGGGTAAAGCTGTTCCTGCAACTAAGAAAAACGTCGAATTCTTCGAAGCTCGCCGTGCTGAACTGGAAGCTAAATTAGCTGACGTTCTCACTGCAGCACAGGCTCGTGCAGCAGCTGTTACTGCGCTGGGTTCTGTTACTTTAGCTTCTAAAGCGGGTGACGAAGGTAAACTGTTTGGTTCAATCGGTACTCGTGATATCGCTGATGCAGTCACTGCAGCTGGCGTTAAAATCGCGAAAAGCGAAGTTCGTCTATCAAATGGCGTTCTGCGTACTACTGGTGATCATCAAGTTCAGTTCCAGTTACATAGCGATGTTTTTGCAGAGCTTAACGTTATCATCGTTGCTGAGTAATCAATAGTGATGATAAGTACCGTCGATTTATCGGTGGTGCTATAAAAAACACCGGCTAAGTCCGGTGTTTTTTACTTTCTAGGCTTTTATTTTTATTCATAAAACATAGATGCTATTGGTTTGCTAAGCATTGATAATCAAGAATTTCTCCTGCCGAACCTAAGTTTAAATCCCACAGATCCATCCTATTTGCTAATAATACCAATGACCCATCCTTAAGCTGTACCATGGCTAACCCAAAGTGGCCTATATTGTCATCATGCTGTAAGGCGTACTCTTGTAATAGCTTAAAAGGGTTAATCGAGTAGGTGGTGATTCTTTTTGCTAAATAGTGATGTCCTTCTAATTTAATAGGAAATTCAGTCCAATTAGAGGTTATTACTGACTGTTGATCATTGAGCTTTTCTAGAATGTCTTTCTTAAGGCAAGCGATATGAATATGCAGTTGATCTTGTGATCGACCATATTGTGAATTCACCGCGACCGCCAGTAATTCTTCAGGAATTGTTTTGTTTAATCCGCGAGATAAGTCGGCTCTTTCTTGCCAAGCGAGGGAGAAATAGGATGGTGTATTTTCTGCTAACAATAATGGGGATTCAATACCGGTAATTTTATTTGTTGGGATCACAAGGTTGTGTAACGGGCCATTGCGGTCTTCAAATAATACATATTGATTGGATGTATCGACCTTTAAACAGGATGCGGGTTGCTGTTTTGTATGCTGTAAAGGAACACATTGTTGGCTAACGATATTCCAAAGCGCATCTGAATTGAGTTTTATCCAAGCGATATAGCCAAGAGCGGCGATGAGTAGTAGCAAGAAACCTGCTAGAAAAACTTTAATGCCTTTATTTATTTGCATAATCATTTTTTAATGGGAAATAACAGGTAGCCTTTATCATATATTGATAAGTAAGGTGCAATACAAATAGCGATGATTAGGACAAAGTTCTGGTGGCTTACCATTATAAATAAGCCACCAGCCAAAAATAACGGCTAAGGCGTGCGGTAGTAACTACCATCGCTAAGTCTTGCGAAGCTATAGGTTTTTCCATCCGGTGTGGTGATGTCTAACAATTGGACTTCACCCTTTGCATTCGCTTTAACACGAATTTTTTGGCCTTGCTGTAAACTACTCAGTGGTTTTTCAGCCCCTTCAACACGCGCCATAACAAAGGCGTCATTGGCCTGTAGGTTATTATCACGAAATAGCTGTGCGAGGGTTTTACCTTTTTGTACGCGGTAGTTCTGCCATTCATTCGCTGATGGGCGAGCTGTTTTGGGCTCTTCCGGTTTGGCGGTTGACGGCTGATTGGTGGGCGGCGTAACTTGAGGTTGCTCTGGTGCTGAAGGCTCGATAGGCTCAGGCACGATTTCAGGCTCAAGTGGCAATACACCTTGATCCACCGGAGAGGTTGTGGGTTCTTCAGTCGGTGGTGTCATGACGGGGTCAGGGGCAATCTCAGGTATGTTTGGCGGTGGGATCACGATAGGCTGAGGTTGGTTTGAAGCTATATTACCCGTCGTTGATTTATCATCGGTTGGCCAGAACAGTGCCACGATAATAATCAGCGCTAAAACGGCGATACCGTAGCGGTGAAATGTGGATAGTTTGAACATCGCGCCTCCTTTATTGAGGATAACAAGCAAGCCATAATGTATTTATACGCATACTAGCACCCTTTTTTTATAATTTAATAACTTGATACGATTTTTCAGAGAACACTGAGCCAATTGTTGGTGAACCTTCATAAATAAGCGATTTTTATGCTTTTGTTTCATTGTTTAGGTTTACCCATAAGAGGGTGGCTGTTATTCTGGTTTTTTTATCAAAAACCATATGGGTATTTTAATGGCAAACCAAAATTTTGATTCAGTAGAAGCTCAAGCGAGCTACGGTATTGGTCTACAAGTTGGACAACAATTGTTAGAGTCAGGGCTGGAAGGTCTTGTGCCAAATGCAATTTTGGCCGGTCTAACTGACGCTTTAGAAGGCAATATGCCGTCAGTTCCTGTTGAAGCATTACACAATGCACTACGTGAAATTCATGAACGTGCAGATGCTGTACGTGTTTCTCGTCAAGGTGCAATGGCTGCAGAAGGTCAAGCATTCCTTGATGAAAACCAAAAGCGTGAAGGTGTATCAACCACGGAATCTGGTTTGCAATTCTCTGTTATTAATCAAGGTGACGGTGCAATCCCTGCTCGCACAGACCGTGTTCGTGTTCACTATACTGGCCGTCTTATTGATGGTTCGGTATTTGACAGCTCTGTTCAACGTGGGCAGCCTGCAGAATTCCCAGTTAGCGGCGTGATCCCAGGCTGGATCGAAGCACTAACACTGATGCCAGTTGGTTCAAAATGGGAATTATATATCCCTCATGAATTAGCTTATGGTGAGCGTGGTGCAGGTGCATCTATCCCACCATTTAGCCCATTAGTTTTCGAAGTTGAGCTGCTGGAAATCCTGTAATTATCAGCTATTAACTTATCGCAATATCCATTTTTTATTAAATCCCTTATTGTTGAAATAAAACAATAAGGGATTTTTTTATCACGTAAATTCGTGCACTTGCAAGATAGGGCTGCTAATCTTGAACTAAAGGGCGATAGAAAGAGGTGAAGAAAATGCTACAGCAAATTTGTGAACTGGCTCAAGAAGCAGGCTATGCCATCATGAAAATCTACAATGCGCAGGCGCCTTTACAGGTTCAGCACAAGAGTGATGATTCTCCAGTGACTGATGCGGATATTGCAGCTCATAAAATTATTGAGGCAGGTTTATCTCGTATTACGCCTGATATACCGCAGCTTTCTGAAGAAGATCCACCCCTTTGGTCATTAAGACAAAATTGGCAGCGTTATTGGCTGATTGATCCTCTCGACGGTACGAAAGAATTTATTAATCGTAATGGCGATTTCACGGTAAATATTGCATTGATTGAAAATGGTGTACCAGTGATGGGGGTTGTTTATGCCCCTGCGAAAGGCTTACTGTACTATGCTCAAGGTAATCAAGCATGGAAAGAGGAAGCGGGTAATAAACTGCCTATCCAAGTCCACGATGCTAAGCCTCCCGTCATAGTGATCAGCCGTTCTCATCAAGATAGTGAATTAATGGATTATCTGAGACAAATGGGGGAGCACACCACAGTAGAGATTGGTTCTTCATTAAAATTTTGCTTAGTCGCGGAAGGTAAGGCACAACTTTATCCTCGTTTTGGGCCAACCAATATTTGGGATACAGCGGCAGGGCACGCGGTTGCGATTGGTGCGGGGGCTAAAGTGGTTGATTGGAATGGGCAAACCCTCGACTATACACCACGAGAATCATTTTTAAACCCCGGTTTTCGAGTGATTTTATTCTGATATGATGCTCAACAGAGGTTGGGCAATTATTTACCCAACCTCATTCTTAAGACAATTAATTATCTAATTGCAGCACTTTTGCTGTTGCCGTACGAATATCTAAGCAGGCTTTCGCATCTTGTTTTAAATCAATGCCATAGGTTGGAATGATCGCTTTCAAGCGAGTTTCCCAGCCATTGGTATCTAACTCATTTTTAAAACATTCTTTCAATATATTTAATGAAATATAGGCTGCAGTTGATGCACCCGGTGATGCGCCCATTAATACGGTAAATGATTTATCTGCACTGGTGATAAGCTCAGTGCCAAACTCAAGTACGCCTTTTTTGTCCTGACCCGGCCTGATGATTTGCACACGTTGGCCTGCAACTACCTCTTTCCAATCTTCATGCTGTGCTTCTGGATAAAATTGTTGCAGCATAGCAAATTGATGTGCCGAGGTTTGTAGCACTTGACCGACTAAGTATTCGGCTAGTGCCCAGTTATCTTTAGCGACCGCTAACATAGGCTCAATATTATTTAGTTTCACCGACTCAAATAAATCTAAATAAGAGCCATGTTTGAGGAATTTACTTGAGAAACCGGCATAAGGGCCAAACAGCAAAGAGCGTTTACCGCCAATAATTCGCGTATCCAAGTGTGGAACGGACATCGGGGGTGAGCCTTTGTCTGCTTTACCATAGATTTTTGCATGATGGCGAGCCGCAATTTTCTCATCGTCGCAGCGTAACCAAATACCGCTAACGGGGAATCCACCGAAACCTTTTCCTTCAGGAATACCTGATTTTTGCAAAAGTTCGATAGCGCGTCCACCCGCTCCAACAAAAACAAACTTAGCGGAGGTAATCGATTTTTCATGGGTTATTAAGTTTTTAACTTCAATATTCCATCTGCCATCGGAAGCTTGTTTGACATCGATAACCTCATGCTTATAGTGCAGTGCGAAGCCGGTCTGGTCACTCAATTGCGCCATTAATAAATGCGTTAATGCACCATAATCCACATCGGCTCCGGTGATGACACGGGTGACGGCAATTTTTTCTTTTGGATCCCGTCCTTCCATGATCAGGGGAGCCCACTCATTTATCTGCTTAGGGTCATCGCTGTATTCCATATTGTGATAGCAATGATGGGCAGACATTTGGCGGAAACGTTGTTGGAGGAATTTGACATTATCTTCACCCCATACAAAGCTCATGTGTGGGCAAGGATGAATAAAATCACGAGGATTTTTGATTTTGCCTTTAGCAACAAGGTACGACCATAATTGACGTGATAAATCGAATTCAGTATTCACTTCAAGGGCTTTACTGATATCAACGGTGCCATCAGGATTAGGCGGCGTATAGTTCATCTCACAGTTTGCCGCATGACCGGTTCCGGCATTATTCCATGGATGTGAACTTTCTTGTGCACAGTCATTTAATCGTTCGAATACTGCAATATTCAAGGAAGGTTCGAGTTCTTTAAGGAATGTCCCGAGGGTTGCACTCATGATACCTGCACCGATTAGGGCGATATCAACATGTTCTGAAACGGGTTTGTTCATGGAAAATCCCTATTTTTTAGTCGGAGTAAAACGCAAATCAGTGCCTTCTTGGTACACAACATAAGCGCGTCGCCAAGGCTCATCACCAATTAAGCGCCATTTATGGCCTGAACCGGTATTGTCTTGTGCAAGTAAAATATCACCGGGATTAATAATAAATTTTGATCCATCTTTAGTTTCAAATTCTAAGGTACCGGAGAGGGTGATGACATAACGAGGAACGGGGTCTTTATGCCAGTCGAACGAGCCCCCTGAAATTGTTTCACGAAAGGTAAGCTCACCCACGGCGATGGGTGGGGTTTGGCTATCCCCCTCTGTATTGGGAACGCTGTTAAGCTCTATTGTGCCTTCTTCAAACAGCGAGTTACCATCTTGGCCTGTCCACATACGAATGCAACGTATCATCTTGTCTCGCTCCTAGATTAAAATAATTCATCATGTACCGGTTGTTTTTCGATTTTTAGGGGTATTGGCTACGCTCAGTCGCCCTGAAAATCAAACTATTTCCGGTATACCTATTTTTAAAAATAACACTTACCTATAATTAAAATTAATTAGGTTATTTGCTCTATCTTAATATGAAGATATTAAAAAAATATAATGATGCCTTTAAATTTAAGGTTTTTTATTCATAAGGTCAAAAGTATTATTGCGTTTATCAGGCTCTAGCACGGTTAAATAAATATGAATGAAACTGCATTGCCATTTATTGATGATACAATTAGGATGATAGTCTTGAAATATTAATAAATTTATTTTAATTCATTGATTTTAATTTATTTTATCTTTCATTCTCTATGGTCTTATTTTGATGATATGTTTCTCTTCTCGCTAATTGGCAAGAAGAGAATATAAAAATAGAACGATATATTTACGACTAAAAATTGTTTTTTAAAATAGAATTAAGTGCTAGATGTTGTATTAGCATAATTGTTTTGCCATCAACAATTTCACCCGTTTTAATCGCATTGAGGGCTTTAGGAAATGGCCACTCTAATACCTCAATGTCTTCGCCTTCATCAACCAACCCGCCACCAGAGCTTTGGCGATTTTGTTCATTATATTCAGCGATATAAAAATAAAGTTTTTCAGTGACTGAACCCGGGCTCATAAATGCCTCAAAAACTTTTTCTATTTTATCGACTTTAAAGCCAGTTTCTTCCTCTGCCTCGGCAATAATACGTTCTTCAGGAGAGGCGTTATCGAGTAATCCTGCGGCGGCTTCAATTAAAAAATGTTGATAACCATTTACATACATCGGCATACGAAATTGGCGAATAAGAATAATGCTATTTTTTATTTTGTTATAGAGCAAAATCACCGCACCGTTGCCTCTGTCATACACTTCACGCTCTTGCTTTTGCCAACTTCCATTGCGCAATTGTAATTCGTAGGTGTATTTTTTTAGGATGTACCAGTTGTCTGAAAGTAATTTTTCGCTGATATTGCGAATTTGAGGCTGTTTTGTAGACATATTGAGGCCTAAGAGAGAGTGATGACAATTAATCTAACATCATTGATTGGCTGGAGAAATAGAGGGAAAATAAAATAGAGAAGGTAAGACGGGGTTACCATCTTACCTTTAGCGTTTATTGCTGAATGAAGTATTGTTTATTTCATTATCTGAATTTGTTTAACTTCAACTTCTCGTGAATTCCAGTCTTTATCGATTTTACCGCGAATTTCGACTTTATCTTTAGGTGTCACATTCACACCATTCCAACGTTTGTGATCGATTTCTAGCGTAATACTGCCTGTTCCATCAGTAAATTCGTAATGTTTATTATCTAACTGCTTAACAATAGTCCCTTGCAGAATAACCCAGCTGTCATCTGACATTTCGAGCGCTTTAGCCACGGTTGTTTGGCTTTCATTTGGGCCAGAAAAACCACCTGATTGAGTCTGGGTATTTGTCACTGTACCAGGGCCATTAAATCCGCCGTTTATCGCATTATTATTTGATGCGGTATTAGCGAAAGCTGGTGCAGTAGCGAGTGCTGCGACTAAGGCAATTAAAGGTAATTTTTTCATCAGTATAATCTCCATTTGTGACGTAAACTTGCTTTATGGAGTGTATTAAAGCAAGTAAATCTTAACAGAATCTTAAGCGCGTTAATAAAAAAATATATTTTCGGTTTAGCTTATAATAGCTAGTCATCTTCTAGTTTATACGATAAATATAATAATATTCCGATTCGGAGGGAAATATGCGTATTCTTTTAGTTGAAGACGACAGGTTAATTGGTGATGGATTAAAAGTCGGTTTAACCCAGCTCGGTTTTACGGTTGATTGGTTTATGGATGGTAAGCAAGGGCAAGTTGCTTTATTTGATGCACCTTATGATGCGGTTGTGCTCGACTTATCGCTTCCGACTATTGATGGCCTAGATATTTTAAAGCATTGGCGAAAAGAAGGACGTGATGAACCCGTCTTGATTTTAACCGCAAGGGATGCGCTCGATCAACGTGTTCAAGGCTTGCAGCAAGGAGCGGATGACTACCTGTGTAAACCTTTTGCTTTGGTTGAAGTGGCTGCCCGTTTACAGGCGCTAAATCGCCGCCGTAGTGGACAATTATCCCCTAAATTAACTCATGGTGATGTTGAAATGGATCCTATTGCTATGACGGTGACTTTTCAGGGAGAACCCATCCAGCTAAAAGGAAAAGAGTTTGCGTTATTGTCTCTGTTTCTGCATAACCCAAATAAAGTGCTTTCACGGGCACTAATTGAAGAAAAGCTCTACAACTGGGATGAAGAAGTATCGAGTAACTCTGTTGAAGTTCATATACACCATTTAAGGCGTAAATTAGGTAATAAATTTATCCGCACCATCCATGGCATTGGGTATCGATTAGGTGATTTGTAATGAAAACTTTCAGCCTGAGACTGAAATTAACCTTAACACTGCTTCTGTTAGCTTTGATGACATGGGGGATCGCAAGTTCTCTTGCATGGTATCAGACTTATAAGACGATTAATGAACTCTTTGACACCCAACAAATGGCCTTTGCTAAGCGGTTGTCTGTATTGCCTTCTGACCTTGAATTAAGCACGCCATCTTTAGTAAAAACTAAAAAATTATTGCGTAAAAATCGGGGTAGCCAAGATGATGATGCTCTGGCTTTTGCTATTTTCACGCCAAGTGGTGAGCGAGTTCTCAACGACGGGGACAATGGCAGAAAAATACCTTTTCTTTATAAACGAGAAGGATTTACGGAAGGTTATGTTGATGGCAGTGATGACCTTTGGCGCTTTGTTTGGTTAAAATCAGTTGATGGGCAATACATCATTGTGGTTGGGCAGGAGTGGGATTACCGGCAAGATATGGCCGCAGATATTATGGTAGCGCAATTTATTCCTTGGTTAGTAGCGTTGCCTGTTATGTTGATTTTATTCTTATGGCTTTTAACTCGGGCATTGAAACCATTACGTGATGTTGCTACGCAATTGGTACATCGTCAGCCTGATGAGCTAAGTGCGATTGAAGTCGCGAGAATACCCAGCGAAGCCAAGCCTATTTTGGATGCACTTAATGCACTATTTGAACGAATTAATCAAATGTTTACTCGCGAGCGGCAATTTACTTCCGATGCAGCGCATGAGTTGCGTAGCCCGCTTGCGGCACTTAAGGTTCAAACAGAAGTGGTACAAATCGCAGGAAGTGATGATGCCATTCGGCAACATGCAGTGGCAAATTTATCTGAAGGAATTGATAGAGCCACTCGGCTAGTTGACCAATTATTGATGTTATCAAGGCTGGAGTCTTCCACTTTGCTAGAAGATGTTGCGCAGGTATCTTGGCCATCATTGATTGCGTTATCAGTAAATGACCTCGCAGCTGAGGCGAAAGCGCATCATGTCAAAATTAAAACCACGATAATTGAGGAACCCCCCCTCTTTTCTGGGCAGCCGTTGTTACTTAGTGTGCTACTTCGAAACTTACTTCACAATGCAATTCATTACGGTAAAGAGCAGGGAGAAGTTGAACTGGTTTTGTATTCTGAACGTCTCGAAGTTAGAGATAATGGTATTGGCGTCACTCCTGATGTTTTACGTCGACTCGGGGAGCGTTTTTATCGACCTCCAGGTCAGGAAAAAACGGGAAGTGGTTTGGGGCTATCCATTGCAAAACGTATTGCACAATTACATAACCTTCAACTCACGTTTTCAAATATGAAGAATGGGGGCTTTTGTGTCACTATTTTTTGGAAAAATAAATAGTTTTAAATGGTATGATTTTGATTAGTTATTAAAAAAATAAAGCTAATTATGCATATTGTTAATGTGGCTATTTTAGAATAACGCGCTGTTTTAACAATATTGGATGACAGCGATCTTTCACTATTAATATTTTTCACTTATTGGGAAGAAAATAGCTGAGCATGCCTTTAAAAAAACATACTCAGCTAAAGTGTTTATTTTAGATTTTGTTCTTTAGCGAGTTCAGAAACTAATAAACCAATAGCTTTGTCAATTTCAGCTGCAGTGAGGCTTCCTTCTTTAAAGAATAAAACTTTTCCTTGTTTATTCAATATGATAATAGCTGAATTTTCAGGCGATAAACTCCATGCATCTTTGACTACACCGTCACTGTCAACAATAAATTGCGAATAAGGAAATTCTTTTTTACTATCTTCAACACTGTTTTTAACGAAAACACCAGTGCCAAAAACGGCATCATCAGTATTAATAATTGTTGTCGTTTGGTAGGTATCATGGGGAAGTTTAGCTTGTTTAATCGCTTCAATTAACGGTGCATTTAATTCTTTTGCCGCTGAGCGTCCAGCAATATGCTGAATAGTACGGACCTTTCCTTCGAGCTGCTGACTTGTCCAAGGTTGATAATTTAGTTTCCCTTCATTAGTTAAAATCAGTTCCCCTTTATCGATAACTGAAACAGGTTTAACTGTTTGATTTGATAGTATGTTACTAGATAATGCAGTTGAAGATAGACCAACTAAACAGATCAAAAATAAAAATGTTCTTATCATAAGGATACCTTTAATCATCATTTGAATTGCAGGGTGTTATAGATGAGAGTGACTATTTATCATATTTGTACTTACAGCATAGCTCATCGGATGAGTTGCATGTAAAAAATTAACAATTATTTAAAATTCAGCATAAACACAAAGTTTATCGGGTCATTAACAGATATTTGACAGTGTCATTTTCTGTAAGGGGATTGAATAAAACTGCAATTTTAGAACCAAAATAGAAATTTCTGGTCTATGATTAGTGAACGGTATGAGTTATTGAATATCGTAAGAACAAAGGGGAGAAAAGTTCTAATGAAAATTTTTAACCGTTACAACCCATCTAAGATTGCGCTTTATGTCAAAACACTTTTCAGTGGCAGGCTCTATATAAAGGATATGGGGGCTTTCGAGTTCAACTATGGGAAAATCTTACCACCCAAAATCAGTGATAAACGGCACTACAATGTGATGAGCGAGGTTAACAAACAGGTACTTTTGCTACAGGCGGAGTTAGGGTAGTCGTTAATCTAAATAGGTTAAATCATTAATTAACTATTTGGTTAACAAAAGCGCCACAGACAAGTGGCGCATGAGTTAAAAATATTGGGTTAACAGAAGCGGCTTCGCAACCAGTAATATCAATGTTCTGTATTTTTTGCGTCAGCCGTTTCAGTGCTATTTTTTCCAGGTTGAATAACAACAGGCCCTGGTACAGATGTAATACGAGTGACCAATAGCTGATCAATCTTGTAGTTATCAATATCAACGACTTCAAATTTGTAGCCTGCGTATTTTACATAGTCTGTGCGTTTAGGCATTCTTCTCAATCGGTACATCATGAAACCACCAATCGTTTCATAATTACTAAAGTCTGGAAAGTCATCAATATTCAAGATACGTTGGACATCTTCAATCGGTGTACCACCTTCAACCAGCCATGAATTCTCGTCTCTAACTACGATTTGTTCTTCTTGCCCCGGGCCAATTAAATCACCCATTAAGGTAATCATGACATCATTGATAGTGATGATACCCATGATCAATGCATATTCATTAAGAATAACAGCGAAATCCACGGCATTGTGTTTAAAGGCTTCAAGTGTATCGGATAAAGAAAGCGTATCCGGGATCATTAATGTACTTCGTATATGTACACCATCTTGCAAACATAAGCTTTGCCCATTAAGTACGCGATTAAGTAACTCTTTAGATTCAACATAACCAATTACATGGTCAATATCTTCAGAACATACAAGAAACTTAGAGTGTGGCTGAGTTGATATTTTATGTTTAATACTTTCTTCGGATTCATATTTATCAAAGTAAATAATATTTTCACGGGGTGTCATTGCGGAAGGAACGGTACGTGACTCGAGTTCGAAGACATTTTCGATTAATTCATGTTCTTGTTTGCGTAAAACACCCGCTACGGCACCCGCTTCAACAACCGCAAAAATATCATCAGATGTGATGTCTTCATTGCGAGCAATCGGTAATTTGAATAGTTTGAAAGTAAGGTTAGCAAGGCCGTTAAAAAACCAGACGAGGGGGCTAAGGACAATCAAACAAAAACGCATGGGGTTAACAATTCGGGTTGCTATTGCTTCAGGCTTTACCATACCGATACGTTTAGGAATTAAGTCAGCAACTAAAATAAATAAGCTAGTTACGATAGTAAAAGAAATAATTGATGCACTTTGCTGTGCCCAAATTGGTGATAAGAAGTGAATAAAGAATTCTTGTAATGCGGGGGCAAAAGCGGATTCCCCAACAATACCCGCTAAAATAGCAACAGTGTTAAGGCCAATTTGAACTACCGTAAAAAACATGCCCGGTATTTCTTGTAATTTAAGCACGCGAGCTGCATTAATATTGCCTTCATCGGCCATCAGTTTAAGTTTAATACGGCGAGAGGCTGCCAGTGAAATTTCTGACAAAGAAAAGAATGCGCTAATTGCACATAATAAAAGAACGATCAATAAACTGTTAAGCATAGGTTATCCAGATACATCTTCATCAACGAGATTATTCAATAACCCCTGAAGGCATCCTATCGAGTAAATATATTTATTAAGTAAATATACAGTGGCGCGGTATGCGCTAGTTAGTTGGTTAGTAGTATAGCATTCAGTTAAATTATCTGGCTAGATATTCGTCATAATTCAAGCTGTAGCGTTGTTGCCTACATTCAATCACTCGGGTCACATACTTGTGTATGCTCCCCAAGATGCTTTCATTTGCCGCCTAGCTACAACTGGAATTATTTAGAATATGGATATTCGTCATAATACGTATTGTAGGGGTGTAGGCTTCATTCGGCTACCCAAGTCACATACTTGTGTATGCTCCCCAAGATGCTTTCATTTGCCGCCTAGCTACAATGCGAATTATTTAGAATATTGACCACTCATGCGTAATGCCTTTTGGTGTCATTATTGCGGTAAACAAACACCGATTCCACCGAGCGCACAATAGCCATTTGGGTTTTTATAGAGATACTGTTGATGATAGTCTTCAGCAAAATAAAACACATCAAGAGGGGCTATTTCGGTGGTGATGTGTCGATGATCGCCTTGGTTATCCATCGCTTGTTGGTAATCTTGTCGGGTTTTTTCTGCTTGTCTAAGTTGGTCATCAGAGACTGTATAGATTGCAGAGCGGTATTGAGTGCCAATATCACCCCCTTGGCGCATACCTTGTGCAGGGTCATGATTTTCCCAAAATAAGGTTAAAAGTTGAGCGTAACTAATTACCTGTGGATCGAAAACAACACGTACTGCTTCTGTATGACCAGTTTGGCCTGAGCAAACTTCTTCATACGTTGGGTTTGGTGTAATACCGCCACAATAGCCAGTAGAGGTGGAATAAATCCCTGTTTTTTGCCAGAATAAGCGTTCAACACCCCAAAAGCAGCCCATTGCAAAGTAGGCAACTTCCATATTCTTAGGAATAATCTCGATCGAATGATGGTTCACTGCATGGTATGGTGAGCACTGCATAGCGAGCTGCCTGCCAGGCAGTGCTTGTGACATATTAACAGAGTGAAATTTATTAGATGGCATAATGGATCCTATATGTGTTAATACACAAATAATTTAAATAATGGGATAAAAACTTGTGTCTCTGACTAATATTACTCAAAATAAATTGATATGAAGCCTTTAGTCAATCTATCAATCACCTCAGGAGCAGGCGTGTCGAAATACCCTATAATCTGTTTTCTCTGCTTAACTGCGACAATACCGGTGGCATATGCTGCGAATCTTCGTCTTAATATTGAAGGGATTGAAGGGCAACTTAATCAAAATGTCCGCGTACAATTATCGAATATTACACAAGATGAGGTTGTCCCAAATGGGCGTTTTCGTGCTCGAGTCGAGAAAGCAATCAAAGAAGGGTTAAAGCCGCTCGGTTATTACGAACCCACCGTTGAATTTAGTTATCAGGAAAATACCCCACCTGCTCGATCAGTATTAACGGCAAAAGTAACACCGGGTGAACCTATTTTAGTTCAAGGTGTGAAGGTGGAGTTACAAGGTGGTGCAAAAACCGATCCTGATTATGAAAAAATGATCAAAAGAAATACGCCTAAAGATGGCACGATCCAAAACGATGGGGAGTATGAAGATTTTAAAGGGAAATTTAGTGGTCTTGCTGTCCGTAAAGGTTATTTTGATGCCATTATGGAGAAAAGCCAGTTAGGGATTTCCCTTGATCACCATGCCGCTTATTGGGATTTTGATTTCAATAGTGGTGAGCGTTACCGCTTTGGGTCGATCTCCTATCAAGGTTCACAAATTCGTGAAGACTATCTAAATAACCTTTCTCCTTTTAAAGAAGGTGAATATTACACCTCTGAGCAATTAGCCGAATTTAACCGCCGATTAGCGGAAACGGGTTGGTTTACCTCTGCTATCGTGACGCCTAATATTGTTAAAGCGAGAGCAGAAGGCTCCGATGAGCTGCCAATGGAAGGGGTGATGGTACCTCGGGCAAAAAACTTTATTGAACTTGGTGGTGGTTACGGGACAGATGTAGGGCCTAAACTTAAATCCACATGGAATAAACCATGGATAAATTCACGAGGCCAAAGCTTAACCTCCAGTATTAGTTTATCTCAACCTGAGCAAATCATTGATGCTAGCTATAAAATACCCTTAAAAGCGAACCCATTAGAGCAATATTATGCAGTTCAGGGTGGGTTTAAACGCACAGACTTGAACGATACTCAAGCCAATACCACCACCTTAAACGTGTCACGCAATTGGGATTACTCGAGCGGTTGGCAATACGGGGTAAACATGCGCTGGATGCTCAGTAACTTTACCCAAGCTAACGTCACCAATACCACCATGTTGCTTTATCCTGGTGCGAATGTAAGTCGTATTCGCCAGCGTGGTGGCGTGATGCCAACATGGGGGGATAGCCAACGTTATTCGGTTGATTACTCGAATAAAATATGGGGTTCAGATATTGAATTTCTTGTATTACAAACCAAACATGTATGGATACGAACGCCATGGGAAGGTCATCGATTTGTGGTTCGCGGTAATCTAGGCTGGATTGAAACCAATGATTTTGACAAAGTTCCACCTGACTTACGTTTCTTCGCCGGTGGTGATGGCAGCGTCCGTGGTTATGGATATCAAAAAATCTCCCCTGAAAATGATCGTGGTAAATTAACTGGGGCATCAAAACTGGCAGTTGGATCCGTTGAATACCAATATAATTTTACAGGGAATTGGTGGGGCGCGACTTTCATTGATAGCGGTGAAGCCGTCAATGATATCAAAGACAGTGATTTTAAAACCGGTGCAGGTATTGGTATCCGCTGGGTTTCCCCTGTCGGGCCTATTAAATTTGATTTAGCAACACCAATTGGTGATTCAAATAACGATAAAATTCAGTTTTATATCGGTTTGGGGACAGAACTATGAAATGGATGAAGTGGTTAAAATGGACAAGCATTTCCATTTTATTAATTCTTGTTCTGATCGTTGCTATATTAAGCTGGGTTTTAGGGACGCAATCAGGTTTACATTTTGCATTAAACACCGCAACCCGCTTTGTTCCTGAATTAACCATTGAGTCGATTGATGGGGATATCAATGATTTAACGCTGTCTGGCGTAAAATACCAAATGCCAGGGGTAGATGTTAACGCTGGAAAATTGCATCTTGCCGCTCGCTTAAAATGCTTAACAAGTCGTGAATTATGCATTGATGCACTGACTACTGATAATGTCACTGTTAATATTGACACCACTCAGTTTCCACCTTCAGAAGAAACCCCTCCATCAGAGCCATTAACTGAGCTTAAAGCGCCATTAACTATCCGTTTAAGTCAATTATCGTTGGTTTCTACCCATGTTAGTGTTGATGGAATGGATATCGATTTAGCTAAATTTTCTACTGGTATAACGTGGGAAGGTAAGGCAATAACGATTATTCCAACTGATATTATTGATTTGGCGATTAATTTACCGGTGACGGAAGCGGCTGAAGACGTGCAAGTCAAGCCAGCTGAATCTGAGATACCTATCAACGAACAAAAATCACTTGGTGATGAATTAAAAACGCTGTTCGCTAAACCCTTGCTGGCCGAGTTACCGGAAATTATTTTACCGGTCGACCTTGATGTGGAAGGCATAAATGCCTCGAATTTTCAGTTAAAGGGCGGCACCGAGGTTACGATCAACAGCCTGAATTTGAAGCTTTCCAATACGGGACAAAATGTCTTACTGAAACAACTCGCAGTGGATGCGCCAGAAGGCAAAGTTTCGTTATCTGGAACAGCCACATTAAAAGATAAATGGCCCGTCTCTCTGTCTATGGTCGGTGAAAGTCGTTTAGAAGATTTGAGTGGGCAAAAAATTGATTTGTCACTCAAAGGTGGCTTATTAGATGAACTCAAATTAGCTTTAAATTTAAATGGCCCTATTAATGCAAAATTAGATGCACAAACCGATCTAAGTCAAGCCGACTTACCGATATTGCTCACCCTCGAAAGTCAAAAATTGACTTGGCCGCTGGTGGGTGATGCACAATATCAACTCGATGGAACCCGTCTGCGCCTAAATGGGCATCCATCAGCCTATGATTTATCGCTGCGATCGGCGATAACAGGGCAAGATTTACCCCCTTCAACGTTGATGCTGGATGCCAAAGGTAATGAAGAGCAAATCAACCTTACTCGCTTACGCTTAGCCGCTTTACAAGGTAATGCTGATATCACTGGCGTTGCTGATTGGAGTAAAGCCATCAGTTGGAACGCGGTGCTGACTTTATCTGGGATTAATACGGCAAAACAATGGCCCGAATGGCCAGCAAAAGTCGATGGTAAGGTCGCAACTCGCGGAAGTCTATATGGTGGTAGTTGGCAGCTGGAAATCCCTGAAATTGCACTTGATGGTAATGTTAAAAATAACCCATTAAAAGCACGAGGTAAGGCAAAAGGAAATGCGGCCGGTCAGTGGGATATTCCTGAATTTAATTTAGCCTTGGGTAAAAACCATATTGATGTTAAAGGTTCTCTTGCTGAGAAATGGAACCTTGATGCCAAAATTAACGCGCCGGGCTTAAATGGTTTATTACCAGGTCTGGCAGGCGTAATTGCTGGTGATGTTAAATTACGCGGTAATTTGCAAACGCCAGAAGCGCTTGTGGATCTGACTGCTCGCGGCGTGAAATGGCAAAATGACCTTTCCATCGAAAATGTCGTTATTAAAGGAAATGTCGCTTCGGGTGAACAAATCAAAGGGGATCTCTCTGTTGTTTTACGTCAGTTAAGACAAGCTGATCTTGTTATTAGTAACTTAACCCTTGATGCAAAAGGCAGTGAAAAACAGCATACATTAAAGCTTAATGTGAAAGGTGAGCCTGTTTCAGGCCAATTAGCCTTAGCGGGAAGTTTTGATCGCCAAACTGAGGTTTGGAAGGGGTCCTTGAGTAATACGCTATTTGAAACCGTTGTGGGCGAATGGCGACTCAATAAAGCCATGTCACTGAATTATTCTAACCAATCCCAAGAAGTGGTGGTTGGAACTCATTGTTGGGTCAATCCAAATGCCCGTCTTTGTGTGCCAAAACCGATTAAAGCCGGTAAAAGCGGTAGTGCCGATATTGTGCTTGAACGTTTTGATTTAGCAATGATTAAGCCGTTTATGCCAAAGGATACTCGAGTTAATGGGGTGTTTAGCGGAAACGCCAATGCTATCTGGAAAGATGATGGTAGCATGCCGCAAGTGAAGCTAGCGTTAAAAGGTGACGGGGTCAAAGCGACTCAATTTGTTGATGGTGCCCGCTTACCGTTAGAATTTCAAACGCTAACATTAAATGCGGCAATGAAGAATGGCAAAGCGGATCTGAATTGGTTATTTAAGATAGCCAATAATGGTCAGCTCAAAGGGAATGTTCAAATCTCTGATATAGAGAAAAGACGTTTGCTTGCAGGTAATATCGAAATTAATTCAATTACGTTGGATTTAATTAAACCGCTATTAGGCCAAAAAGAAGTTGCCAATGGTAATTTAAATGCTAACTTGCGTTTGAGTGGTTCCGCGAATAACCCATTGATGAATGGCAGTTTGTCCTTATCAAATCTCGAAGTTAAGTCGGCAATGATCCCTTTTGATATTAAAAGTGGCCGTTTAGGGATCACCTTTAATGGTACTAGCTCGGTAATGAATGGGCAGATCAACACGCCGGAAGGTTACCTGAATATCGATGGTGATGCCGATTGGCGTCAAGTGGATGCATGGCGTGCAACGGTAATGGCTCGAGGGAATAACTTACGTGTTTCCTTGCCGCCAATGATACAAATTGATGTACAGCCGGACTTAACCTTTGAAGCATCACCAACGTTAATGACTCTCAATGGCAGTGTTACCATACCGTGGGCTCGTATTACCGTACAGGAACTTCCTGAGTCAGCGGTAAGTGCTTCTTCTGATGTGGTTATGCTCGATAGTAATTTACAGCCCATCGCCGAAAAAGCACCGTCTATTCCAATCCAAACAAATTTGGATATTAAAATTGGTAATGATGTTAGGCTGGATGCGTTTGGCTTAAAAGCGCGGTTAACCGGTTTATTGAAAGTCACACAAAATAAGCAAGGACTTAGCTTGAATGGTCAAGTGGATATCCCATCAGGGCGTTTCCGCGCTTATGGGCAAGACTTGCTGGTACGTAAAGGGCTGATTCAGTTCTCTGGTCCTGCGGATCAACCTTTCTTGAATCTTGAAGCTATTCGTAATCCGGATAATACCGCAGATGATGTTATTGCGGGTGTTAAGGTGACAGGACTTGCAGATAAACCAAAAGTCGATATATTCTCAGAACCCGCCAAGACACAACAAGAAGCTCTTTCTTATTTATTAAGAGGGGAAGGCTTAGAAAGTGGTGATGCGAATGGATCCCAGATGACATCTATGTTAATTGGCCTCGGCGTCGCACAAAGTGGACAACTGGTTGGTAAAATAGGTGAGACATTTGCTGTATCTGATTTGGCTGTGGATACGCAAGGGGTCGGAGATGGCTCCCAAGTTGTGGTGAGTGGAAAAATTACCAATGACCTACAAGTTAAATATGGCGTTGGGATTTTTGATTCACTGGCAACCTTAACTTTACGCTATCGATTAATGCCAAAACTTTATTTAGAAGCTGTGTCTGGTGTCAATCAGGCCTTGGATCTCCTTTACCAATTTGAGTTTTAAATTATGCGTGTAATTGTTTATGGCAGTTTAAGGCGCAAGCAGGGAAATCATCACTGGATGACTTATGCTCAACTTTTGGGTGAGTATAAGCTCGAGGGCTATGAACTTTACGATCTTGGATATTTCCCCGCCGTCGTAAAAGGGAATGGGGCGATTGAATGTGAAGTTTATCGCATTAATCCTTCCATTCTAACAGAGCTTGATGAGCTAAAGAAAAACTCACAAGATTATGTCAGAGAGTTAATTCCAACGCCTTATGGTAATGCTTGGATTTATCTTTATCGGCATTCTGTTGAAGGCTTGCGCCATATTAAGAGCGGTGATTGGCTCAAGCGTGATGAAGAAAGTTAATCCTGTTTGACCAGTAACGCCGGCTGTTTGCCGGCGTTTTATTACGATAGCGTACAAAAAAAAGGTTCTGGTGTTTAGCCCAGAACCTTGATTACCCTAAAAAGGATAAATTATTTTTTCGCTGCGCGTTCGAAAGATTCGATGATTTCGGCTTTCGCAGAGCTTGCATCTTCCCAGCCGTCAACTTTAACCCACTTACCTTTCTCTAAATCTTTGTAATGTTCAAAGAAGTGAGTAATTTGAGCTTTCAGTAATTCAGGCAGATCGTTCACATCTTTAATGTGATCGTATTCTTTGCTTAGCTTAGAGTGTGGAACAGCGACTAATTTAGCATCTTCGCCTGCTTCATCCGTCATCTTAAGCACGCCAACTGGGCGGCAACGAATTACTGAACCCGGTTGTAATGGGTAAGGAGTAGGGACGAGTACGTCAACAGGGTCACCATCTAAAGACAGTGTATTGTTGATGTAACCATAGTTGCATGGATAGAACATCGCAGTAGACATGAAACGGTCTACAAACAGCGCACCTGAGTCTTTATCAACTTCATATTTGATAGGATCTGCGTTTGCAGGAATTTCGATGATAACGTAAATATCTTCAGGCAGATCTTTACCTGCCGGTACATTGTTCAGGCCCATTAGAATGCATCCTTTGTGTGAATAATCAATCTACCTACCACTATTTAAGCTGTATATGCATTGGTTTTTTGCATTTTTGACAGCGTTAATTGTTTAGTGCAGGTAACGTGGGGAATATTATAGCCGTAAAGAAGGACGAATTCATTGAAAAAAGCGAATATCAAATAAAGAAGACGGGACTAGCCCGCCTTGATATTGATGCTCTCGATACTTTAAGTTGCATGATTGTTGACTATATTCAGCGACCTGAATTACCTATTTGACCGGTAGTTTGGCTTGTCGCCTACATACATCTTGAACTATTTTGAGTATTTACATCAGTTGAATAAATGAGATTATTCAGTATCTGGAAACTCACGCATAAATGATTCTGCTTTGTTTACCATTGCTTCAGTACCAACAAAGAAAGGAGCGCGTTGATGCAATTCGGTTGGGATAATATCCAAAATACGGTTAGCGCCATCACTTGCTTTACCGCCAGCTTGTTCTGCTAGGAAGGCAATTGGGTTGCACTCATACAGTAAGCGTAGTTTTCCATTCGGATGACTTGCGGTACTTGGGTAGATATAAATTCCCCCTTTGAGCAAGTTACGATGGAAATCAGCCACTAATGAGCCAATATAACGAGTGGTGTAAGGGCGACCTGTCGCTTCATCTTGTTCTTGGCAGTATTTAATATACTTTTTAACGCCCATAGGGAACTTGATGTAGTTACCTTCATTGATGGAGTACATTTTGCCTTCTGCTGGGAACATCACTTTTTCGTGAGAAAGACAGAAAACACCCAAAGAAGGGTCGTAGGTGAATGCATGAACGCCATAACCTGTGGTGTAAACCAACATGGTTGAAGAGCCGTAAACTACGTAACCTGCAGCGACTTGGCGATGACCAGGCTGTAGAAAATCAGCCTCAGTAACCGATTGCCCGGTTGGCGTAATGCGACGATAAATTGAGAAGATAGTACCAACGGAAACGTTTACATCGATGTTTGAAGAACCATCGAGTGGGTCCATTAAAACAACGTATTTAGCGTTTTCTGCGCGGTCACCTTCGAAAATGACAATTTCGTCTTCTTCTTCAGAGGCGATACCGGCTACTTCTCCGCGAGCTTTCAAAGCCGCTTTCAACTTTTCGTTTGCATACAGGTCGAGCTTCATCTGGACTTCACCTTGTATATTCGAGACACCATTAGTGCCAAGAATGTCTACAAGTCCAGCTTTGTTAATATCACGATGGATAATTTTAGCGCCCAGTTTGATTGCTGACAGTAAGGATGTCAGTTCTCCTGTTGCATGAGAAAAATCTTGTTGCTTTTCGACGATGAATTCGCCTAATGTTTTCATGACGAAGGTCCTGAATAAAATTGACAGAGGTTTGCGGGGCAAATTTACCCTCGCGCGTGGAGTTTAACTAAATTAAAAAAAGATTAATAGGTTAATGCATTTATAAATAGGCTATTGATGGGTAGAATAGTGACAAACCTCATGCTATTGGATGAAAAAGAATGCACATACATATTTTAGGTATCTGCGGCACCTTTATGGGAAGCTTAGCGATATTAGCTCGTTCATTAGGTCATAAAGTGACAGGCTCTGATGCAAACGTATATCCACCGATGAGTACTTTGCTTGAAAAACAAGGAATTGAGCTCATTCAAGGTTATGATCCCGTGCAACTCGATCCTGTGCCAGATATGGTGGTTATTGGTAATGCAATGACCCGTGGAAACCCTTGTGTTGAAGCGGTGTTAGAAAGAAGCATACCTTATACTTCTGGTCCTCAATGGCTGCATGACCATATCCTTCCAGAGCGTTGGGTTTTAGCGGTAGCAGGGACCCATGGTAAAACAACAACAGCAGGTATGTTGGCCTGGATCCTTGAAGATTGCGGCTACAAGCCCGGTTTCCTGATCGGCGGTGTTCCCGGGAATTTTGAAGCTTCCGCACAAATTGGTGAAAGCCCATTTTTCGTTATTGAAGCCGATGAATACGATTGTGCCTTCTTTGATAAGCGCTCTAAGTTCGTTCATTACAGCCCAAAAACACTGGTGCTTAATAACCTAGAGTTTGACCATGCTGATATTTTTGAAAGCCTAGAGTCAATTCAAAAACAATTCCATCATCTTGTTCGCATCGTGCCGGGAAGCGGCAAAATCTTTATGCCAGATAACGACAATAATCTTAAGCAGGTTATGGGTATGGGGTGTTGGAGTGAACAAGAGCTGGTAGGCGAAAACGGTGAATGGCAGGCCAAAAAATTAAACCATGATGGTAGCCACTACGAAGTGTATTATCAGCAGGAAAAAGTGGGCGAAGTTAACTGGTCACAAGTAGGTAATCACAATATCCAAAATGGCTTGATGGCGATTGCGGCTGCGCACCATGTGGGTGTGCCTGCGAAAGAGGCGTGTTTTGCTTTGGATAAATTTATCAATGCTCGCCGCCGTCTTGAGTTACGTGGTGTTGAGCACGGAGTGAGTGTTTACGATGATTTCGCTCATCACCCAACGGCAATTTTAGCAACATTAGAAGCATTACGCAGCAAAGTTGGCGGAACTTCACGTATTATTGCTGTACTTGAACCTCGTTCAAATACCATGAAAATGGGGATCAATAAAAACGATATTGCACCAGCATTAGGTCGTGCAGATGAAGTGTTCTTATTCCAACCTGCCAACATTCCTTGGATGGTGACGGATATTGCTGAACATTGTGTACAGCCTGCTCGTTGGAGTGCGGATATCGATGCATTGACTAACATGGTTATCGAAACAGCCCAACCGGGAGATTACATCCTTGTGATGAGTAACGGTGGTTTTGGTGATATTCATGGTAAATTGCTGACTGGATTAAAAAATAAAGCGGAATCGAAAGTCGAAGATTAAGGTTTATTTAATGAAAAAAGGGAAAGTGACGCTTTCCCTTTTCATGATCAAAAAATCGTTATTAGAGTGAAATATCCCATCTTGTCTCTTGCGGGCTCGAACAACTTAAAAAAATCACGTTTTCGCTCTGCTTTAAACTTCCCATATAGCAATCAATAGAATCAGTCACTAAGTGAAATAAGCACCCTACTGCAATTGCTTTTAATTTCCATGATGGGAAGAAGAACAAACAAACGTAGCCAATTGCCGCCCAAACGGTATGCATTGGATGAAAACCAATGCCGCAACGGTCAGGATCAAAAATAGGTGTTGCTAAAAGATGGTCAAGGTCGATAGCCATTGTTGATATCATCAACAATGCCGCCAGTTTCCAATTTTTACGCCAAAATAAGTAGCCAAATAAGATGGGTACTACAAAATGAAAACCATAATGTACAATATTTCTAAAAATTTCGAATATCACAATGAAATCTCTAAGACGAAATAAAAGAGGGCATAACTAAAAAAACAAAAAGGGAAAATAGACTATTCTCCCCCTTATTAATAAACGAGTTATGCTTTTTGAACGCTTTTAGACAGATTAAAGCTCTTGGTCAAACAGTGTTAAAATTGCCTCATATAACTCTAGCGTCGAAAAATCTTTTGCTGGCGTAGAAAAAATAGTGTCATCACCCGCAATACTGCCAAGAATGCCTTCAGCTTTTCCTAAGGAATCTAATAAACGGGCGATAAGCTGTGCTGCACCTGGACTCGTTCTAATAACAACAACTGAGTGGTTGTAGTCAATATCGAGTACCAAGTTTTTAAGTGGGCTGGTGGCAGTAGGAACACCCGGTTCAGTTGGCAGGCAATAGACCATTTCCATTTTTGCGTTACGAGTGCGAACTGCACCAAACTTAGTCAGCATTCTGGAAATCTTAGATTGATTGATATTTTCGAAGCCTTGTTCTTGAAGAGCAATAACGATCTCAGCTTGAGAGCTAAATTTCTCTTCTTTAAGTAGGGCTTTAAAAGCCTTAACCAAATCTTCTTGTTTAGACGGTGTGCGCATAATTAACCCATTCTTCGGCATTAAACTGAGTTGTATTATCGATAAAAGTGCATTTTTATGCAACAAAATTGCGTTATGATGATTTTATAACCGAGTTTAGGTAACATTTTTAAAATGATCCTACCTATTTTACAGTGAATAAAAATACTTAACTTAAATAGATACTGTGAATATTTAGCATAGAGTATCAATGAATTTATAAGCTAAATGTTGTAATTTTATTGTTAATAAATTTGTTTTCGATGAATTAATCGCCAGTGAAAACAACTTATTGTGCGAAATGCAATAGTGAGAAAAACTATTTGTTAAAAAAGTGCCCGTTATCTCATTAACAGATAAGGAATTTGTTTAGAATAGTGAATATCAATAAGCATATTATCTCGCGTTAACATCTCTCTATATCTGTTAAGAAATTGTTTTTTATACGTAATGTGTATTAGTGCATAATTAGATAAATTCATATTTTTTTGAAAGTACAAATTAAGGAGTTTCAGAATGAAAGTTGCAGTCCTAGGTGCAGCAGGTGGTATCGGTCAGGCTCTAGCCCTTCTTCTCAAAAACCAGCTTCCAGCAGGTTCAGAACTCTCCCTTTATGACATCGCGCCGGTTACTCCGGGTGTCGCCGCTGATCTTAGCCACATCCCAACAGATGTTAAAGTTGTTGGTTTTGCTGGCGAAGATGCAAAACCAGCACTAAAAGGTGCGGATGTTGTTCTTATTTCTGCGGGCGTGGCACGTAAGCCAGGTATGGATCGCTCTGACCTGTTTAATGTTAACGCAGGTATTGTGCGTAACCTGACTCAGCAAATTGCTGAAACTTGTCCTAAAGCCCTGATTGGTATTATCACTAACCCAGTGAATACGACAGTTGCTATTGCCGCTGAAGTACTGAAAAAAGCAGGCGTTTACGATAAAAATCGCTTATTTGGTGTGACTACACTTGATATCATTCGCTCAAATACGTTTGTTGCTGAATTAAAAGGCAAGAAAACGAGCGAAATCGAAGTGCCTGTTATTGGTGGTCACTCAGGTGTCACTATCCTGCCTCTGCTATCTCAAATTCAGGGTGTTAGCTTCACTGATGAAGAAATTGCAGCATTAACTAAACGTATCCAAAATGCGGGTACTGAAGTTGTTGAAGCGAAAGCGGGTGGCGGGTCGGCTACACTGTCTATGGGCCAAGCGGCAGCACGCCTTGGTTTATCTCTGATCCGTGGTCTGCAAGGTGAAAGCAACGTTGTTGAGTGCGTCTACACTGAAGGTGAAGGCAAACACGCTCGTTTCTTCGCACAACCGGTACTTTTAGGTAAGAATGGTATTGAAAAACACCTACCAATTGGCGAGCTAAGCGCATTCGAGAAAAAAGCCCTCGAAGAAATGCTAGATGTATTGAAAGGTGATATTGCGCTCGGTGAAAAATTCATTAATGGCTAATGCCAATTAATCCATTTTTATAGAGTCGTCGATAAAATAAGGCTGGGTTTCTATTTTAGAATCCAGCCTTTTATTTGGCTTTTACTTTTTGTATTAGTGGCGAATAAGTCATTTTTCCCGCAATCCTTGAATTTGGGTTCAGCATATTTTTTGGTGTATTGTTATGCCTTTCCCCTTTTTTTTAAATTTTTCGAATAAGTGATGATATTGACGAGAGGATCTCATGAATAAAAAAGTCGTTTCTGAGTTTCACATCGATACACAAATAACTCAGCTTGGCAGAGATCCGGCTAAACAAGCCGGCTTTGTTAACGCGCCTGTTTATCGAGGATCAACCGTTGTATTTCCAACCGTTGATGCATTACTCAACGATCGAGCCGAGTTTAATTATGGTACCGCAGGCACACCGACAATTAAAAGCCTAGAGCAGGCTTGGTCAGCACTCGCTGGTGCAGAAGGCACTGTATTATCGCCATCAGGATTAGGGGCAATTGTACTCGCCTTACTAACCACATTGAAAACGGGCAACCATTTATTAATGCCAGATAGTGTTTACCGGCCAACACGCAATTTTTGCCGTGGATTACTCGATAAAATGGGGATCACAACAACTTATTATGATCCTATGATAGGGGAAGGCATCGAATCATTAATTCAGCCAAATACCAGTACGATTTTTTTAGAGTCTCCGGGATCGCAAAGTTTTGAGATTCAAGATGTTCCTGCGATCGTTACAGTCGCAAAGCGCCATAATGTGGCAACCATTATTGATAATACATGGGCAACTCCATTATTTTTCCGTGCTCATGAGTTTGGTTGTGATATTTCGTTGGAAGCTGGGACAAAATATTTGGGTGGACACTCGGATTTACTTATGGGGATTGTTTCTGCCAACAAGATATGGTGGCCAAAGCTCCGCGAAACCTATGATTACATGGCAATGCTACCGGGAGCTGAAGATTGTTTTTTAGCACTGCGTGGCTTACGTACTTTGCCGATCCGCTTGAAAGAAGCCCAAGCTCGGGCGCTTGATATCGCACATTGGTTAAAAGCAAGACCCGAGGTGATCCGAGTATTACACCCCGCATTTCCTGATTGTCCAGGTCATGAAATTTGGAAGCGTGATTTTACTGGTTCTTCAGGCTTATTTTCGATTGTTCTTGATCCCAAATATACCCAAGAAAATATTGTCAGTTTATTAGATGGGCTTTCTATTTTTGGAATGGGTTATTCATGGGGTGGTTTTGAAAGCCTAATCATTCCGTTCAATTGCGCAGAATACCGTACGGTGACGTCATGGGAGCCGGGGGGATTAACATTGCGACTACAGATAGGTCTTGAGCATCTAGATGATTTAAAACAGGATCTCGCGGATGGTTTTGCCCGTATGAAATAAATACTAAGACGATATAAAAAATAAAGCCGTAGCTTAAATACTTTATTGCTTACGGCTTTTATCTGTTCTCAATCTGAATTCTGTGTTTTTTCTCTAACTTTTCTTTCTAATAAATCACCTGTAATGCTGTCATAATAGCGGCTAGGCCAAATTTCAGATGGGTGTATTCCTAGAAAATTTGCAATGATCCATTCCCCTTTTGGCCACGGTCGTGAAAGTGTATTGGCAAGCGTTGATGAACTTAGTCCAGCGCCTCTCGAAATTGCGGCAAGTGTTGTTCCACGCTTACGTAAAGCTGCGATGATATCTGCTGGATGCCAGTCCGATTTCCGTAAAATCATTTTTTTAGTCCTTTTTTCACTCAGAATCATGTAGAGTTAGTCGTACATGTAACAGGATATTGTGATACATTCAGTACAACCTTCCTGTTATTGGAAATAAAATAACAGATATTTCTCAAAAATATTTCTAAATTTTTCTTAAAGTTCAGTTTTATGAAACTATCGTTGTTTTTATGAAAAAATTAGAAAGCGAGCTGTTATAACTGTGAATTAAGCTAAGACTTTGAAAATAAAACTAACTCTTCTTGAGTAGTTAGAAAAAAAGCGTATTTAATGGTATGTATTACTTGTATTGATAATATATGCTGAGTATTCAATAAAACTCTTATAAATATTAGTAAAAGGTTATTCAATTAACTGTTATTAAAAGAAATTAAAATGTAAATAACATATATGTTTTATTTATTATTATTAAGCATTATTAATAAGAATTGAATCACTATATGGAGTTTTAAGAAAATAAAGGGAATTTTCAGCAACTGATACTAAGTAGTGATTATGGCTAGGAGGGTCTGATATGTACAAGGAATGGTTAACAGCAAAAGAGCTGGCTGGGATGCAAGGGCTTCCAATGACAACACAAGGTATTAATGGTGTCGCGAGGCGGGAAAACTGGATTTTTCGAAAAAGAAGAGGGGTTCAAGGTAAAGCGTTGGAATACCATATCAGCTCTTTGCCCAGCGATATTTTTGAACGCAACTTTGTTAATGAAACACCCGCGATATATCAAGCTAAACGAAATGATAATGCCTATATTTGGCAGGAAGCATACAATCAGCTTTCAAATAGTGAACGCGAAATAATCGTCACATTCATTATGCGTAAAGGTGCTTTAGCATTAGTTGATTTAATTAATAAGAAATAATTTACAAACTCTTAAGATGTAAATAATTAATATATAAAAATAATACTATATTTGATCTAAAGATATTCTTATCAGATAACGATCTCGTACAGCTATAACAACAGCGGGCTTCATAAATAAGCGTGAAAGTGAAAATATGAAAAAATTGTGGTTCACTGCGAAAGAATTGGCAGGGTTAGAAGGTCTTCCTACTTCACCTCAAGGGGTTAACTTGATGGCGAGAAGGGAAGGATGGAAAAATCGCCGTAAAACCG
>NZ_LXEW01000026.1 GCF_001655055.1 Providencia heimbachae ATCC 35613 | reverse complement strand
GTAAAAGAGGCGTTCAAGGGAAGGCTGTTGAATATTATGTCGAGAGTTTACCGGGAGAAATTCAAGGGCAATTAACCCTGAGTGAGCCTTTAGTGACATACCAGAGTCAAAGAACCGATGCCTTGCAAATTTGGTCTGAAGCGTATTATCAGTTGACTGAAGATGAACGTCGTAAAATCGTCAAATATATTTTACGACGTGGCCTATCATCACTTCTTGCGCAAATAGATGAGGAGGAAAAAGGGGAAAAATAATTTCCCCCTGATCAGTATTATGAGTGACGTTGAATAGCAACGTGCGCTAAGCCAACTAATGCTTCTTTATATACTGAATCCTCAATAATATTCAGAGCATCAATTGCTTTTTGTGACTCTTCTTGTGCACGGGTATAGGTGTACTCTAGTGAACCGCAGCGCTTCATGGTAGCCAGTACGGTTTCTAATAAATGGCGGCCATTACCTTGCTCAATTGCCTGACGAATTAACGCTGATTCTTCTTCATTACCATGCTGCATTGCATGGAGAAGAGGGAGTGTCGGTTTCCCTTCATCAAGATCATCACCCGTATTTTTGCCTAATTGTGTATTGTCAGCATCATAATCAAGTAGGTCGTCGACCAATTGAAATGCAGTACCAATATAGCGGCCATAATCTTGTAATGCTTTTTCTTGCTCAGGAGTCGCATTTGCTAAGATAGCGGATGAATGTGCTGCCGCTTCAAATAAACGAGCCGTTTTACTGTAGATAACTTGCATATAATTTTCTTCAGTAATATTAGGATCATTACAGTTCATTAGCTGCAATACTTCCCCTTCCGCAATCACATTGGTTGCTTCAGACATCAACTTTAGCACACGCATTGAGTCAAGATCCGTCATCATTTGAAAGGATCGAGTATAAATAAAGTCACCGACGAGCACACTGGCAGCATTACCAAAAACAGCATTGGCTGTTTGTTTTCCACGACGCATGTCAGATTCATCAACGACATCATCATGTAATAAGGTCGCAGTATGAATAAATTCGATCAGTGCCGCTACTTGGATATGTTTGTGGCCAGAATAACCCAGGGATCGACCCGCGAGCACGGCGATCATTGGACGGATCCTTTTTCCACCTCCGCTAACGATGTAATAACCCAGTTGGTTAATCAACGCAACATCCGAATTTAATTGGCCGAGGATGACTTCATTTACCGCTGACATATCCTCGGTTGTCAGTTCAATAATAGATTCTAAATTCATTGTAATTTATTCATATTATTAGTTTTTGGTTCATTCCCTGAATTAATGGAAGGGGAAACCTGTATCACAGTTATGATGTTAGCATAACATTATTAATTAAGAGTTTATCAGGTGTAATGCAAAAAATGTTTAAATAAGTAACAATTTGAGTTATCAATAGTAAATCGGCCTCAAAAAGAGACTCTTGATAAAAAAGTCGTATTTTTTATAATCTGACTGCATTATTGGCTTGTGTTCTGGTGCTTTTTTGCGTAGAATTCGCGCCCTATTGTGAATATTTTATAGCGTGCTCTGGAATTGAAATATTTAGCGAGTACGCGGAAAGCGGAGTTAATATGTACGCGGTTTTCCAAAGTGGTGGTAAACAACACCGAGTTAGCGAAGGTCAAACTGTCCGCCTAGAAAAGCTGGACATCGCAACAGGTGAAACTGTTGAATTTGATCAAGTTCTGATGGTTGCTAATGGCGACGAGATCCAAATCGGCGCTCCTGTCGTTGAAGGCGTTAAAGTTAAAGCGGAAGTGGTTGCACACGGTCGTGGCGAGAAAATAAAAATCGTCAAGTTCCGTCGTCGTAAACATAGCCGTAAACAACAGGGTCACCGTCAGTGGTTCACTGATGTCAAGATCACTGTCATCGCTTAAGATTAGGAGAGCAGATTAATGGCACACAAAAAGGCTGGCGGCTCAACTCGTAACGGTCGCGACTCAGAAGCAAAACGTCTGGGTGTAAAACGTTTCGGTGGCGAAGCTGTATTAGCAGGTAGCATCATTGTTCGTCAACGTGGTACTAAGTTCCACGCAGGTAGCAACGTAGGTTGTGGCCGTGACCACACTCTGTTCGCTCTCGCGGACGGTAAAGTTAAATTTGAAGTTAAAGGTCCTTACAATCGTAAATTTATCAGCATCGAAGCTGAATAAGTTTTCTGACTTTTAATTTAAAATTAAAGCCCTGCAAAACTTTTTGCGGGGCTTTTTATATTCTGAATACGCCATCTCTGGGTAAGACAGCCATCCAGCTCTATTATGGCTAGGTACGGAGAAAAAAAATTATGAAATTTGTAGATGAAGCCAAAATATTAGTCGTGGCGGGAGATGGTGGCAATGGTTGTGTCAGCTTCCGTCGTGAAAAATACATTCCAAAAGGTGGACCTGACGGTGGTGATGGTGGTGATGGTGGTGATGTCTATTTAGAGGCAGACGAAAACCTTAATACACTGATCGATTACCGTTTTGAGAAATCGTTCCGCGCAGAGCGTGGACAAAATGGCCAAAGCCGTGAATGTACAGGTAAGCGTGGTCAAGATATCACGATTAAAGTGCCTGTAGGAACACGTGTACGCGATCTTGGTACCAACGAAGTGCTCAGTGATATGACGCGTCATGAACAGCGTCATATGGTTGCTAAAGGCGGTTTTCATGGCCTAGGTAACACCCGCTTTAAATCTTCAGTAAACCGTGCACCGCGCCAACGTACCATGGGTACAAAAGGTGAAACGCGCGAGCTGATGCTTGAACTGATGCTATTGGCTGATGTCGGAATGTTAGGCATGCCAAATGCCGGTAAATCGACATTTATCCGTTCAGTCTCTGCGGCGAAACCGAAAGTGGCTGATTATCCTTTTACCACCTTAGTACCAAGCTTAGGTGTTGTACGCATGGATAACCAACAAAGCTTTGTTGTTGCAGATATTCCTGGCTTGATCGAAGGTGCAGCTGAAGGGGCGGGACTTGGGATTCAATTCCTTAAACACCTCGAACGTTGTCGCGTACTACTTCATCTGATTGACATTTGTCCGATCGATGAATCAGATCCTGTCGAGAATGCTAAGATCATTGTCGGCGAGCTCGAAAAATACAGTGAAAAATTGGCGGCGAAACCACGTTGGTTAGTCTTCAATAAGATGGATATCTTAGGTGAAGAAGAATCCGCAGAGCGCGCAGCTGAAATTGCGAAAGCCATGGGTTGGGAAGAGAAATATTACATGATCTCTGCTGTAAACCATGAAGGTGTTAAAGCTTTGTGCTGGGATATCATGGAGTTCATGAATACACAGCCTCGTAATATGGCTGCGACTGAAGATGAACAACAACCAGAAAAAGTTGAATTCATGTGGGATGATTACCACAAAGAGCAACTTGCTGAAGCTGATGATACAGATGACGACTGGGATGATGATTGGGATGAAGCAGATGATGAAGGGATCGAATTCATCTATAAAAAATAGCTAATTCCCTAGAATGTAAAAAGGCGCAAAATTCCAGATAAGATTTTAGGAATTGCGCCTTTTTTATTGGTCAGAATAGTATAATCAGCGACATGACAATTTTAGCATGAAGTAGATAAGATCAATTTTTCTGATAAAGATCTTTATACAAGCGACTTTCAAAACGAACGAGTGGTACACGGCGGCTGCGCTGTTGGCTCTGTGGAACCGCATAAGCCGAAATAAATTGCACAAATGCGACTCGCTGACCACTTGCTGTGGTAATGAAACCCGCCAGATTATATACCCCTTGCAATGCGCCTGTTTTAGCAGAAACTTTCCCGTTAACACCGGCCTCATCAAAACCACCACGATATCGCAGTGTGCCATCATGGCCTGCTAGCGGTAACATTGAAATAAAATCGAGCTGTTGATCATTCTTGGCGATGAACTGTAATACTTCCATCATCGTGGCTGGGGTAATCAAATTATGGCGAGATAACCCTGAACCATCCACCATGACTGTATTACCAATATCAATACCGGCTTTTTGCTTCAAAACTTGTCTAACGGCATCAGAGCCTGAACGCCAAGTTCCCGGTACGCCATAATAGTCACGACCAATAGTACGAAACACAGTATCGGCAATCATATTGTCTGATTTTTTTAGCATAACCTTTAATAGGTCATGTAACGGCTTCGATTCCGTTTTAACTAAAACCTGCGATTGGGGCGCTGGAAAGGATCGTTTTTTAACATGGCCTGTGAGCTCAATACCTGCGGTGGTTAATTCGTTCTTAACGATTGCACCTGAGTAGCTTGCGCCATTTTGAACGGCAAATGCGAGCGGTAGGGGCTCACTTCGTTGCATTAAACAGCCTGTTAATGTATAGCGATTCAATTCCCCTGGAACGACATCTAACTCGCAATAGCGAGCTTCTGGAGAGCCTTTACCGAGTGTTTTTACTTCACTAAACATATTTACTGGGTAAAAATTGGCGGTTTTGATATAGGCCATTTCCCCCACTTTATCGGCAGGATAAAGTGAAACTGAAAAACAGTTTCTATCGATAATTGCGGCAGCCGGTGGAGCGCTAAAACATTGAGTCATATCATTCCAGACCCATCCAGGTGCTTTGTCATGACTGGTAAAAGCAGAAATATCGACAATTAAATCGCCGTCGACTTTATGAATACCAATTTGTTTTAACGCATTTGCCATATTTCGAATTTGTTGACGTGTCAACGTTGGATCGCCACTAAAACGAATAACTAAATCACCCGCCAACGTGTTGTTGCTGAGTTTAGCATCAGTTTCAAAGTTAGTGACAAAACGGTAGTCTGGGCCGAGTTGCAGCAATGCAGCAAGGGCGGTAACGACTTTTTGTGTACTCGCAGGAAGCGCCATTTGCTGGGCATTATAATCAATAAGTGGAGTAGTGCTGCCTACTTTTTGCGCGACCAGAGCGAGGTTAGTACCATCGGGCAGATACTGCTTATAATCATCGATAGGAATTGCTAGCGCTTGAGAGGCCGTTAAGGCGATACCTAAAGGGATCATCAATTTTCTGGTTAAGGCTAATAATGACATATATTTCACGCATTAGGGTGGACATACTGTACATACTAAAGTGTAATGCCTAATAAAGTAAACGGTGACCCGCTATTAACTTCTAAGTTAAAATAGCGATCATTATGATAAGATAAGTTAGTGAATTAGTCTGATTGAGTTATTTACAGCCTATATGTTGTTAGAACCCCCAGTTCTGCTGCGGTGTTCGGTGTACTGTTGTTACAAAATCAGGAAGATACTTATTTTTATATAGGATTGAATTAGAGGTATTTATCAATGAAACAGATTCCAATGACGGTATTGGGTGCGGATAAGCTAAGGGAAGAGCTCGAGTATCTGAAATCTGTCCGTCGCCCTGAAATTATTGCATCGATTGCTGATGCACGTGCACATGGTGACTTAAAAGAAAATGCTGAATATCATGCGGCTCGTGAGCAGCAAGGTTTCTGTGAAGGTCGTATTCAAGAAATTGAAGGAAAGCTTTCCCATTCTCAAGTTATTGATGTCACAAAAATAGCAAATAATGGGCGTGTTATCTTTGGTGCGACAGTAACAGTACTCAATGTCGATACAGATGAAGAGCTGACTTATCGTATTGTGGGTGATGACGAAGCAGATATTAAAATTAATTTAATTTCTGTTAATTCACCGATTGCGCGTGGTTTAGTGGGGAAAGAGGTCGATGATGCGGTCTCAATTAAAACTCCCGGCGGAGACGTTGAGTTTGAAATTCTTAAAGTTGAGTATATCTGATTCCTATTTGCCTGAATTGGTTATATTATTTTACAGATTTAAAGAAAAAGGCCGCAGGCGGCCTTTTTTATCATATAAACATGCATTCAATGGCATTTTTATATAAATGAAGCATTATTATTTAGGTAAAATGATTTTGCGCTCAGCCGAAGGACGGTAGAGAACAAGGATTTTACCAATAACTTGTACATTTACTGCACCGGTTTCGCGAACAATTGCATCAGCGATCAAATTTTTAGTATCACGATCTTCGCCTGCGATTTTGACTTTGATAAGCTCATGATGTGCCAATGAGAGTTCAATTTCAGCTAGCACACCTTCAGTTAATCCATTGTTGCCAATCATGACAACAGGATTCAAGTGGTGAGCGAGACTTTTTAGGTGCTGGATTTGTTTTTTATTAAGATTCATCGATTTTTTGCTTGGTTAGTATTGAAAACGGCTCATTCTACCGCCATCTGATATCTATCACCATCAATTATATCTATTTGATGGTAAAGAAGCAGCAATATAGGTGAAGTTCTATTAGTATAGTTGGAAAGCGCAATGGCCAATAAAAAACGTTCGGCAAGCTCAAGTCGCTGGTTGCAGGAGCATTTTAGTGATAAATATGTTCAGCAAGCACAGAAAAAGGGGCTACGCTCACGTGCATGGTTTAAACTGGAGGCAATCCAGCAAGGTGATAAAATTTTTAAACCAGGTATGACCGTTGTTGATTTAGGGGCTGCTCCTGGTGGGTGGTCGCAATATGTCGTCAGCCAAATAGGGCAGAATGGTCGTGTTATTGCTTGTGACCTTTTGCCTATGGATCCAATCGTTGGCGTAGATTTCCTCCAAGGGGATTTTCGTGATGAAGCAGTTCTTGCTGCTTTGTTAGAGCGAGTTGGTGATAAAAAAGTACAGGTGGTCATGTCCGATATGGCCCCAAATATGAGTGGGACACCTGCTGTCGATATTCCTCGCTCTATGTATCTGGTTGAATTAGCTTTGGATATGTGCCGTGCAGTACTGGCACCTGGGGGAAGTTTCATTGTCAAAGTATTTCAGGGAGAAGGCTTTGATGAATACCTTAGGGATATCCGTTCCCTATTTACGAAGGTAAAAGTTCGTAAACCCGAATCTTCGCGGGCACGATCGCGTGAAGTATACATTGTAGCGACAGGACTAAAATTATAGTAACCTGAGCGTTATTTGTTAACACAGTTGTAATATGAGGTTAATCCCTTGAGTGACATGGCGAAAAACCTGATTCTCTGGTTAGTCATCGCAGTTGTTCTGATGTCCTTGTTCCAGAGTTTTGGCCCAAGCGATTCGAATAGTCGCAGAGTTGATTATTCGACGTTTATCAATGAGATAGCCCAGGATCAGGTACGTGAAGTTCGTATCACAGGTCGTGAACTGAACGTCAGAAAGGCTGATAATAGCCGCTATACAACTTATCTTCCTATGCAGGATGAGAAGTTGTTAGACACCTTGCTGAATAAGCATGTGACTGTCGTTGGCGAACCACCAGAAGAACCTAGCTTACTAACATCAATTTTCATTTCCTGGTTCCCAATGCTTCTGTTGATTGGTGTCTGGATTTTCTTTATGCGCCAAATGCAAGGTGGCGGCGGTAAGGGGGCAATGTCATTTGGCAAAAGTAAAGCCCGCATGCTGACAGAAGATCAGATCAAAACAACATTTGCTGACGTTGCGGGTTGTGATGAAGCAAAAGAAGAAGTCGGTGAAATTGTAGAATTTTTACGTGAACCTGCTCGTTTCCAAAAGCTTGGCGGTAAAATTCCTAAAGGTGTCCTGATGGTAGGGCCTCCAGGAACAGGTAAAACATTACTGGCTAAAGCGATTGCAGGTGAAGCGAAAGTTCCGTTCTTTACGATTTCCGGTTCTGACTTCGTCGAAATGTTCGTCGGTGTTGGTGCTTCTCGTGTTCGTGATATGTTTGAACAAGCGAAAAAAACTGCACCTTGTATCATTTTTATCGATGAAATCGATGCTGTTGGTCGTCAACGTGGTGCAGGTTTAGGTGGTGGTCACGATGAACGTGAACAAACACTTAACCAGATGCTTGTTGAGATGGACGGCTTTGAAGGCAACGAAGGCATTATTGTTATCGCAGCAACTAACCGTGCAGACGTTCTTGACCCCGCGTTATTACGTCCAGGTCGTTTTGACCGCCAAGTCGTTGTTGGTTTACCTGATGTCCGTGGTCGTGAACAAATTCTTAAAGTACATATGCGTCGCGTA
Source organism: Providencia heimbachae ATCC 35613 (assembly GCF_001655055.1). GTDB lineage: Bacteria > Pseudomonadota > Gammaproteobacteria > Enterobacterales > Enterobacteriaceae > Providencia > Providencia heimbachae. The sequence goes on along the minus strand of NZ_LXEW01000026.1, from coordinate 91,220 downwards.
CCTATCGACCCAAATGTTGATACTTTCATTCTTGCGCGTGCGACCCCAGGATTCTCTGGTGCGGAGCTTGCAAACCTTGTGAATGAGGCGGCCTTGTTTGCTGCACGTGCTGATAAGCGTGTTGTTTCCATGGTTGAGTTTGAAAAAGCACGAGATAAAATTTGGATGGGTGCAGAGCGTCGTTCTCTGATGATGACCGAAGAGCAAAAAGAATCAACGGCTTATCATGAAGGTGGTCATATGATTGTCGGCCATTTGATGCCAGAGCATGACCCTGTCCATAAAGTGACTATCGTTCCTCGTGGCCAAGCGTTAGGTGTTGCATTCTTCTTACCTGAAGGTGATGAAGTTAGCCGCAGCCGCTTAAAACTTGAAGGTATGATTGCAACTGCTTATGCAGGTCGTATTTCTGAAGAACTGATTTATGGTCGCGAAAAAGTAACAACAGGTGCATCTTCGGATATCCAGTTTGCAACCAGTACTGCGCGCAACATGGTAACGCAATGGGGCTTTTCTGATCGTTTAGGCCCAATGCAATATGCGAAAGAAGAAGGTCCTGCATTTTTAGGTCGTTCTGCCGGCAATGGTTCTGGTATTTCTGATGAAACAGCCCGTATCGTGGATGAAGAAATCAAAATTATTCTGGATCGTTGTTATAAGTTGGCTCACAAAACACTGGAAGACAATATCGATATTTTGCATGCAACCAAAGATGCATTGTTGAAGTACGAAACTATCGATATGCCAATGATTGATGATTTGATGAATCGTCGTCCAGTGCGTGAACCCGCTGGTTGGGATGAGGATAAAAAAGTCAGTAATGTAACTGGAACATTTGGCAAAGGTGCGTCAAATACAGAAAAACATGTTGAACAACCTCAGCCTGAAGAACCTAAAAACAGTTCTGAAGAGCCAACAAATAATACTGATGAATCAACACCATCAGATAATAATAACGATAGCAAACCACAGTAAGCTTTCGTGAAAAGTTAGATAGTAATAAAAACCCCAGGTCACTGGGGTTTTTTACGTTAAGGTAAAATAACAATGCAAATTAAAGCTAGAGGCCGTGTTCTTGACCTGTCCACACCCAAAGTGATGGGGATTCTGAATGTTACTCCTGATTCATTTTCAGATGGTGGCACCCATAATCGTTATCACGATGCGCTAGAATATGTCGCTAAAATGGTTGAAGAAGGTGCGGCAATTATTGATATTGGTGGTGAATCAACTCGCCCAGGTGCTGCGGAAGTCTCTATTAACGAGGAATTGGATAGAGTCATACCGATTGTGGAAGCGATTGCCAAGCGTTTTGATGTGTGGATTTCGGTTGATACCTCGAAAGCAGATGTGATGGCTGAAGCTGCGAAAGCGGGTATGCATATTATCAATGATATTCGCTCGCTACATGAACCAAACGCGCTTGAGGTTGCTGCAAATACAGGGCTACCTGTTTGCATCATGCATATGAAAGGCCAGCCAAGAACAATGCAAGATGCGCCAAATTATAAAAATGTCGTTGATGAAGTCCAACGCTATTTAATGTCTCAAATAGACCGTTGTGTGGGTGCTGGAATTAATAAGCAGCAAATAATACTCGATCCAGGCTTTGGCTTTGGTAAAAACCTGTCGCATAATTATCAATTATTGGCAAACTTAGAGCAATTTCATAGTTTAGGACTTCCGCTATTGGCAGGAATGTCGCGTAAATCTATGATTGGACAATTATTGAATGTTTCACCGCAAGATCGACTTGCTGGCAGCCTAAGCTGCGCAGTTATCGCTGCAATGCAGGGGGCTCAAATCATTCGTGTTCATGATGTAAAAGAAACTGTGCAAGCAATGCAAGTCGTTCAGATGACTCTGTCAGAAAAGGAAAAGTTAGCGTATGAGTAACCGTAAATATTTTGGTACCGATGGAATTCGTGGCAAAGTGGGTGACAGTCCAATTACACCTGATTTCGTTTTAAAATTAGGCTGGGCGGCGGGAAAAGTGCTTGCTCGTCATGGTTCGCGAAAAATCATCATTGGTAAAGATACGCGCATTTCTGGCTATATGCTGGAGTCTTCTTTAGAAGCGGGTTTAGCGGCGGCGGGTTTGTCTGCTTCATTCACAGGGCCAATGCCAACACCTGCGGTGGCTTATCTGACTCGTACATTTCGTGCTGAGGCTGGAATTGTGATTTCTGCCTCACATAATCCTTATTACGATAATGGTATTAAGTTTTTCTCCATTGATGGAACAAAGCTACCTGACGAAGTCGAAGAAGCTATTGAAGCTGAAATGGAAAAGCCGATTACTTGTGTGGAATCTGCTGAGCTTGGTCGTGCGAATCGGATTGTTGACGCCGCAGGACGTTATATCGAATTCTGTAAAGGTACTTTTCCAAGTGAACAAAGCCTTTCAAGCTTGAAGGTGGTTCTAGATTGCGCAAATGGTGCAACTTATCACATTGCACCTAACGTTTTTCGTGAATTGGGCGCTGAAGTCATCACGATTGGTTGTGATCCTAATGGCATCAATATCAATGAAGAGTGCGGTGCTACCGATGTTCGTATGCTACAAGAAAAAGTGTTAGCAGAAAAAGCAGACGTTGGCTTGGCATTTGATGGTGATGGTGACCGTATTATTATGGTTGACCACCAAGGTAACAAGGTTGATGGTGACCAAATTCTTTATATCATCGCAAGGGAAGCATTACGCCATGGTCAGCTAAAAGGCGGCGTGGTTGGTACATTGATGAGTAATATGGGGTTAGAAATCGCCCTAAAACAGCTGGGTATTCCTTTTGAACGCGCAAAAGTAGGTGACCGCTATGTGCTCGAAAAACTACAGGAAAAAGGCTGGCGTATGGGCGCGGAAAACTCAGGGCATATTATTTTGCTTGATAAAACAACGACGGGTGATGGTATCGTTGCTGGTTTGCAAGTGCTGAGTGCCATCGTGCGTAACCACATGAGCCTGCATGACTTGTGTAGTGGTATGAAATTATTACCCCAAATTTTAGTCAATGTACGTTTCACCGGTTCTCATGATCCGTTGCAAAGTGATGAAGTGATTGCGGCGAATGAGCAAGTAGAGAAAGAACTCGCAGGTAAAGGCCGTGTTCTGCTACGTAAATCAGGCACTGAACCGCTCATTCGTGTCATGGTTGAAGGTGAAAACGAAGCTGATGTAACGGCAATGGCAAATCGCATTGCTGATGCAGTAAAAGCGGCGGGATAATTCGATTTTTTTTATTTTGGCATATCAATGAGTCTGCCAAAAAATTTAAAATAAGTGAAGTTGAGCATTATTTCGATAGTTTGATGATTTTTTCTGCAAATAATCAAATGACATTAAAATAGACTTGCTTGTCAGCTCAGCTTTGGTTAGTATTCGCACCTGCTCAATCCCGTTAAGGGGCTTTATTTCAAGTTTCCTTTCGCGGAATAATTGAGTAGGTGTGCAGTGAAAAAGGTCATAGCAATAGGCTATGCGCCGTAACTGAATAGGTAACTCAAATGTATGTAGCTCTTTTAATTATTTTCTTGCTAGCGTCTATTGGGCTTATTTGCCTAGTTATGTTACAGCAAGGTAAAGGTGCTGATATGGGTGCATCATTCGGTGCGGGTGCTTCTGCAACACTGTTTGGTTCATCGGGTTCAGGTAACTTCATGACCCGTATGACTGGAATTTTGGCTGCTGTGTTTTTCATCATCAGTTTAGTACTTGGCAATATGACTGCCAATAAATACGGAACTGGTAGTAAATGGGAAAACATTAGTGAACCGGCAAAAGTCGAGCAACCAACAGACGTTCCGGCAGCACCAGCTACACCAACGAGTGATATTCCTCGTTAAGTGTTAAAAATTCCGAATGAAGGCAGTTAATGTCATCATTAAAAGTAGTAAGAAGTTGAAATTTTGAGGTTATTGATTCTTAATTGATAACCTCGCCTCTGTGCCGAGGTGGTGAAATTGGTATACACGCTACCTTGAGGTGGTAGTGCCTACAAAACGGGCGTACGGGTTCAAGTCCCGTTCTCGGCACCATTATTTTAGATGACTTGTGATTTACAGGTTATCTGTGTAGAATATGTCACGTTTTCGAACGCGGGATGGAGCAGTCTGGTAGCTCGTCGGGCTCATAACCCGAAGGTCGTCGGTTCAAATCCGGCTCCCGCAACCTTTTCTTAGTCAGCATATCTTGTCAGATATAGTTATCGAATGCAGTAATCAGATTTTGCTATCAGAATTTCTCATCGATTTATCTAGACTTTAACGATATACTAAGAAAATGGTGAACCCGTGCACTACAGGGTCCAGTTACTTAAAGCCCCGAATTTCGGGGTTTTTTGTTATTTGACAACCGAATAACTGGGCTTTTATAGCCCTTTTTTTATGTCTGGGGGTGGACTTGTCCACATTAGAACAAAAATTGACAGAGATGATTTCAGCACCTGTGGAAGCACTAGGCTTTGAATTTGTTGGCTTAGAGTTTATTCGTGGGCGTACATCGACACTGCGCATTTTCATTGATAGTGAAGAAGGCATAAATGTTGATGATTGTGCTGATGTAAGCCATCAGGTAAGCGCTGTATTGGATGTTGAAGATCCAATCGCCGTTGTTTATAACCTTGAGGTATCATCTCCAGGGCTTGAGCGTCCACTATTCACTATCGCTCACTATGAGTGCTTTGTTGGTGAAGAAGTGTCTCTGACTTTACGTATAGCAATGCAGAACCGCCGCAGATGGCAAGGTATAATTAAAGCCGTTGACGGTGAAATGATAACGGTTACTGTAGATGGTAAGGATGAGGTGTTCGCCCTCGGCAACATCCAGAAAGCTAACTTGGTACCCCACTTTTAATTAAGTTCAATGAGGCAACTAGGATGAATAAAGAAATTCTGGCTGTTGTAGAAGCGGTTTCTAACGAAAAATCCCTCCCTCGTGAAAAAATCTTCGAGGCTCTGGAAACTGCGCTAGCGACGGCAACCAAAAAGAAATACGAGCAAGAAATTGAAGTACGCGTTGAAATCGACCGTAAATCAGGTGATTTTGATACATTCCGCCGTTGGTTAATTGTCGATGAAGTCACCATGCCAACGCGTGAAATTACACTAGATGCAGCCCAGTATGAAGATCCTGCGCTACAACTTGGTGGATATGTAGAAGATCAAATTGAATCTGTTGTGTTTGACCGTATTACGACACAAACAGCGAAACAAGTTATCGTTCAGAAGGTTCGTGAAGCTGAACGCGCAATGGTTGTTGACCAATTCCGCCAGCAGCAAGGCGAAATTATCACTGCTCAAGTGAAAAAAGTTAATCGTGAAAATATCACGCTAGACTTAGGCAACAATGCTGAAGCTGTTATTTTGCGTGAAGACATGTTACCACGCGAAAACTTCCGCCCAGGTGACCGCATTCGTGGAGTCCTGTATGATGTTCGTCCTGAAGCACGTGGCGCACAACTTTTTGTGACACGTTCTCGTCCTGAGATGCTGGTTGAATTATTCCGCATCGAGGTGCCAGAAATCGGCGAAGAAATCATAGAAATTAAAGCCGCGGCGCGTGATCCAGGTTCTCGTGCAAAAATTGCAGTAAAAACGAATGACAAGCGTATCGACCCAGTTGGTGCTTGTGTTGGTATGCGCGGTGCGAGAGTACAAGCTGTTTCTAGTGAACTAGGCGGCGAAAGAATTGACATAGTGTTATGGGATGATAACCCTGCTCAATTCGTTATTAATGCAATGGCTCCGGCTGATGTGGCATCGATTGTGGTTGATGAAGACAACTGTACAATGGATGTTGCCGTAGAAAGCAGTAACTTAGCACAAGCAATTGGGCGTAACGGACAAAACGTTCGCTTAGCGGCTCAGTTACTGAAAATACACCGTGGTGATGACAAGTGGGAACTGAATGTCATGACTGCAGAAGAGCTAACTGCAAAACATCAGGCAGAAGCACATGCTTCTATTGACACATTCACCAAGCATCTTGATATTGACGAAGAGTTTGCCGCTACTTTGGTAGAAGAAGGCTTCTCAACGTTGGAAGAACTGGCTTACGTGCCTATTAAAGAGCTTCTAGAAATTGACGGTCTTGACTCCGATACCGTTGAAGTTTTACGTGAAAGAGCGAAAGCGGCCCTCACCATGATTGAATTGGCTCAAAAAGAGAGCCTAGGTGATAATCAGCCAGCAGAAGATTTATTGAATCTTGACGGTATGGATCGTACTCTTGCCTATAATTTGGCTACACGTGGAATCTGTACACTGGAAGATCTTGCTGAGCAGGGCATCGACGACCTGATTGATATCGAAGGTCTGGATAATGAGAAAGCAGGTACACTCATTATGGCCGCACGTAATATTTGCTGGTTCGGTAACGATGCGTAATCACTGTAGCAGGAAGGAACGGCATGACAGAAACTGTAAAAACATTGGCAACAGAAATTCAAACCACAGTTGAGCGCCTGGTACAGCAATTTGCTGAAGCAGGGTTCAAAAAAACGGAAAATGACTCTGTTAGCCAGTCTGAGAAAGAAGCTTTACTGAACCACCTAAACCGCGAACAAGGCGGAGTGGCGGGGCAGCCAAGCAAGTTGACACTACAGCGCAAAACTCGTAGTACGCTGAGTGTTCCCGTCACCGGTGGCAAAAGCAAATCGGTAAATGTTGAAGTCCGCAAAAAACGCACTTATGTGAACCGCGACGCTGAGCAAGCGAATGCGGAAGAACAGGCGCAGCGTGAAGCGGAAGAGCAGGCACAGCGCGAAGCTGAAGCGACACGATTAGCAGAAGAAACTGCAAAACGTGAAGCAGAAGCAAACGCTAAACGTGATGCCGAAGATAAAGCAAAACGTGAAGCAGCTGATAAAGCTACGCGCGAAGCAGCGGAAAGAGAAAAAGTGAAACCAAGCGAAAATCATCAAAAAGCAGGCAAAGCAAATGAAAGCAATGCCGACAAACAACGTCGTGAAGCTGAAGCTGCTGAGCTAAAGCGTAAAGCCGAAGAAGAAACTCAACGTAAAGTTGAAGCAGAAGCGCTTCGCATCGCTGAGGAAGCACGCAAAATGGCTGCGGAAAACGGCGAAAAATGGACTGCTGAAGTTAAGACCGAAGAAAACAGCGATTATCATACAACAACTTCAACTCACGCTCGTGCAGCTGAAGATGAAAATGATGCGAAAGAAGAAGGTCGTCGTTCTCGTAATCGTACTGCGGCTCCTCGTCAGAAAAAAGGCAATAAACTTTCTGAGAAAGCTGACCGCGAAGAAGAACGTGCAGCAGGACGCTCAGGCCGTACGAAAGGAAAGCAGCGTAAAGGTAGTTCTTTACAGCAAAGCTTTACTAAGCCAGCGGCTGCAGTTAACCGTGATGTCATCATCGGCGAAACTATCTCTGTAGGCGAACTTGCTAATAAAATGGCAGTTAAAGGCTCTCAGGTTATCAAAGCGATGATGAAGATGGGTGCTATGGCAACCATCAATCAAATTATTGACCAAGAAACGGCGCAAATGGTTGCCGAAGAAATGGGTCATAAAGTTATTCTTCGTCGTGAAAATGAGTTAGAAGAAGCGGTAATGAATGACCGTGATACTGGCTCAGCAGTGAAAGAACCTCGCGCACCCGTTGTTACCATCATGGGTCACGTTGACCACGGTAAAACTTCTTTACTTGACTACATTCGTTCAACGAAAGTGGCATCAGGCGAAGCCGGTGGTATTACTCAGCATATCGGTGCATACCATGTGCAGACTGATAAAGGTATGATTACCTTCCTAGATACCCCTGGTCACGCCGCGTTTACCTCAATGCGTGCTCGTGGTGCGCAAGCAACAGATATCGTTGTATTGGTCGTTGCTGCGGACGATGGTGTAATGCCACAAACAATTGAAGCTATTCAGCATGCGAAAGCTGCGGGTGTGCCGATTGTTGTTGCTGTGAACAAAATTGATAAACCAGAAGCTGACCTTGATCGCGTCAGAAATGAACTGTCTCAGTACGGTGTTATTTCTGAAGAATGGGGTGGTGATACTCAGTTTATCGGTGTATCTGCGAAAGTGGGTACGGGTATTGACGATCTACTTGATGCACTCCTGTTACAAGCTGAAGTTTTAGAACTGAAAGCGGTTTATGCAGGTATGGCAAGCGGTGTTGTTGTTGAGTCTTATCTTGATAAAGGGCGTGGTCCTGTTGCGACTATCCTTGTTCAAGAAGGGACATTAAACAAAGGCGATATCGTTTTATGTGGATTTGAATACGGCCGTATTCGTGCAATGCGCAACGAACTGGGCAAAGAAGTTCAATCGGCGGGTCCTTCTATTCCTGTTGAGATTTTGGGACTTTCAAGCGTTCCTTCTGCGGGTGATGAAGCAACGGTTGTTCGTGACGAGAAAAAAGCACGTGAAGTTGCCCTGTATCGTCAAGGTAAATTCCGTGATGTTAAATTAGCTCGTCAGCAGAAATCTAAACTGGAAAACATGTTTGCGAACATGGAAGAAGGGAAAGTTTCTGAACTGAATATCGTTCTAAAAACCGACGTTCAAGGTACCTGTGAAGCTATCACTGAATCACTGATGAAACTGTCTACCGATGAAGTGAAAGTTAAAATCATTGGTTCAGGCGTGGGTGGTATTACCGAAACGGACGCAACACTGGCTGCGGCATCGAATGCTATTATCCTTGGCTTTAACGTTCGTGCGGATGCATCTGCTCGCCGCGTTATTGACAGCGAAAGCGTCGACTTACGTTACTACTCGGTTATCTATAGCTTGATTGATGAAATCAAACAAGCGATGAGCGGTATGCTTGCACCTGAGTACAAACAGCAAATCATCGGGCTTGCAGAAGTTCGTGATGTCTTCAAATCACCTAAATTTGGTGCTGTTGCAGGCTGTATGGTTACTGAAGGTACGATTAAACGTAACAACCCAATTCGTGTTCTACGTGATAACATTGTTATCTACGAAGGTGAGCTAGAATCATTACGCCGCTTTAAAGATGACGTCAGTGAAGTTCGTAACGGTATGGAATGTGGTATCGGCGTTAAGAACTACAACGATGTTCGTGTCGGCGATATGATTGAAGTCTTCGAAATTATTGAAATTAAACGTTCAATTGACGGCTAGTAACTTTATTTTCGTCAATGATTCAGTTTAAATTGGGGGGCGATAGCCCCCCAAATTGTCAGGAGATATAACGATGGCAAAAGAATTCAGTCGTTCTCAACGTGTCGGTCAAGAAATGCAAAAAGAAATTGCAATTATCTTGCAACGTGAGATTAAAGATCCCCGTATTGGTATGGCAACCGTTTCGGGTGTCGAACTGTCACGGGATTTAGCTTATGGTAAAGTGTTTGTTACTTTCTTAAATATTTCTCATGAAGAACATGAGTCAGATATGGTTCAAGAAGGTATTAAAGCACTAAATGAAGCATCGGGTTATATTCGTTCTTTATTAGGAAAAGCGATGCGTTTACGTATTCTTCCTGAATTAACGTTTTCATACGATAGTTCATTGGTTGATGGTATGCGTATGTCTAATCTTGTTTCGAACGTCATCCGTGATGATGCGAAACGTCGTGCTGACGCAGACGATAAAGAGGAAAAATAATGGGTCGTCGTCGTAGCGGGCGTGATATACATGGCGTATTGCTGCTGGATAAACCTACGGATATTTCTTCAAATGATGCGCTGCAAAAAGTGCGGCGCTTTTTCAATGCTAACAAGGCAGGTCATACGGGGGCACTCGACCCATTAGCAACAGGTATGTTGCCTATTTGCCTTGGTGAAGCAACGAAGTTTTCCCAGTTTTTACTCGATTCAGATAAACGTTATCGCGTGATTGCTCGCCTTGGGCAACGCACAGATACGTCAGATTCTCACGGTGAAATTATTAGTGAGCGTAACGTTGAGTTTACACAAAACCAACTCGATGGTGCCTTAAATTATTTTCGCGGTGATACACTTCAAGTCCCTTCCATGTATTCTGCATTAAAACATCAAGGACGCCCCTTGTATGAATATGCACGAAAAGGGATTACTATTGAGCGTGAAGCACGCCCAATTACAGTGTATGAATTGCAATTTATTCGTTTAGAAAATAATGAATTAGAGTTAGAAATACACTGTTCGAAAGGGACCTACATTCGTACTATCATTGATGATTTAGGTGAAATGTTGGGCTGCGGAGCACATGTGATTTATTTACGCCGTGTGCAGGTCGCTAACTATCCCTATGATAAAATGGTTACACTGGAACAGCTGGCTGCATTAAGGGCTAAAGTTGATGAAGGTGAAGGTTCTTTTGAATCATTGCTAGATGCATTACTATTGCCGATGGATACCGCTGTTGTACATTTTCCTGTTATTAATTTAACCGAGGCAACCGCTGCATTTTTTCAACAGGGTCAGCCTGTACGTGCGGATGTACAAGGTTTAGCTGAAGGCGAAATGGTCAGAGTGACTTGTGGTGAGCAGCAACGGTTTATTGGAATTGCTCATATTAGTGAAGATGCTCGTGTTGCACCAAAGCGTTTGGTTGTGGAAAATGAACAATCCGCATAGTGGCTCTTATTGCTTTGCTTTTATAAGCAGCGTAGAATGGCGGCGCTTAATCTGTGAGATGCTAAATTAGAGATTGGCTCTCATCACATACATTTATATCTATTTTTTGGAGTTTATTATGTCTCTAAGTAATGAAGTGAAAGCTAAAATTGTTGCTGAGTTTGGTCGCGGCGAAAATGACACTGGTTCAAGCGAAGTTCAAATCGCTCTGCTGACTGCACAAATCAACCACCTGCAAGGCCACTTTTCAGAGCACAAAAAAGATCACCACAGCCGTCGTGGTCTATTGCGTATGGTTGCTCAGCGCCGTCGCTTACAAGCTTACTTGAAAGGCAAAGATATCGCACGTTACACGACTCTAATCGAGCGTTTAGGCCTGCGTCGCTAATCTTGTTAGTTTCAGTGGAAAGGGGCCAAATGGCCCCTTTTCTTCTAAACGTTATTTTAAAGTTGAAGTAATACTCGAATTATACTTAACTAAAATGTTAAGCTATGGGTCGTAATTTATTGTTTTAGCTAATGCCTCTTTGGCTGCAACCGATTCGCGCGGCTAATGAGAGCATTGATCATTTGAATATCAATGTTCTCATTAGTCGCGAGGCTTGTAGTGGAAAGAGTAAGCCAATGCTACCAGAGATGCTCAGGTAGCCTTACAAAAAGGGTATTATTGTGTTAAATCCTATTGTTCGCAAATTTCAATACGGTCAACATACCGTAACGATTGAAACCGGCATGATGGCTCGTCAGGCAACTGCAGCTGTGATGGTTAACATGGATGATACTGCGGTATTCGTTACTGCGGTTGCTCAGAAAAAAGTTAAAGAAGGCCAAAGCTTCTTTCCTTTAACTGTTAACTACCAAGAACGTACTTATGCAGCAGGCCGTATTCCAGGTAGCTTCTTCCGTCGTGAAGGCCGCCCAGGTGAAGGTGAGACACTGATTGCTCGTCTGATTGACCGTCCATTACGTCCACTGTTTCCTGAAACTTTTTTGAATGAAATTCAAATCATTGCCACCGTCGTTTCTGTTAACCCACAAGTTAACCCAGACATGGTTGCGATGATTGGTGCTTCAGCAGCACTAGCACTATCAGGTGTTCCATTTAATGGCCCTATCGGTGCAGCACGTGTTGGTTTCATCAATGACCAATATGTTCTGAACCCAACAGCTGATGAGTTAAAAACTAGCCGTCTTGACCTTGTGGTTGCGGGTACTGACAACGCAGTATTAATGGTTGAATCTGAAGCTGAGTTATTAAGCGAAGAACAAATGTTAGGCGCCGTTGTTTTTGGTCATGAGCAACAACAAATTGTGATCAAAGAAATTAACGAACTAGTAAAAGTAGCCGGTAAAGAGAAATGGGATTGGCAGCCAGAGCCAGTTAACCAAGCTCTGCAAGACCGTGTAGCAGCACTAGCAGAAAGCCGTATGGGCGATGCTTATCTCATCACTGAGAAACAAGAGCGTTATGCACAAGTTAACTTGCTCAAAGATGAAGTGATTGCAACACTGGTAGCTGAAGATGAAACCGTTGATACTTCTGAAATTTCTGACATTCTTGCTAACTTAGAAAAACAAGTTGTTCGTAGCCGTGTTATCCGTGGTGAGCCACGTATTGATGGTCGTGAGAAAGATATGGTTCGTGCACTTGATGTACGTACTGGCGTTCTTCCACGCACTCACGGTTCTGCGCTCTTCACCCGTGGTGAAACTCAAGCACTGGTTACTGCAACATTAGGTACTGAGCGTGACGCACAAGTTATCGACCAAATAATGGGCGAATATACTGACCGTTTCTTGTTCCATTACAACTTCCCTCCATATTCTGTTGGTGAGACTGGTATGGTCGGTTCGCCTAAACGTCGTGAAATTGGTCACGGTCGTCTAGCAAAACGTGGTGTATTGGCTGTTATGCCTAACCATGCAGACTTCCCATATACTATCCGTGTTGTTTCTGAAATTACAGAATCTAACGGTTCATCATCAATGGCGTCTGTTTGTGGTGCGTCACTGGCTCTGATGGATGCTGGTGTACCAATTAAAGCCGCTGTTGCTGGTATTGCGATGGGTCTGGTTAAAGAAGGTAATGATTTTGTTGTTCTATCCGATATCTTAGGTGATGAAGACCACTTAGGTGATATGGACTTTAAAGTTGCTGGTAGCCGTGAAGGTATCAGTGCACTGCAAATGGACATTAAAATCGAAGGTATTACTAGCGAAATCATGAAGGTTGCTCTGAACCAAGCTAAAGGTGCGCGTTTACACATCCTTGGTACAATGGAACAAGCAATCACGGGTCCACGTGAAGAAATCTCTGAATTTGCACCACGTATCTATACAATCCGTATTAGCCCAGACAAAATTAAAGATGTCATCGGTAAAGGTGGTTCAGTTATCCGTGCACTAACGGATGAAACGGGCACCACGATTGAAATCGAAGATGATGGTACGGTTAAAATTGCTGCAACTGATGGCTTGAAAGCGAAAGAAGCGATTCGTCGTATCGAAGAGATTACGGCAGAAGTTGAAGTTGGCCGTATTTACCAAGGTAAAGTAACGCGTATCGTAGACTTTGGTGCTTTCGTTGCAATCGGTGGCGGTAAAGAAGGTCTGGTCCATATTTCTCAAATCGCTGATAAGCGTGTAGAAAAAGTAACGGATTACCTGCAAATGGGTCAAGAAGTTCCTGTTAAGGTTCTGGAAATCGATCGTCAAGGTCGCGTCCGCCTTAGCATGAAAGAAGCTGTTGCAACGGAAGAAGCACCAGCACAGCAAGACTCAGCAGAGTAAGCTGAACCCGAAACCAGCGCCCTGAAATTATGAGGGCGCTATCAGCCTAAGTTTGCTGAGCAAAGTGGTAATGTAAGGACGGAGTATGCTGAACAGTATCTGTCTTCGATTGAGAGACTTTAACTCGTTAATTCGTGTGGTTTCTGCGCTTATCTTTTTTGTTATTATTGGATGTAGCAATAAAGATTGGCGAAAAAACGAAGTTTTTGCCGTTCCACTTCAACCTTCATTACAACAAGAAGTGATATTGGCACGCATGGAACAAATCCTTGCGAGCCGATCTTTAACCGATGATGAGTACGCACAGCTTTTATATGAGCGCGGTGTGTTGTATGATAGTCTCGGTTTAAGGGCTCTGGCACGTAACGATTTTTCGACTGCGTTAGCCATACGTCCTGATATTCCTGAAGTTTTTAACTTTCTAGGGATATATTTTACGCAGGCAGGCAATTATGATGCTGCCTATGAAGCGTTTGATTCTGTTTTAGAACTTGATCCAACTTACAATTTCGCGCGAATGAATCGTGGCATCGCATTATATTACGGTGGACGGTACAAACTAGCGCAGGATGATCTGCTGGCGTATTATCAGATAGATCCAAATGATCCTTTTCGTACTCTATGGCTTTATCTTGTAGAAAAAGACATAGACCCGCGTATAGCACAAGAAAATCTTGCTGCTCGCTACACAGAAGCGGAGAAGGGGCAATGGGGCTGGAATATTGTAGAATTCTATCTTGGCAACATCAATGAAAATACATTGATGGAGCGGTTGAAAGAAACTTCTGCGGATAACACTTCGCTCGCTGAGCATCTCAGTGAAACTAACTTCTATTTAGGTAAGCATTACCTAAGTCTGGGGGATAAGGATAGCGCTACTGCGTTATTCAAACTGACGGTAGCTAACAACGCTCACAGCTTTGTTGAACACCGCTATGCATTGTTGGAATTGGCGCTATTGGGCCAAGAACAAGACGACCTTTCAGAATCGGGCCAGCAATAGCTGACGAACATTTCATTATTACTTTTTAAGTCATCATCCTCAGGGGTGACGGCCTATTTGTTCGTTTAATAACACAATTTGAGCCAGTTCACATTTTAAATGAAAATGACCGAAACGATTTTCGCGGAGTTATGTAAACTGGCCGCCATTAAGTATGAGGCACCTTTACATGACTACTGAAACCGATATTTCTTTTGCTGAGTTAGGCTTATCAGCATCTATTTTGACAGCACTAAATGACCTGGGATATGAAAAACCATCTCCTATCCAGAAACAATGTATTCCTTTGTTGCTGGATGGCAATGATGTATTAGGTATGGCACAAACAGGTAGTGGTAAAACTGCTGCGTTTGGTTTGCCATTACTGCACAACATCGACCCAGAATTAAAAGCGCCACAAATTTTAGTACTTGCACCAACTCGTGAGTTGGCAGTACAAGTAGCAGAAGCACTGAGCGATTTTTCTAAGCACATGAGCCGTGTTAACGTTGTTGCCCTATATGGCGGTCAGCGTTATGACGTACAGCTACGTGCATTACGCCAAGGTCCACAAGTTGTTGTGGGTACACCTGGTCGTCTTCTTGACCACTTGAAGCGTGGTACTTTAGACCTTTCTAAACTGAAAGGCTTAGTATTAGACGAAGCAGATGAAATGTTGAGAATGGGCTTTATTGAAGATGTTGAAAACATCATGAGCCAAATTCCAGCTCAACATCAAACTGCGTTGTTCTCTGCAACTATGCCAGAGCCAATTCGTCGCATTACACGCCGTTTTATGAAAGATCCTAAAGAAATTCGCATCCAAGCGAGCATTACTACACGTCCAGATATTACTCAAAGCTATTGGACTGTGAATGGTATGCGTAAGAATGAAGCACTGGTTCGTTTCTTAGAATCAGAAGATTTTGATGCGGCAATCATTTTTGTTCGGACTAAAAATGCAACGTTGGAAGTGGCTGAAGCGCTTGAACGTAGCGGTTATAACAGTGCGGCATTAAATGGTGATATGAACCAAGCATTGCGTGAGCAAACGCTAGAGCGTTTGAAAAACGGTCGTTTGGATATCCTGATTGCAACTGACGTTGCAGCTCGTGGTCTTGACGTTGAGCGTATCAGCTTAGTCGTTAACTATGATATCCCAATGGATGCAGAATCTTATGTTCACCGTATTGGCCGTACGGGTCGTGCGGGTCGTGCGGGTCGCGCATTACTGTTCGTTGAGAACCGTGAGCGTCGTCTTCTGCGCAACGTTGAGCGTACGATGAAGATGGTTATCCCTGAAGTTGATTTACCAGATGCAAATCTGCTGAGTCAACGTCGTCAGGAAAAATTTGCAGCGAAAGTTCAGCAGCAATTAGAAAGCAGCGATTTAGATCAGTATCGTGCTCTGTTAGCGAAAATCTCTCCGTCTGAAGATGGTGATATCGAAACACTTGCAGCAGCATTGCTGAAAATGGCACAAGGTGAGCGTGCGCTGATCCTGCCACCTGATGCACCTCGTCGTCCACGTCGTGAATTCAATGACCGTGATGACCGTCGTGGTGATGATCGTCGTCGTGAGCGTACTAGCGGTGCTGCTAGCAACGGTAATAGTTTTGACCGTGCTGAACGTGGTGAGAGCGGTCGTCGTGAGCGTCGTGATGTGGGTGACATGGAAATGTACCGCATTGAAGTGGGTCGCGATGATGGTGTGGAAGTTCGTCACATTGTTGGTGCGATTGCTAACGAAGCAGACATCAGTAGCCGTTACATTGGTAATATCAAATTATATGGTACTCATACAACGATTGAGTTACCAAAAGGTATGCCAACTGAAGTGTTAAGCCACTTAAGCCGTGCTCGCGTGTTGAATAAACCAATGCAAATGCAGCTGATGGGTGATGCTCCTCCATTTGAGCGCCGTGGTGGCGGTGAGCGTCGTGGTGGTCCACGTCGTGAAGGTGGAAGCGAAGGTGGTTTTGCGGGTCGTCGTAATGATCGTGGCGGCGAGCGTGATGGTCGTCGTGGTGGTGCTAGTGCTAGCGAAGGCAGCCGCCGTAGCAGCAATAGTAGTGCTGGCGGTGAAAGCCGTGGTCGTAGTACCTCTGCACCACGTAGCCAAGATGGTGCTAACACAGCGGCTCCACGTCGTCGTAGCAGCAGCCATAACGCATAATGACTTGATTTAAATAGGCATGGCTAAAATCATGCCTTCTAAAATCACAAAACCCGCTTCCATATGGATAGCGGGTTTTTTTATGGAAAATTAATCAGTTCAAAATATAACATAATAGCAGTAAAGTGTTTTTTCAAAATCGTGTTGTGTACTAATGAAGAGCAAGGTAACGATGCTGTTTTTTGTGTATCAAATTTATATAAGCAACGGTATTGATTATTTACATCGATAAAGTTAACCCATAAATATGGGTGGATAAAATTAAATTAGCCCTAATGCTTCTTTCAACGGCTTTAAGTAACGACGGCTGACAGGGATATGCTCACCAGAACTTAAAACAAGTTCACCTTGGCCGCTATCGCCGAGAAGTATCTCGTTCAATTGGGTCATGTTTACAAGATATTGCCTATGACAGCGCACTAATGGTGTACGCATTTCTAATGTTCTTAACGTGAGTTCAGTGAAGCCCTCTTGCCCTTGAGTGCTCATCACATAAACGCCACTCATACGTGAAGTGACATACAGTACCTCATCTAATTTCATCAAATAGATACGGCTATGCCCTGTGCAGGGAATAAATTTTAGGGGCTCATTGTTACTCAGCAGCTCTAGGTTTTGTTTCTGTCTACCTTGTCGTAATCGCGTTAATGTTTTATTGAGTCTTTCGCTTTCTAGTGGCTTTAATAGGTAATCAAATGCATGTTCTTCAAATGCTTGGATAGCAAATTCGTTAAATGCGGTGAGAAAAACGATATAAGGGCGCTCTTCGGGATCCAGCATACTGACCATTTCAAGGCCTGTAATGCGCGGCATTTGGATATCCAGAAAAACAACATCAGGCTTTTTTTTATGGATAATCCCAATGGCTTCAATTGCGTTCGCGCATTCACCGATAATCTCGATATCATCATGTTCTTCAAGTAAGCAGCGGACATTTTCACGTGCTAGAGGTTCATCATCAACAATTAGTACATTCATATTATTATTTAATCATTATTTTTTGCAGCAATGTAGGGTAAGCGGATTTGCATTCGTGTAAATTTTTCAAGCTCATGTTCGACGTTAATGCCATATTTTTCGCCATATTTTAACCGTAGGCGCTTATCGACTAAGCCCATTCCTAAGCCATCGGATTGTTGTGCCGGCTTATACAGGCCAGCATTATCTTCAATTTCGATGTAAACATGTTCACTGCGAATATAGCTACGTATTGTAATATATCCTGTCTCTAATAACTGTGAGGTGCCGTGTTTAATTGCATTCTCAACAAGAGGTTGTAAGGTGAATGCAGGTAGTTCCACATGTTTTACTTCATCAGGAATCTCGAGATTGATTTGTAGGTTTTCACGAAAACGTGCTTTTTCTATTTGTAGGTAAGCATTGATATGCTCAATTTCTTCACCTAATGTGGCATTTTGCTCCGGCCGTTTTAAATTATTGCGGAAAAAGGTCGAAATATATTGCACCAATTGCCCTGCTTGTTGGCTATCTTTTCGGATCACAGCCTGTAACGTATTTAAAACATTAAATAAGAAGTGAGGATTGACTTGAGCATGAAGTAATTTCACTTCCGATTGGAGTAGGGATTGCTTATTCCGCTCATATTGCCCCGCTAAAATTTGTGCAGAAAACAAGCTAGCAATCCCTTCACCCAGTGTGCGGTTAATTGAGCTGAACAATCGATTTTTAGCTTCATACAGCTTAATTGTGCCAATGACACGATCGTTCTCGCCTCGTAATGGAATAACGAGCGCTGAACCTAACTTACAGTTAGGGCTAAGGGAGCATTTATAGGGTGTTTCATTACCATCGGCATAGACAACTTCATTATTTTCAATGGCTCGTCGCGATTGGTCAGAGGCAATGGGCGTTCCGGGTCGATGATGATCAGCGCCAAGACCAATAAAAGCGAGAATTTTTTCTCTGTCAGTAATAGCGACAGCCCCAATTTCTAACTCTTGATAGATAATTTTGGCGACTTTCATACTGTTATCTGCATTAAAGCCTTTGCGCAAAATACCTTCAGTACATAGGGCTATTTTCAATGCTTGAGCAGAGAATGCGGTAGTGTACTTTTCTACAATAGCGCGTCTATCCAATAAGATACGGATAAACATAGCCGCGCCGATCGTATTTGCGATAACCATTGGTGCGGCAATATTTCTGACTAATTCTAATGCTTCGTCGAAAGGGCGAGCTAACAAAAGAATAATCATCATTTGAATGATTTCAGCAACGAAAGTGACGCAACTTGCTGTCACTGGATTAAAAATCTTATTAATTTCACCGCGTTTCATATAATAACGATGAACTAAACCGCCAATTAACCCTTCAACAATCGTTGAAACCATACAAGCGGAAGCGCTCATTCCACCCAATGAATAACGATGTAATCCACCGGTGAAGCCAACCGCAAATCCAACAACAGGGCCACCAAGTAAGCCCCCTAAAACAGCCCCGATAGCACGTGTATTCGCAATAGAGTCATTAATGTGCAAACCAAAATAGGTTCCGATAATACAAAATACGGAAAAAATCAGGTAACACATCACTTTATGAGGAAGGCGGATAGTGACTTTAAGTAATGGGATCACCAAAGGTGTTCGGCTCAGCGCCCAAGCGACAACTAAGTACACGCACATTTGTTGGAGGAGTAATAGTATTAAGTCAAATTCGTACATGCTGATGCTCGTTATACTTCACATTGTGGGGGGTGTTGACTGCTCTCGGCTATCTGGGTCACATACTTATGTATGCTCCCCAAGATATCCTCGCTGGTCGCCTACCCACAATATGAATTATTTAGAGCATCGGCTCATGATACTTTACATTATGGGGGACTGCTCTCAGCTATTTGGGTCGGATCATATTGACCAAAATTATAAGTCTATTGTATCTCATGTACTTGGCTAAGTAATCGACATTTAAAAAAAGTCACCTCATCATTATTTGACATAAGAATGAAATCGCTCCAATATTATACAAAGACCTCCCTTTTCGTGATCTTGCGCACGAATTTATTAACGTTACACCTCTATTTCTTGTCATACTCTAGGGATGATAGTTTCCCCCGTTATTATTTAAGGTTCATATAAATAATGAAAAAAAGAACAATAGTACTGATTTTGCTGATGCTGATCTTGATAGCTGCAGCTGCACTTTTTCATTCCCACAATCAATACCTATTGTTACAAGGGGAAGTTGATGCGCCAGAGGTTATCGTGACCTCAAAGGCAAAAGGGCGAGTAATTGAACGCCATGTTGAGCGGGGTGATGATGTCAAAAAAGGTCAACTTTTACTGACGTTAGAAAGCCCAGAACTGCAAGCGCAGTATGCTGCTTTGCAGGCGGCGAAGGCTCAAGCACAGGCTCAGTTAGACTTGTCAATCAACGGGACTCGGGAAGAAACGCTACGTGATTTGCAAGCATCATTGGCACAAGCTAATTCACAGTATCAAAATGCGACACGCGAATTTGCTCGGCTCAATAGCCTTTCAGGTAAAGGCTATGTCTCTGCAAACGAACTCGATAGTGCTCGTAAAGCAAAAGATGTGGCTTTTCAACAGGTACAAGGGGCAAAAGCGCGCTTAGAAGAGGGGCTTCACGGTGACCGAATTGAATTGCGCCACCAATATGAGGCAGCCTTGAATCAAGCTGACCAAAAATTAGCGGAAATACAGGTACAGCTTGATGATTTACAAGTTAAAGCCCCTGTAGAGGGGGAAGTTGGCCCAATTCCAGCCGAAATTGGTGAGCTATTTAATGCTGGCAGCCCATTAGTTTCACTGATCCGCATACCGCAATCTTATTTTATTTATAATTTGCGAGAAGATATTTTAGTCGATGTCAAAAAAGGCGATAAAGTTCAGCTCGATGTGCCTGCATTAGGCAATAAATTGATTGAAGCCGAAATTCGCTATATTGCACCAAAAGGGGATTACGCAACCAAACGTGCCACAAGAGCAACGGGGGATTTCGATTTAAAAACCTTTGAAATACGTCTTTACCCGCTTGAGCCAATTGAGGGTCTGCGACCTGGAATGAGTGTTCTATGGCACTGGGATAAGTAAAGGTGCTGGAATGAAATTTAAGTTCGCTTGGCATGGTTTTGAGCACGCGTTTAGCCGTGAAACAAAAATGGCTATCCGTAGCCCGGTTTTTCATTGGTTAAGCTGGTTATTCCCTCTGATGCTATTCACGTTAGTTAGTGCTAACTTTTCAGAAGGAACATTGATGGATCTGCCTGTTTCAGTGGTAGACAATAACCATAGCCCAGCTTCTAGACAAATTATTCGTGACCTAAATGCAGGGCCTCATGCAGATGTTAAAACAATTGATGATAATCTTGAGACATCGTTAAAACGTTTAGGAAGCTCAAAAGACTACGCATTGCTCTATATTCCTCATAATTTTGAGGAGGATGCCTTACGGGGTCGTCAGCCAGAGCTACGGATGTATTACAATGCCTTATTTTATGCGTCGGGCAGTTATGCCATTCAAGATTTTAGTGGCCTAGTTGCGGAGCTAAACGCCAAGTATCGTCAAGAAATGGCGAAATCAATGGGGCGCTCATTACCGCCTTTAGCGCAAGTCACCTTGTCTTATGACAGTTTGTTTAATCCAAGTGGGAGTTATATCTATTATCAGCAATTCGCCGCGACCATTCATATGTTGCAGCTTTTTGTGGTAACAGCCACCATTTATACCATGTCACGAGGCACGACACTTCAAAGTGTGAAACCGTTTGCCACAGCGTTGCTCGGTAAAATGGCACCGTATACCCTATTTTTCACTACCTTATTAATCATCGAATTAGCCGCGTTAGTGACAATCTTTGATGCCAAAGTCGTCGGTAATCCGCTTTATATGATGATGGTGGGCTTTTTCTATGTGATTGCCGCGCAAAGTATTGGTTTGCTGCTGTTTAGCTTTACATCCAGCGCTATCATGGCTTATAGCCTTATCGGGATGTTAGTGAGTATTGCGTTGGCCTTTTCGGGCATGGCGGTTCCTGAGTTATCGATGATTTTACCCGCACAAATTATCTCAAATATTGAGCCACTTACTCACACCTTGAATGCCATGTTTGATATTTTCTTACGGGAAATTTCATTTTCACGAATTGTACAAGTTTGCTTATTTTTGCTGATTTATCCAATTGTTACCGCTTTCTTGATCCGAAAACGACTGGTTAAACGGTTAGGAACACAAGGGGAGGTAGCTTGATGAGCGTGTATTTTGCCACATTTCGCAAAGTCCTTTTGGGAATGCTAGAGAAACCGATGTGGCTGCTGCTGATTGTCTCTTTATGTGTGATGAGTTTAGTGTATGCAAAACCGGTATTATGGGATTTACCGGTTGCAGTTATCGATATGGATCACAGCACGGCAAGCCGTGAATTAATTCGTGATCTCGATGCAACACCAAAAGTTCAGCTACATGGTTATGATAATTTAGCACAAGCAAAACAAGATATGATAGCAAGGCATTTATTTGCCATTGTTATCATTCCAACGGATTTCGAACAGCATCTTCTCAGCGGCAAAAACATTACCGTACCGGTGTATGGTGATGCGACGAACCGCTTAGCGAGTGGTCAAATTCAGCAGGAATTATCGAAAGCCTATCAAACGTTACTGAATACTTTTAATACACAATTATTAGAGAAAGCAGGCTATAGCAAAGAGCAGGCAAAAATCATTATTACGCCGATTCGTAGCGAAACAGAGCCTTTGTATAACCCAGGCGTGAGCTTTGCAGCGATTGTCTTTCCTGGTTTATTGGTGATGTTGTTACAGCATTCCCTCTTAATTGCCTGTGTACGAGTGAGTATTGCCATTCGTTCTACGCCAAAAGGAAAACCACCGCTAGCGGTCTATCTTGGTGCATTATCAGCATTAATTCCGATTTGGTTATTTTTATCGACGGTATTTTTTGCGCTTTGGCCATGGATACTGGGTTATCGTCAAGAAGCACCATTATATCAAATTTGGATGTTAACCTTCCCGTTCTTGCTGGCGGTTATCGGTCTTGGCAAGTTAGTGACCGAATGCTTACGTAGCGTGGAAATGATTTATCTGACGCTTGCGTTTATTACCACACCAGTATTTTACATGTCAGGCACGATTTGGCCGTTGCAAGCCATGCCAGATTGGGTTCGGATGATTGCCTCAGCTTTGCCTTCAACATGGGCGACAAGTGCGATGGCGGGTATTAACCAAATGGGACTACCCTTTAGCGGTATCTTAATGGATATTGTGATGATGCTGATATTAGGGGTAATTTACACGGTAATTGGCGTATTTATCGGGATGTTGCGAGACGGGGAATTGCGTCATCTGAGCCATGTTTTTAATCGCTGGCGTAGAAGAGTTCATAAGTAATTGTCAGCGTATCCAGTCAATGACAATAAAATACATTGGTGATATACTCATTAATTAATGTAGCTACATCGTAGCTACAATTTGGCTTTTGAGAGGTATACTATGACGGCTCTATTAAAAACTACCGATGTTCGTAGTCGTATTGATAAGCAATTAAAAGCTGAGGCTGCAAGTGTTTTGCAGGACTGTGGGTTAACCATTAGTGCTGCTATTCGTTTGTTCTTAGAACAGGTTGTACAGGAGCAATGTATTCCTTTTGAGATTAAACGTAAGCAACCATCTATAAAAACAGCTCGCGCATTAGAGGAAGCGACACTCATTGAACAACAGTATTCTTCCCTTGATGAGATGATGTTGGAGCTAACAAAAAGTGATGCAAAAACTAAACAGTAAGCGAGCTAAACAGCCAAGGCAGATTGCTTATACATCGACATTTAAAAAGTCGTGGGAAAGATATAATAAAGCAGGTCGTAGGGATATGAATGAGGCAGTAATCATCATGGAGATTTTATTTTCCCAAAAAACGATTCCTGCACAATATTTTGATCATGAGTTAGAAGGCAGTGAGTGGAAGGGAGCAAGAGAACTTCATATTGGTGGTGATTTTCTTCTGGTTTATCGGCTCTCGGATAATACGAATTTAGTCACATTTATTGATATTGGATCGCATAGCGAGCTATTTGGTTAAGTATGTCACTATTGTTGGTGATGAACTCCGATTCGATCCTAACCCATCATTCCAAAGTAACTCAAGATGCGTACAGCCAACAATCCTACAACTTGAAGTATGGCTTTCTATAAAGGCTAGATATATTATCCAGCCTTTCTCTATTCTAAGGTGCCATATTGAGACCCGGGATTTGTCGCCAATAGCCATTACAGCTTTTATCGGCGATAACCAGTGGTGCCAGTCCTGTTTCGTTGGCTTTAAATTGGGCGATGATATCCAGTGATGCTTCACTTTCAGGGGAAATACGCACGATATCAACCAAGTCTTTCATCGATTCCAATTCATTTCCAAGGTTGTAGCAGTAACCGCTTAAGGTCTGTATCCCGTTTAGGGTAAAGACTTGTTGCTGTTCTTGAGATAAAACTTCGCGGCCTTGCGGGTAGTTTATACAGCAGGTTTCACATTCATCTTTTTGTTTATTCTCCGCACGGGCCGTGAAGCAGCGAGCAGAATAGGCTAGGGGTAAATGCCCGTAACTCATCACCTCGACTTCAAATTTACCGCGGATCCCCAATTCATCACATTGATTGAGTAGATTGGCTAGCCAATCACGAGAAAGCTCAACAGGCATACACCAGCGGGTCATTCCTTCGCGCAGTAAAATTTTCAACGTCTGTGCGTTATAGCAGTTCAGACCATGACCGGCGACAAAAGGTAGCTTTTTCTCTGCTAGCATATTTATTACACCGAAATCATGGGCTTCAACGAGGAATTCGCCATTATCGACTAACTTACTGATTTCTTTTAATTCGGAGGGCGCTTGTAATAAAGCCAGTGAGCTGAGTACTATCTGCTTTCCACTTTTTGCTAGTTGACGCGCCAGTTCTATCCAATCATTGGGCTTCATCTCACGACGCTTACTACAGACAGTTTCACCAATATAAATAATATCGGCTTCACTTTGCATGGCGAGTTGGTAGAAATCGCTTAATGTTTGTTTTGGCCAGTAATAGAGAACTGACCCTAAAGCATACTGCATGATGTTCTCCTCGATTACTGCCACTTACGGTGATAAGCGCCTAATGTGGTTTGACTTCCTTCTGAAAGATTACCGAGTACTTTCATCCATTTAGGGTCAGCAACAAATTGCTCAGGATTGGATTTATAGCGATCAATCGCTTGGCGCCATATGCGGGTGACTTCGGTAACATAAGCAGGGCTACGCTGTCTGCCTTCAATTTTGACAGAAGCAATGTTGGCTGCCATTAAATCAGGAAGTAGCTCAATAGTATTCAGGCTCGTTGGTTCCTCTAATACGTGATATTTCTGACCATCAACGAGATAACGCCCTTTACAGAGGGTTGGATAACCGGCATTTTCATTTTTTTCATAGCGATCAATCAATACGTCATTGAGCCGTGATTCCATGCCATTTTCAGTTTGTTGCCATCGAACAAATTTCGCTGGTGAACAAGCGCCTACCGTATTGGGTGATTCCCCGGTGAGGTAAGAGGAGAGGTAGCAACGTCCTTCAGCCATAATACATAGGCTGCCAAAGGCAAAAACTTCGAGTGGAACTGGGCTATTTTTAGCCAGTTGTTTCACTTGATGAATGGATAAAACGCGAGGAAGAACAATACGATGTACTTGGAAATTACGTTGATAAAAGCGGATAGCTTCCGTATTGGTTGCCGAAGCTTGTACGGATATATGCCTTTCAATGTGTGGATATTTATTCGCGGCGTATTCTAGCATCGCAATATCCGCTAGGATCAAGGCGTCAGCGCCAAGATCGGCAGCAAGATCAACCGAGTTTTGCCAGCGTTGGTAGCCATCGGGATGAGCAAACGTATTGATCGCAATATGCAATTTTCGTTTTCTGCTATGGATATATCGTTCTGCTTCATGCAGTTTTTTTTCAGTAAAATTGAGCCCTGCGAAATGGCGAGCGTTGGTATCATTTTTCAGCCCAATATAGACGGCATCGGCACCATTATCCACAGCAGCTTTCAAAGCAGGTAGATTACCTGCCGGACAGAGTAATTCCATTGTACCTATCCCTGTATAAAATTTAACAGCACACATACTAGTCAAAGAAACTGTTATGCATTTTGATTTAGAGCAGAGAAATTGTTAATGGATATCCGTATTCGTTATCAAACTGACAGATTAAAAATAAAGATTGGTGATATGCGCAAAAATTGATGTAGGATCTAACCTATTGTGTGATTTTTTGGCAAGATACTCTTCATACTTTAAGCTGCATAGCTGTTGCCTGCGCTCAGCGACCCGAAGCACATACTTATGTATGCTCATCGGGATAGCTTTACTTGTCGCCTATACGCAGCTTAAATTATTTTGAGTAGATACTTTTCATACTTCAAGCTGCATGGTTGTTACATGTATATGATATGCGACTTTAATTATTTTGAGTGTACAATATCTTATCCTAAATAATTCGAGCTGCTACTCCAACCAAGTAGTTACGCGAAAATGGACAACAGTCAATTGATACGGGAGTCAGTACTGTGTTAAGTAAAATTCGTTCTCAACTGATAACTAAAGGTCCTTCGTTACTGAAGCTACCCTTAAAAGTGACCCCATTCGCCGTACAGCGTCAGGTACTTGAACAGCTATTAAGTTGGCAGTTTCGTGAGTCGGTAAAAGAAGGTGAACTCGATTTTCTTGAAGGTAAATGGCTAAAAGTCGAAGTAAATGACTTAGGCCTAGTGTGGTTTATTAGCCTGCAAGAGGGTAATTTAACGGTTAAAAAACAGGCTGAGGCAGATGTCAGCGTTTGTGGTAATGCCAATGACCTCATTTTAATTGCTGCCCGTAAAGAAGACCCTGATACCTTATTTTTTCAGCGTAGATTAGTTATTGAGGGTGATACTGAATTAGGTTTGTATGTAAAAAACTTAATGGATGCCTTCGAGCTTGAAAATATGCCGTCACCATTGCGTTTCACACTATTGCAACTGGCCGATATTATCAAAACAGTGCAAGACGATGAGGGCGCAGAGCATAAATCACCTGTGTTAACATCATGTTGATCCGAGTGGAAATCCCTGTAGATGCGATGGGGATCGACACACTGTTACGCGATACTTTCCCGACAGAAGCGGAAGCTGATCTCGTTCAGCGTTTACGGGAAGATGGTTTGCTCACCCTTGGTGTAGTTGCGACTAACGATGATGGTGAAGTGATTGGTTATGTGGGGTTCACCCCTGTTGATGTAAATGGCGAAGATGTGCAGTGGGTTGGCCTAGCGCCGCTTGCAGTCAGTAAAGCATACCAAGAGGTATTGGCGAAAAATTGGTTTATGAAGGCTTAGATAGCTTAAATGAGTTTGGTTATGGTGCTGTCGTGGTATTGGGCGATGCACATTATTACAATCGTTTTGGTTTTGAGCCCGCATCAAATCATGGCGTTCATTGCCAATGGCCTGACTTACAAGCTCACTTTATGCTTTGTGGGTTAGAAAATGGTGAAATAGGGGAACACAAAGGCAGTGTGACTTATTCCGCTCATTTTGACAGTGTATAGCGCTGCAAATAATCAATAAGATTATTAGGCTGGTCAATGACCAGCCTTTCTTTTTTGCTTTTACTTAATTGTTTAACTTGATACTCCAACTGTGACGCTGCCGAACGAGAGCCTATTACACATTGAAAGGCTAATGTGAGTGGTGCTTTGCCTTTCAATGCTTTAGCCCCTTTTCCTTCTTTATGCTGTGTAAAACGACGCTGCACATCGGTGGTGATCCCACAATACAATGCGTTATTTTTCTCTCTGACTAGATATAAATACCAGTTATTTTGTGTCATAGCGTTATATTAATGGGCTGATTTTATCATTCTGTGCTGATATATAAGGAAAAATATCAGGGTTTAAGTCGAATATACTCTTGATAGTAAATGTTTATAACATACTAAATTATAAATAAAAAAGGGTATTAAGCTGTCATAAATTTGTAACCTCAATATAGGTTATCATTCAAATAAATTGAATAACTATAGCAAAATAAGCTAATTTTCATTCCGGATTAAAGCGCATAATATGATCCATATCACAGGGAGAGAGTAAAAAACCCTGTTAAAAATCAAATTCACAAAAGGAACATATCATGAAAAAATCAACATTATTTGCTGCTGCTTTAGCTTTAGGTGCTGTTTCATTTGGTTCAATGGCGGCTGAAGAAGTTCAACATTCTAGCCAACCTGCAACTGGCTATGTTTCTGTAACGGGTGCAGTCAGTGTAAATGACTTAACCGCACAATTAGCCAAAAAAGCTGATGAAGCTGGTGCAACTTCGTTCCGTGTCATCTCTGCTGGTGGCGAAAATGAAATGAATGGTGTTGCCGCAATTTATAAATAATTTACTCGTCATACTTCGAGCCGCAGCGTTGTTGGTCGCGTTCGTAAACCCTAGTAACGTAGTTATCTACGCTCCCAGGGATTTACTCACTTACCGCCTAGCTGCAACTCGAATTATTTAGAGTAAAAGCTTAAGCTGATATTTAGAATAAAAGCTTAGGCTAATTTTTAGAGCAAAAGCTCGAATGATTTAGCGTATAGTAGTGAGAATTTAGTGCCAACGTTCAGAACAGCTTAAACACGCTCAGGTATTTTTATGAGCGTGTTCTGAACGGTTTAACATTGGAACTCACGATGACCTCAGAACAGACCCTACAACATATCCAGCGTTACTTTTCACGCCAACACGTCTTTTCCTTATTCACATCCCACGACAATGATATCTGGCCTGCCAGTTGTTATTATGCATTTGATGCGCAGGCAATGAGCCTGACTTTCATGACAGACCCAAATTCCAAACATGGTCAATTGATGCAAGCTAATCCGCAGGTTGCAGGAACCATATCGGCACAAACCAAAGATGTCAGTAAAATCCAAGGGGTGCAGTTTATTGGGAATATTAGAGTATTGGAAGGTGAAGCAGAACAATCCGCTCGAGACTTTTATTGCCAGCGATTTCCGATTGCATTGACAGCGAAACTGCCTGTTTGGCAGCTTCACTTGCAGAAAGTCAAAATGGTCGATAATAAATTAGGCTTTGGTACTAAGTTGCATTGGGAACGTAAGGCTTAACGAAGTTTGTGGATCACTTGATTACTGCTACCGCGCCACACTAGGCTTGGGTTATACAAATCTTGCTCGAATTTCCCATCAATTAAGGTATTGACCAGCCGAGCCACTTTTTGCTGTTCTAGGCTTAGCTCATTCAATTTATAGCCGGTCCACAACCAGATATCCTTATCGGGGCAAACCGCTTTGACTCGCTTCAC
This sequence comes from Providencia heimbachae ATCC 35613, assembly GCF_001655055.1. Classification (GTDB taxonomy): domain Bacteria; phylum Pseudomonadota; class Gammaproteobacteria; order Enterobacterales; family Enterobacteriaceae; genus Providencia; species Providencia heimbachae. The sequence goes on along the minus strand of NZ_LXEW01000026.1, from coordinate 62,357 downwards.
TAATCTAAGTATGGCGGGTAAATTCGCCGGATGAAGAGGGTCTCCGCCGGAGAGGGAAAGCCCTTGCCGACGGATGCGAGTGTCTTGCAAATCTTCAATGATCCGATCTTCCATTTCTTGAGTAAATGGAATACCTGAATCGACACGCCATGTACTTTGGTTATAGCAACCACGGCACTGGTGTACGCAACCTGAAACAAACAGCGTGCAGCGAGTACCGGGGCCATTGACCACATCAACGGGATAATACTGGTGATAATTCATCGGTTAACCTAACTGACCATTACCTAAATGTTTAATTCGGCGCTTAACTTCTTCTTGTTTTCCCGCATTAAATGGCCTTGCATCAGGGCTACCTAAATAGCCGCAAACTCTGCGGATCACGGAGACTCGATTAGTATCGTGGTTACCGCAAGCCGGGCAGGTAAAGCCTTTACTGGTACAAGAAAATTCACCTGAGAAGCCGCATTCATAACACTCATCTATTGGTGTGTTAGTACCATAGTAAGGGACGTGCTCATAGCTATAATCCCACACATCTTCTAGCGCTTTAACGTTGTGCTGTAGATTTGGATACTCGCCATAACAAATAAAACCGCCGTTGGCGAGTGGTGGGTAAGGTGCTTCAAAATCAATTTTATCGTAAGGATTAACTTGTTTTTCAACATCTAAGTGGAAGCTGTTAGTGTAATAACCCTTATCTGTAACGCCGGGGATCACGCCAAATTCGGCAGTATCAATACGGCAAAAACGGTCACAAAGGTTTTCACTAGGGGTACTATATAAGCTAAAGCCATAACCGGTTTTGGCTTTCCACTCGTCGGTCGCTTGGCGTAAGCGATTGATGATGGCGACGGCTTTTTCCCTTAGCTGTTCACTGTCATAAACATGGGTTTGGTTGCCAAACAACGCATTGATGGTTTCATGTAAACCAATGTATCCTAACGAAATGGATGCTCGACCATGTTTAAATATTTCAGCAACGTTATCGTCTGCTTTTAACCTTACACCACATGCACCTTCCATATATAAAATTGGCGCAACACGTGCTTTGACGTTTTCGAGTCGAGCAATACGGGTCATCAGTGCTTTTTTAGCGATGACAAGACGCTCATCAAGTAATGCCCAAAATGCATCTTCATTTCCCTGCGCTTCAATGGCAATACGGGGCAGGTTGAGGCTAATAACGCCGATATTATTGCGTCCATCATGAATGAGTTTGCCATCTTCTTCATAAGTCCCTAAGAAACTGCGGCAACCCATTGGTGTTTTAAATGAACCTGTTACTTCAACGACTTTGTCATAATTGAGGATATCGGGATACATGCGTTTACTGGCACATTCCAGAGCAAGTTGTTTGATATCATAATTAGGATCTCCGAGCTGGTGGTTTAAGCCTTTTTTAATGGCAAATACCAGTTTTGGGAAAACCGCTGTTTTACGATTTTTACCTAATCCCGCAATGCGATTCTTGAGGATAGATTGCTGGATAAGGCGGGCTTCTTTTGATGTACCAAGGCCAAAGCCAAAGGTAACAAATGGGGTTTGACCATTTGCGGTGTGCAGTGTATTGACTTCATATTCTAAAGATTGAAATGCATCATAACATTCTTTTTCGGTGCGGCTTTGTGCATATCCTTCAGCATCTGCAATATTCCACTCTTTAGCGACTTTTAAGTGTTTTTCGTAACTTGTCGTGACATAAGGCGCTAAAATTTCATCGATACGGTTGATGGTCGTTCCGCCATAAATATGGCTAGCAACCTGTGCAATAATTTGTGCCGTTACCGCTGTTGCGGTTGAAATTGATTTTGGGTGCTCAATTTCCGCATTGCCCATTTTAAAACCGTTAGTTAGCATGCCTTCAAGGTCTATCAGCATACAGTTAAACATCGGGAAAAATGGCGCATAGTCGAGGTCATGATAGTGAATTTCACCTTTTTCATGAGCTTGTACCACATCGCGAGGTAAAATATGCTGTTTGGCATAGTGTTTAGCTACAATGCCCGCAAGCAAGTCGCGTTGAGTTGGGATCACTTTACTGTCTTTGTTGGCATTTTCATTGAGCAGAGAAACATTGCTTTGCTCAATAAGCCCACGAATGTCATGAGTGAGCTGGCTGCGTTTTTCACGTTCACTGTCTCTATCATGGCGATATTCTATATAGGCACGTGCTAAATCTTTATACGGACCGGCCATTAGCTGGTTTTCTACCGCATCTTGGATCTCACGAATATCCACTTTGTCACGGCTGCAAAGTTGCTCTGCCACAGCAGAAGCAACCTGAAGACAGTAATCGTCATCCTTAACATTCACGGCAGCTGCAGCACGCTTGACCGCTTCTTGGATTCTCGGAAGGTCAAAATTGACCTGACAACCATCTCTTTTAATAACAACCGTTCCCACAATCATACTCCTTGATTAGTTATCCACAGACGTAAACATGCCATATGCTTGTTATCGCTTTCGTGTTGGCTAAGTCTGTGGATAAAATGTGAATAAACACTACATATTGTGTCCTGTGTGGTAATTAAAGCACAATATATAGGTTATTGCTTTTTTATAGATAGTGATTGTTTGATCCAAAACAAGGAAAAAAATAATTTGTATGAATATCAAAAGCGCAGAAATAAAAATAAAAAGAGAGGGAATAAATAAAAAATACTGCCCTCAAATCGATATAGTCGAGGGCAGCTCAAATCATCGAATTGCTTTGCCAAGTACGTAATTATTTACGTACTGCAATCGCTTCGATTTCGATTTTGACATCTTTTGGCAGGCGAGCTACTTCAACACATGAACGTGCTGGGAATGGTGCATTGTGTTGTTTGAAGAATTCTTCGTAGGTTGCATTAACCGTTGCAAAATCATTCAAATCTTTCACAAATACGGTCGTTTTTACGATGTCCGCAGCGCTTAAACCGGCTTTTTCTAGGATCGCTTTGACGTTAGCCAGTGATTGACGAGTTTGTGCCGCAATATCTTCAGGTACTTCACCTGTTTTTGGATCAACAGGGATTTGGCCTGAAGTGATAACCATACTGCCTAAATCGACACCTTGAACATAAGGGCCAATTGCTGCTGGTGCGTTGTCTGTATTGATTTCGTATGACATAACTACTCCGATTCATCACATAAAGAAAATAATTCAATGAGTTATTGGATACTATACTCCAAATATATCAATTTGCTTGTCGGTGCAAAGAGAATGCAATATCCAAGCAATTTGAAGTATGACGAGTATATACACAAAATAAGCTACTGATTATTGATCACGGCGTCTCTATCGAATTCTTTTTCACAGAACCGGCAAGTAAGTGCGACCTCTTTCTCAATTTTCTTCACGCGGAAGCTACTTGATACGGGTTCATTGTGGCTAATACAGTTGCTGTTCGGACAAATAAGCACATTATCAATGTGTTCTGGCAATGTGAGCTCAAGTTTTTCGACTACTTGGTAATCTTCAATACGATTAACTGTGGCTTCTGGCGCATACATGGCTAACTGATTAGCCTGCTCAGGCGTTAAAAAAGTATTTTCAATTTTGATAATGTCTTTTTTGCCTAAGTTGCTTGAGGGTAAGTTTAGCCCAATGGTAATACGCTCATCCGTCTTGGTAAGTTTAAACAGTTTTAGCAATTTAAAACCAATTTGAGCAGGAATATGGTCGATGACAGTACCGTGGCTGATAGCTTCAACTTGTAATTTATGATCATGTGTCATGGTTATTTTCTCCTCAGATTGCTAATTCTTTATTTAACACCAGAGACAACAAGGCTTGTCGCGCATAAATACCATTCCCTGCTTGTTGGAAATAGTAAGCGTATGGCGTGTTATCGACATCAACAGTGATTTCATCGATGCGTGGTAGCGGGTGCAATACTTTTAAATTCGGTTTTGCTGTATGTAAGTCTTCGGCGCGTAAAATAAACTGTGCTTTGACGTTTGCGTACTCGGAAGGGTCTAAACGTTCTTTTTGAACGCGAGTCATATACAGAATATCTATTTCAGGCATCACTTCATCGATATTACTATGCAGGCTATAAGTCGCCCCTTTTTCTTCAAGCATATGCAAAATATGGCTTGGCATCGACAACACTTCGGGGGCGATAAAATAGAAGTGATTACCTTTAAATTTAGAGAGTGCTTGTGTTAACGAGTGCACGGTTCTGCCATATTTCAGGTCGCCGACCATTGCTACTTGCAAGTTTTCAAGGCGGCCTTGCGTTTCTTGAATCGTAAACAGGTCGAGTAATGTTTGGGTTGGATGTTGGTTTGAGCCGTCTCCTGCATTGATGACTGGAATTTGCCCTGCAAATTGGCTGGCCAGACGAGCAGCACCTTCTTGAGGATGACGCATGACTATCGCATCAACATATTGGCTGATAACCGAAATCGTATCGGCAAGAGTTTCACCTTTCTTACCTAATGATGTATTGGTGCTATCAGAGAAGCCGACCACCGAAGCCCCTAAGCGGTGAATGGCTGTTTCAAACGATAAACGTGTTCGGGTAGACGCTTCAAAAAAACAACTGGCCACAACCTTATGTTTTAAAAATTCAGGCTGTGGCTGTTTTTTTAAAGAGGCGGCCACTTTGAGCACGAGCTCAAGGTCTGCGCGATCAAGGTCATTAATAGAAATTATGTCGCGGTGGTATAAAGGATTCGGCATCGTTGTTCTCCTGAGTCAGCTTGACATGTTCGAGGATAGGCCAAAAAAAAGCCCCTCAATGAGGGGCTTTTCTTCAAATACGGAGGGGAAAAATAAGCTGTCCAGGCCGCCAGAAGGCAGTGCAGTGGAGGTCTTCTCTGTAAAAAATAGAGTCGCAGCGTTCATAATTTCTCCTGACAAATTGTGGCGAATTATACGCATCTCATCTCATGACGCAAGCGTTTGCTAAAATAAAAATAAATTTTTTATTTACGAGCAGGAACGTATACAAAAATACAAAAAATAAAGAAGAGAAAAAACAGAAAGATATTTATTGCTATAACGAATTTTTGTCTATTTATATAAAAAGGTAAATATAACTTAAATGATTTGATTTCGAATAGGCTATGAAAATTTACTCTGCTCTTGCTTATAGGTAAGATATTTTATCCTTTTAATGAACCTATGATTATTATGAAACACTTATTTTCCTTTTTATTTATTTTACTTCTTTCTGGCTGTACATCGGTTTGGGTTCCCGTTTCGGGCGGCTCTCAATATACGCAATCTGAAGCAAGAGCAACGTGTAAACCCGAAGCTATGCACCTATATCCTGTTAAAAATGAGGTTGCTCAACGTTCAGTGATGTCTTCTGTCGAAAAAAAATGTAAGAAAGACGATGATTGTGGGAAAGAGACAACCTACAAAGAACAAACCCCCGTGACTGAAAGTTATGTTTTAGATGTTAATGAAAACACCAGAAATAATTATTATTTAGAATGTATGGAAACTAAAGGTTGGCTCAAAAAAGATAAATATATGTGGGAATGATTAATATCGCTGTAATTTTTATTTAAAGAAGGGATAAAACCAAACAGGGAGTGAAGAAATCGCATTCCTGTTTGGTTTAATTTTTCAGTATGATGCCAATGTAATGTAATAACGCCCTTTTTATTTTTGTCCCAACCTTTTGGCAATCCTCTCTAGTTTTATCATCAACAGTAACGTTATCGCAACTAACACGATAGTTAACGCCGAGCCATCTGCGATATTGCCCCTATCGGTTAAACTAAAAATAGAGACAGGGAGTGTTGTCCAACCAGGAGGATAAAGCATGATAGTGGCACCTAATTCTCCCAGAGAAAGAGAGAGGCTGAGTGCTAATGCTGAAATCATCCAGGGCATTAATAATGGCAGTGTTACATGACATAAGCGATACCAAGGTGAAGCACCTAAACTAAAAGCGACATTTTCGATATCAGGTGAAATTCGCGTTAATCCGGTGGAGACATTGCTAAACGTGAATGCAGAAATCAATACGAAGTGGGCTGAAAATATAATCCAAAATGTGCCATTCATTTGTAAGTAACCTTGGCTAAAAGCCACGAGAATACCAAGTCCAATGGAAACTGACGGAATAGCACTTGGTAAATAAAATACAATACTCAAGTATTTTTGTAATTTAAGGTTATGTCCCCGTAATGCCAATGCAGCCCATAAACCACAGACCAAAGCAAATAAACTCGCACTAAAACCGATAACTAAACTGGATACTATGGCATTCCAAGCCGAGCCACTAAAGGCGTTTACAAAATGAGAAAAGGTAAAACCTGTCGGTAAAATACCGTTCCACTGCTTATTGAAGCTAGACAGTAGGATCATACTCAGTGGCAATAAAAATAATATTGAGAATAAGGCCACGGCAATTAAACTTGCAATAACGCGTCCTTTTTTAGACCAAACAAGCATCGTTATTTCCTTGTGCTGAGGCGTATTGCTGCCATTCGATATAAGAAAAATAAGCCGAGTGAGAGAAGAATATTTATCAGCGCTATCATACAAGCAACGGCGTAATCAGATTCAAGAATGGCTTTGCTATAGACCATCATGGGTAAAGTATTGACGCCTTTGGCACCAATAAATAAGACAATGCCAAATTCATTGGTAGTCAGTAGTAAGCACAGACTGCCTCCTGCTAATAAAGCAGGCAAAGCCGCTGGGAAAATAACCTGACTTATGACCCGAGCAGGATGAGCACCTAAAATACTCGCGGCTTCTAGTTGGCTCTTATCAATTTGACGTAATGCAGCCATTAAAGGACGCATAATAAGGGGTGTAAAAACAGTAATTTCAGCCAAAATTACCCCATTGATTGAATATAAAAAATCAATCGGAGGTAATTCAAAATTAAAAAATGTCATTAATGAGCCATTAAGCAAACCCGCTGAGCCATAAATAAAAGTGAATGCAAGGGCGACCAAAAAAGTTGGTAATGCAATAAATGTATCAATGACTTGAGTAACCAAACGGCTACCAGTAAATGGTATAAATACCAGTATGACGGCTAAAATACTGCCGAGTACTAAACAGCCAAGCGTGGCGAAAAAAGCAATCTGTAATGTATTCAATAACCCATTGATAAATCTTTTCGACTCAATGACTTGCCAAAATACTTCCAGCCCCCAATGACCCGATTTAGTCTGTATCGCTTGTTCTGCGATCAGTAATAGCGGATAGAAAAATAAGATGGCTAATATAATCAAAGGGGGGAGTAGCCAATAGCGCGATTTTGAATTAGCGGATAGGCGTTTAGGCACGCTGATATGGGACATATCATTCCTCAATCAAAATAGTATTTGTCGGTGAGAACCAAAGTGTCAGCTTATCGCCTATTTGTGGTGCTGGGGACAGATGTGTCACGGCAATGGTGACTATTTCACCGGCTACCTCACAGTTAAGGTGAGTGAGATCGCCTTGCCAACGAATGGTGCGTAGAGTCGCTTGTAATTGATTAGTTGTGTCATTTCTTGGGGTGAGGCTAATGTGTTGTGGACGGATACATACGAGCTTATGGGTTCCTTCTCGCATTCCGCGGGTCTGCGCTTTAATTAATGTTCCTCCACAGCTCACATTAATTTGGCTCGGCGTTGATGAAAAATCTAAAGCGGTAGCCGCTAAAATATTTGCTCGCCCCAAAAATTCGGCGGAAAAACGATTCGGAGGATAATGATAAAGAGTCTCTTTTTCACCATGAGCCACCAAATAGCCTTCTTTCATAATGCCAATTTTATCGCCCAATGCGAGGGCTTCAGTTTGATCATGTGTGACATAAAGAATGGTTAATTCAGGTAACTCACGATGCAAACGTGCAATTTCCTCGACCATGTTATGGCGAATTTGTGCATCTAATGCCGAGAGCGGTTCATCAAGTAATAATACTCTCGGTCGCACTGCGATGGCACGAGCAATTGCAACGCGCTGTTGTTGCCCGCCAGAGAGTTGATGAGGATAACGTGTCGCATAGTCTGTCATTCCAACAATCTTTAAGGCCTCAACCACGCGATCAGTGATTAATGCTTTTGGCTGTTTTTGGGCGCGCAAGCCGAAAGCAACGTTATCTTCCACTTTCATATGAGGAAATAGCGCATAGTTTTGGACAACCATTCCTAACCCTCGTTGGTAGGGAGGCAGGTGAGTAATATCCGTATCACCGATTAAAATTCGTCCACTATCCGGTTGCGCAAAGCCGGCGATAGCACGTAAAACAGTCGTTTTTCCAGAGCCTGACGGGCCGATAAGCACGAGTATCTCGCCAGGTTCAATCGTTAGAGATAAAGGCTTTAATACCACATTATTATGATAAGAAACACGTAACGATTCTAATGTGATCCCTGAATGCCCGATAATTTGTGGGGAGGTATTTAACTTTCGTTTCATCAACATAGAAGGTTACTCACTCTCAGTTACTTGATGCCAGCGTGAAATATCATCAGTCAAAGATTGTTCCACTTGATCCCAATCAGGCTGCCAAGTTGTTATCCCTTTCATAGTGCTAATCGCGGTGTGATATTGCGCATCACTCGGCGTAATATCCGTGCGTACAGGTAAACCCCATGACAGCTCGCTGACACGGTTTTGTGATTGTTTACTCAGTAGAAAATTAATTAATTTTTTACCGTTTTCTGTTTCAGGACCTTGATTAACGAGGCCAACGACATAAGGGAGGACAAGCGCGCTGCGCTGGCCTTTATCATCCGCAGGCCAGAAAATCTTGATATTTGGATTGCGTGCCATTTGCGACAAATTCATCTGCAAATCACCATTTGCTACGTATATCTCGCCTTTATTGACTAATGCCGTCAATTTACCCGTCGAGGCGGATGGGCCTACGTTATTGGTTTGAAGTTTGCCAAGGTAGTCGAATCCTGCTTCTTTGCTCGCAAAGCTATGGAAAGCTTGTAGCATGACGGCGGTGCCATCACCGGCTTGCCCCGGCGTAGAATATTGCAATTTATTTTTAAAGCGAGGGTCAAGTAGGTCAGCCCAGCTTGTTGGTGGAGTTTTAAGTAACTTGTCATTATAAATAAACGTGAGGTAATTGTTGACCAGCGGGGTGTAGTAAGGCGTGGAGTTTGGGATACTGGCAGTGCCGTCAGGGGTAAATTGAGCCAGCAATTGTGTTTTTGCTGCGCGCTGAATAAAGGGAGAAACAGAAATCAGCACATCGGCTTGCGGGTTAGTACGCTCTTTGGCAAGACGTTCAACAATCGCGCCAGAGCCACTTTCGATATACTGTACTTTGATGCCGGTTTGTTTTGTGAAAGCCTCGAATTGGTTTTTATACCAACTATTATTACCATCGTGCAGACCATCAGCGGAGTAGACGGTGACGATATCACCGGCGAAAACAGAGGTAGAACAGAGCGTTATCGTCAGTAAGCAGGTAAGGCGAAAAGGTTTCATCATAATCTCCAATTAGCGTTAAATGTAATCTGGTATATACCAGCCTCTTTACGCTAACGGGCTTATATGACAAAAAGATGAAATATAATAATTAATTTAAAAATTATCGAGTTTAGATTAGTCATTCGACTAAAGCGTATCCACCTCAATCCTCAAGCTATCATGACGCCAGTATTCGACATCATAATCTAAAATTCGTCCATGTTGATCATAGTTTAACCTTTGCAATAACAGGGCTGGACGTCCAACGGCAACACCAAGAGCACTGGCTGCTTGCGGCGGCATGGCAGTAGGGTAGAAAGATAAATGCATGCTGGTATATATCAACCCAAAATGAGCTTCATACACTTCCGTTAAGCTACCATTGAGATTGTGACGCAGTAGTTCAGGAACACGAGCAGGTAAACAATGGTTTTCACAGAAACAAACAGGGCGATCATCGACAAAACGCAAGCGGGTAAGTAAGTAGATTTGTTCGAAAGGTTGTAATTGTAGTGGTGTCATTGCATCAAGGGGAACCGTGATAACGCACCCATTCAGTAAGGTCGTTTTAGGCTGGCGGCCTTGTTCAATACACAGCTTATGGAAATTGGTATTTTGCGTTGGATCTAGCCATAAACGGTCAGGTGTAACAAACCAACCACGCCTTTCCGAGCGGTAAATAGCCCCACTGGATTCTAATTGCGCCAAGCTCTCGCGAATAGTGACTCTTGTGGTATTAAAAATAGTGCATAACTCACGTTCTGACGGCAGCTTATCACCACTTTTCAGCGCACCATTATCAATTCTTGCCTGCAATTGTTCTTTGATAAGCAAGTATTGAGGCATTTCATCTGCTGATAATTTCATAGATTCTCACAATTTATTTTTCTTGCCTATTATACATAGTTATATGAATTTTTTGTTGCACGACCACTTTTCCTTTGACCTTTTGGCTATGCTTCTATCATTATAATGTCAATCTGGTATAGACCAAAGGTGAATTTAATGACAGTCAGTAATTATTTACTATTAACCCCTGGCCCCCTCACGACGTCGAAAACGGTTAAGGAGGCAATGCTGTTTGATAGTTGCACTTGGGATGATGATTATAATCTTGATGTTGTGCAGCGTATTCGTCAGCAGTTAGTCATGCTTGCGACAGCGCAATCGGGGTATTCATCGGTGTTATTGCAAGGTAGTGGTAGCTTTGCGGTAGAGGCTGTTCTTGGCAGCGCTATTGGTGTTCAAGATAAGGTATTGATTGTTAGTAACGGCGCTTATGGTGCCAGAATAATAGAGATGGCGCAGCGTATGGGGATTTCACATACGGTATGTGAATGTGATGAAGTGACATTACCCGATATCGCAAAAATTGAGCAGATATTACAGCAAGATAGCCAAATTACGCATATTGCGATGGTACATTGTGAAACAACAACGGGGATCCTCAACCCGATTGAGAAAATAGCCGTGCTTGCCCAGCGTTATCAAAAACACTATATCGTCGATGCAATGAGTAGCTTTGGTGGTATCCCGATAGATATCGCGTTGCTTAATATCGATTTTTTGATTAGCTCAGCAAATAAATGCTTACAAGGGGTTCCGGGGTTTGCTTTCGTGATAGCACGTACTGAAGTGCTCGAGAAATGTGAAGGGCGTTCACGTTCCTTGTCTCTCGATCTTTACGATCAATGGCGCTGTATGGAAGACTTTCACGGGAAATGGCGATTTACCTCACCGACTCATACGGTGCTAGCATTTGCTCAAGCACTGAAAGAATTAGAGGATGAAGGGGGAATTGCTGCACGTTATCTGCGCTATCAGCAAAATCAACAAAAATTAGTCGCTGGAATGCGATCATTAGGTTTTCGTACATTATTAGACGATAGCGACCATTCTCCGATTATTACTGCATTTTTATCACCAACCTCAGCAAATTATCAGTTTAAAACCTTCTATCAACGCTTAAAAGAACAAGGTTTTGTTATCTATCCGGGGAAAGTATCTCAAAGTGATTGCTTTCGTATTGGCAATATTGGGGAAGTCTATAGCAATGATATTGATAAGTTGTTGGTTGCCATCGAAAAAGCGATGGACTGGAAAATTGACTGAAGCGATTTATTGAAAATAAAGGAATAAAGATGAATAAGGTTCAAGCGGTTATTCTTGATTGGGCTGGTACTACCGTAGATTTCGGTTCATTTGCACCAACCCAAATTTTTATCGAAGCATTTCATCGAGCATTTGATATTGATATTACCTTGGCACAGGCTCGGATCCCGATGGGATTAGGTAAATGGCAACATATCGAAGCGCTCGGGAAGTTGCCTGAAATTAATGCTTGTTGGCAACATAAATTTGGCCGCTCAATGAACAGCGAGGATATCGATACTATTTACGCCACGTTTATGCCATTACAAATTGCTAAAGTCGTTGATTTTTCTGCTCCAATCGAGGGTGTCATTAATACCGTTACCAAGCTTCGTTCACAAGGTATTAAAATTGGCTCTTGTTCTGGCTACCCAAGAGCGGTGATGGAAAAGCTAGTTCCTGCTGCGGCACGATTAGGTTACATCCCGGATTATTGGGTGGCCAGTGATGATATTCCTGCGGGAGGGCGACCGGGGCCTTGGATGGCGCTACAAAACGTTATTGCGCTTGCAATAGATTCAGTGTCACATTGCATCAAGGTAGATGATGCGGTGCCAGGAATAGCTGAGGGGCTCAATGCAGGGATGTGGAGTGTTGGACTTGCGCTGTCAGGTAATGAGTTTGGTAAAACATGGGATGAATATCAGGCAATGTCCAGTGAGGCGGTAGCTGAGCTTCGCCAACAAGCCGCGGACAAGCTATTTGCCGCAGGTGCCCATTATGTTATTGATACGCTTGCTGATTTACCGCAGCTCATTGATGAGATTAATCGGCGATTAGCTAACGGTGAGCGCCCGTAGAGACAATATTACCAAGTAGAAACCAAATAATATTAAGGTTCTACTTGGTTTTTATTTTAAAAAACATTTACCGGTAGTTCAGGGGTTAATGTCGCGACCATAACGGCTTTAATTGTATGTAGCCGGTTTTCAGCTTGATCAAACACAATACTGTATGGCGATTCAAACACTTCTTCGGTGACTTCTAAGCCACCAAACATATTGAATTCTGTTGCCAGTTGCGCGCCCAGCGTGGTGTCTTCATTATGAAAAGCGGGCAGGCAATGTAAAAATTTCACATCAGGATTGCCAGTAAGTTTAATTACATCCATGTTGACTTGGTAAGGCTTTAATAAGTTAATACGTTGTGCCCAAACCTCTTTCGGCTCACCCATGGAAACCCACACATCAGTATAAATAAAGTCTGCATCTTTAACACCTTGTGCCACATCTTCCGTTAGAGTAATTTTAGCCCCTGTTTCTTTCGCTATTTTTTGGCATGCTTCGACCAATTCCTCTTCTGGCCAGCAGCTTTTTGGTGCAACTAAACGTAAGTCTAAGCCTGTTAACGCAGCGGCTTCTAGCATTGAGTTTCCCATATTATTACGGGCATCTCCTAAATAGGCGAATTTTATCTCTGATAATGGCTTGTTTGGCTGATGTTCTTGAATGGTAAGCAGGTCGGCTAATAACTGTGTGGGATGGAATTCGTTAGTTAATCCATTCCAAACAGGCACTCCCGAGTGCGCAGCTAAGGTATCCACAGTGCTTTGGGCAAATCCCCGATATTGAATACCATCATACATCCGCCCAAGCACTCTGGCGGTATCTTTCATGGTCTCTTTATGCCCGATTTGGCTACCAGAAGGTCCGAGATAAGTCACTCTTGCACCTTGATCAAAAGCACCAACCTCAAAAGCACACCGGGTACGGGTGGAGTCTTTCTCAAAAATGAGTGCAAAATTCTTTCCTGCTAGCAGAGGTTGTTCAGTCCCTGATTTTTTTTCTGATTTTAGCCAGGCTGATAGTTTTAAGAGTGAATGAATTTCGCTAGAAGTGAAATCAAGTAATCTTAAAAAATGCTTATGGTATAAGGGATTCATACAGTGATACCTTTTATTATTGAATTAATATTCAATTTATATCCATAAAAATTCAAAATCAACCCCAAATGAAAAAGAAATAATTGCATCAGGTATGGTTTCACTGCCGACCCTATGGGAGAATGGCGAGGAGACTAGCGATTACGGAACAAGGGGTGTAGACATGGTAGACCAAGCTGAACTTGAGGCACAGAGCGAAGAGACTCGCCTAATTATTGAAGAATTACTTGAAGATGGTAGCGATCCTGATGCGCTGTATGCCATCGAGCACCATTTTTCTGCCGATAACTTCGCGTTATTAGAAAAAGCGGCTGTTGAAGCGTTCAAGCTCGGTTATGAAGTGACCGATGCAGAAGAACTCGAAGTTGAAACAGGCGAAACTTTGATGTGTTGTGATGTGATCAGTGAAAGCGCATTAAATGCAGAGCTGATAGATGCACAAGTCGATCAATTAATGAAGCTGGCTGAAAAAATGGGTGTCAACTATGACGGTTGGGGAACTTATTTTGAAGATCCAGATGCAGAGTATGATGATGAAGAGGGTGAAGACGGCGACATTGAGCCTGAAGATCGCGTTCACTAACGATTAATATCATCATTGCTTTATAAGAGAAGGATAGCGATACGCTATCCTTTTTTTGTTCTATAAATGGATAGCTAGGATTAATAACAAAAAAGAAAAGCTAAAAATAATTCGATAGTGGTAAGGTAATTTAACAAAAGAGGTGTGTATTGAGTGAATGTCATGTTTGGCATAAAGGCAACGGCTATAAACGATAAAAGCCCCGACAATTTGTGATGTCAGGGCTTTTAAGGTACTGCATTTTTTACATTTAACATTAATAACTACTAACGTAATACTACTTTGATACTTCTGTAAAAATGTACACGCTTGTTGCAATATGGTTCAACTAAATTACTAACTTTTCCATATAAACTTCGTTATACAAACCGCCATCATTAAGATGGACGAAACAAGTACACTTCCCCTCGCGATATATACTCTTGATGCGTTGCTTTACTTCTGTTGCTAACCATTGCAGTTGCAACCACCCATAAAATCGAAGCCTTACATCATCGCGTAAATCATGTTTTAACTCTTTACTGCTAACAGCTAATGTCTTGCTGTTACAAACAATTTATCAAAAAATAATGTTATGTCAATACTGTTTTTTTCTACATATATTATACCTTGAAATAGATGTAGATTGGCGGGTTATCGCCCCCCTATGTCAGACGAAATTCCTGCCTTTATTAGCCTTAAAATCACATGGCTCTTTAGCAAATATCCATGTAATTAAAACGATCTCTTTCGCTAATTTTTTCCTCTAAGAACGGAAAAAAGAAACTGAATTGTGGGTGATAAAAAGCCCTTATTAGCCAACTAATAAGGGCTTAGGCTAAAGCAAAAAGATGAAATTACAAAGACGCAATAGTCACTTTTTGTGCTTCAATTTTCACTTTCGCTTCAATATTGGCATTTAAGCGTTCACGCTCTTTTTCAACCACAGCAGCAGGCGCACGGCTAACAAAGCCTTCATTTGCAAGCTTGCTTTCGATTGATTCAATCTCTTTGTTCACTTTCTCTAGTTCTTTATCCAAACGTGCTAGCTCGGCATCTTTGTCTACAAGGCCTGCCATTGGGATCAGCAACTCTGCACCATTAACTAATTTAGTAACAGAAATAGGTGCTTCTTCCCCTTCAGCCAGCACTTTAATACTCGCAAGGCGAGCCATAGATTGAATAAAGTTTTGGTTTTCAGCGACACGACGTTTAGCATCTTCGGATGCACCACGCAGTATCAATTCAAGTGGTTTACCCGGAGAAATGTTCATTTCTGCACGAATATTACGAACAGCAATGATTGCTTCTTTGATCCACTCTAAATCACTGAGTGCAAGCTCATCCACTTTTGAGGCATCAAATTCTGGGAATGCCTGTAACATAATAGTGTCAGCATCGATGCCTTTAACCACTTTAACACGCTGCCAAATGGTTTCGGTGATAAATGGAATGATAGGGTGAGCAAGACGCAGTAGACCTTCAAGTACTTCAATTAGCGTATAGCGAGCAGCACGGACTTGGGCATCGTTACCTTTATGAACGGCAGGTTTCGACAGTTCCAAATACCAGTCACAGAATTCATTCCATGTGAAATCATATAGAATACTTGCTGCAATATCATAACGATAAGTATCAAGCGCTTCACGATAAGCTTTAATTGTTTGGTTAAATTCAGCCATGATCCAACGGTCTGCTAATGAGAAGCTCATCTCGCCACCGTTCTGACCACAATCTTGATTTTCGGTGTTCATCAACACAAAGCGGCTCGCATTCCATAACTTATTACAGAAGTTACGGTAGCCTGATAGACGTTTCATATCCCAGTTGATATCACGGCCGGTAGAGGCAAGTGCAGCGAGTGTAAAGCGTAGCGCATCTGTTCCGTGGGCTTCAATTCCGTCTGGATACTCTTTTTGGGTACGCTTTGCAATTTTTTCAGCCAGTTGTGGCTGCATCATATTGCCTGTACGTTTTTCAAGTAAGTCTTCCAGAGAGATACCGTCAATCATATCCAATGGGTCGATAACGTTCCCTTTGGATTTAGACATTTTCTGGCCTTCTTCATCACGGATCAGACCTGTCATGTAGACAGTTTTAAAGGGAACTTGGGGTTCGCCGTTTTCATCTTTGACGAAGTGCATCGTCATCATGATCATGCGAGCAATCCAGAAGAAAATGATATCGAAGCCACTGACTAATACATCCGTTGGATGGAAGGTTTTCAGCGCCTCAGTATTTTCTGGCCAGCCTTGAGTTGAGAATGTCCATAGACCCGAAGAGAACCATGTATCCAGAACGTCCTCATCTTGGCGTAGCGCAATATCCGCACCCAGGTTATTTTCGCGGCGCACCTCTTCTTCGTCACGACCAACGTAGACATTGCCTTTCTCGTCATACCATGCAGGGATGCGGTGTCCCCACCACAGTTGGCGCGAAATACACCAATCTTGAATATCACGCATCCATGAGAAATACATATTTTCATATTGGCGTGGAACAAATTGAATGCGGCCATCTTCAATCGCTTTAATCGCATCTTTGGCTAATGGCGCGGTGCGAACATACCATTGGTCGGTTAGCATGGGTTCGATAACCACACCACCACGGTCACCGTAAGGCACAGTTAAATCATGAGGTTTAACTTCAACTAACAGGCCTAGTTGGTCAAATTCAGCGACAATGGCTTTACGTGCAGCAAAGCGCTCCATACCACGGTAAGCTTCTGGGATTTCACAACTATAAGCGGTTGATGGGTTGCCGTTAGTATCGAAAACTTCAGCTTCGTTACGCACGTTACCGTTTAAGTCCATCATGTTGATCATCGTCAGTTGATGGCGTTTACCGACTTCATAGTCATTAAAGTCATGAGCAGGGGTGATTTTCACACAACCCGTGCCTTTTTCCATATCGGCATGCTCATCTGCAATGATAGGAACACGACGATTAATAATTGGCAGAATAACGTCTTTGCCGATTAAATCTTTATAGCGAGGATCTTCAGGGTTAACAGCGACGCCGGTATCACCTAGCATGGTTTCTGGACGCGTTGTTGCAACCACTAAATAATCTTTACCGTCAGCGGTTTTAGCGCCATCAGCTAGTGGGTAGCGCAAGTGCCAAATTGATCCTTTAATTTCGCGGTTCTCAACTTCGAGGTCTGAAATCGCGGTATGTAATTTAGGATCCCAGTTAACGAGGCGTTTACCACGATAAATTAAATTTTCTTTATGCAGTCGAACGAAAGCTTCTTTTACGGCTTTAGATAAGCCTTCATCCATAGTGAAACGTTCACGATCCCAATCAACAGAGTCACCTAAACGGCGCATTTGTTGTGAAATAGTGCCACCAGATTCCGCTTTCCATTGCCAGATTTTGTCAATGAACTCATCGCGACCGTAGTCGTAGCGGGTTTTACCTTCTTCCGCTGCGATTTTACGCTCAACTACCATTTGTGTTGCGATGCCGGCATGGTCAGTACCTGTTTGCCATAAGGTATTTTTACCTTGCATACGCTGGTAACGGATCATGGTGTCCATGATGGTTTGCTGGAAAGCGTGCCCCATGTGCAGGCTGCCTGTGACATTCGGCGGTGGAATGACGACACAGAAGCTATCTTGGCTGGTATCGCCATTCGGTTTGAAATAACCGCTTTTTTCCCAGTGAGCGTACATGGACTGCTCAATATCAGCAGGGTTATAGGTTTTGTCGAGCGAAGGTTCGTTCATTGGACTTTCTGGTTTTTTTTCCATCTTCTTTCGTATTCAGTAAGTTGGCGGCGCCGCCATGGTCAAATTGAAGCCGACGCTACGGTAAATTTTATACCGTTCACGCGCCAACTGTTTTAAATTTTCATCGATAGGGACGAAGTCTATCACTTCATGGAAAGCTGTGGCAAAGTCTGCGAACTGACTTTGTAAATTAATCAGTATATCTCGAGGTGTATTTCCTCTTTTACTTGGCCAGCAAATTTCAATGGGTGCACCATAACGAGGGCCTTCACCCGCTAAATTATGGGGGACAAATTGATGAGGATCTCGCTGCCATAGCGCTTCATCTATCTTTTCTGCTTGTTGCTGCGTCTCGCATGCAATTAGAACTCGCTTTCCATTACGCCACATTTGTGCCGCAAGCTCGCAGGTGAGCCACTCATGGGCTTCAAGTTCGGCCTGTGGCGAGGGTTTTTCAAGTAAGTAAAATGTGCCGTTTTTCATGTATGTACTCGTTATATTTCGAGCGGTAGGACGTTTTATACTAAGCGTGTTAAATACTAAGTGTGTTAAAGACTCAGCGCGTTAAATTATATACTTTTTCGTACAGTCAGCAAAATGGTGTTATATCCAACTGATTTTATTGGTTATCTATACGCCAATAATTCAATACCCAAGTTATTTGAATATTCAGGGTATAAAAGCAATATCCCGAATCACAGTAGCTGTTCATCGGGATATTTTTTATCATAACCTATTTAGGGTTAAGTATCTCAATAGAGATTACTCATCACCATTTAGGCCTGCACGGTTCAACAGGAACTGTGCCAGCATGGAAACGGGACGACCCGTTGCGCCTTTCGCCGCACCTGAACGCCAAGCAGTACCTGCGATGTCGAGGTGTGCCCAGTTATATTTGGTGGCAAAGCGAGAGAGGAAACAGCCGGCAGTGATAGCACCTGCTGGACGCCCACCCGTATTGGCTAAATCCGCAAAGTTTGGTGTGATTTGGTCAAAATACTCATCCGCTAATGGCAGACGCCATGCGCGATCACCCGCTTGTTCAGAAGCATTTAATAGCTCATGAGCCAGTGGGTTATGGTTCGACATCAATCCCGTGTAATGACTTCCTAATGCAATAACACATGCACCGGTTAATGTTGCCACATCAATAACCAATTCAGGCTCGAAGCGCTCAACATAGGTAAGGGCGTCACACAGCACTAAACGGCCTTCAGCATCGGTATTTAACACTTCAACTGTTTGTCCTGACATGGTTGTTAGGATATCACCCGGGCGATAAGCGTGGCCTCCAGGCATGTTTTCACAACCAGCAAGAACACCGACGACATTAATCGGTAATTGCAACTCAGTGATAAAGCGCATCACCCCGTAAACGGTGGCAGCGCCACACATGTCATATTTCATTTCATCCATGCCATCGGCAGGTTTGATTGAAATACCACCTGAGTCAAACGTTAGCCCTTTACCAACCAATACAATGGGTTTGGTGTCAGCATTTGGGTTGCCCTTATATTCCATAATGGACATCAAGGATTCATTTTGTGAACCTTGACCAACGGCCAAGTAAGCATTCATGCCCAGCTCTTTCATTTGCTCTTCACCGATAACACGAGTGGTGAGCTTGCTGTCTGAAATATCAGCAAGTTGGCGAGCTTGTGACGCTAAATAACCTGCATTACAGATATTTGGCGGCATATTACCGAGATCTTTTGCTGCTTTAACGCCAGACGAGATAGCTAAACCGTGTGCAATTGCGCGTTCACCGCTGGTGAGCTCACGGCGTGTTGGAACATTAAACACTAATTTACGCAGTGGACGGCGATGTTCGGTTTTATTACTTTTAAGTTGGTCAAATACGTAGAGCGACTCTTTCGCGGTTTCGACGGCTTGACGGACTTTCCAGTAATTATTGCGACCTTTAACATGCAGCTCAGTTAAGAAACAAACGGCTTCCATCGAGCCAGTTTCATTCAAAGTACTAATGGTTTTCTGAATGATTTGTTTGAATTGACGCTCATCTAATTCACGTTCTTTACCGCAACCGATAAGAAGAATGCGTTCAGACAGAACATTGGGTACATGATGGAGTAGCAGGGATTGCCCTACTTTACCTTCAAGTTCCCCGCGGCGCAGCAGGGCGCTGATATATCCGTCACTTATTTTGTCCAGCTGTTCAGCTATAGGGGACAGACGGCGTGGTTCAAAGACTCCGACAACGATACATGCGCTACGTTGTTTCTCCGGGCTACCACTTTTTACACTAAACTCCATGCGTTCTCCTGAATCTTGAAGACAAAGGCCAATGCGCTCGCTAAAATTAGCGTTTCGCATAATCTAGCTCATAGAGAGTGAACTCTTTATGTTAAACTGAGCGAATGTCTGGTTTTTTCACTAAAATTAAGCATGTTCTGATTTGTCGATCAGTACAGAGAATGCTTTTATATCATTCTAGCCTTACAATAAACCAGAGTATATGTTAGTTAATGGTAGGCATTGAACGAACTTAGCCATTTTCTACCCAAAAGACAAGTTTTCACAGGCGTAATAAGCGTGATAATTATTAGATATTTGGTACGTGAAACCCTAAAAAGTCAATTAGCGATACTTTTTGTGCTGATGTTGATCTTTTTTAGCCAGAAGTCCATCGATATTCTCGGGGCTGCGGTACAGGGTAATATTCCTTCAAATTTAGTACTCCCTTTATTGGGATTAGGTGTGCCTGAAATGGCGCAGCTGATTTTGCCTTTGAGCCTATTTCTTGGGCTATTGATGACATACAGTAAACTTTACACCGAAAGCGAAATCACGGTGATGCATGCCTGCGGCCTCGGTAAAGACGTATTAGTTAAAGCGGCACTGGTGTTGGCAACCCTGACAGCATTAGTGGCTATCGCGAATATAACGTGGCTGCTACCTTGGTCATCACAATACCAAGAACAAGTATTGGCAGATGCCAAAGCTAATCCTGGCCTTGCTGCCATGGTTGAAGGGCAATTTAAAACGACAAAAGATGGCAACTTTGTGCTTTATATCGGTGATGTGAAAGGAAATAATTTTAAAAATGTTTTTCTTGCACAATTGCGATCAGCCAATGAACAACGTCCATCTGTGGTTGTTGCAGATAGTGGCTACCTGAAAGAAGATGCAGATGGTCGTCAAACTGTGGTACTAAATGAAGGCACTCGTTACGAAGGCACTGCATTACTACGTGATTTTCGTATTACCGACTTCGTAAACTATCAAGCGATCGTTGATCACAAAACAACCGAAGCACGCAATGATAGAGTCGAACAAAAAAATATGTTGCAGCTATGGCAAGAAAACACACCAGATGTAAACGCTGAATTCCATTGGCGGTTGACGATTGTGTTCTCTGTTGTGGTAATGGCGTTAATGGTTGTACCGCTAAGCGAAGTTAATCCGCGTCAAGGGCGTGTATTAAGCATGTTACCTGCCATGTTGCTCTACTTGATATTCTTCTTATTGCAAAGCACGTTGCGCAATAGCGCTGGCAAAGATGATATCGACCCTAAATATGCCATGTGGATCGTCAATTTCGGGTACTTGGCCTTAGCCATTGTACTCAATGCGTGGAATACCGTGCCAATGCGTCGTATACGCGTTAAATTTAGTCGAGGGGTTGCCTGATGTTTGGTGTTTTAGATAGATATATCGGTCGAACCATCCTAAATTCTATTCTGACGACGCTATTTTTGTTGGTCTCGCTCGCTGGGATTATCAAATTTGTTGAGCAGTTACGTAAAGTTGGTGACGGGGATTATACCGCCTTGAGTGCTGGGGTTTTCACCTTACTCACTGTACCTAAAGATATCGATATCTTTTTCCCAATGGCAGCGCTGCTTGGTGCGCTAATGGGACTGGGTGCGCTGGCGTCTCGCAGTGAGCTGGTGGTGATGCAAGCCTCCGGTTTTACTCGATTGCAAATTGCGTTATCCGTCATGAAAACAGCGGTTCCGCTGGTGATTGTTACCATGCTTATTGGTGAATGGGTTGCTCCTGCTGGAGAACAATGGGCAAGAAACTACCGTGCAGAAAAAATTGTCGGTAACTCGTTAGTGGTGACAGATGAAGGTATGTGGGCAAAAGATGGGCGTGATTTTATTCATATTCAGCGCGTCAATAATTCGACCTCTATCCAAGATGTATCTGTTTATCGCTTCAATGAACAGCAAAAATTGAATTCAGTGATGTTTGCATCGAGTGGGACTTACGATGACGTCAATCAGCTTTGGGTATTATCTCAAGTTGATGAATCTATCTTAAGTAGCGAGAAAAAAATCACAGGATCACAGCGTTTAACGGTTGATTGGAAAACGAATCTAACCCCTGAAAAACTCGGCATAGTTTCGTTGAATGCGGATTCACTTTCCATTCGAGGCTTGTATCAATACGTCTCTTATTTAAAAGAAAGTGGGCAAGTTGCCTCCGTCTATCAACTCAGTATGTGGAAAAAAATATTGGCTCCATTATCCGCAGCAGTGATGATGTTGATGGCAGTTTCCTTTATTTTTGGGCCGCTACGCACCGTACCTATGGGCGTTCGCGTTATTTCAGGGATTGTTGGTGGCTTCTTATTCTATGTGCTTAATGAGGGGTTTGGTAACTGGAGTTTAGTCTATTCCGTACCACCTATCATTGCTGCGGCATTGCCAAGCATACTGTTTTTGGTCGTCAGCATTGTTTTATTAGTGAAACGAAAATAAGCACAATTTAGATATCATGAAAAGGCTGTAAATCGATTGATTTAACAGCCTTTTTATTTTAAAAAAAAGCCCGCTTGCTCAACGCTAAATTACCGATACGATTAATCGACGACAAAAAGATATTTTGTGGTTTGAATAAGACTTGTTGTTTTATATTTAGCGCATCAGAATACAAATTCTCACCGATAATTCCGCGGATATTAAACCCACTTATATTGGCCATTCGCTGCGCAGCTGAAAAAAATCCCCCAGAGGCGCTATAAGATAAATTGCACGCATATGCGTGATTAAATTCTTGTTGTTCAATCCGACGAGCTTCATCTCTATACTCAGTGGAAAGTCTTTTATTATATTTTATTTGATGATTTTCGATGGGACTTTGAATCTTGGCATATTTATCATTTATTTTTTCAATTCTCTCTTTAGTAACTAAACCTTCTATCTCACGTATTTTTTCGAGGGTTGGTGCTTGGTTGCCATGGCTATGGATTTTTCTCAAAAGCTGCACAAAGTTAGGTGAATAAGGTTTTGTAATGGAATATGGACGGAAAATAAAGCGAGGAAGAATATGCATTTTTGTTCCTACTTATTATTGGAAAATAGAACAAATATTAATGAAGAATTGAAATGAAAGATTGCATAAAACAGCGGAATTTTAGCGGTAAAAACTGCCTGAATAATCTCAGGCAGTTGTCGCGATAATGGTGAGAAAACGGGCAAATTCCCGTTTCATTCGAGGGGTATAACTCGTCAGTGCTTGAACAGCGGTGACGGTACTCTTTCAATGTTTTCCATACGCATGATTGGATGATAACGAGGCGACCAGTTCGTTAACACCTATCGTTAGCTTACTAAATTTGCTGCTATCTTTGCGTGTCATCACCACAAAAATACCAATATTTTGTTCTGGGATCATTGCCATATAGCTATTAAAACCACCACCACCACCGGTTTTTTGGTAAATACCCGGTGTGCCATTTTTGGGCTTCATATAAACCCAACCTAACCCGAGTCCATCAGCTTGACCGGCAACATCCATACCTTTTATTTCCAGTAATTTTTCACGTGGAAAATAAATGCCTTGTTCACGAGCCGCAGTTGCTTTTCTTAGGCTGTTATCGGTAGATAAAAATTGCTGCATCCATTTTTGCATATCGGCAGGGGTCGAATAAACACCCCCACTGCCTGCAGCCGCAAGCGTGTTATGACAGGGGCTCGGTTTAGTGCCTTCCATTAACCGTGAGCACTGGGCATTGTTTGGTGTATAGGTAGTGTTTGTCATATTCGCAGGGGAAGTGACATAGCGGCTAAATAATTGCGGATAAGATTGACCGGATGCTTTAACCATTGCATCGGCGAGTAAGTCATAGGCAAGGTTAGAATATGCCGCTTCGGTTCCCGGCGTCGCATCCAGTTTACCTGTTCTCAGCCAAGTCCAGCGATTATCTTGGGTTGGCCAGATAAAGACAGGACGGCCCCATTTCCCACCCGGCTGCTCACGGGGTAATCCACTGGTATGACTCGCTAAATGGTATAGGCGGATAGGCTTCCCGCTATTGTTATCCGGCACAGTCACACCGTGATAGCTGTATTGTTGTAATGGGTCAGTAATTAATAGCTTTTTATCTTGTTCAAGCTTAATTAATATTTCACTAGTCATTAACTTGCTGATAGATGCTATGCGGATTAATGAATTAGGCCCTGGTTTTTTACCATTCCCCGGTGCTGTTTCGCCATAATAGCGAGACAATACTTGGTTATTATCAATCACAATAATGGCCATACCGCGAGCATCGCTTTCATTAAAAATACGATTCGCATAGAGATCGACTATCTTAGCGACACGCTCATAAGTTCTTCGATCACCCTCAAAGACTTTCCAGTCGGAGGATTCAACACTATTACCTTGTAGAAACTTTGGTTGTTTTTCTGTTTGAGTAGAGCAAGCCATCAAAGCGAGAGATAGCGCTGATACTGACAGAATTTTTAGAAACGATTTCTTCATGTTAGAAGCCAGCCGATATGATTGTTTTGCAAATGGCTTTGCAGCCAATATTATTTTTTCTTAGCGAATATTTTCATCATGACACCAATTAAGATGCCAATAAATATCCCAACTGCTATCCAGCCAACAAAACCCATAGTTTATGCCTTTAATAATTACGCAAGATTGCGGATAAATTAACAAATATTACGATGACCCGCCAGTCATCCGAGGGGAAAGGGCGATAAAATAGTAGTGAAAAATTTAACATAATCATCAATTGATAAATAAACAACAAAAGCTATTTCGTTTTTTTTGGTGTTAATTGTTTCATTATGCTTTTTTTTTAATCGAACAATCTGAATCTTCAAGATAAATGTTGCCAGAGTCCGCAGGGCAAGTATAATAGCGGCGTTTCCCAAGAAACACATCACTTCGTGCCGGAGTGGCGGAATTGGTAGACGCAGTTGATTCAAAATCAACCGCCTTCGGGTGTGCCGGTTCGAGTCCGGCCTTCGGCACCATAAGAACATCAAGAGACGTCAACGGACGTCTTTTTTTGTATCTGAAATCCCAGTTTTACAAGGCTTTTCCCCACTTTTCAGTCTTCCCAAGTATACTAAGGTCAACCCACATCAAGTACCTACTGTTGGTATATGTGTTGGTATCTCTCGATTCGATAATAGTTTGTACCAACAGAAGGAGATAAATTATGGCTCTTACTGATGCTAAAGTCAGGGCTGCCAAGCCTTTGGATAAATCGTATAAATTAACCGATGGTGATGGTATGCACTTGATGGTACATACCAACGGCTCAAAATATTGGCGTTTACAGTATCGCTTTGGCGGTAAGCAAAAAATGTTAGCTCTGGGTATCTATCCTGAAATCTCACTCGCAGAAGCCAGAGAGAAAAGAGATGCCGCCAGAAAGTTAATTGCTAATGGTTTTGATCCAAGCGAAAAACGCAAAGAAATAAAAGAAGAGCAGCAAAAGGAATTTAATACCTTTGAGAAGATAGCTCGTGATTGGCATGCAACGAATAAGAAGTGGTCAGAAGGGCATAGCCATCGAGTGCTAAAAAGCCTTGAGGACAATATCTTTGCTGCTATTGGTAAACGTAATATTGCCGAACTGAAAACTCGCGATCTACTCGAACCGATTAAAGCCGTGGAGATATCTGGACGTCTTGAAGTGGCGGCACGTTTACAGCAGCGCGTCACTTCCATAATGCGCTATGCAGTACAAAGTGGCTTAATCGATTATAACCCAGCGCAAGATATGGCAGGTGCAATTGCTACTGGTAATCGTGTCCATAGAGCCGCGTTAGAGCTTAAACGCTTACCAGAGCTTTTACAACGTATCGATAGCTATACTGGCAGACCATTAACCACCTTAGCCGTCAAACTCACCTTGCTAGTCTTTATTCGTTCCAGCGAACTCCGTTTCGCTCGTTGGGATGAAATCGATTTTGATAATGCCATGTGGACGATCCCCGCTGAACGCGAAGCGATAGAAGGGGTTAAACACTCCCATCGCGGATCAAAAATGCGTACCCCTCATTTAGTCCCTTTAAGCCGACAAGCCATTGAGATCTTAAAACAGATCTACCAATTCAGCGGTAACTATGAGCTGATCTTTATCGGCGATCATAATCCAAGAAAACCAATGAGTGAAAACACGGTTAACAACGCATTACGTGTAATGGGTTATGACACTAAGACGGAAGTGTGTGGTCATGGTTTCAGAACGATGGCCTGTAGCTCGTTGATTGAGTCAGGGTTGTGGTCTAAGGATGCAGTAGAAAGGCAAATGAGCCACCAAGAACGTAATTCAGTAAGAGCTGCTTATATTCATAAGGCAGAACATATTGAGGAACGGCGGCTGATGGTGCAATGGTGGGCGGATTATCTGGATGCGAATAGGGAGAGGGAGATTTCGCCGTTTAGTTTTGCGAAATTAAGTAATGAGATAGTGTGAGGCATGCAGATACAGTTTTACATACCTTGCTAAATGCTCATCAAAAGCTGGTCAGTAAAGTAAGAGTAAATCAGGTTATTGAAGAAGGTTTACTGGGCATGGCTTCCGCCACGCGATGAGCACGATTTTGCATGAGAAGGGATATAACTCTGCATGGATTGAAACCCAGCTCGCACATATCGATAAGAATGCGATTCTAGGTACTTACAATCATGCTCAGTATATGGATGGACGTAGGAAAATGATGTAGTGGTATGCGGATTACATGGATGAGTTGGGGGGGAATTTGGATAATGTGGTGGGTGTGAATTTTAAGTGATAATTAGCAATCTTTATATTCAGAGGTAAAGATGGCTATTTTGTTTCTTGTTTTAAATCATTAGTTTTATTTGTCATAGCACCGTAAACCTATGAGTGAAAACACGGTGGACAACGCTTTGCGTGTGATAGGCTATAATACTACACCCCGCCAAAAAGGGTATTAGGAAAATGATGGTAAAGTAATAAAATGTATTAGCTCAGATTTAATCTGACACAGTTATGGCACAGAGCTAAATCTAACCTGACAGGCAGCTCCGTGCCAAAAGCGGACGTTAGCAGCGTTATGATATGTTAAAAAAGCTTTTAGACTTTAAGTACAATAACTAAATACGGGGTGTGAAGGTTGAAAAAAAATTATCATGGTTCAACTCCAGGCGCGATCGATACTATCCATAGTGGAAATATCGATTGGACTTTAGGTGGTGGTGAACTTGGCCGAGGGTTCTATACAACACCTGATATTTGGGTTGCTTCAAAAGCTTCTTGGAATTGCGACAAAGAGGAAGACGTGACAGTTGTAGAGTTAGTCGTAGCAAATGTAGATTATGTGAGACTACATCAAGAAGTATTTGACCTGCATTATGCTCAATTAGAACGCGAAAAAATAAAAAAACTCCAAGGTAATGGCCCCAGGGAATATGCTTATTATTTTTTTGATGTTATCCAATCACCTATAGTTGGCAAAGAAAGATACAATATAAATCTGCAGCATAAGTGGCAATCTGATAGAGCTCAGGACTTATTAAACTCCAATAAAGTCACAAGGAGTATAAAATGAATCTTGTTTATGATTTCATTGAAAATGAATTTGGAAAGTTAATTTTTCCAATTGAAAGACCTAAATATACAAGCAATTTCTCATCTTTTTTTATAGATTATAACCTTTACTGTGATGAATGCCGTACTTTTAATTTTTATGCAGTTCAAGATAAACAATTGGAAGAGCACACTCTCTATCTGATTAATTATAATCTATTTGTCGTTTCGCACGTAACATATGGGAATATATATTTTAGAGCAGATTACATCAGCGACACTTGCGAATATGTAGGCCACTCTCAAAAAATAGCTAAAAACAATAAGTTCTTGAGGCTATTTCCCTTAGATACTGATCAGTTAAACTATCTATGTGAATATAAAAAATTCTTTTTCGTCGGATTCGTTGATAGGAACATCGACCGCCACAATGAAGAGTCATGATGATTACCAGTTTAGGCAATGCCAGTAATTATAATCATCATATAAACTAATATTGTTTTAGATATTTCTCGCTGATAAGACAACTAGTTTAACATTAGTCCCCGTAGTGTTGGTCGTCCAAGGTTGCTATTTCATGCTGTCTTGTGTCAAAAGAGACATTACTAGTGATACGCTACATTTTTCAATTGAGATAAAATAAACTAAAGAGCATGAAAATGAGAGGCACGTCACTAATTATATTGGTATGACAGTAGTATGTACGGCTTAGTTATCATCTATTAAGTGCTAACATTATTGACTCAATAACATTGTTAACTAAACAATATAACTGAGCAAGCCAACATCCGCTACTCGCTCTTTCGGGATAACAGCCATAATTAAATATCTACATCATAGGAGATCTAATTATGTCTAAGTCACCGTGGAATAAAGGTCGTATCATTGGGCAAAAACGACCACTTAAAATATCTCATATCTGGGGGATCCGTATTAGACTCGAGTTGGAAGGAAAAATTCGCGACTTAGCTTTGTTCAATTTAGCCTTAGATAGTAAGCTTCGGGGCTGTGATCTCATTAAATTGAAGGTATCAGATGTTGCATATGGTAGTTCAGTCTCCAGCAGGGCAACTGTGTTGCAACAAAAGACTGGTAGTTCTGTCCAATTTGAGCTGACTAAGGGAACTCGAGATTCAGTTGCTGCATGGATAAGAATAGCTCACTTACATAGTGCGGACTATATTTTTCAATCCCGAGTCGGTTCTGTTCAACATATCTCTACCAGACAATATAACCGTATTTTTCATGGTTGGATTTAAAAGCTAGGCCTTGATAACTCGCTGTACAGCACACATTCTATGCGCAGAACTAAGCCATACCTGATCTACCAGAAAACAAAGAATCTTCGTGTAATTCAGCTATTACTTGGACATAAAAAACTGGAAAGCACGGTTCGTTACCTCGGCATTGAAGTCGATGATGCATTGGAAATTTCTGAGTCAATTGAAGTATAAATCTATCAGGGCTATTTATCAGCCCTGTGCCAGAAGCAAACATAGTACACTTCGGCTTATGCAGCCCAAATCTGTATGCAACTACACCACGAGAGAAAATCGTCAGTTTTGTTCTGCCTTCATTTTTACGTTCCATAAAAAATGGCAAGGGTTCGCTGTTACTTTTGATTTGTAGTCACTGTGTGACTTATAGCCGTGTGCCACTGCGATCGTTGTCGCGAGTAAACTAGTGCCGCCAGTCAACACGCTCAGCCCTAAACCAGCAGTTGCGATAGCAACTTCAGTCAAGTGTGTTTTTTTCATATGACTAACCTGGGGGGCAATCTGACTCATTTGAACTTCAAATAGTTCATGTTGTGTGTCTTCGATAATAGCACGTACACGACTCGGATCTGATTCATGCCTAGCCTGACGTAAACCTCTCTCTAGCTCCGAGCGGAACGATTGAAATGCTTCACCATCATTGTTTCGGATAGACATTAAATCAGCCGACGATACTTGTTCTAGAAAGGGAACATCCATTTGAAGAGTACAATTTAAAGTATTTGCTTTGATATCGCTGGAGTCAAGGTTCATGTTTAGTAAATTACTTTCAAACGGATGCTCAGTACCAAACATGCATCCAAGATATTCGCATAGAGCGATCCGTTTATTCAGATCGATATAATGGTTTCTGGCAGTTTGATTTACAGATTGTCTTACCCATGCAAAAAAATCTTCTTTTGATGGTGGTTCTGATGATTTATTTTGTATAAAGGAGTATACATTTTCTTTATTTGTCGGTTTAATTTCAGTAGGATTAAGCATATATCCCATTACAAACCCACCTTCCATGCCTTTAAAGTGAATACTAATATTTCTGCATAGATAAAGATCTCTCATAACCAACATGCGTCCATTGTCGTTTTGGACACTTCGTACATCAGCATTTGTTTTGTATTGTTTCAGGATATTTGATGGTAAACAATCTTCGAACCCTTTATTAGAATAAAGCAAAGGAATCTCTTCGCCACGTTCTAACTCGAAACTTACGGGATACAACTTAACGTAACCACCTGCTACTAATGGACGCAATTCAATAAGTCTGATTGCAGCATTAGCTAATTCTCTGCGATCAATCATTGGTGTTGATGTCACACCCATGAATGAAGTTATAGCTTCAGTCGAAGCGCTTCTAAAGTCAGTTAATTTGAAAATAGGATCTGAGACTATAGCTTCCTCTAAGTATAATGCTGCTTGTTTAAGTCGTGAGATATGAGACATCGTATCAGTAGCCATACAGCTAAGCGCATCATTACTGGCTTTAACATCTTTTCGTACTTCCGGAAGAATTTTAAGACAATACTCGCGATATCTGGTTAGCTCCCTCTCTAAGGTCAAATCAGATATACCCTGGTATAGCTGTGATGCCAATGCTCCATCTAAAAGTAGTGAATCGTTAAGATAATCATATGCATAACTGCCCATGTATTTTCTTCCATTCCGATATAAAAAAGAAAATCATACCTCAAGAAAGTATGTTTAACTAATTGTTGTTAAGGAATTATATGCCAATTACGCATTAGAAGGGCTGCATCCAAAAAACCAGCAACGTCCACTCCTCGCTCACAGCAGATCTAACGATCACTCAACCTAGCCGTTATGTGCCAGAAGCGGATGTTGCTACGGCAGCTTGTCTTAGTTAACGGGTGAAAATTCCATAAACGAATTCTCCCTTAAGTTGCCGTAACGATGCATCAAGCACATAAAGTCCTTATAAATTCAAATCAGTAAAATTTAGTTCAAATCTTTTCAATTTCATAAAAATAGGTAAGATAAGAAATTGCATTTACTAAGTATTATGAGAGACATAAATGATTGACGATAATGATGTGAAAGTCTTTGCAAAAGAAAAGGAAGAAATACTAATCAGCAAACTCTCTTTTGACAGAGAGCATTCTCCGTCGACTGCAGATACAAGGCAAAGAAACGAATTTGAGCGGGACTATGCGCGCATTCTTTACTCTTCTTCATTTAGGAGGTTACAGGGGAAGATGCAGTTGTTTGAAGTCGATCCTCAAAAATTTAACCGTAACAGACTTACTCATAGTCTGGAAGTCGCCCAGATTGCCCGAAGCATCGCATCCGAACTTGAACTTAAACATCCTGTTGTAGCCGAACTGGCTGCACTTGCGCACGATATTGGCAACCCCCCGTTCGGCCACTCCGGCGAAAAAAAACTGAACAAAATTGCTAAGGAATTCGGCGGCTACGAGGGCAATGCGCAGGCACTTAAAATACTCAGAAGTCTTGAGATAAAGCATCCCTATTGCCCCGGCCTCAACCTCACCCATCGCGCTATTCTCTCTGTCGTTAAATATCCATTTAAAAATGAAAATGGCAACAAAAAATTTCTATATGATGATGACTACAAATACTTCACAGAGTTAGTAAATAAATATGAATTAGATTTGCCGTCGGGTGAAAAAACCATTGACGCACAGATAATGGATCTGTCAGACGAAATTGCATATGCTGCGCATGACCTTGAGGATGCACTAAGCCGTAACATGGTAAACATTGAGGATATTGTTTATGAATTTGGAAGATCCGATTACAAAGATTCAATTGGGTTATTAAATAAAATCATTGACAAATCCAAATTCACAGCTTCTAAAGCATTCAGACTAGATTCATCCGAAGAGTTCGCCATTATATTTAGAAAGGAATTAACATCCTATATTGTTAATGAGCTGATTAATGATATAACTGTCACTCAGGGTACAAATGGCTACAGCCAGCTTGGGTTTGGAACTAAAAAAAATCTATCTTCCGGTCTTAAAGATATCGTATTTAAAGTCATCATGCGTAAAAGAGATATTAAAAGCTATGAGCACAAGGGAAACGTGATTATTAAGGGTTTATTTAATTTCTATAATTCTGGCGATAACATAGAATTTATATCACCTCAGCTGTACCGCACGCTTCCGAAAGAAAAAAACAACCCTCTTTATCAAAAAAGTAAAGAGCGGGCAATTGTCGACTACATCTCTGGCATGATGGACACGTTTGCCATCCGTGAGTGGGAAACTCATTGCAAAAAATAACCTGACTGGCATGCACATTAATAGCAGATTCAGCTCCACTTTTTCATTGGACAGAACAGTGATTCTGTCCATTATCCCCCGCTTATGTAGATAAACTACATCTGTTAGCCATACGGCCTCCTAGTTTCAAAACAAACAGCCTCAAAGTGAACCCTTATCTGTATTAACATATATTTTTTCAACGTTATTTTTTTCGATTCGGTAAAACATCCAAAAGACCTCCCTGCCGATACCACATATGGTGGATGGGAGCGGACCAGTGAGCCAACACTGAATCAGAACGCGTTGTTTTCCCCCTTTGAGCCATTCGGTAAAACTCCGTCAGCGGAGTTTTTCTTTTTTTTACATAGCTCAATATGGCGAAGTTCAATCAGAAAATCACATTTCTGACATCAAGCCGATGTCCGCTCCTCGCTCATACCAGACTGTCAGGCATAGTTGTGTTCTATCAATAAAACCTGTCAGTAAAAGCCGGAGCTGATACAAGTAAAATAATAAAGCCACTCCTGATACTCGCACGGCTCACTACTTGCTAGGTATTTATGATTTTTTTGACCATTGGCATTACTTACTAAATAGTCTTCACAACTCGTTTCTGGACATTCCTGAGCTAGGGATTATGTGGAATCAACATATTTTAGATTAGCTATTGTATGTAAATGGCATACTCACTGTATAGAATAGTTTGTAACGTAGCGGGAAATACTTCCAAGTGACTGCACTTGTTATACTGGACTTCTAGCTATTCTTACACAGAGAAAATTGTCGATATCGGAGAATTTAAAAAGCTATTTTTCGGAGAGCTCATTCTTGAGTATATTTAACTTCTCGCATAAATCATCAATATGATCACTAAGAAATTTTGACACATGTTGAACTTCACTTTTCTCGGTAGGCAATTCGTTGGCTGAGCGAAAGTTCATTTCCTCTTCAGCCCATGAGATCAAAAAGTCATATACTTCTTGCTCTTCAGCAGTTAGTACGAAAGGGGGTACTTGATTACTTCTATTTATCTTCAATGAAGTAAACTCAATAAAATGTAGCGCCCTATGCAAGTCAACTATCATCGAAAATGTATCCGCAGCTAAGGATTCATACTTTCCTAGCTTGTTCCTTTCCCATATGTTAGCTTCAGGAGATAATATACTCAGTGATTCAATAATTTTCCTAAAACGAGCTAATGGATAAGCATTGCTACTCATATTACGCCTATGCCCCCATAGTTTTAATATTAACTCAATAGCTTGTTGTTGGTATTTTTCTTTTTTCTCTGGACTCTCTTCATGCTCAGCCCTTTGCATCAACTCAGCTAGGTGATGGGACATCCATTTACCTAGAGTGTCACAACTATCGGAAAAACCTAACTCAGTCGCTACGTGATGCCCAAGTACCAACACATCCTTCCGTGGTAAGGATCTCTCCAGTTCTTCTGAGAAGATAGAGTCTTGCGTACCGCGCTTCTTTTTTGGGCTCTTCGTTATATTCTGTAATTCCATTTTTAGTTACTCTTCGTGTTATTTCGACTTCAAGGATTAAGTCAAGGCCGACTTTATCTAGGTATTGTTTGAGGTGATGTAGTGATATTTTCAGGCGATGGCCTTTAGAGATAATATCTTCACCGTAAATGTATTCTCTCTGTTGAGAGTCATCTTTTGTATCACCCCATGCCTCATAATGAAATGCTCTCTCTCCATTAGAGGAATCAAGCCAGCTAACGGGGTAGCTTTCTGACCTGTGTAATCCCAGTATTTCAACGACATTTTCAGACGGAGTCGCTTCTATTAGGCGGACACCATGATTAAACACATCCTTTTCGTCTAGACGCGAATCACCAGAGTGTTCGTTGAGCCAACCATGCAGTAAAAATGGGCCATCATTTATCTCTAATTCATGTCCAGCAGGTGGCAAACGGTAGTCATGGGAGTCGTCAGATGTTTGAAGCGCTCTAATTAATGAAACCCCGGTTTCTGGATTAACAAGGGCTGAGGATATTCTTGCACTAGAACGATGATTACTGCTGCGAATATCATGATATGCATCCACAACTAAATTGCCATCTTCAGAGCTTAATCCTAGCTCCAACTCAAAATCATCGGCAGTTATTGTTGCCACCCAATCTTCAGCCTTGACAGTAGGGGGATAGTGAAAACGTGTTTCTAGTGGCGTTGGACAGCGAAGGTCACTTGACCACTGCGGTGGTTGGGTTAACCCTTCATGCATTAAAAAACCGTTTAATGTTCTATAGTCATCATCATATTCTGGTTTTGCCAATGATTTTTTTACCATTAGAGAGCCGAGACTGCACCACATGGCATGCCATTCTAGATAATAGCTATGGCGTTCTATAGTCGGCATTGAACCATGACTGTGGCTATAAAGGGCGAAGTTAGCATTTTTAAATTTATGCTTTCTTGGTTCGTTTTCCCATATTGATAAATCGGTGCCGCTATTCCAGCGATCCATGATCCAAGACTCTGCCTCGTCAAGAAAAATTTCTTCGTCAACATCAGCAAAACACTCTATCGCGCCTGGGTATACATATCGGAGGGTATCCAACGAATCAAATTCAAATTTTCTCTCTTTGCCTTCCTCATGAAATCCTCCCCGAGAAACTCTACGTTTCGATTTGTTGGCAGTTAGTTCCGAAGTATTGATAGCATGCAATGCTGTTCTTTCCTGCTCATCAAAATCAATAAAACCGTTTGAAAGAAGCTTCATTAAACAGGATTTAGCAAAATGGCGCATTAGTACATGAGGGAAGTTTTGGTCAGTCGCAATGCTCAACAACCAGCGTGCGACAGGAGCAATAGCTTCCGGTACCTCAGATGCAATTCGATCAAGTGTAACGATGAGCCAAAGACGCGCTGACAACCAATAGAAAGGCGCATTATCTTCACGATAGCCGGACATAGATTTACGTTCATACAAAGCAGTTAACGCCACAATTATCTTAAAATCACCCATCCTGGCTGACTCTCTAATACTATGTGCCGCTCGCCATCTCACCCTAGTATCTATATCGCCTAGAAACGAGTAGAGTTGGCTAGCTAATGCTGATTCAACTAAACACTCAGACTTAATTTTATTCATTGGAAGCTTTAACCGAGTGGTGAGTCGCTGAACATAACGAATTGTGACATCAGCAATCTGTTTCTCACAGCAATAATCAGTCAGCAGCCTGATTACCGAATAGAGCTTGTTCAAGGGCAAATATTCGGCATTTTTTTCTAGACCATTTAACAGTATGCTAACCGCATCCTCTTTATCCAAATTAAGGCTATGAATAACATTTTTCAGCATCCGCTTGTTGTAGCCATCATTTTCACTATAAGAGAACTCCCCCAAATAATTAGCAATTAAGAGTGGCAGGTTTTCCTCTTTCCAAGCAGATATAGCGTGAGATGACCCTACCCATAGGTTGATACATTCAATTAAGGTACTAGCCCATGTATAGTCAAGCTCATCAATTATGTGCTTATCGGTTAAAAAATCCAGAAAGGTAATACGATCCTTTGACTCCAATTGGCTGATTACAGATCTCAATATGTCATTGTTGGTAATATAAAAATCTATACCTCTAGCTTCTTCTCGCTTGGCGTGAATTGAATTCATAAAATCGGAAGGTGATTTAAAGGAAATCTCTGCTAATTTTATACCTTCAAGGAGCTCGCGCTTTTTTAGCACCCTAGTTGTTGAATCAAGTTCGTCATTGCTAGTTTTGGACTCAGTGCTTTTTTGGGGATGTGATTTAAATTCAACTAATTGATTAAGTGCTGAATGCCAGTATTCACTATTATCGGAATATGGAACTAACCTATTTAATTCCTGACATATTTTGGAGCTACCGCTTCTGTTGAATCTCAATAACTCAGCTTTTGCAATTTCCTCTACCAGGTTACTAGCATTTTTAACGCTTGTAACTGAAGCTAGTTTAGCCACAATTTCCTCATCCAAATCATCACAGAAATTGAGCAAAGATGCAGCCTGCGCAGAGCTTAGAGTTCCTTCTGCAATTCCCGTAGACATCAACGTAGGAAGAGTTTCGCTGGCTTGAACTAAATCACAATCTTCCCAATAACCGATAAGGCTGATTGCTTTAGGCATATCCAATATAGCAACAGCAGAAATTGCATCACTCCAAGGAAAATGCTCATAGCCATCAAGAAGAGTACCGTACTCTGTTATTATCGCCGCCATTTGACTTGCTATTTGCTGTGAATCTGTGCGCGAAAAGTGGTTTTTAACATTTTTGGATAACGCTGAAAAAAGAGCCACGTCATGCATAGCATCGACATCAACGTCACTAGCAATATCAACAGCTATTTTAAATACTTCCCTGGCTTCGTCTTTATCCACAAACAGCAATATTCTAGACAAATCCAAAAGAATGCTGATTTTTTCATTTGCGGCTGTCTTTAATTCTTTTACTTCAACTGAGCGATCGTAAATATCATTGATAACTAGTGGTCTCAGCTCTGGTATTTTTATTAGATTTGCAATAACTTTACGCTGACCAGAAGAAAAAACAGATGGCCATTGTTTGAATGCTCTCTTAGCTAAGGTTAGCACTGAGTTCATATTGATATCAGGCACAATAGACAGTGTGGCTAATGATAAAGAAAGGTGACTACATATGGATTCAAAATAATGCTCCCTAGACATCCTCCAGGAGTTTGCAAACAAAGACCCCAATGCAGACTTAACTTTCTCTTCAGCGTTTTGCGGCAAGATATTGGACAGCAAAACATCCGCTCTAACAGCATAAACAGAAATTAAGTCTGACAGGTTTTCTCTTATTTCCTTATGCTTTTCTGATAGATTTTGATTCTTTCTGTTTTTTTCAGCCTTATCAATGTCCTCAGGTATAGGCGGATCAATCCAATAGGACTCTATTGTGACGTTGAAACCTCGATGACGCACCAACAGAGAGTAAGCTCTAAAAGCAATATCGTTTTTAATAATATTGTGTATGTAAATGTTATTGACCAACCGCCAATTATCAGGGCATAGATATTCAAGGACTGGCTCAACTGAGGATAGATTCACTCCATTTGCAGCCAAAATTTCACATCCATTGAGTAACATTTCCGCATAGCTAAAACCGTCTACGTCTTCAGATGTGTGTCTTGCCAGCTTTTTTAGGTCGCAATATTTCAGTATATCCTTATTGCACAATGATTTTTCAAGAGAGACGCAATCGATACCATAGCCAACAAGTGCCAAAGGTATTTTGAACAAAGATGACCAAGGCTCTGGCACACAGCCACTATCCAAAAAGTCTTGAACTGAAACTAGCTTGCCCGATAACAATAAACGGTCTAATAATCTAATTGCGATTTTGTAATGAATACTTTTTGGTTTCCAGCTACAAATGAACTTATATGCAGCCTTGTACCCCTCCATATCCAATACCGAATGTGCAACAGCAGCAATATCATCAAACTCGATTGGCCATGCATCTATACGTGGGTACCCATGCTCGCTTTGCTCGGCTTTTTGTCTCTCAATATCTTCACTTCTTCGATTCATCCATTCACGTAGAATGCGTTTTTTCTCGCGAGCAGCGATAAAGTCTTTATCGGCTGCATCCCGAGCAACAATGTGCGACAGGAATCTGCCATGGTTCAAATATGCCTTTGACGAGTAAAGTATATTTCGGCCCACAGTATCGGACGCAAAATAGACGGATAAATCTGGGTTTTCAGTGATGATTTTATTTACAGCATCATCTGTTTTAATAGCCTCAGCACCAACCAACAAAGTAAATATTGCATCTGCTGGGTTGCCTACTGAACGACACACTTTCATTGCGAGCTGTAATCGCTGACGTTGCGCTTCTCGACGAATTATTTGGTCTTTTATCGCTTTTGGTGCTTCATTTTGCTCTATGACTTTTATAATCTCTTGGCCTTGTCCTGCTGAAAATAATGCAGAGGCCAAATGCATGGCAGAATACTCATCACTTTCATGGCTAGCTTTGAAGTGTGCTGCTGAACGTTTATAAGCTTCTAGCAGCTTTGGCTGAGCTTTTTTTCTGACAAAGAACTCAACATCTTCATCAAGAAATCCCACCTTGTCATCAAGGACTCGCATTCCTGGCAGGTCAGAGACAATATCATTAACTCTTTCTATTGATATCCCAGCAACACTAGCTAAATGTTGCTTTGGAACTGGTGCCGGTAGTGCTACTAACGATGAACAAACGAGAGACAAGACGTCAGAATCGCCTTCCTTCAAAATTGCCTCTCTAAAGCGAGCCTCAAAGATTTGATCCAACCCTTTCCCATTAGGCCTTAAAAATTCAATTGCTTTGCCTGGATCTGAGTCTGCATAGTCGAATGCGTAACTTTGTACTCGTGGGTTCCAATTAGATAAATTATGAAAATCCTCTATCCATGCTTCGGTTGCGCTGGGAAATTGATTTAATACATTGAGTGCTGTTTCTTCCAATGAGAAGTTAGAAATTTCTACTGAATTGTATTTAGGCGGAATAGATAACGAATCTAAACGTCCAGTTCTTGCAGAGATCATTAATCTAACATTAGTTGGCAGATTGCCTATTTTAATTAGTTCATGAACAAAGCTGATTTCTTCCGGCTTACACTGATTTGCACCCGTTACAGAATTATCGGCAGCATCAATAATGAGGACCAACAATGCATTATCTTCTTGCGCCTTTAAAACTTTGCTTGCACTTTTGATTCTTAATGAAAAAGCCTTAATAAAATCTACAGAATTATCCTGACTAATCAACAAAGGTAATCGCAATCGAGCTGAGGTTTCATTGATTATTTGCAAGTAAGCATCTTTGGGTCTATGCCGATAAGCCTCACTATCCATATAAGTGCCAGCGCCATAACAGTCATATGTAATCATGACTGAACCCTCAGGCAATAGATTTTCAACTTGTTTTAGTACGGTTGTTTTTCCACTACCGCCTTCGCCATGCAGGCATATAAATTGCTCGCCA
Organism: Providencia heimbachae ATCC 35613; assembly: GCF_001655055.1. Taxonomy (GTDB): domain Bacteria; phylum Pseudomonadota; class Gammaproteobacteria; order Enterobacterales; family Enterobacteriaceae; genus Providencia; species Providencia heimbachae. The sequence continues at coordinate 23,379 of NZ_LXEW01000026.1, read as the reverse complement.
TTGACCATTGCAGTCTGTATAGCAACTGCAGCATGTCTATTAACAGGATTTTCTACTGCTTTGAGCCTTGGGGGGCATGGGAATAGAGCACGAGGGTCAGACACATTCATCCATGTCAGTACTGTCTCTTTAGTGATATAACTTCCTGTACCTTCTGGCAGCATTAGCTTATGAATACGATCTTTCAAATCCAGCACAAATCCTCGGTCAGCACTAAGTGTAAGAGCTAGAATCTCATTAATCGCGTTTTCTTCCTGCTCAAAACGAGAATCAGCACCACAGTCAGAAAAGTCGAAGAGTTTAATAAATTTCTTGAAATTTGTTTTGTTAAGGCCACTAGCAACCCTTAGTGTTTCATGTTTTTCATTTTTGGAATCGGACAGTGATTTCTGAAGGTCTGTACCAATAGGACGATTACTGACTAGCTTGATTGTTAGTGCATCAGCGCTAATCAGTTCTGGCCTGGACTTTAATATTGCAGTAAATGAATCAGCAAGACCTTTGATAATACTGTTATTTGAAGATTTTGATTTAGAGCTTGTTAGTTCCGAAACAGTCCAATTTTTTTCAGGTGTTGATGCAGAATACTTTAGCTGCTCAATGACAATCTTCTCAGCTCGCTCTATTGAATGGCCACCATAAAATAAGCCACAATCAACAGAGTCCCATGCCGTTAATTCCTGAGGATTTCCATCATCAAGGTTTACACCTTCAACTGTTACAGCTGCTAAGGTTGTATCTGGAGTTAGCAATTGTAATGCTAAACGAAGAGCCCACCATTCATGAAAATCATCTCCGGTATTAGAGGCTCTGGCACCTAAGTATTCTGCTTTCATATTCTGATAATTTCTTAAAAATCTCTCTGACTGCTTTGACTCTACTGGATAACCAGCTAACCAGTAGGAGGATAATGACTCGCCAATTAATCAACTAACCACATAATGACTCATAAAAAAATTTGGGACAAGTGGGGGCTTCTGAAGGTGTGATAGATAGTAGCTCTCAATAATTTTGGTGCAAAGGCGTGTTTGCAATAATTGGCTACCTTAGCATTTTCTGGCGCACCCTCTGGGTAATCTGCAACCAGCTTTAAGTGTTCAACATTATACTGTAGAAAATGAGCTGCTATTCGCGATAGTATCTTAGGATTCAAGGGTTGAGTTAGCCCCTCTCGATTCATCAATGCGTGCTTGTAGCCATTGTATAACTTCACTCTTTAACCAGCGCGACATACGACCAAATTTGATAGGTTTTGGAAACTCCCCATCTTGGACCAGCTTATAAAACCATTTGTCAGTTAGCCCAGTTAAACGGGTTATAAATTTCATATCAACAAATTGATCATCTAATAAGGGAATCGCTTGAGTGCTCATTATTGAACTCCTGTCTTTAAAGTTAAAAGGCAGAAGGGATATCGATGAATATTTAGGGATATCTCTCTTCCAAAAGATATCCCCCTCATGTTTTTTATTACTAGATTAACGGCTGCATCCAAAAGAACGCTCGCCATCACCATAATATTTTGTATGCTCTTTGGCTAAGTAGCTACAGCGCTGGTTTAATGCAAAAATAGAGTTTTCATTGTTGGCTTTATTATTATCTAGCCAAGTAACGGCGTTGTCTGGGATATGAACTAAATAACGCTCCGCAGGGTAGTTTACACCAAGAGCACTACACCATGCTTGCTCTAGTAAAGCATAGAGCGTTCCGTCTGTTCTAGTGTAATCACCTAGTCTCCAATAGACGTCCTTATTGACTAGTAGTAATAAGTGATAATGTTTTCGACAACTGATCTCACCAAACTCTCTTACCCAAACATAAGATAAGTGGCATGAAAAATTACGATCCCATGCTTTATTTTTGCGTTTTAGGCCGGCATCTATTTTGGCTTTTAGGGATTCAATGAAACGAGTTATAACAGTTGAATCTTCATGGTAACAATTTGTCGATGATGGAAAACGCAAATCTACACGAATGGCTGTAACACGATTATAGGCTAGGAGAGATTTACGGATAGTACGATCTATCTTACGAAGATAGTCCTTATTGTAGGTATAGCTAGACATGATTTATTCCTTAAGGTTTTTAAGTCATATCTAGTTCGATGGATGTAAAAAATAGGTAGGTTAGTCAAGATTGCTAGGGGGATTTTTAGGTCAATGAAATGCCATTCTTACTCGATTTAATATAGTAAATATATATAACTATACCAGCGTCGTTTTTGTACACAGAAGTCTGACGCATCAAGGATTCGGTGAGTCATCTCATTAGAAAGTACTCTGATATTAATTTGCTAAAGGGAAATGGATAACAACGTCACTTTTACAACATTAGTATTGTTTTTTAGTGTGCTTATCAGTGAATGCAAATTATAGTACTAAGAAAAACCTAATAATCTATGTAAAACCCATTAAAATAGCGCCAAGGTAGGAATTCAATATCATGTAAAAATCACGAATAAATTGGTGTGAAAATCAGCTTTATATTAGAATTTTATTCATAATAAAAATATGAATTAATTATGTTAAAAGTTATAAAAATGAGGTGTCAATGGCGATGGATTATTCATATTTAGAGAAGGAAGTTTATGGCTATATGAGGAAAAATAAAATTTTTTGCTATCTCGTTTGGCGTATATTGAAGAGTCCTTCAGCCAGTAATTTTTATTTTCATAAAGCCCGAGTTTTTTCAGGGAACTTTACTCTTCATGCTGATTTGAGCCATGCAATAAACTCAGCTAAGAACGTTATTTCTGATAAGACATTTTTGTTTGAACCCAAAAGTCATGAAGGCAGATATATTGAAAGTACTGAGTACACCAGCTTTATGTATAATAAACTTCTTATTTTCCAATACGATGAATATGCTTGGGGTATTCATCACATGCTTTATTACTTAAGAAATAAATTCATTAAAATAAAATCTAACTACAAATATTTTGATTGGTTAAAAGTATCTGATAATAAAACCTGTGAGTGGGTTTATGACTATCTGGTCAAGAGTAAAGTAATTGATAAGACGGAGTATCAAGATAATGAAGAGCTTTATCTTTATATTCTGACGGGGTTTTATTTATGGAATCCATCATCTCAAGAGGAAAGAGATAACCGTTATAAAAAATTACTCTTAGCTCGAAATGAGCGAAAACACAGAAAAATTAGCCAATCAAAAGGTTCGGTAAGGCCAAAAAAATCACCGAAAGAAATCCAACTTTCAGCAGAGGCAAAAACTAAATTGACAGAGTTAGCCCTTAATTATGGTGTGCCCGCGTCGGAATGGTTGAATAGTTTCATTATTGATGAGTATGAAAAAATGAAATAAATTTCAAATATATATTATCAATGTGAACTTAACACATATTAAGGTTGCAATGATGAAGGAACTCGAAAGTCATTTTTCTTTTCTTCCGAAAGGAGCTAAGGATGCGTTTTTATTTCATTTGAATAAGCTTATCAACTACTCCCCCACCGTTGGCTTTATGGGTAAAACTGGGGCGGGAAAATCAAGCTTAATCAACGCACTATTCCAGTCCTCACTATCGCCTGTGAGCGATACCTCTGGCTGCACACGGCAAGCTCAGCGCTTCAATATGACTATGAACAACTACACACTTACCTTTATTGATTTACCCGGTGTGGGAGAAAGCCTTGAGCGAGATAGCGAGTACCACTCGCTATACCGTAACTTATTGCCTGAATTGGATTTAATCATCTGGGTACTCAAAGCCGATGATAGAGCGTGGTCTTCGGATGAACAGTGCTATCACTTCCTTACCGAACAATGCGGTTATCAGCTTGAGCGTTTCCTGTTTGTATTGAACCAAGCCGACAAGATGGAGCCCTGTCGCCAGTGGGATGCGTTGATCCACCAGCCATCCTCTGAACAATCCGATAATTTGATATTAAAGCAACAAGCCGTGATAACGACATTTAAGCCCCATCACCCGGTGATGGTCGTGTCTGCGGTCGAAAACTATCAACTCACTGAATTAGCCGAACAGCTCATACTGGCGCTACCAGCGAAAGCCAGTAGCGGAGTCACTAGGCAGCTGAATACCACTTATCGAACTGCCTCTATAGAAACTTCGGCACGTAATGATTTTGGGCAATGTATCAGTGACATTGTTGATACCTTAATCGATATTCTTCCGCTCGCACCGCTAATAAAAAATACGATTAGCACCGTCAAAAACAGCATCGTATCCGTCGCTAAGTCCCTGTGGAGCTGGTTCTTTTAACCACTTACGTTAACCCATTATTTATCACAATCAGCGCCAGTCCTTTATGGGATTGGCGCTTTTTTATTTCTTTTTATTGGAGACTCAACTTATGAATAATTCAACCGAATGCACTATCACAATGACACTCGTTCCTGATGAACAACGCCTTGATTTTTGGCTCAACCACTTTGGTAGAGTGAAAGGCTGGACCACCTTTGAAGTGGTAATATTCACGACGATGGGACAGTTTTGCGATGATTATCATGGGGGCTATTGGGAGTACGGTACGCTCAGTAATGGCGGTACATTTATCTACCCGGATATCTCAGATGAGACTCTAACGCTGTTCAATCCCCACAACGGCAACGAAGCGGTGATGAGCCAACAAGCTGCCGGGATTGCCGTGTGTCTTATTCTGTACAGCATTTGGTCGTTTAAAACCGAAAGCGAAGTAATGTGCGACCGCTTTTATCAGTTGCGTGAGTATGCCTTACAGCATGCCGAGTCTGCTGCCATTTTCCATTTTATTGATTAATCCGGAGTCTTATCATGAGTTTATTAGCATCTCGCTTTGGCACAGCTAACAGTATTCGTCGTGACCGCCCACTCACTATTGAAGAATTATTTCGCACTGTACCCAGTATTTTCTCCGAAGAAAAACACGCTTCACGCAGTGAAAAATACACTTACATCTCGACCGCCTCGCTGTTAGAAAGCCTGCAACGAGAAGGCTTCCAGCCCTTTTTTGCATGTCAAACTCGCGTTCGGGATATCCGCCGTCGAGAGCACACTAAGCATCTGCTTCGATTACGCCGTCATGACCAAATCACGGGGAGCCAAGTCCCTGAAATCATCTTACTCAATAGCCATGATGGTTCGAGTAGCTATCAAATGCTGCCGGGATTATTTCGTCAAGTCTGTGCGAATGGGCTGATTTATGGCGATGTATTGGGGGAAGTGCGGGTCCCTCACAAAGGAGATGTGGTGAGTAAAGTCATTGAAGGGGCGTATGAGGTATTAGATACCTTTGAGCAAGTGGCAGAAAAACGCGAAAGTATGCAGTCGTTATTATTACTCCCACCAGCCCAGCAAGCCTTTGCTGAAGCAGCGTTGACCTACCGCTTTGGCGGAGAGTTCCAACCGGTCACGCGAGAGCAAATTCTACAGCCTCGACGTTTTGAGGATAAGAAAGAAGACCTCTGGACAGTGTACCAACGTTTACAAGAAAATCTGATTAAAGGTGGATTATCAGGCAGAACGGCAAAAGGTAAACGTTCCCGCACTCGAGCAGTGAATGGCATCGATGGTGATATCAAACTCAATAAAGCACTATGGGTAATGGCAGAGACATTATTTAACCAACTCGCTCCCCGCCAGCCTAACTAATTATCCCGCTCCGACAGGTTGTGTCGTCGTACTCCGTTTTTCTCATTGTCTAAATAAACATCATAACCTTATTTATCAATTTATTAGCATGAGCTATTTATCATTAAACAGCTAAATGAGAATTTTTCCTAACAGACATAACCTGTCACTCCCCTAAGTTAAACTCCTTCACTCCTGTAATTTCTTAACGTCTATTATTGAGAGCAATACGTTATGTTTCAAACCAACCGAAAATATGACCGCATGGCAGTGCGACTCTCTGCGCTGATTGCTCGCTTAATGGCGGGAGAAAATCTCGTGCTCATTGATTTAACCAAAGAATTCAATGTTTCAGAGCGTACGTTACAGCGGGATTTACGTGAACGCCTTGCCTATCTCGGTGTGGAAGGTCGGCAAGGTACTTATCGTCTACCGATGAATACACTGAACGCCTTTCGCGATAAAGATATTCTTACCTTTGTGAAACAAATCGGGATGACCCGACTTTTTCCGGGGTTAGACAGTCGCTTGTTAAATTTACTGTTAACGCAGCAGCCCCATGCCCCTTGTTTGATTTGGCATCACGCGCATAAGATTTCCGCTTTACATGCCGACCATTTCTATCAATTGGTGTATGCCATCATCGGGCGACATGCAATCAATCTGTTGACACTTGAACGTCGCTTTAACCCGCTTTACCCATACCAACTGATTTACCGTGAAGGGCAATGGTACTTGCTGGCGGAATATCACCAACAAATTCATGTATTTTTGCTAGACGATATTCAACAAGTTCAACCGCTTAATACCACGTTTACCCCACGAAATGACGTTATTCAGTTATCACAACAGAACAGTTTTATCGCGGCATTACCTCATTTTCGATTGATATCGCAATTACTTACCCCTTTTCCATCATATAACGAAAAGAGTTCATCATGACTTTATTAAACATACCAGCAGCATACTCAACGCATCCAACACATTGCCCTCACTGTTCTTCTGAGCAAGACATCATTGCATGGGGCTCAGGCTGGATGTGTCGTGATTGTGGCCACGAATGGGTCATGTCTATCCAAAATAACCATTACGCCGTGAATTCATCATCACATAAGGAAGCCTGAAAATATGAAAACCGTTTCACACTTACAACTGGGTTTAGAACGAATAGCTATCGTTATTAGTATTTTGTTATGCCTTTGGATCACTGGCGTATTGCTAACACATTTCCAGCTTATTGCCCTCATCATGAACCCGTATGGGATCACATTGACCTACTTCGTTTTATATCTCTTGGCTTTGGTTATCCCGCAACTCTTGGCTCAATTGGGTTTATGGGTTTTGAGTGCCTTTAAGGGGATTGATTATAAAATCCGTTTCAACCCGAGATTAGTTGCCATCATCACTTCTATCATTATCGGGTTAGGCCTCTCAAGCATACTGGTTGTCATGACATCCGATTGGCTATTCGGTTTTAGTGAAGGTGCAGCTACAACGATATTGCTGATTGAGTTACTCATTGCCAGCGGTATCGCCTTTTATCTTCATAGACGAATTCGTCACTGGGTTTCAGTGCGACTACCCAGCCAGCCATAACATTAAGAATGGTCAGCAATTTTTATTGTGGATGCCTTATTCACAATTCACCAGATAACCACCGAATACGCCATATCAGGGAAAACTAAGCACCCATTAGACGGTGTTCATTTTGCGTCAATGTTGACGTCTCTATTTATGTTTAAAGGAATTTAAAATGAAAAAATATTTAGTTGTAACCGCTTTAGCGTCATTGTGTTTTATTACGTCACAAGCCTACGCTGCCAGTCAACCGCCCAAAGATACCATTTGGGAATATAAAGGGGATGGTGGTAAAACGTTATGGCAAGTATGTGGAAGCCAAAATAGTACTTGTAAGATTGTGGGCTCAACCAAGCACTATGTTGCTGTACTGAATCATAAATCCGCTTCGGGCTGCGCATTTGGTGATTTTTATATCGTGGCAAGAACAGATGGAAACTGGCAACAACGCGATACGGGCACTTGTAGCCCCAATGCATATGTCCAAAAAGGATACATTAGTAACGGGCAATATTCGTCAGTTGATATTGGCGTCAACGGTACGATCGTCAAACGCTACCCGATTGGTTATTGGAACCAACAAAAAGAATTATCAGGCAAAAAACGTCCACGTTGGAAAGAAAAAGACCGGAGTCAAGGCGGCGTTAAAACTGACATGGAACGCTATGAAAGAATGACAACATATGGTCATCTTACCGAAGAAGAGTACTTGAAAATCAAGCAGAAAGAGAAAAAATAATTACCTATTTTGGGCACAATTACGTGCCCTTATTTTTTTAATTAAGGCAGTCATTATGAAAAAGATAAGTGTTCTATTTACTCTAAGTATATTGGTATGGAATCCATTCGCATTTGCAGAGGATGAACGTTATGCCAGTATTACTCATACAAGCTCAAATTTCATTAATCAAGGCTACTGCGGTTACTCATTTACCCTCGATAATGGTGGTAGCCATATGGGATTAGATCATGCTGAATTTGGGGGGCTTGAACTGACCTTACGAATGAAAGATGGGCAAGGAAAAGTTTTAGGGGATACGATACTGGAGGTTGAACCCTTTGGTGATTCTAGCGCGACTCGTGCTACATTTACTGGATTGGAAATCCCTTGTGAGGATATCGCTGAGTTTGAAGTAGTCAAAGCTGTGGAAGATCAGAATGGTCATAAGGTTGAATTACCGCTATCGATCTTTCAGGCTAATAATCCAGAATTGGCGAAGATGTCAGTGGCAGGGAGAAAATAATTATAGTTGTATTCATTCTATCCTAAACGGAGATCACTACAATCAGCTTCTTATATTAAGTTGATAGTCTGACTGGATAGTATCAATACTATCCAGTTAATTTTTGGTAGTGAAAACTAATATGTGTATTAGCTCAGATTTGATCTGACATAATTGTAACGCAAAAATAAATTTAATCTGACAGACCGCGTTGTGTCATGAGAAATAGACTTTGCTTTTTTTTCGCTATATCAATCATAGGGAAATTAATGGGTACTATTAATTGTTAATCGGCATTATTATGTTTTGCTTATGCATCATGAATCAAGTGACAGGAGTTATGACATGGATATCAATGAGTTTCCATCGGGAGTGATAGAACATCTTGGCTGGTATGTATACCGTCTAATTGATCCACGGGATGGAAGTACCTTCTACGTGGGGAAAGGGAAAGGGAATCGTGTATTTGCTCATATGCGTGGTGAGGTCGCCGCTGCTGACGATGATGAATTACTTAGCAACAAACTCAAGCAACTGCGAGAGATAAGATTGGCTGGTCTTGAGGTTATCCATGTAATCCATCGACACGGTATGGCTGATGAAAAGACAGCTTATGAGGTTGAAGCCGCACTTATAGACGCCTATCCCGGTTTAACTAACATCGTGAACGGTGCTGGCAGCAATGAATATGGTGCTGCACACATCAAAGAGTTAATCGCAACGTACCAACCTGAAACAGTCGTGTTCCAACATAAAGTCCTCATGATATCTGTGAACAGAAGTTCAAAGGATGTAGACCTCTATGATGCCGTACGTTTTAGCTGGCGTGTCAGTGTTGAGCGTGCCCGTAAGGCTGAAGTTATACTGGCTACAGTTAGAGGAATCGTAAGGGGGGTATATGTGGCTGATGAGTGGCTCAAATCTACCCGTGAGAATTTCCCTGAGATGTCTTCATGGGATGCAGATGATGAGTTTGAATCTACTCAAAGATCCCGTTTTGGGTTTCGCGGAAGAGTAGCATCTCCTGATATATTACAGCGTTATCTAGGTAAAAAAATTCCGGATGATCTGAGGAAGAAAGGTGCTATGTCTCCTGTGAAATATTCTCCTGGCTTTTGATTACTGAATGGGGTGGATTTTTATTAATAGCCGCTTTTCGCCTTTGGTCGCTCATAGTAGTTTGTTCCGTGAAAAAAGCGGAAGTGTCGTAGTTTTAAAAGAACTCTCATGTAGTGGTTAACTTTTGTCGACTACTACCCATATCCTCTTCGCAAGAAAAATTATATTAGTTACTGTCTCCTTTTATTTTTCTGAACTAGCTACGAATAAAGGTCTGGTTAACCTTTATTCGTATTCGAGAAGGAGAGAAGATATTGATGTTACACAGGCACTAATTTCTGATAACTTATAAGCTTCTGCTGTTCCACCAGCATCACGATTACTGGTATTAGATAACCATCAGAAAAAGTAAGAATTTCATCTGTTGGTACATGCGTTGGTATAAATAAATTTATACTTTTATATTTTAATTTAGATCATGAGGTTAAGTGTTATGTGCGAGTCCGGCCTTCGCACAATAAGAGCATCAAGATGTCAACCGATGGCTTTTTTATCTATCTAAAGACCTGTATTTTTAAGGCTCACCTTGCGTTTTGGCGCGACTAACTTATACCAAATCTAACCGAGATTAAGTGATGGGGTAGGTATAATGTTCATATTATTATTTAAATAACTTAATTAAACTCTCTCTCTTATGTTCTTTTCTTTATCTTAGGATATTTAACATAAGTAATTGGTATCAATTTGCATATTCAGTTAAATTACTTATCAAAGCAGAGGGAGGCAGCATGAACATTTTATTGATTGAAGATCATGATAAAACCCAGAGTTGGGTAAAAAAAGGATTAGAAGAGGCGGGTTTCAGTGTTGATACGGCTTCTGATGGAAGAGATGGACTCTATTTTGCATTAGAAAATGATTATCAATTGGTGATTTTAGATATCATGTTACCGGGTATGAACGGCTGGGATATTTTAAAAGTACTGCGCACATCTAAGTCAGTGCCTGTTATTTGTCTTACTGCTCGTGATGCCGTTGATGACCGCGTTAAAGGGCTTGAATTAGGGGCGAATGATTATTTAGTTAAGCCATTTTCTTTTTCAGAATTATTAGCCCGAGTCAAAAATCAATTTAAAGTAAATCAACCATCAACAACCTGTATTGAAATTGCAGATTTAAAAATAGATTTAACGCGTCATGATGTTGAGCGTGGTGGGAAACAAATTATTTTGACCCGTCAAGAGTATTCATTACTTCTTTTTTTCGCATTACACACGGATGAAATTTTGCCGAGAACCTTAATTGCGAGTGAAGTGTGGGGAATTGATTTTGAAAGTGATACCAATATTATTGATGTGGCAATTCGCCGGTTAAGAAAGAAAATTGATGTGGGATATGAAGACAAGTTGATAGAAACGATCAGAGGCATGGGATATCGTTTCAATAGGCCAAATAAATGAAAAAAAAATCACTACGATTTAAGCTGATCCTTTCTTTTATTTCACTCATGGTCGTGAATGCTGGTCTCGTCACTTGGGTGCTTTATCATTCATTAGAAAATGAGCTAATAGAACGTGATGATAATTTGTTGGTTAATCGTGCAGATCAACTGGCTAAATTAATTGCTAGTGGTATTGATATCAAAACATTACCTATGTATTTTCAGCGAATGATGGATATGCGACAAGATATTATCCAAATAAAAAATGCTGAAAACAAAACTATTGTTGCCACAAATTCTGATATTTTAATTTCTGAGAACCTAAAACAGGTTGCCATTGATTCTTTAAGTGTTAACAGCATATCTCATTGGCTAACCTCATCAGGTATTCCTGTATCCGCAGTGAGTTTTGAAACCAATTCACCTATTGGCAAACTTCAGGTTGTATTGGCAAAAGTATCGGTTGATCGCAATAGCGTTTTAGCGAAATATTTAGCGAAAAGTTTATTTATTTCACTGCTGTCTATTTTATTGATGGGCTTGCTAAGCCTTTGGTTAATTAAAAAAGGGTTACAGGACATTCGGTTTCTGAGTCAAATTACAGTTAAAACCGACCTTCAAGCTTTAAGTCATCAAATTGATATTGAACAGCTGCCTAATGAACTAAAAAATCTGGGTGAGTCGTTGAATATTATGCGTTCGAGATTGAAAAATGATTTTATTAAATTAACGCAGTTAGCTGATGATTTAGCACATGAGCTAAGAACGCCAATTAATGCGATCCGAGTCCAAAATGAAGTGGTTTTACAGCGTTCACGAAGTATTGCTGAATACGAAGGAATGATTGTCAGTAATATTGAGGAATTAGATAAATTAGCAAAGATTATTCAAAGTATTCTATTTATTGCTCGTGCTGAAAATAAAAACATCGATATAAAACGAGAAACGTTGTCGGTCTTTGATACGGTTAATGAGGTGTATGAGTTATTCGATTCGTATGCAGATGAAAAACAAATTAGGTTAAAGTGTGAACCTTCAGCATTAACGCTTAGTGCAGATCGTGTGTTGTTAGTTCGTGTTTTAATGAACGTGATTTCTAATGCCATCAAATATTCTAATCCCAATACAGAGGTGATGACTCAGATATCCCTGCATGATGGTAACGTATCTATCCGTATATTAAATCAGGGAGAAATTTTACTGCAAAGTGATGAGATATTTACGCGTTTTTGGCGAGGCGATAATGCACGAACCTCTGATGGGAGTGGTTTAGGATTATCGATAGTCAAAGCGATTATGGCGTTACATGACGGTTCAGTGATATTTGAGCATGATAAAGGGCACAGTACTGTCACATTGACTTTTCCAGCACAGTAAAAATCAAGATGACAAATTTGTCATCTTCTTGTCAGCTCTTTTGCTTTTGATTTGGGTATAAATGAAATTATCGAAAAGAAAGAGTCATTTTAACATTCGGCTTAAGGTGAAATCTTTCTCTCATTTAATTCATGCTGCTTTGATGAGTTGCTTATTTGATGTTAAGTAATGGAGAGAATAATGAAAAAGTCTGAGAAAATAAATTCATCTGACGTTACCCCCGAATCTGTATTTTTTATGAAGCGAAGAAAGCTACTCAAGTTATTAGGACTTGGTGTTTCGGGTGTTGCAATATCCTCAGCCGTAAAGGCAGATTTATTTTCATGGTTTAGTGGTGATGAAAAACCCGCTATTCCACAGATTGAAAGAAAGACACTGATATTTATTCAACCTGAAGAATATCAATCTCAACTCACATTAACGCCAGAAGATAAAGTGACGGGATACAACAATTTTTATGAATTTGGTTTGAATAAATCGGATCCGGCAGAATATGCTCATACGATGAAAACAGATGAATGGACCGTGACCATTGATGGAGAAGTTAACCGTCCAATGACGTTAAATTTAGATGATATTCAAAACAAATTTGCACTGGAAGAGCGTATTTATCGTATGCGTTGTGTTGAGGCATGGTCGATGGCTATCCCATGGGTTGGCTTCCCATTAGCGAAGTTACTTTCATTAGTCGAACCCACGAGTAAAGCAAAATATGTTGCTTTTGAAACCCGCTATGCACCTGAGGAAATGCCAGGCCAAAAGAGTCGCTTTATTGGGGGAGGGTTGCCATATCCATACGTTGAAGGCTTACGCATAGATGAAGCGATGAATCCACTGACGCTATTAGCAACAGGGGTGTATGGAAAATCATTACCGAATCAAAATGGCGCCCCCATCCGCCTTGTTGTTCCGTGGAAATATGGTTTTAAGGGAATTAAGTCGATTGTGAAGATCCGTTTAATGGAGTCTATCCCCCCGACAACATGGAACCTTTCTGCGCCAAGTGAATATGGTTTCTTTGCAAATGTAAATCCGCAAGTCAGTCATCCTCGTTGGTCACAAGCCACAGAGCGTTTTATTGGTTCTGGCGGTTTTGGGCAAGTTAGTCGACAGCCTACGTTGCTATTTAATGGTTACGGTGAGCAAGTTGCCGATTTATATAAGGGCATGGATTTGCGGAGATTTTTTTAATGAACAGGGAAGGTCGGGTAGCAATATTCAGTCTTAAAACAATGTTGCATTTTGCTGCACTGTGTCCTTTGCTTTGGTTGATTTTTGCGATTAATAACCAACTTTTAGGTGCGGATCCAGCCAAGGATATTCAGCATTTTACTGGGATAACGGCACTCAGGTTACTTTTAGTTATCAGCCTGATCCCGATGTTGGCATATTTCTTACGCTTAAACATTCTATTTCAGACACGGAAGTTGTTAGGGTTATGGTGTTTTTTTTGGGCACTATTACACTTATGCAGTTATTTGTTTCTTGAAATTGGCTGGGATAATTTATCACTATTTTTCTCAGAGGTTTTTTCTCGTGTATATTTAGTGATCGGGGCAATTTGTTGGCTAAGCTTATTTTTAATGGCAATTAGCTCATTTAATGGGGTCCGTATTCGGTTAGGCCATTGGTGGAAAAGGATCCATACTTTACTGTATCCAACTATGTTGCTTGTTATTCTTCACTATATCTTATCGATGAAAACAATGACCCCTGAGCCTGTTTTATATTTTATTATGGTTAGTGCGGCTATTTTTTATCGATATAAAAATATAATGGCTAAGATGATAGCACCATTATATAAAAAAATTTGAATATGGAAGTTAATTTAGATTAAATAAAGTAATAATATTTAATATATCCAATTTATTTTTTCAAAAATAGATACAGCGAAAATATAATAAGAATATTTTCGCTGTATCGAAAATAATTTAAAAATTAAGCTGGATCTGCTGGGTATCCTGCCGCGCTTAATGCGGTGCGAAGGGTGCTTTCTTCAATATTACTTTTAACTTGAACTTTTCTGGTTGTCGGGTCTGTTTCAATTTGTGCTTGAGCATCGACATTTAATAATGCTTTAGTGACTGATTTAGCGCAACCGCCACAGGTCATATTCGGTATGGTTAATGTAATCATTATTATCTCCTGATGATTAGGGGCTGTTGACCTTTGCTGCTTATTTTTACAGTATAAAAAGAGTGATAAACAATCAACCAAATCGAGATTTATCTTGATTATTAACAATAATCACTATTTCAACTAAAAATAGACATCAAAAGCGGCCCTTCGGGTTCGATTAAAGAACGTTTCACTCATTTTATTCTACGTTGAGAGGCTCTTGCTTAGTTCACTAAGCGGCGAACCTCTCGCCTCGCCTACTTTGACCTTAAAGAAAGGGTCTTTAATTCGAATAAAAATTGACCCTCAAAGATCAACAGCCCCTAGTGATTGATTAATAATTAATGTACAGCTTGCCATTAGGGTAAGGTCAATAGCTTTTAGTTTGGCAGGCTAAAATTACCTTTAAATTACGATTTATTGCGTGAGTTTAAAATATTAGGAACAAGCACACTTAACGGTTGATACAGGTTTATAACGGTTAAATTGGGATAGCTTAGTCCCTTTTTTATCCATTTTACCCGTTGGCTCAATGAGACTTGTGATAATAGGGCAATCAGGTTGGTCATTACCGTGGCAGTTTTGAGTTAGCTGCTCTAGAGTATGAGCCATATCTTGAAGTTCAGTGATTTTTTCTTTCAATTCAGAGAGATGAGTCAATGCCATAAGCTTTACATCCGCGCTGGTACGGTGACTATTTCGCCATAAAATCAGTAATGCTGAAATTTGTTCAGTCGAAAAACCTAAATCACGAGCACGTCGTATAAGATGAAAGCTTTCCACATCTGATGAACTGTAATGACGGTATCCTGCATCAGAACGTCTTGCTTTAGGGATCAATCCCGTTTGCTCATAATAACGGATCATTTTTGCTGAAATACCTGAGAGTTTGGCAGCTTGACCGATATTCATCTTTTTCTCCTATTCAGAAAACTAATATACTTTTCTAATAAAAGTGTTTTTGCTCTGCCTTTATAAGCCGAGAGCAACAATTAAATCTGGCTTTTGTGAGATGAAGGTACCATAAAATACTTTATCTCCAATCAGGGTAATCGGGGCAACTCTTACGCCAGTTCTTGCTTTTGCTTCTGCCATAATGTGTGGGTCGGTGAGATCGCGTTCTTCAAAAGGAATGTACATTTTTGTTAGCCATTCTTTTAATTGGCGGCAATCAGGACAAGTGGGTGTGGTGTAGATAATTACATTTTGAGATAATTTATTTTCCATCATTTTTTCCTTTAATTTATTGAGATGAGCCAGACGAAGTCGTCTGGCTATTAGATGAAATAAATTAAGGCATTAGTTTTTCATGGGTGCTTGAAAGCGTTTGAGGCGCAAGGCATTACCCAGTACAAACACACTGGAAAGTGCCATCGCTGCGGCGGCTAACATTGGTGAGAGCAGCGTCCCATTTATTGGGTACAGTAAGCCTGCCGCCACCGGGATCAGTAAGGCATTGTATGCGAATGCCCAGAATAGGTTTTGTTTGATATTACGGATAGTTGCCTGACTCAATGCAATTGCATTGACGACACCACGTAAATCTCCGGACATTAACACTACGTCAGCAGCTTCAATCGCAACGTCGGTTCCTGTTCCAATCGCCAAGCCAACATCTGCTTCAGCAAGTGCAGGGGCATCGTTGATACCGTCACCGACAAAAGCGACTTTACTGCCGTTACTACGGAATTGTTTTAGTGCTGCAACTTTGCCATCAGGCAGAACTTCTGCGGCAACTTCATCAATACCGAGTTGTTTCGCAATAGCGGCGGCAGTGGCTGCATTATCTCCCGTGATCATGGCAACTCTAAGGCCTAACGCATGTAAGGCTTTAATCGCTTCTGGTGTTGTCTCTTTAATGGGGTCAGCAACGGCAATTATTGCGGCTAAACGCCCGTCAATAGCGGCATAGAGAGGGCTTTTTCCTTGTTCCCCAAGACGTTGAGCGGCTTGTTGGAAGTTGGTGACATCAAGACCGAGTTGCTTCATAAAGCGATCAGCACCGACAGAAACTGAACGTCCACCTACTTGAGCTGACACACCAAAACCAGGGATAGCTTCAAAGTTTTCAATCGGAGCAAAAACGATCCCTTTTTCTTTTGCAGCTTCAACAATCGCTTCAGCGATCGGGTGCTCCGAACGGGTTTCGATAGCAGCAACAAGGCTTAAAACCTCATCGTACTCGAATCCCTCGGCAGGAACGAGGTCAGTTAATTCTGGGCGACCTTTGGTTAAAGTTCCGGTTTTATCAAGTGCAACCACGGTGACATCGCGTAATGCCTGTAGTGCTTCACCTTTACGGAAAAGAATTCCGAGCTCTGCTGCGCGACCTGTTCCAACCATGATTGAGGTTGGTGTTGCCAGTCCCATAGCACATGGGCAGGCAATAATCAGTACGGCGACGGCATTAATTAAAGCAAATGTTAGTGCAGGGGCTGGACCGAAAATTAACCAAATAAAGAAGGTGATCACCGCGCCAGTCATAACGGCTGGAACAAACCACATGGTCACTTTATCCACCAAGGCTTGAATGGGTAATTTAGAGCCTTGTGCTTCTTCAACTAAGCGAATGATTTGTGCCAATACAGTATTAGAGCCAATTTTAGTGACACGGAAACTAAATGCGCCGGTTTTGTTGATTGTGCCACCGACAACGTCAGAACCTGTTTCTTTTGATACTGGAATAGGTTCGCCAGTTATCATGCTTTCATCAACATACGATGAACCTTCAATCACTTCACCATCCACGGGAATTTTTTCACCAGGACGAACAAAAACAATGTCATCCGTGGTGACTTGGTCTAGTGGAATTTCAATGGTTTCCCCATTGCGTTCAACGCGGGCGGTTTTGGCTTGTAGCCCAACGAGGCGTTTAATCGCTTGGGATGTTTTCCCTTTCGCACGAGCTTCTAGCGTACGACCAAGTAAGATTAACGTGACGATGACCACCGCGGCTTCAAAATAGACGTTCGCGGTACCTACCGGAAGAACTTGCGGAATAAAAGTAGCAACCACCGAATAGCCGTATGCTGCAATAGTACCAACGGCAACTAATGAGTTCATATCTGGGGCGCCGCGTAATAATGCGGGGATCCCTTTACGGAAAAAGCGTATCCCGGGGCCAAATAGTACAATGGTGGCTAAAATAAATTGAATATACCAATTTAGCTGCTGACCTAATGTATTCGATACCCAATTATGTACACCGGGAATAAAGTGTGAGCCCATTTCAATAATGAAAACAGGTAGAGTAAAAATAGCGGCGGTGAATAAGGCACGACGTAGTGAGCGCTCTTCGTTATCTTTACGCTCATCGGCTAAGTCATTGCTCGATGCAGTGTCACCAGATAAACGGCGTGGTTTATAACCCGCTTGGACAACCGCAGCTTCTAAATCTTCCACGGTTACCGCACCAGCAAGATGGCGTATCCGAGCGCGTTCAGTTGCTAGGTTTACATTCGCTTCAAGTACCCCAGGGATTTGCGCGAGCGCTTTTTCAACACGACCGACACACGATGCACACGTCATTTCTTCAATGGCGAGTTCGGTGATTTCTTCACGCACACTGTAGCCAGAGTTTTCGATTGCGCGAACTGCTGCTTGTGGGTCTGGCGTACCATCGAACGTAATATCGGCTCGCTCAGTGGCGAGATTAACGGTTGCTGTATTGATACCGGGAACGGCATTCAATGCTCGCTCAACACGGCCAACACAGGATGCACAGGTCATGCCTTCAACTGGCAAACTTATTCGATTTGTTGAAGATGGAGACACATTTGTATTCATAATATTTACCCTTAAATTAAAGTGCTGGATAAAGCTTAGGCTTTCCCTTAAGGGTAAGGTCAAGCTTTTTTATTTATTTTTTTAGATAAAGATAAAATAGCGTAGATATCTTGGTGTGTTGTTGATAGCAGATGGAGGATGAATAAATTGATTATTTATTATTAATCAATTGGTTGAGTTTTTACGAGAGTCGGTATGCGCTTTATCAAATAAAGTTTGGATGTGAAAAGGTATTCACTAGGCTGGCATCACCTAGTGAATACTTGTTTTTTAGATGGTTAAATTATTTTATGCAGATTTTCTGACCCTCATTTTACGCACGATCATATAGAAAACCGGAGTGAGTAATAAACCAAAGAAGGTCACACCTAACATACCGAAGAAGACGGCGATACCCATGGCTTGTCGCATTTCTGAGCCTGCTCCACTCGCGAGAACCAGTGGGATAACACCTGCAATAAAGGCGAAAGAGGTCATTAATATAGGGCGTAATCGTAGGTGTGCAGCCTCTAATACCGCGGTGATGGGGTCAGCACCTTGTTTTTCTTGGGCTATCGCAAATTCGACAATCAATATGGCATTTTTGGCGGCAAGGCCAACAAGGACAATAAAGGCGATTTGCGTAAAGATATTATTATCGCCATTAAAAAGCCATACGCCGGCAATAGCAGAAAGCAATGCCATCGGAGCAATGAGTAGAACCGAGAATGGCAGTGACCAACTGTTATACTGGGCAGCAAGGATCAAGAAGGCAAAAAGCACCGCGAGCGGGAAAATATATAAAGCAGAGTTCCCTGCCAGCTGTTCTTGGTAGGTCAAATCTGTCCACTCATAGGCCATACCTTCCGGTAAGGTTTCTAAAAGGATTTTTTCAAGTGCGTCAGTGGCTTGTCCGGATGTAAATCCGGGTGCCGCATTTCCGGTAATATCGACAGAAGGGTAACCATTATAATGGATAACACGATCAGGGCCTGTGGTACGTGTGATTTTGACTAATGCACCGAGTGGGATCATATCGCCATTTTTATTGCGAACTTTGAGTAACTCAATATCCTTTGGATCCATCCTAAATGGCGCATCAGCTTGAACAATGACGCGATAGGTGCGACCAAATTGGTTAAAATCATTCACATAGAATGAACCAAGATTGATTTGCAGTGCATCAAAAATATCAGTTAATGTAACACCCTGTGATTTAGCTTTTTCTCGGTCTATATCCACATCAATTTGTGGCGAGTTCGTTTGAAAACTTGCCATCATCCCAACCAGTTCAGGCGCTTGCATTGCTTTGATTAAAATTTGTTCTTGTACCTTAGCTAAAGCATCAAAACCAAGATCCGCTTTATCTTCGATTTGAACTTTAAACCCGCCCATAGAACCTAAACCGGGAACCGGAGGTGGTGGGAAAATACCAACGAATCCATCAGGGATTTGGCTGAATTTAGCCATTAATTTATCGGCGATTGCATTGGCTGAAAGCGAAGGATCGGTACGCTCATCAAAGGGTTTTAGCATAGCAAACATTAATGCTGAATTAGGTAAATTGACGGGGCCATTTACCGATAACCCCGGGAATGCAACCACGCTTTCAACGCCGGGTTCCATCAGTGCAAGGCGTGACATTTCTTTTACAACCGTTTCTGTTCTTTCTAACGAAGCGCCTGAAGGCAGTTGTGCAACACCGATTAAATAGTATTTATCTTGGGCGGGTACAAAGCCATTTGGTACCACTTTGAAGCCGAGGGCGGTTAATCCAACAAATCCAAGATATAGCAGGAATATAATCAAGCTACCTCGAATGCATCGGCGAACGATTTTGACATATTTGTCGGATAATTTGCTAAAGAACAGATTGAACTTAGAAAAAAATCGACCAAATATGGCATTGATAATTCGTGTTAGCCAATCTGGTTTTATATTTTTTTGATGCGATTTTAATAAAATTGCGCAGAGTGCTGGCGATAAAGTTAAAGAGTTAATCGCGGAAATAATTGTTGAAATAACAATGGTCAATGAAAATTGTCGATAAAACTCACCTTGCAGCCCCGATAAGAATGCGGTAGGAATAAAGACCGCAGCGAGTACCGATGTAATTGCCAATATCGGTCCGGTGACTTCATCCATGGCTTTAAATGCAGCCTCTCTAGGGGCTAAACCTTCGGCAATATGCCGCTCGACATTCTCGACCACGACAATGGCATCATCAACGACGATCCCGATAGAAATAACTAAACCAAATAGAGATAACGTATTAAGAGAAAAGCCAAATAAATACATGAAAGCGAATGTGCCGATTAATGATACCGGGACGGCAACCAGCGGGATAATAGAGGCTCGCCAGCTTTGTAAAAATAAAACGACAACAAAAACCACTAAAATTGTTGCTTCAAGCAATGTAATGGCGACTGATTTTAGCGACGCACTGACGAAAACAGTAGGGTCATAAGCGATTTTATAATCGATGCCATCAATAAAATTCGATTTTAAGCGTTCCATTGTTGAGTGGACAGAACTGGAAACATCTAAAGCGTTCGCGCCGGGGCTCATAACAATCTGTAAACCCACTGCATTTTGGCCATTGAGAAGGCTGCGCAACGAATAATTATCAGCGCCAAGTTCCATGCGAGCGACATCTTTTAAATAGGCAATTTGGCCATTTTCGCCAGACTTGATAATAATATTGCCAAATTGTTCCTCGGTGGTTAGCCTTCCCAGTGCATTTACGCTGATTTGGAATGATGATGTGGTATCCGGTTGCTGACCAATCGAACCCGTTGCGACTTGAATATTTTGCTCACGAATGGCAGCAACAATATCATTCGCGGTTAGGCCGAGTGATGCGACTTTAGTTGGATCTATCCAAGCTCGCATCGCATATTCGCCTTCCCCCCAAACGACGGCACTTGCGACACCAGGAAGCCTGGCTATTTCATCCCGTACATTTAGCATGGCATAGTTAGACACATAAAGCGGGTCGTAGACATTATTCGGGGAATACATGTGAACAACCATAAGCACATCTGGCGATGTTTTTTCTGTTGTCACACCAATTTGTTGCACTTCTTGAGGTAAACGCGGGATCACCCTTGAAACTAAATTTTGCACTTGAATTTGTGCAATATCCGGGTCGACGCCTTGTTTAAATGAAATGGTTAACACCATTTTTCCATCAGTGGACATCTGAGAGCTCATATAGAGCATCCCTTCTACACCATTAATGGCTTGCTCAATAGGCGATGCGACAGTATCTGCGATAACTTTAGGTGTTGCTCCCGGATAACTTGCAATAACTTGAACCGTTGGTGGCGTAACGGAGGGATATTCACTGAGCGGTAATTTAAAGAAACTAAGAATACCCGCAATTAATATAAATACGGATAAAACTACGGCAAAGATAGGACGCCGAATAAAAAAATGGGGAAATTTCATTATTTGATTTCCTCCAGATTATTCGATGAATCCTGACTATTTTGCTGAGTTTCGGTATTTTTCATTAAAGATGGCTGCATCGGAATTTCATTAGGCATCACTTCCATACCGGGTCTTACAAGCCCTTTAATAATAATTTTCTCACCCTTAGATAAGCCATTACTTATTACTCTTAGGTTATCGACCATCGCACCTAACTCTATTTGCCGATATTCTGCTTTATTATTTTTATCAAGCACCAGTACATAGCTTTGACCTTGGTTAGAACCAATAGCTTGTTCGTCAATTAAAATGGCGGGCTGATTATTCCCAATAGGAAGTTGAGCACGAATAAAGGAACCTGGCGTAAGCTTGGCATCTTCATTTTTAAGTACAGCTCTGACTTTGACTGTACCCGTTGTACGATCAATTTGATTACTTATAAAATTGAGTGTGCCTGAATGAGTCGCATCTTTTTCATGAGGTAAACGAATGCTCACAGAGGGTAATGGGGTATTTTGTGTACTTTTTGCATTTACATTTAGACTTGAAAGCTTATGGAAAGTCGCTTCATCGATATCAAAGTATGCGTATATTGGGTCAACTGAAACTATTGTAGTTAAGCGAGTCGCCGAATTGGTATCGCCGCCAGTAACAAGATTACCTTCTGTTATTAAAGCTCTATCAACACGACCGGCGATTGGGGCTTTAACTTGGGTATAGGATAAATTCAATTTAGCGTTTTCAACGGCGGCTTTTGCGGATTTCACTTGTGCATTATTTGCGGCGCGTAAAGATAATGCATCATCATAATCTTTACGGGAAACAGCACCCTTATCGACGAGGTTTTTTACTCTATCAAAATGGCGATTTGCTTGAAGTGCTAGCGCATTGGCTTGACTTAATTGGCCTTCCGCTTCATTTAACGCAATTTGAAAAGGTAAAGGATCAATCTGGAATAATAAATCCCCTTTTTTAATCAATTGGCCTTCAGGCAGATTAATTGTGTTTATTCGTCCCCCGACACGGGAACGTAAATCAACTGTTTTAGGTGATGCTAAATAGCCTGTAAATTCAGCCGAAGGGGTAATGTTTTTTTGAATCACCTCAGCGACGGGCACTTTTGGGAGATTCATGATACTTGCACTTTCAGCTTCACTGTCTTGTTTGTTTTCTTGAGCTGTAGACATTCCGCTCATCGTGATGATTGCCAAAAGCGTTACATAGACACCATATTTTATTTTCATAGTAAACCTTGCTTGATATAATTGATTATCAGGATGCTTAATAAAATCTTTTCAAGGGTAAAGGTTATAGTGGTTGTAAGGTCAATATTTTAATGGATTAAATTTTATTATTAATAAATGCATAAAAAATATGTAATGATTTATTGACCTTGTATCTACTTCAAGGTTTTTAATGCACTTATCTAATTTAATTAATTTAAGATAAATGAGGAATGGTCGTGGATAATTACATTTTAAGAAAAAATATTGTTGAAGATATCTTAAGCTGGATTGATAACAATACAGATAAATCGTTAACGATTGAGCAAATATCAGATAAGGCGGGTTATTCAAAATGGCATTTTCAGCGCATATTCAAAAGTATTGTGGGTGTTAGCCTAGGCCAATACCTATTAATTAGACGATTGTTAAAGGTATCATCAGATTTAAAGGATACTGATGATAAAATTATCGATATAGCTTTTAGGTATGGCTTTGATAGTCAACAAGAATTAACGCGAGCTTTTAAACGAAAGCTGAAAATAACACCGGGTAAATACAGAAAAGAATATGTATCCG
>NZ_LXEW01000025.1 GCF_001655055.1 Providencia heimbachae ATCC 35613 | reverse complement strand
ATGTATTAGAAGCAAATTTTAATTAAGCAATCTGCTTGTTTATCTCACTGTATTTTATCATTATTCTAATTTAAAGTAGATTGTTGGATTATTTTTATTGACCTTCCGATGATGGTAACGTTTAAAATTATTTTAATGTCAGAAAATGGGTCAATATCTAATAGTTAGAAAAATAGAGTTATTTGATCAATAGCGTGCTTCTTGATTTATCTTTTAGGTAATAGAATATGAAAATAGGTGACGTTTCTAATTTATTTAAAATTCCACGGGAAACAATACGATTTTATGAAAAAGAAGGGTTGATGCTTGCGCCAAATCGAGGCGCGAATAATTATCGCAGTTATAGTGAAAAACATATCGAGCGATTAAGATTTATAAAAAATTGTCGAAATTTTAATATGTCTCACCGTGAAATAAAAAAATTATTAGAGCTTGTTGATAATGAAAAAGATGATTGCGAATTAGTTGAAGAAGTTATTCTTCGTCACTTATTAATGGTGAGGGAAAACATTAGAAAATTAACGCGATTGGAAAAAGAATTGATGCAACTTCAGGATCACAGTGCAGAAATAGAAATTAATGATAAATGTGGAATAATAAAAAATTTACTCTCTAAAGAAATTTAGTTATTAGGGGCTGTTGATCTTTGAAGGTCAATTTTTATTCGAATTAAAGACCTTTTAGGCAAGGCGAGAGGTTCGCCGCTTAGTGAACTAAGCAAGAGCCACTCAACGTAGAATAAAATGAGTGAAACGTTCTTTAATCGAACCCGAAGGGCAGCTTTTGATGTCCTTTTTTAGTTGAAGCAGTGATTATTGTTAATAATCAATATAAACCTTAGTTTAATTAGTTTTTTATTGCTTTTTTATGCTGTAAAAATAAGCAGTAAAGATCAACAGCCCCTAACCTATAGATGAAAAACTTAAGGCTGAATTACCCTTTTGTGGTGATAAACCACAAAGAGGAGCAAAATTATATTTGCCCCTCTTTTTTTTAGTTTTTTATTTGTTTTTACAGATCTGATGGCCAATAAAGTAGATGATCGAAGATGAAACCAACCCTGCAACTACCACCGAAAGGTATGGGGTATAAGCATTAACAACTAAAGCGATACATGAGGCGAGTATCCAAGAAGTGAAAGCCAATGGTTGCCATTTTTTTGATTCGTCATGTTTTCTTTTTAATATCAGTTGATCCATGATAATAATCGCGGCAATGGGTGGAACAATTAATCCAAGAAGGTTTAGCCAAGTTTGGAATGCATTCCAAACACCTGTTAATGCGACAATAATACCGATGACACCAAGAATAATGGTTAATGTTCTCATCTTACCATTGGTAATATGTGACCAACCCACAGCACCATTATATAAGCAGTGCGTACAACCTACGCCTAAGTTAACAAAGACAAGAATAATCGCTAATACTGAAAATAGTGGGCCTGCATCGGCCAGAATAGTAATGAAGTCACCACCAGTCACTTCTGGGTGTAAAATAACACCTGTTGCAACAATGATTGCGCCGATGACTTCGGCAAAGAACTTAGAGATAGGAAATGCGGTGAAAGCGGCAAGGAAACCTTGTTTGCCATTTTTAGCCCAACGAGTAAAGTCGGCAGTCATGGTGCCGGAATCCGTAAAAGTTGAGAAAATCATTGTGACCGCGACGCCAAATGAAAGTACGCCAGCACCGATAGCAGGTTGGTAGTTAATAATATCAGAAGAACCATTTTCCATTGCAAAGTAAACAGCTGTGAGCCCTAATATGACGTATAACGGGGCGGCGATATAACCTAAAATTGCTAATGCTTTAATACCAATAAATGTTGCAGCTACATATAGCACACCACCTAATAAGGTCATTATTAATAAATTTTGGCCAAATGAACGAAACATAATATCGCCAGTTAAGCCGACCATTAAAGCGAACCAACCAATGACGACGGTGGCTAATAAACCAGAGACAATGACATAACCGCGCTGACCAAATGTTCTTTTAGCTGAAATAGCGAAGTTCTCTCCAGTTGCTCCCGCTAAATAACTTAATGAACCGATAATTAAACACAGTAGTAGATTGCCCGTTAAAATAGCGGCAACCCCCATTTTGAATCCGAGCATTGCAGTAACAACACCACCAATAACGGCACTGGTTAAAACCAGTGGGAAGCTGTACCAAACCGCAGAGACGGAAGCAAAACTTTTACGGTGTTCTAGCGGTACGGCAGTATGTTCGAACTCTGAATCTAACAAAACATTTTCTTTTTCTTGATTTAACATACAGATAAACCTCGTTTTAATTAATAACGACGGGAATACCGATAAATTCCAATGACAAAATAATGATATTTTTATTTTGTAAAAGGAGACTGCCAGACCGCACAAGCTAGATAAACTGCGCAATCAATTATTGAGTCATAGTAGGTATTTTATATACAAAAAATCGGAATATATTTTAGAGATGAACTAAATAAAAAATATAGCGTTAATAACTATTATTTATTTTTACTATTAAATCCTCTGGCTTAAATGAAAAATAATAAAAGATATGTTCTATTGTTTGTTTATTTCGCTGAATTAAGCATAACAATTATTTTGGATAAAAAGAATCCACTTAAAAACTATTCATCAATAGAGTGGTTGATTGTTGAATTAATTTTGATAAATGCACTTTTCTGTGCGCAGACGCATGATTAATCGGATTTTTTTCATCCGTTTAGGACTGAGTTGGTGATAAATCATGAAAATAAATTAATAAATCAAAATAGAAAAAAATAAATTAATCAAATATGTGATATCAATCAGATCAATAGTTTTAAAATTGTTAATTTTGTAATGATCTTTGATTAAAAATCACATTGTAAAAAATAAGCCCACTACAATAAGGTAAATTATATTGAGTTATTAATAATAGAAGAAGTGACCAATTAGACGATCACTTCTTCTATTTATATCTATAAATGTATCAATTAACGAATATCGCTTGCATCGTGACGTTCTTTGACTTGTTCAGAGGGTTCACCTTGTAAACGATTCACTCGGCGGCCACGTTGAACTGCTGGACGAGCAAAGACTTCATCAGCCCAGCGAATAACATGCGGATATTCATGTACAGATAAGAATTCGCCCGCATCATATAGCCAACCTTTTACCAATGCACCGTACCAAGGCCAAATTGCCATATCCGCAATCGTGTAGTCATCTCCAGCGATATATTTATGATCTGCTAACCTTTGGTTCAACACATCTAATTGGCGTTTGGTTTCCATTGCAAAACGATTAATGGGGTATTCGTATTTCTCTGGGGCATAGGCGTAAAAATGACCAAACCCACCCCCAGCAAAAGGTGCTGAACCTACTTGCCAAAATAACCATGAAAGTGTTTCCGCTCTTTCTGGCTGTGTTGTGGGTAAAAATACCGAAAATTTCTCGGCTAAGTAAATGAGTATCGAACCGGATTCAAAGATTCGGATAGGGTCAGAGCCACTTCTATCCACTAATGCAGGGATTTTTGAGTTAGGATTGATATCAACAAATCCCGAGCTAAATTGATCCCCTTCGCCAATATTAATTAGCCAAGCATCGTATTCGGCTTCTTTAATACCCAGCGCAAGAAGCTCTTCAAGCATGATGGTCGCTTTTTGTCCGTTAGGGGTTCCTAAAGAATAAAGCTGAAGTGGGTGCTTACCAATGGGCAATGCTTTTTCGTGTGTCGCACCCGCAATGGGACGGTTGATATTGGCAAATTTACCACCGTTGCCTTGATCCCAAGTCCATACTTTAGGGGGAATATACGTTGAGTCTGCCATGGGGTATCTCCTTACATTTGTGAATAAGAGCCAATTGTTCATTATTCAATTAATGATATTTTTGGGCGCTTTAACAAAGTAGCACGAATCAGTTACCATTTTGAATGCATCATTTTTATCGGATGCTTTGTTTATGCGCACAACCTTCATTGTGCCTCCAAATGGGTAATCTTGTCATTTATATAGTAACTAAAGGTAAATATCTAATTGAGTAACGATTATAAATGCAGGTAAATGGGGGATTGCGGAAAAACTGTTAACAATAGGGTTGTGCATATAGCCAATTCAAATAAAAAAAGAATGTGAATGATTTGTGAACGTTGGCACTTATTTCTTGGACTTCATTTTATACATTGAAAGCATATGAGTAATATTAGTTATGGTGGTGCTGATATTTCGGTATATCAGTCTTAGCCAAAAGAAGTAGGTTACGGAGAATGATATGTTAGTAAAAAGTCAAACTGCTCATCTGTTTTTATAGCCAATAACCACATCTAATGGTTTTAAGTGAGATAACCAAATACTCATGGATTATATCAACGTCAGTGATATGTTAACCGAGCGTGAGGCTTTGACTCACCGCTTTACTATTTGTTAGTGATGGGCTAAAAATTTAAAATACCTTGATGGCTCAGTAAGCTCTAGTCGATAATTAGTACAAAATATTGTTATTTGAAATGGCTAGTCATCATTAAGAATAATCAAAAGTAAAAAGAGGCTCAGTTTTTACTACCATATCCTTTATAACAATCACATCCTATATGCCGCAGGTCTGTCTCCATCAGTATGGGGTCGACTGATACCAAGATTTTCGTTGATATAAAGTGAGGGCGATTTCACTATATCAGCCACAAATCGTCCAAGGCTCGCACGTGAGGTTTCCGTTCCTAGATAAGTTTGACCTTTTTTTGTCAACTGAAACTCCTCTGAAGTATTATTGGTCAACCAAACGGGGCGTAAAATAGTGTATTCAAGTGTGGATTTTTCAATAACACCGGGCGCTTTCAGATTCGTAGACCGAGTATGTCCCACCATCATCTTATCCCATGAATTAAATTGTGCAGGGAGTTCGTCATATATACCTCCGGCATTAATAGCGATAATACGCGCCACTTTCATTTTTTCCATGGTATCAACAACTATTTTCATTTTATCACCGAGATCCATTCCTCCCATGGCGCTGATAACAATATTCTGACCTCTGATAGCCTTCTGCAGTGCATCCGGATCTGTTGCATCTCCCTCGATAATTTTAATCCTATTGTTTGGGAGAATATTCAAACGTTCAGCATGACGTAGTACGAGCGTCAGATTGACATCGTTCTGTTCTAATAACCGGAAGGTAATCTCTTTGGCTGTACGCCCATTAGCACCTAATATCACTACATTTTTCATGAAATTTATCCTTTATTAATATCAAACTCCGAGTTAAGCCAATTAACAACAATGCACATATTGACGAATTTTTTAGTCAAAAAAATTACTTCACTAAACGCTCAATGAGTTGCAACTGATATTCAGGTAGTTTTGAGGCCGAAACAGATTGAAAAACTAAAGGAGGCAAATAAATCATCCCTGCATGTAATGCACTTGCTTTCATTGAAGTGAATACTTCGTCTAGATCCATACCTATGCGCCCTGAATCTCCATAAGTGGATCTGCCTCCTGCGGCAGTGGATACAACCAACATTTCTTTTCCTTGCCACAATCCCGGTCCCACGCTACCCCAGACCTCATTTAAATATGCCTTCATCATTGGGGTGATATTAAACCAATGAGTAGGGAACATAAATACAATGCGATCATGTTGTTGTGTTATCGCACGCTCTTCTTTTCCATCAATAGCTCGAGTATCAAAGCCATAAAGCAATTCTAAGTTACGAACAGTCACACCCTCAATATTTTCAGCCGCTTGCTGTAGCCCTTTAATCATTACTGATTTTTCTGGATAAGGGTGAGACACAATGAGTAATGTTTTTATTGCAGTTTTACGCGGTTTGTCATCGGCGGCTGATGCACGATTAATGATAGAAAAGCAACACAGTAGCAATATGACTAGGATCATATTTAATTTTAGGTCACGGTTTAATAACATGATTGAACATCCTATTTAATCATTAAATAATATCCCGCCATAAACTGAATATAATATTATTTACTTTGGCAGGTTATATTTTCATTTTACTGAACGTATACAGAATAAAGCGGCTTTTACATAATGATAGGTGATACGTACTTTCTAATATCGCTCGTGAAAATAAAGGTAAATTATTGGTCCTGATATTTTTATCAAAATACATTCCAATAGAGTTATTAAATAACCCTCATCTACACACTATTTCGCATCCGGCTATAAAATGTTTATTCTTCCACACATTACAGATAAAAATTAAAACCAATTTCAGATGCTCCCCATTAATTTAATTGGTTATATTCATCATCAGAAACGGGCTCTAGCCATTCATTACTTGATCCTTCTGCTGGAACTTCTACTGCGACATGAGAAAACCAGCTATCTTTTGCTGCACCATGCCAATGCTTAACACCAGGCGCTATATGAACGACATCACCGGGATTCAATTCTTGAGCCAATTTACCCGCCTCTTGGAACCAACCACGGCCTCCTGTTGCTAACAAAATTTGTCCACTTTTATGATGAATGTGCCAAAAGTTACGACAGCCAGGTTCAAAAGTCACATTTGCGATAACGAGGCTCTCTTTATTTAGTAAAGATAAATAGCTGGTACCAGTAAAATAATCCGCATAAGCAATGTTTTCTTCGCCAAGTGGAAAAATACCGTAACCATTAAATACGTGGGCTTTTAATTGTTCGGGAATGAGTACATTAATTTTGTTATTCATAATAACTCCAATAAATTTGGATTTGTTTGCATCATAAAGAGGAGAGAACGTGAATAGGTTCTAAACCATGACCACAAGCCTTTATTATTGGTGATCACCCTATATGACGTTAACAACGTTTGAAACTGTTTGATTAGTCTACACGTGTTTGAAAAATCACATTAGCCTATTCATTGCGAATACTTGCCTATTTTTCCATATATCGACTATTTTTTTGTGTGCTTTTTCAAGCTCACCTTATTAGTAAATATTATAATTATTTGATTAATATTAATAAATTTAGTTAGTTCGTCTTGTTTTCATAATGCAACATTAAATGTTGGCTTTGACGATATTTAAAAATAATCCAGACTTTAATTTCATTTATCGTTATATTAAAATGCAATACCTACTATAAATAAATACGTTAACTTTCCATGGAGTTGATATGGAATATTCAAAATTCAGGGACACCACAACAACAAAACTCGCTGAACAAATTGAAAAATGGACCCAAAATACTCATCAATTTACTACAGCAATCCCCGGGTTGAGGCTCAGTCGCTGGTTATCACCCACCTCGCCGACAAGTTATACGCACACGGCCAGTGTTTGCCTTATCGCACAAGGTAAAAAACGTGTACTACTGGGTGAAGACAGTTTTATTTATGATACAAACCATTTTCTCATTTCATCCATCGACCTTCCCATCATTGCGAATATAATGGACGCGACGGAAGAAAAACCTTACTTGGGCCTCATATTACAATTAGACTTACCGGAAATCTCACAATTAATTACCGAAAGTCGGTTACCCTTTGACCAAAATAAAGAAGCACAGAAAGGGATCGCAGTGGGTGAACTCTCGGGATCATTACGCGATGCCTTTGTTCGGCTGATGGGGCTACTCGACCACCCTGAAAGTATTAACATACTGGCTCCTTTGATTAAACGCGAAATTTTTTACCGTCTTCTCATGACAGAACAAGGGGCTCGCTTAAATCAATTCGTTACTGCTGGGAGTCATAGTCATCAAATATCAAAAGCGATTGACTGGCTAAAAGCCAATTTTATTAAGCCACTCAGCATCAGTGAACTTTCAACAGAAACGGGCATGAGTAAATCGGCTTTTTATACTCATTTTAGAGCGATGACGTCCATGACTCCCCTGCAGTTTCAAAAAAAACTTCGCTTAAGTGAAGCTCGTCGCTTAATGCTTACTGAAAATTTAGATGCCGTGACAACGACGTTTCTCGTGGGTTATGAAAGTCCATCTCAATTTAGTCGAGAGTACAGCCGTTTGTTTGGTGCACCGCCATCAAAAGATATTAAAATACTCAAAAATACAGAATTCGTCCAAAACTCCTCATGACAATGAACCGTCTAAGTAAAACGAGAAAATACTGCTGACCTCACCAAAATTCAAGATCCCACTTTATTAAAAAGATAATAGGGGATTTTTATCTTTTTATCCTCTCAGGTAACACCATCAACTCCTATTCTCCTTATTTTATTTTTGGAAAAATAGGCAATAATTGGCGAGGATCAGACATTTCTTTTCCTGTCTGAACACTCTAGTCTGGTTGTGTCTTCTTTGAATTCATCTAGCAGGTATAAAAAAGTGCGCGTTTGCACGCCATCGGGTCTGCGCACTTTACCTTGTAACAAGGATAATAAAATGCAATTCGATTTTACGTACTACAATCCAACGATTATCCACTTCGGTAAGAGTTCACTCACTCAATTAGATAACGAATTAACTCAATATGGTGAAACCGTGATGTTGGTATATGGTCGCAATGCGATCAAATCCAATGGCCTTTATGACGATATCATGAGCATTCTCGCCGCGGCAGGTAAAAAAGTCATCGAGCTATCCGGAGTAATGCCAAATCCCACTTACCAAAAAATGATGGAAGGCGCCCAACTCGTTCGTGAGCATGATGTCAGTCTTATTCTCGCTGTCGGCGGCGGCTCTGTGATCGATTGTGCCAAAGGTATCTCGGTCTCCGCCTATTGTGAAGGACAAGACCCATTTCAAAAATACTGGGTCGAATATCAGGATGTGGATAATAAAGTGGTTCCCGTCGCTTCAATTCTGACCATGGTAGGCACCGGCTCTGAAATGAATGGGGGTTCTGTGATCACGCATGAAGAGACAAAATATAAGGGCGGTCGCGTTTTTCCTGCCAGTGTTTATCCTAAATTTTCAATTTTAAATCCGGAATATACGTTTACCGTTTCTCAATATCAAATGCTCAGTGGCGTATTCGAT
Source organism: Providencia heimbachae ATCC 35613 (assembly GCF_001655055.1). GTDB lineage: Bacteria > Pseudomonadota > Gammaproteobacteria > Enterobacterales > Enterobacteriaceae > Providencia > Providencia heimbachae. Next base: position 24,247 of record NZ_LXEW01000025.1, on the reverse strand, counting down.
ACGCTGTCGCATTTAATGGAGCAGTATTTTTCCGACCAAGGTGTTAACACAAGTGATTATTTAATTGAGGGCTTACTGAAATCGTCTATCGATAACTTACGTGTAGCTCTGAAAAATCCGACAAATTATGAAGCCAGAAGTAATTTAATGTGGAACGCCACACTGGCACTGAATACGCTTACAGGCTTATCAAAGACCCAAGATTGGCAAGTGCACATGATTGAGCATCAACTAGGGGCTTACACTGACTGCGCGCACGGTATGGGATTAGCTGCCATATCATTGCCCTACTACCGCTTAATTTATAAATTTGGTATTGAGAAATTTGTCCGCTTCGCGACACAAATTTGGGGAATATCCACTGAAGGAAAAACTCAAGATCAAATCGCCCTTGAGGGTATTGATGCATTAGAAGCCTTCATTAAAGAGTGTGGTATCGTAACCTCGCTCAAAGCACTGGGCGCAACCCGAGAAATGCTGCCTAAAATTGCCGCCTCCACTATTATTCTGGGCAAAGGGTATCGAAAAATAACACCTGAAGAAATTCAAAATATTTTAGAAGATTGCTTCTGAATATAGCGACGTAAAAAATTTATCACGAAAAGGGGCTCACAATGAATACGCTATTGATAAAATTGAATTTATTTATGGCAGTACTATTTAGTAGCCCCTGTGGGTACTGCAAGCATTATTAGTGCACAAAAAAACAATTCTAGCGGGGACCTCTGTGCCTCAATTTGGTCCAAGACGTCTTTACGGGGGCAGTATAAATTAGTCCGCTCTTTTCTTGTTCACCTGATACGGTAATGATACATAGGGTATTCACCATACAAAATGATGAGGGTAATCATATGATTTGGATGAAAAAAGTTACGGATACACCCTATTAGGATTAAGCTCATCGAAATGAATAATAGGGAAATAATGTCTCGAAAAAATTTTTTTAATATCATTTTTTATGTTTCATTGGGCACAATATTGATGCCGATGACATTCATACAAGCTGCTAGATCATCTCAACACACAGAGGCGTTTACCATGAATCAAACACAACTGCTCACTCAACAGCAACAAGCTATTATTCCGATAGCCGCCTTTGCCGCCGTGGGTGATTTACATCATCTCAACAATGCGTTAAATCATGGACTGGATGTTGGCCTAACGATTAATGAAATTAAAGAAATTCTGACACAAGTTTATGCTTATGCTGGGTTTCCTCGCAGCATAAATGCTCTCGGTATTTTCATGTCAATATTGGAAGAACGTCAGCAAAAAGGTCTTAACGATAAGGAAGGTCCAGCACCCAGCGCGCCAATCCCAATGGGAAATGAATTATTATTACTCGGTACTGCCAACCAAACTAAATTAGCAGGAGAGCCCGTAAGTGGTAAATTATTTGATTTTGCACCCGCTATTGATAACTATTTAAAGACCCACCTATTCGGCGATATTTTTGCACGAGATAATTTAAGTTGGCAAGATCGTGAAATTGCCACAATAGCGATGTTGGCGGTGATTAATGGTGCAGAGCCCCAATTAAAAGCCCATATTAATATTGGTATGAATATAAAGCTCACTGAAAATCAATTACGCACCTTAATTGATGTATTAGCTAAACAAGTGAGTATCGAAAGTGCTGATCGTACTCAGGCTGCACTTTCACAAATTTTAAAAAAATAAGATGTCACTCACTATTGAATCATATATTCAAAGTTAAAATTAAGCTCAAGTAACAAAAGTCAGTTATCTGGTGATTAAACCGTCACAAAACCGATATCTCAATTTTTAGGTCTAAATACCATTGAGAAAAAATAGAACTGTTGCAAAGTTTGAGTGATTTATATGCTAAGTAAAATATGTTGTTACTGAGGCTCACTCACTACTTTATTTGCCACAGTGTCTGTTTATGGTTATAGGCGACGATACCCTAAACAGCAGCCTTGGTTAGATGCATTAACCTAAAAATTTTTTTTATTAGCCTCCCGTTATTATTGAAATAAGATAACGGAGGCGCTGAAAAATACGCTATTTTTGTTGTAATACCCATATTGCGGCTTCTACTCGAGATTTTAGATTTAGTTTTTTCAATAAGTGTTTTACATGTACCTTAACGGTGCTTTCAGTTATTTGTAATTTATTGGCAATCATCTTATTTGATAGCCCTTGAGAGATAAGATCTAAAATATCAGATTCTCTCGGTGTTAAGCCGGAAAGGTTATTATCATTGTTAGGTCGGCTATTTCTGAGCGATTCAGCCAGCACGGAAGTGAGAGCCGGGCTGACAACCATCTTGCCACTTGCTGCTTCTGTTAGTGCGGTAATTAATTTTTCAGGTTCCATGTCTTTTAATAAATAGCCATCGGCTCCTCTTTTTAATGCATTAATTAAATCTTCACTAAAATTAGATACAGTAAAAAGAATAATGCGACCAGAGAGTTCGAGCTTCCTAAGTTTATCAAGAGTTTCAAATCCATTCATCCCCGGCATATTCAAGTCGAGTAGAATAAGATCAGGGTCGTATTCTTCTGCAATCTTAATTCCGGTTGCACCATCATCCGCTTCCCCAATGACTCTAAGTGTTGGTTCTAAACTAATAAGCTGTTTTACACCATTTCTTAGCATGGGGTGATCGTCAATTAGCAAAATAGTTGATTGCTCGATGGCGATATCTTGAGTTTTCATTAATAAATAACTCCTGTGTATTAAGCGATGGCGAAGAGAAAATCGATGTATATTAATTACTCTGTTTCTATTGTTAATGGATTACGCATAATTAAATATGCCACCTCAGTACTACTCCTAAATATCTACCCCTTATTTAACGTGATACTTTAGAGACTAAATATCGTGATTAATTGTAATTTAATTTAATTTATTCAATGCATTACATGATATTACTCCTCGTACCTCTCTATGGGGTGGTAAGTGTTTTAGCGTAAAATTCAAATGAATGTCTCTTGATATAGATCAGCATCGTGGTCACTAAATAGTCACAAACTGCCCTGAGAACAATGATATTTATCGGGGTGATTTATGTCTCAACGAGATAATTTAAATATATCGACAGGGCAGTCAAATGGCGTTATTCAAGATTGGCGTCCTGAAGATCCACAATTTTGGCAACAATCAGGGCAGAAAATAGCAAGCCGTAATCTTTGGATTTCAGTTCCTTGTTTGTTATTAGCCTTCTGTGTATGGATGTTATTTAGTGCAGTAGCGGTTAATTTAAATAAAGTGGGATTTAATTTTACAACAGATCAATTATTTTTATTAACTGCACTTCCTTCCGTTTCAGGTGCATTATTACGTGTACCTTATTCTTTTGTTATTCCTATTTTCGGTGGTCGTCGTTGGACGGCAATAAGTACCGTCTTTCTGATTATTCCTTGTATATGGTTGGGTTATGCAATTCAAGACTCAACAACGTCTTATCAAATATTCGTTATTATTTCTTTACTATGTGGTTTTGCTGGGGCGAACTTCGCATCAAGCATGGCCAATATTAGCTTTTTCTTCCCTAAAGCCCGCCAAGGTGGCGCTCTCGGCTTAAATGGTGGCCTCGGTAATTTAGGGGTGAGCGTGATGCAATTAGTCGCTCCATTTATTGTTGGCGTCGGTGTATTCACCTTTATGGGGGGAACAGGTTCGGTTCAGCCTGATGGTTCGACGTTATGGTTGGAAAATGCCGCTTGGATTTGGGTACCCTTTTTGCTGTTCTTCACTGTGATGGCTTGGTTTGGTATGAATGACCTTGCCGCTAATAAAGCCTCTCTTCGCGCTCAGCTACCTGTCCTAAAACGTGGACATCTGTGGATTTTAAGCTTTTTGTATCTTGCCACTTTTGGCTCCTTTATCGGATTCTCCGCTGGGTTTGCGATGTTATCAAAAACGCAATTTCCCGATGTCATTATTTTAAAGTTTGCCTTCTTCGGACCGTTACTTGGGGCTTTAGCTCGCCCTGCCGGTGGCATGTTATCTGACCGCTTTGGTGGTGTGAAAGTGACTGTCTTGAACTTTATTGTGATGACTGTTTTTTCTGGTCTGCTGTTTTTTACTTTACCTGAGCAAGGACAAGGTGGCTCATTTATCGCATTTTACGGTGTATTCATGGTGCTGTTTTTAACAGCGGGATTAGGTAGTGGTTCAACGTTCCAAATGATAGCCGTGGTATTTCGTAAATTGACCATAGACAAAGCGTTGTCAGAAGGGGTTTCTGAACAAGATGCACAGAAAAGAGCCGTGACAGAAAGTGCCGCTGCGTTAGGTTTTATCTCGGCCATTGGTGCCATTGGTGGCTTCTTTATTCCAAAAGCATTTGGGACATCCTTAACACTGACAGGGTCGCCCGCGGATGCAATGAAAGTTTTCTTTGTGTTCTATATCTCTTGTGTGTTTATCACGTGGCTGGTGTACGGACGTAAACACAAATAATAACAACCAATAAAGATACATTTTAAGCAATGTACGGCGCCAGTCGCCGTCTCTTTGGAGGCAATCCGAATGAGCAAGTTTCTAGACAGATTTCGTTATTTTAAGCAGCTCGGTGACACATTCTCAGGGGATCACGGCCAAGAACTTGACGTGAACCGTGATTGGGAAGATGGTTATCGTAGTCGTTGGCAGCACGATAAAGTTGTGCGCTCAACCCACGGTGTGAACTGTACAGGCTCATGTAGCTGGAAAATTTATGTCAAAAATGGCTTAGTGACATGGGAAACGCAGCAAACTGACTACCCACGTACCCGCCCTGATTTACCAGACCATGAACCAAGAGGTTGTCCTCGTGGTGCGAGCTATTCATGGTATCTCTATAGCGCGAATCGGGTGAAATACCCAATGATGCGTAAGCGCTTACTCAAGTTGTGGCGTGATGCAAAAGCGGAACATCAAGATCCGGTTTCAGCATGGCTTTCGATTATTAGCGACCCACAAAAAGCACAAAGCTACAAGCAAGCCCGTGGTCGTGGTGGTTTTGTGCGTTCTAGCTGGCAAGAAATCAATGAGCTAATTGCAGCGGCTAACGTTGCGACCATCAAAGAATTTGGTCCAGACCGTATCGTTGGCTTTTCGCCTATTCCCGCAATGTCGATGGTTTCTTATGCCTCTGGTGCACGCTATTTATCGTTGATTGGCGGTGCTTGTCTGAGCTTCTATGATTGGTATTGTGACTTACCACCGGCATCGCCGATGACATGGGGTGAGCAGACTGACGTACCTGAATCCGCGGATTGGTATAACTCGTCTTACATTATCGCATGGGGTTCAAACGTTCCACAGACACGTACACCTGATGCGCATTTCTTTACCGAAGTTCGTTATAAAGGGACCAAAACGGTTGCTGTTACCCCTGATTATGCAGAAATCGCTAAGCTTTGTGATCACTGGTTAAATCCAAAACAAGGCACCGATAGCGCGATGGCGATGGCGATGGGACATGTGATCCTCAATGAATTCCACGTTAAGCGTGAAGCTGAATATTTCCGTGAATATATCCGCACTTACACCGATATGCCGATGTTGGTGATGTTGGATAAACGGGAAGACGGTTCTTATGTTGCAGGTCGTATGCTACGTGCCGCTGATTTAAATGATTCACTCGGTGAAGAGAAAAATGCCGAGTGGAAAACAGTCGCAATTGATGAAGAAACAGGTAACTTGTGTGCGCCACAAGGTTCAATGGGCTTCCGTTGGGATGCAAGTCAAAAATGGAATTTAGAGCCGCGTGCGGGTCTTGATGCCCACGAAATTAAAATGCAGTTGAGCCTTGCCAATAATCACGATGAATTTGTTGAAGTTGGCTTCCCGTATTTTGGTGGCTTAGAAAGTGAACATTTTCAGAGCGTTGAATTAAAAGATATTTTACTGCACAAATTACCCGCTAAACGTATCCAATTAGCCGATGGTAGTGAAACATTAATCACGAGCGTGTATGACTTAATGTTAGCTAACTATGGTATTGATCGCGGCTTTGGTGATGAAAACTGTGCGGTTGATTACGATGATATGAAAGCTTATTCACCTGCTTGGGCTGAAAAAGTCACTGGCGTCAGTCGTCAAAATATCATTCGTATTGCCCGTGAATTTGCCGATACCGCAGAGAAAACCCATGGTCGTTCAATGGTGATTGTGGGGGCAGGGATTAACCACTGGTATCATATGGATATGACTTACCGTGCCATTATCAACATGCTGATTTTCTGTGGTTGTGTTGGGCAAAGTGGTGGTGGCTGGTCGCATTACGTAGGACAAGAAAAACTGCGTCCACAAACCGGATGGTCGCCACTCGCCTTTGCACTTGACTGGCAACGTCCACCACGTCATATGAACAGTACTTCATTTTTCTATAACCATTCAAGCCAATGGCGCTATGAAACGGTGAGTACTGAGGAATTATTGTCGCCGCTGGCGGACAAAAAAGCCTTTACCGGTAGCCTTGTTGATCTGAATGTACGGGCAGAGCGTATGGGTTGGTTACCTTCTGCACCACAGTTAAATGTGAACCCGCTTAATATTGCTAAGCAAGCCGAAAGTGAAGGTATGTCACCAGTTGATTATACCGTTAAGCAATTGAAAGAAGGTAATATTCGCTTTGCAGCAGAACAGCCTGATAGCCCACAAAATTTCCCTCGTAACTTATTTATTTGGCGTTCGAATTTATTAGGCTCTGCGGGTAAAGGTCATGAGTATTTACTGAAATATTTGCTGGGAACTGAAAACGGTATTCAAGGCACCGATTTAGGTCAGCAGGGTGGTGTAAAACCAGAGGAAGTTGAATGGGCAAACAAGGCTGCGGAAGGAAAAGTGGATTTAGTCGTCACGCTCGACTTTAGAATGTCCAGTACTTGCCTGTTTTCTGATGTGATTTTACCGACCGCTACATGGTATGAAAAAGATGATATGAATACCTCGGATATGCATCCATTTATTCATCCATTGTCTGCCGCAGTTGATCCTGCTTGGGAATCCAAAAGCGACTGGGAAATTTATAAAGGGATCGCCAAAGCCTTTTCTGAAGTCAGCGTTGGGCATTTGGGTAAAGAAACTGATGTAGTGACATTACCGATCCAACACGATAGCGCCGCGGAAATGGCACAGCCTTTTGATGTGCGCGATTGGAAAAAAGGCCAATGTGAGTTAATACCGGGTAAAACTGCACCGCATATTATTTGTGTAGAACGTGACTACCCTGCGACTTACGCACGTTTTACTTCGCTTGGACCACTTATGGACAAGCTGGGGAATGGTGGTAAAGGGATCAATTGGAATACGCAGGATGAAATCGACTTCCTGAAAAAATTGAATAAAACCCAACCAAGTGGCGCGAATGAAGGGCGACCAAAAATTGAAACGGCGATCGATGCCGCCGAAGTTATTTTAACACTCGCGCCTGAAACCAATGGTCAAGTGGCCGTTAAAGCTTGGGATGCGTTAGGGAAAATTACCGGACGCGATCATACTCACCTTGCCCGTAATAAAGAAGACGAAAAAATTCGTTTTCGCGACATCGTGGCTCAGCCGCGCAAAATTATCTCAAGCCCAACATGGTCTGGATTAGAAGATGAACATGTTTCTTATAACGCCTGCTACACCAACGTTCATGAGATGATCCCTTGGCGTACCTTGAGTGGACGTCAGCAGCTGTACCAAGATCATGAATGGATGAGAGCCTTTGGGGAGAGTTTAGTGGTCTATCGCCCGCCGATCGATACCCGAGCGGCGCAACCCCTAATGGGTAAGAAACCGAATGGTTTCCCTGAGAAAGCGCTGAACTTCTTAACACCGCACCAAAAATGGGGTATCCACTCAACTTATAGCGATAACTTGTTGATGTTAACTCTTGGACGCGGTGGACCTGTGGTCTGGTTAAGTGAAGAGGATGCGCGTCAATTAGGTGTTGAAGACAATGATTGGATTGAGGCATTTAACAGCAACGGTGCGTTAACGGCAAAAGCGATTGTGAGTCAGCGTATCCCTGATGGGATGATCATGATGTATCACGCACAAGAACGATTGATCAATCTACCAGGCTCAGAAATTACTGCCCAGCGAGGCGGGATCCACAACTCAGTCACGCGAGTTTGCCCTAAACCCACTCATATGATTGGTGGCTATGCCCATTTGGCATACAGCTTCAACTACTACGGCACTGTCGGCTCGAATCGCGATGAATTTGTGGTAGTACGCAAAATGAAACAGGTGGATTGGCTTGATGGTGAGCAAGATGCCTATCAGCAGACCCTGAGCGGAAAGGAGAAAGCATAATGAAAATTCGTTCTCAAGTCGGCATGGTGTTAAATCTCGATAAATGCATTGGCTGCCATACCTGCTCGGTCACCTGTAAAAATGTGTGGACCAGCCGCGAAGGGGTTGAATATGCTTGGTTTAATAACGTTGAAACTAAACCGGGTATTGGTTATCCCCATAATTGGGAAGACCAAGAAAAATGGAAAGGCGGTTGGATCCGTAATATTAAAGGTAAGTTAGTTCCTCGTATGGGGAATAAAGTTGGGGTGCTATCAAAAATTTTTGCTAACCCTGACGTGCCTGCCTTAGATGATTATTATGAGCCTTTTGATTATGACTATAGTCACCTGAAAAATGCGAAAGAAGGTAAGCATGTTCCGACAGCTCGCCCACGTTCGCTGATCACCGGTCAGCGCATGAGCAATGTCAACATGGGGCCTAACTGGGAAGATGATTTAGGCGGCGAATTTAGCAAACGTAGCGCAGACAAAAACTTCGAGCACATCCAAAAAGAGATGTACGGGCAATTTGAAAATACATTCATGATGTATTTGCCGCGTCTTTGTGAGCACTGTTTAAATCCTGCTTGTGTAGCAACTTGCCCAAGTGGTGCAATTTATAAACGTTCAGAAGATGGCATCGTGCTTATCGACCAAGATAAATGTCGTGGTTGGCGTATGTGCTTAACCGGCTGCCCGTATAAAAAAATCTACTTTAACTGGAAAAGTGGTAAATCAGAAAAATGTATTTTCTGTTATCCACGCATAGAGTCTGGCATGCCAACTGTCTGCTCTGAGACCTGTGTTGGGCGCATTCGTTACTTAGGTGTATTGCTGTATGACGCGGATAAGATAGAGTCAGCGGCGAGTGTCGAAAAAGAAACCGACTTGTATCAAAGCCAGCTCGATGTCTTCCTTGACCCACATGATCCTAAAGTCATTGAAGAAGCACAAAAACAAGGTATTCCGTTGAGCGTTATCGATGCTGCACAAAAATCACCGGTCTATAAAATGGCGATGGAATGGAAATTAGCTCTGCCGTTGCACCCTGAATATCGTACCTTGCCAATGGTATGGTATGTGCCACCTTTGTCACCGATTCAGTCTGTTGCGGATGCGGGTATGCTAGCCAATAGCGGTGTATTACCGGATGTTGAGAGCTTGCGTATTCCGGTGAAATACCTTGCAAATCTCTTAACCGCAGGGGATACCGAACCGGTTTTATTGGCATTAAAACGGATGCTGGCGATGCGTCATTATAAACGCGCAGAAACAGTTGAAAACCAGTGTGATACCAGCGCACTAGAGCAAGTTGGGTTAACCGAAGCACAAGCGCAAGAGATGTATCGTTATTTAGCGATTGCTAATTATGAAGACCGCTTTGTGATCCCATCGAGCCATCGAGAATTAGCACGTGAAGCTTTCCCAGAGGCAAAAGCGTGTGGGTTCAGTTTTGGTGATGGTTGCCACGGTAGTGATACGAAAACCAATCTTTTCAATAGCCGTCGTATTGATGCCATCGACGTGACACCAAAAACATCACAGGAGAAGACATTATGATGTCATTGAAAGTGATTTCACGCCTGCTAGATTACCCTTCAGAGGAGCTTTGGCAGCACCGAGATGAATTGATTGAAGCACTTGAGCAAGCAGATAAATTACCGCTCACCCGTGCCGTCCAACTGATGATGTTTGTACGCGAATATTTAGATGAAGACCTGCTTGATATGCAAGCACAGTATTGCGAGTTATTTGACAGAGGGCGGGCCACGTCGTTATTGCTATTTGAACATGTGCACGGTGAATCCCGTGACCGAGGTCAAGCAATGGTCGATTTGATGGCGCAATATCAGCAGCAAGGGCTACAAATTGACTGTCGTGAATTGCCAGATCATTTGCCTATTTATTTGGAATATTTGACGGCGCTTTCCCCTGAACTGACTCAGGAAGGTTTAAGCGATATTGCACCCATTTTAGCGTTATTAGGTGAACGACTAAAACAGCGCCAAAGCCGTTTTTCGATGCTGTTTGAATTGTTACTTGAACTGGCAGATACATCAATCGAAACCAGCCAGCTTAGTGGCAAAGTTGCCGCGGAAGTGCGTGACGATACACCGCAAGCGCTGGATGCAGTTTGGGAAGAGGAACAAGTGAAATTCTTTGCGGATGAAAAAACGTGTGGCAGTGAGGTTTCTGCTCATCAACAACGTTTTGCGAATGCCGTAGTTCCTCAGTATTTGAACCTTGATGCGGGCTATCAGGCAGGAGTTCAAAAATGAATTTTATCAATCAGTTCTTCTTTGATATTTATCCTTATATCGCAGGAACGGTATTTATTGTCGGTAGTTGGTTGCGTTATGACTATGGGCAATACACTTGGCGAGCAGGTTCCAGCCAGATGTTGGATAAAACAAATATGCGCTTAGCATCGAACTTATTTCATATTGGGATTATCGGTGTATTTGCGGGGCATTTTTTAGGTATGTTAACGCCCCATTGGATGTATGAATCATTTTTGCCAATGCATGTTAAACAGCTAATGGCGATGATTGGTGGGGGGATCTGCGGGTTAATGGTGCTCGTTGGTGGTGCGATGTTGCTTAAGCGCCGGTTGACTAACCCTCGAGTCAGAGCCACATCCTCATTTGGCGATATCCTAATTTTAACTTTACTCGTGGTACAGGTGTGCTTAGGTTTACTGACGATCCCATTCTCTGCGCAGCATATGGATGGTAGTGAGATGTTGAAGCTAGTGGGATGGGCGCAATCTGTTGTCACCTTCCAATGGGGGGCATCACATTACCTTGAAGGTGTTGGTATTGTCTTTAAGTTGCACTTGGTTTTGGGCATGACGCTATTTTTAATATTCCCATTCTGCCGTTTAGTGCACATCTGGAGTGCACCGATAGAGTACCTTACTCGTCGGTATCAATTGGTGAGAAATCGCCACTAAAGTTAGGCATCACAAGGATGTGAAGCCAGTACATTGCTCTTATGTAACTTGTTCTTGTGTAAACAACAAATATTGCTATTTAGCACCCCATTTGCAAACCAAATGGGGTTTTTTGTGTTTAGAGTAGTCGTTGGTTTACGTTATCTAGGCAAAAAAGGATATTCAAGAAAATATTGTTTCCATATTCTTGTGATCTAATTCATAACAATTTGTGCAAATGCACAATTAAATCAACAATATTATTGAAAAAACTAGTCATGATAACAATGCCTAAATTATCGACTAAAGATATAATTTTAAAAATGAGATCAGACCTGTAATAACTTGGTTGATTAAATTAATTAGGCGGTGAATATAATGTCGATTAAAATTGTATTTCTTGATTATGATACTTTTCCTGATGGAATTAAAATTAAAAAAATAAAACAAGACTATGAACTTATTTTCTATAATAGGACGACATCGGAAGAAATAATTGAGCGAGTAAAAGATGCGGATGTTATTATTACAAATAAAGTTAAAGTAAGTAAAGAGGTTGTTAGTTCTGCAAAGAAATTGAAATTTATTTCAGTTGCTGCAACAGGTACGGATGTTATAGATATAAAAGCATGTAATGATAATAATATAGCAGTATCCAATATTAGAAATTATGCAATCAACACAGTTCCTGAACATACATTTTCGCTAATACTTGCTTTAAGACGTAATTTAATTTGCTATTCCCAATCGGTAGAGAATGGTCGTTGGCAAGAAGCGAATCAATTTTGTTATTTTGATTATCCCATTAATAATTTATCTGGTTCTACATTGGGTATTATTGGTGATGGTGTACTGGGAAAGGCAGTTGCAGATATAGCCAAGGCATTCGGAATGAAAGTATTGTTTTCAACATATAAAGGCACGAATAACATGGGACCTTTATATACACCATTTGAAGATGTAATTATACAAAGTGATATTATCTCGATACATTGCCCATTATTAAACTCTACTAAAAATTTAATTAATTATGATGAGTTTTCTAAAATGAAACCTTCTAGTATTTTAATAAATACAGCTAGAGGTGGAATTGTTAATGAAGAAGCATTATATGATGCATTAATAAATAAAAAAATACAGGGTGCAGGATTTGACGTTTGTACTGAAGAACCACCAATTGCAAATAGTCATATAATGAAACTAACAAAATTACCTAATTTTATTTTAACGCCACATATATCGTGGGCAAGCTTTGAATCAATACAATTACTGTCAGATATGATGATGGATAATATTGACGCTTTTTTATCTGGTAGCCCTCAAAATTTAGTTAATTAATTCACTCCTTGATACAAAGAGGTAATAGATATGTTTTTAGGAAAAGAAATTCGTTTAAAAAGATTACTTAATAAAAAATCGGGTCGTTTATTAGCTATTACAATGGACCATCCTATTACTCGTGGTGTATTACCTGGTATCGGTGATATTCGGTCAGTAATGAAAGAGGTTGTTGCGGGTGAACCCGATGCAATCACTATGCATAAAGGAATTATTGAAAAAGTTTTTCCACCCTATGCTTCATCTGATATTTCAATCATTATGAAAGCAACTAGTTATTCTATCCCTTATCACGAAGCTTATGATACCCCGGTAGCTGATGTAGAGGAGGCCATTCGCCTAGGCGCTGATGCGATTTCTGTTGGTTGTATCATGGGGGGGCCTGAACAAGCTAAACAATTGACATTCCTTGGGCAAATGTCCAAGGCGGCTACATCTGCTGGATTACCACTTGTTGCGCATATTTATCCGAAAGGCCCCATGATTGAAGATAGCTTTGATGCAAAAAATTTAGCGTACTGTGTGCGAGCAGGCGCTGAGCTTGGTGTTGATATTATTAAAACACTTTGGTCTGGTTCTCCTGAAACATTTAAAGAAGTTGTTGATAGTTGTCCTGCAATGGTTGCCTTAGCAGGTGGAGATATGGGAAGCGATCTTATTAGCTTTCTCACCAACACCCGAAAAGCCCTTGATATTGGCGTAGGTGGTGTCACATACGGTCGTTTTGTTTGGCAGCACGAGAACCCAACTGCAGTTATCAAGGCGTTGAATGCTCTGATTAATGATGATTATTCAGTTGACCAAGCAATTGCTGTTTACAAGCAAGCTGGTGGTCGATAAATCAAAAAATCACAGAGAGCATACATGGGAGGAAAAATGAAAGCAGCAGTATTATATGCCCCTAATGAATTGAAAGTAGCTGAAATTAAGTACCCACAGTTAGGTAAAGGGGATGTGATTATTCGAATTAAAGCTGCGGCTATTTGTGGTACTGATGGCCGGATTGTATCGGGAAGGAAAACTAAAGGGGTACGCTACCCATCAGTTATTGGTCATGAATTCTCGGGTGAGATTGTTGAGGTAGGAGAGAACGTTAGTGAGTTTCATCTCGGTGATGCTATTGCGGTTGACCCTGTTATACCATGTCGCTCTTGCGTGTATTGTCGCATAGGTAAAGAGAATGTTTGTCTGAATCGTCAGGCAATTGGCTATGAATTTGATGGTGCATTTGCTGAATATGTGCGTATTCCTGAAATTGCTTTGTCAGCTGGCAATGTATTTAAAATGCCTAAAGGAATGTCTTATGAAGCTGCAGCGCTTGCTGAGCCGTTAGCATGTTGTATTAATGGGCAGAAGAATGTAGGAATTGAACTCGGTGATACTGTTGTGGTTATCGGCGCTGGGCCAATTGGATTAATGCATATCTTGCTTGCTCGCTTTTCTGGCGCAACCAATATTATTGTTAGTGAGTTGAATGAACAACGACGAAAAGCTGCAATAGATTGTGGTGCGACTCATACAGTTAATAGCCAGCAAGAAAATTTATTAGATACGGTTAAAGGTGTAACCGGTGGCGTCGGTGCGGATGTTGTCATCGTTGCTATTGGGATCCCTCAATTAGTGAACCCCGCATTAGAGTTAGCACGTAAAGGCGGCCGAGTTAACTTATTTGCAGGCTTCTCTAAAGATGATATGGCCCAAATCGATGTCAATATCATTCACTATAACGAGTTAATTGTAACGGGCGCTAGTGCATTAAGTCGAGAAGGATATAAACAAGCATTATCATTAATTTCATCAGGTTTAATCGATATCGAAAAATTGATTACTCATCGATTTTCACTTGATCAGATAAATGAAGCAATGGTATCCGCCCAAAAAGGTGACGCAATAAAAATTATCATATATAACAACTAAGTAAGTGTTGGAGGCAATATGAAAGATAGTGTCTATTTGGGAATTGATGCCGGTAGCAGCAGTGTGAAAGTATGCGCTTTTAATTTTCATGGAGAATTATTGGCTAAATCATCACGTGACACCAATATTATTTCCAAATCGCTCAAACATCATGAAATTGAATTAAATGATTTTTGGGTGAAGACGGCAGATGCAATTAAAGAGGTTACTGAGCAAGTTGATAATATTGTTTCTGTTAGTTTTTCAGTTGCTTGCCCAACGCTAGTTTTACTTGATAAAGAAAATCAGCCCGTCATGAATGGGATCACCTATCTTGATGGGCGTTCAGAAGAATTTATCCAACAAACGCTAGGGGATGACATTATTAAGGTTAGGTCGCTTTCTTGCAATAGCCCAAGCCCGTCGGCGTGCTGGGTTGGTACACTTGCTTTTTTACAAGAAAAACAGCCTGAATTAATGCGAAAAACCAATAAAGTTGTACTGCTTAATGGATATTTATCGTTGAAGTTGGGGAGTCAAAAAGCAGCTATTGATCCAACGCAAGCTTCTTATTCGGGTGCTGTAGCCTTAGCGCGTTCTCCTAAATGGTCAACGGAATTACTAAAGTATTGGAAGTTTAATCATGAAATTTTATCGCCAATCTACCAATGCACGTCAGTAGTCGGTCAAGTCAGTAAAGAAGCGGCGAAAAAAACAGGATTAAAAGAAAGCACACCAATTATATTAGGCTCAGCAGATACGGCTGCAGCAGCATTTGCGGTAGGTTTGCTTGATCCTGAGACGGCTTTTGAGTCGACAGGGACATCAGGCGTAATTACCTTTTGTCTTGAAGAACCTAATTTTGATCACCGTTTTATGAATCGATATCATATTGTCCCTAATCAATGGTTAGCTCATGGTGCAATGTCAACAACGGGAGGGACATTCCACTGGTTGAATCAATCGGTCTGGCCAGAAATTAATAATCATGAACAATTAGAAAAATTTTCAAAATCGTCAACACCAGGCGCAAATGGATTGATTTATTTACCTTATCTTGCGGGGGAACGAAGTCCAATTTGGGATGTTAATGCCGCCGGTGCATGGATTGGATTGCGATTAAATCATACAAGAAACGATATGGTTAGAGCTGCATTTGAAGGAACAGCATATGGTTTAAAGCAAATATTGAATATCGCAAATGAAAAATGGGGGGTAATTCTTGATGAGTTATTAAGTGTAGGAGGCGGATCCCGAAATACACTTTGGACGCAAATAAAAGCAGATATACTTCAGGTTGAGTATAATATTTCACAGACCTCAGATGCTGCTGCATTTGGTGCAGCAATGGTTGGTGCTACGGGTGCAGGTTATTTTTGTGGTATTAATGACCCAGATTTACCTATTATTAGAACTGAAGATATTGCATTTAAACCAAATAAAGATAAAAAAATACAAGATATTTATAATAAGCATTTTAATATTTATGATGGGTTATATCCTTTATTGAAGGAAACTATGCATAGCCTAACAAATAAATAATTAAAATTTAATTAAATAATTTAAAAGACAGACAATTCTTGGTGCTAATTAATCTAAATTAGTAAGGATTGTTATATCCCTAAAATAGAGAGTAATAAAGAGTGTATTAAATAACAAGCTGCTCTGGAGCGAAAAATAATGATAAATTCAAATCCGATAAAGCCTAAGACAAATTATCGTTGGGTTGTTCTTGCCCTGATTTTTGTTGTCTATGCTGTTAATTACGCAGATAGAAGTAATATAGGTGCTGTATTACCATTTATTACAGATGAATTTAAACTCACAAACCTTGAAGCGGGTTCTCTTGCAAGTATGTTTTTCCTCGGTTATGCGCTTTGTCAGATACCCGCAGGCTTTTGGATGGCAAAACGTGGGATCCGAGGAATGGTGTCTCTCTCAATTCTTGGCTTTTCAGCTATGACATGGTTTATTGGCCTTGCACAATCTGCATTTGCAATCAAATGGTTACGTTTAGGATTAGGGATTGCAGAGGCGCCGACACCCGTTGGATTAACATCAACAATTAACAATTGGTTCCCCGCAAAAGAAAAAGCAACTGCAACAGGTGTCTATATAGCATCAACTATGTTTGCACCCATTATTGTTCCTCCATTAGTGGTTTGGATTGCATTAACTTATGGGTGGCGTTGGGTTTTTATTCTTTTTGCTATTCCTGGTATTTTCTTAGCTATAATTTGGTACTTATTTGTTAAGTCTAAACCTGAAGAAAGTCGCTTTGTTTCTCAAAGTGAACTTGATTATATTAGAGCAGATAATTCAGATGAAGCTGATAAAAAAGTCGAAGGAAATATTGTTCAATCAGAAAAATTTAATACTCTTGATAAATTAATTAGAGTAAAAGAAGTTACACCATTAAGCTCTGCATCACAAATATTTAAATCTAAAAACATTTGGTGTAACTCTATCGCTTATTTCATGATGGTTAGTATTCTATATGGAATTCTAACTTGGATCCCCTCTTACCTTGTAAATGAGAAAGGCTTTTCATTTATGAAAATGGGATTTGTTGCAGCGATGCCATTTATTGGCGGTTTTATTGGTTCAATATCTGGTGGTTGGATTTCAGATAAAATATTTGGTCGTCGTCGTAAACCGACGATGTTATTCACTGCAGTAGCAACCGTTGTCATGATGCTTATCATGCTGAATATTCCTGAAAGTACCACAGCTGTTGCGGTAGCATTATTTTCAGTAGGCTTATTTTTAAATATTGGCTGGCCGGCATTCACCGCATACCCAATGGGTATTGCAAATAACAAAAATTACCCAATAGCAATCTCAGTCGTCAATAGTGGTGGAAATTTAGGTGGGTTTGTTTCACCAATGATGGCTGGATTATTATTAGATATGACTGGAAAGTTTGATTCGGTATTCCTCTATTTTGGTATTTGTGCAGTGATTGGCTTAGTTATGATCTTATTACTTGATGAACCTAAATAATTAAAACGAAGTATCAGGTGAGCAAATTGCTCACCTGAATATAAATAATATGATGATTAAAATTTGAAAGGATCGCTTTTATGAAAATAGTCATTGCACCTGACTCATTTAAAGAGAGTTTATCTGCACTGCAAGTTGCAACTATTATTGAAAAAGGATTCAAAGAGGTCTTTCCAGAAGCTATTTATATCAAGTGTCCAATTGCCGATGGTGGTGAGGGGACAGTTGTGACTATGATAGAGGCTACAAATGGTGAAATACATCATATTGATGTAATAGGGCCACTGGGAGTTCCAGTGAAAGCATTTTTTGGCTTATCAAATAACAAAAAACAAGGGTTTATAGAAATGGCTGCAGCGAGTGGACTTGAACTTGTTCCTCCAGCTTTAAGAAACCCATTATTGACGACATCTTACGGGACTGGTGAATTAATAACAGCCTGTTTAGATATTGGTGTTGAGCATATTATTATTGGTATAGGTGGAAGTGCAACAAATGATGGGGGAGCAGGGATGCTACAGGCGCTAGGAGCGAAATTGCTTGATATCGATGGACAACAAATCAAACTTGGAGGAAGTGGACTAGCTGATTTATTCAATATTGACGTTAATGAAATGGATCCTCGATTAACTCATTGCCAATTTAGTATAGCCTGTGATGTTTCAAACCCGTTAATTGGTGAGAACGGAGCCTCGGTTATATTTGGACCACAAAAAGGTGCAACAGCAGACCATATCAAAGAATTAGATCGTAATTTAGAGCATTTTGCAGATACGATTAAACGTGATTTAGGTGTTGATGTACATTATATACCAGGAGCGGGAGCTGCAGGTGGAATGGGCGCGGCTTTACTCGCTTTTCTTAAAGCCGAACTTAGACCAGGCTTTGATATTATTGCCAATACGCTTAATCTTGAATTAAAAATGAAAGGGGCTGACTTAGTTATTACTGGAGAAGGGCGATTAGATAATCAAAGCTTAAATGGCAAAGTGCCAATTGGTGTAGCGCAACTCGCGAAAAAACAAAAAATTCCAGTCATTGCTATTGCTGGTAGCCTTGGAGATGATCTTGATCATCTTCAGCAATATGGTATCGACTCGGTATTTAGTATTCTACATAAGGTAAGTTCACTTGCGGAAGCGTTAAGTGGAGCAGAGAACAATTTATATAATTGTTCTAAAAATGTAGCTTATACGCTGAAATTGAATTTATTTAAGTTAGGTGGTGATATTTAATCAAATATTTAATTTTAATTCTCCTATTTATATTTGAATTTATTTTTCTTGATTTTTTTTGGAATTATTTAATACTGGAATGCCTAAATTATAAAAATATAAAGCATAATTAAAATTTATGTTTACGTAATTTTTCTTTCTATTTAGTACCTAACGGAAATAGAGGTTAAAGTATGTATGATTATTGTCTTACGACCAAATTAGCTCAAGAAATTGTTGATAGAACAATGAAGATAATTGAGTGCAACGTGAATGTTATGGATGAAAATGGCTGTATAATAGGCAGTGGGGATAGTAATCGGTTAAATGAATTCCATGAAGGCGCCTTACTGGCAATTAAGCAAAAAAGAACCGTAATCATCGATGAAGCGACAGCAAATAATTTACATGGTGTAAAACCTGGTGTGAATTTACCATTATATTTTAATAATAAAATAGTTGGTGTTATTGGCCTGACCGGAGAACCTAAAGAAATAAAACAATTTGGCGAATTAGTTTCAATGACTGCTGTTATGATGCTTGAGCAAGCTCAGCTTTATACTCATTTAAATTTAAATGATAGGTTTAGAGAGGAGATTATTCTTGCTTATATCGAGAATGGGGCTATACCTGAAAATATTTCAGAATGGTCAAGGAAATTAAATATAGATATTTCTATACCAAGGGTTGCCATTATTATTGATATTGACAGCGGGCAGCTAGGTGTTAACAGTGCCTTTAATGAGTTGCAGGAAATAAAAAAGCTTATTGAATATAATAATGATAAAAATTTAGTTGCAATCCAATCTCTTACGAAAATAATTTATTTATGTCCTGCATTAAACCAATTTAATCGTTGGGATACAGAGGAGCATAAAAAAAGAATCATTAAACTAGAAGCAGATATACAGCGTTTGTTTTTTTTAAAAACAAAAATTGCGTTAGGCAATTTTTTCTCTGAAGCATCTGATGATTCAATTAAAAAATCTTATGAGACTGCAAAGATAACGATGCAAGTAGGAAAGGCAAAAAAAGCTAAATTAAATATTTATTGCTATCAAGATATGATCCTACCTGTTCTTCTTTATGGTTTGAATTTTAAATGGTCATCAGAAGAATTATTAAAACCATTAAATAAACTTCAATATGAAGACTCTAATGGTTTATTAGTAAAAACGTTGACTGTTTGGTTCAAAAATAACCTTTTCGCGAATGAAACGGCTAAAGAGCTATTTATTCATCGAAACACACTAGATTATCGTTTAAAACGAATATCTGAAGTAACTAGGTTAAATTTATCTGAAATAGATAGTAAGGTTTTACTCTATATTGCCTTACAGCTAAATGTTTAAATAAAAATAGAATAATTAATATTCTATTTTTATTATTTGTAAGTATTTTTAATGATACGGACTAAATATTCATTGGCGCTAGCAATGTATATAACTGCTTAAATGATTGATATTTACGTTCATATTCAATGTGTTTTTTGATATCAGGTACATGGCTGATTTCAAGTTTGGGTTGAGCTAAAATAACGTGATCCGAATGTATTGGATTAATAGCCAGTTGTGCCAGCCTTGCTGCACCAAGGGCAGGACCGACATCACCACCTTGGCGATATTCGAGGGTTTTACCTGTAATATCAGCTAATAACTGTCGCCAGTATGGGCTTCTTGCTCCGCCACCAATTAACGTAATATTATCGGCGACTTGTCCCGCATTCTCCGCAACTTCAATCCCTTGGCGTAATGCAAAACTCACACCTTCAAGAACAGCTTGGCACAGATCTGCGCGCTGGTGTTCGTTGGTTAATCCCCAAAAAACGCCTTTTGCCTTTGGGTTATTATGGGGAGTGCGTTCGCCGGATAAATAAGGTAAAAACAACAAGGGACTATTTGTGAGTGGGTGATTTTCTATTTCATCAAACATCGCGCTGACGTTTTCAATACCCGTTAAACGACATACCCAATCAAGACAAGATGCGGCACTTAGCATCACTGACATCAAGTGCCATGTGTCAGGTAAAGCATGGCAAAAACTGTGAACGGCATTGTCGGAGTTATGCAGGAATTTTTCGCTAACAACGAAATAGACGCCAGAAGTGCCAAGGGAAAGCATTCCTTGTCCGGGGCGATATACGCCAACGCCAATTGCACCTGCTGCATTATCTCCACCACCTGCAACTAATGGAACTTGTGACATATTCCATTTTTTGGCGATCTCAGGTCGTAGATATCCGGTTATTTGATTGCCTTCAAAAAGTGTTGGCATTTGTCGGCGAGAAAGGCCTGTCGCTGCTAAAAGTTCGTCACTCCAATCGCGTTTTTGTATATCCAGCCATAAAGTGCCTGCGGAGTCAGACATATCACTGGCAAAGTTACCGCTCATTTTCCAACGTAGAAAATCTTTTGGTAGTAGCACATGGGCGATACGCTTGAAAATTTCAGCTTCATTTTCTGCGATCCATTGGATTTTAGGGGCAGTAAAGCCGGGCATCAGTAAATTACCGGTGATTGATTTAAATTGAGGGTAGCTTTTCTCGAGGTTTTTACATTGCTGAAAACTGCGGCCATCGTTCCATAATATGGCAGGGCGTAATACATTTTGATGGTCATCGAGTAAAACCGCACCATGCATTTGGCCGCTTAAGCCAATGCCTTGTATTTTCTCCATTGAATAAGTTTGGCTAAGATGCGTTACCGCTTGGTCGGTGGCTGACCACCATTCATCGGGGCTTTGTTCTGACCATTGAAGATGAGGGCGCGATATTGCCAAAGAGACAGAGTGGCTAGCAACGACATCACCTTGCTCGTCCATAATAATGGCTTTAACGCTGGATGTGCCTAAATCAATTCCTAAATACATGATGACGACGCCTCATAAGGGTCTATCCCGTTATTTTTCACGTTGCAGGGATGTTGGTTACCTACAACGTGAATTATTTTGGGTATGGTTAACTGAACTAGCCAAAAATATAGCGATTAACCAAGCTCTCTAACATTTCTTGGCGGCCGCTTTGCAGTGTTGGAGACAAAGTCTGGGTTTGTGCGTATTTGGCAACCTCTTCTAAGCTTAATTTGCCTTGTAAGATATGTTGACCAAATTCACCACTCCAACCGGCGTAGCGCTGGGCCGTAAATTTATCGAGCCCGCCATCTTGGATCATTTTAGCGGCGATACGTAACGCCATCGCCATGGTGTCCATACCGGAAATGTGACCATAGAAAAGGTCGTATTTATCGGTGCTTTGACGGCGAATTTTTGAATCAAAGTTAAGGCCGCCAGTCGTAAGGCCACCTGATTTGAGGATTTCATACATGACTAATGTATTTTCTTCAACACTGTTAGGGAATTGGTCAGTATCCCAACCTAATTGCGGATCTCCACGGTTAGCGTCGACAGAGCCTAAAATACCGAGTGCAATGGCAGTGGCAATTTCGTGGTGGAAGCTGTGTCCTGCCAATGTGGCGTGGTTAGCTTCAATGTTAACTTTGATTTCTTTTTCGAGACCAAATTGTTTTAAGAAACCATAAACAGTTGCCGTGTCGTAGTCATATTGATGTTTAGTCGGTTCTTGAGGTTTTGGCTCAATCAATAGTGTGCCTTGGAAGCCAATTTTGTGTTTATGCTCAACCACCATTTGCATAAAACGACCGATTTGTTCTCTTTCTTGGCGTAAATCGGTATTTAACAGTGTTTCATAACCTTCACGTCCTCCCCAAAGAACATAGTTTTCACCTTCAAGGGTTTTAGTGGCTTTCATGGCTTCACAAACTTGGGTTGCCGCCCAAGCAAACACTTCAGGATCTGGGTTAGTTGCTGCGCCAGCACCATAACGAGGATGAGTGAAACAGTTAGCGGTGCCCCATAATAGTTTGACGTTCGTTTCTTGCTGCTTTTGTGCTAAAACATCCGTCATTGCCGAAATATTGTAGATATATTCGTTGATATTGCTGCCTTCAGAAACAACATCAACATCATGGAAGCAGTAAAAAGGCACATTTAATTTATGAAAAAATTCAAAGGCAACATCGGCTTTTTGTTTTGCTTGTTCTAGAGCGCTATTTGGTTTTTGCCATGGATGGTTAAAGGTTCCTGAACCAAACATATCAGCGCCATTCCAACAAAAATTATGCCAGTAGCAGGCGGCAAACCGCAGGTGATCTTCCATGCGCTTACCTAAAATAACTTCATCGGGATTATAATAGCGAAAAGCTAAAGGATTATCGCTGGTAGTACCTTCATATTGAATTTGTTCAATTTTATCGAAGTAAGACATGAAAACCGTCCTTATTTAGTTTCAAGTTGTAATTCTGAGTGTGATTCTGAGTGTGCTTCGAGCTCGGCGGTCATCTCTTCTTGTTCCTCAGGTGTTAATCTGGCAATACCAATACCGGTGAAGCCCCATAGCATGGCAAAGAAGATGCCACTCCAACATAGAACCGCCCACGGTAAATAGCTTAAAGTGGCGACACCTAAGGTACCGGCCATGTATGCACCCGCCGCAGTCCAAGGTAAGATAGGTTCGAAAATTGTGGCGGAGTCTTCTACGGTACGAGCAAGGGTTTTTGGGTGTAAGCCACGTTCAATATAAGCACCGCGTAGCATTTCAATTGGGATCAATATTGAAATTTGTCCGTTACAGGTCACACCAATCATGGTTAAGCCGCATACAATCGTGGCGACAATCATTGAGCCGGTGGAGTGCACCATTTTTAATAGCGCGTGGACAATCACTTCTAAAGCACCACTTAACGATAAGGTTCCAGCAAAAGAGAGTGCGCAGAAGCAGATAAGCAAGGTGCTCATCATTGAGTTCATGCCCCCTCTATTCAGTAAATTACTTAATAAATCAGGTACCTCTTTATTTTGGATCATTGAAACATTGAAGCCATCTACCGCACTTTTAACGATGTCATGTAAACCAAAATTTTGAATGAAATAAGCATTTGCCATTGCGATAGCGGCGGAAGCTAACATGATTGGAATAGTGGGTTTCTTGGTAATAGAACCATATAAAATCACAATGACTGGGATCAGAAGGATAAGATTAAAGTTGTAGACGTTCTCAAGGGCATTGGTGATTAATGTCACTTTTTCTGGGACACCTTGGGCGGCTAAATCACCATTCATGCCATAAACAGTCATCACGATTGCGGTAATAATAAGGGAAGGTAAGGTGGTATAAAGTAAATGCCAAATATGCTGATAGAGATCAACCTGAGCCGCCATTGCTGCAAGGTTAGTATCACCAGACAGCGGCGATAGTTTGTCACCGAAATAAGCACCCGCAACCACAGCACCTGCTGTGGCAGCAAGGTTAGCATCCATACCAACTGCAACACCCATAAATGCGACGCCGATAGTACCGGCAGATCCCCAAGAGGTACCGGTACAGACGGAAACCAGTGATGTAACAAGTAGGGCGGTGACATATAGCATGGTTGGGCTGATCATTTTTAGCCCATAACTGATCATTAAAGGGATTGTCCCGCCAATCATCCATGTACCGATAAGCAAACCAACGCTGATCAATATCAACAGAGCTGGCATGGTTTTAGCAATTTTCTGAGATATCGCCGTGAGTATTTCATCATATTGATAACCCAGTCGTTTAA
>NZ_LXEW01000024.1 GCF_001655055.1 Providencia heimbachae ATCC 35613 | reverse complement strand
CGGGTTTAACCAATAAACCAGCCACAACGGTAGAAAGAACCATTAATGGTTCAGGAGGAAGATCAAAGGCCGCATAGCCTCCTCCGAGTAACACGACCATGGTTAAAATAGGAAAGAGTGATTCAAGTAATGTAGGCGTCCTAGGTGTTTTTTTTGTTTTCATTTTTATTTATTCCGAGCATGCGTAGGGTAAAGTACGAATAAGTCGAGTAAATACGGTTTCTAAAGTTGAACGTGGCGTTGCGATGTTAATACGGAAAAAGCCGTCACCAGCGACACCAAATCCACTTCCCCAACTCATTTCTACTTCGGCTAATGAAATAAACCAATGTTTAAGTTGTTTTTCGGTTAACTGCATTTTTTGATAATTAATCCACAGCATGTAAGTGCCATGGCTTTGGGTAATAACCCAATCAGGGAAATAACGTTGGCATTGTTCTTGTACCCAACGTCGGTTATCGGTGAGATATTGCTTTAACTCGCCAATCCATTGTTGGCCTTGAAAGGTATAGGCTTGAAGAAAAGCCGGCACAGTGAAATAGCCGGGATTATGGATACCCGCGGCGATTAAACAATGGATAAATTTATGACGGTATTCCGTGTTAGCAATAATAATATTGGCGATTTCTAGCCCGGCTAAATTGAATGTTTTTGCAGGAGAAGTGCAAATAAACGAATGTTGTTCCACATAACTATTCAAAGACGAGATTGGATAATAAACAAAGTCATCAAAAATAAAGTCAGCGTGAACATCATCAGAAATAATAAAGACTTGGTGTTTTTCGGCTAAAGCAGCAATTTTTAATAAATCATCATGTTGCCAAACAGTGCCTGTAGGATTATGAGGTGATAATAAAATAAAGCAGACAGACTGTTTAAATTTATTTTCTAAGTCATCGAAGTCAATGGAATATTTTCCATCATGGTAAATGAGTGTACTTTCTAATAATTCTCTATTATTGACGTTGACGGCATTACTTATCGGATGATAAGCCGGTGAAAGGGTCGTCACTTTATCACCAATACCGGTGAAATTTTGCATAAACAGGGAGACGGCTTGAATAATTCGCGGGCAAAAAACAACGTGTTCGGGATTCACTGTCCATTGATACTGTGTTTTAAACCAATTTACGGCAACATTGTTCCAATCATGGCTAAGACTTGTATAGCCATAGATTCCTTTATGATTAAACTCTGCAAGCTTATTAATAATAAACTCAGGAGCAGGAAAATCCATATCAGCAACAGACAAAGGAATGATATTGGCATTATTATGGCACCATTTTGCACTATAGGTATTTTGCCTAGAAATTATTTTATTAAAATTATCGTGGTACATGGAACACCTCTTCGGCAATATAGTTAAAGACAAAATACGCTTTGTATTTTTTATTGGTTATTCCTATTTTTTGCTTTGGTATTATGAAATTTAGCTTGTGTGATAGTCATCACACCTCCCCCGTCATACTTCAAGCTGCAGGGGTGTTGACTGCGCTCAGCTACCCGAATCGCATAGTTAATCTATGCTCACCGGGCTATCTTCCCTTGTCGCCTACCTGCAACTCGAATTATTTTGGGGTATAGCATAGTGAGTGAATTTTGATAGAGTTGCAGGTATGGCTCAATGTGATAGAGACGGGCAAGGGAAATAAAAAATGAAAAAAGATAAATATTATCGAATTGCACTGTTATTTAATGCAAATAAAGTTTATGACAGACAAGTGGTTGAAGGCGTTGGTGAATACCTTCAAGCATCACAGTGCCATTGGGATGTATTTATCGAAGAAGATTTTCGAACCCGCCTTGATAATATTAATAATTGGGTATGCGACGGTATTATTGCCGACTTTGATGACCCGGTTATTGCTTCACATTTAAGTCAGTCAACATTATCGGTAGTTGGTGTTGGGGGATCTTTTCACGAGGCTCAGAGATATCCACCTGTTCATTATATTGCAACGGATAATAATGAATTAGTTTATCAGGCATTTTTACATTTAAAGCAAAAAGGGTTAAAGCATTTTGCCTTTTATGGCCTACCTATTAAAGACTATCCGCATTGGTCTAATGAAAGAGAATACGCATTTCGCCAACTGGTGACGAGCGAGAAATATCCTGGGATCATCTATAATGGAATGGATATTACACAGGAAAACTGGCAACACGCGCAAAATAGATTAGCAGATTGGATCCAAACATTACCGCCACAAACTGGGGTTATTGCTGTAACGGATGCACGGGCACGCCACCTTCTTCAAGTTTGTGATAATTTAAATATTAATGTGCCCGAAGAAATTAGTATTATTGGTATTGATGATGAAGATATGACGCGTTATTTGTCGCGTATTGCACTTTCATCGGTGGTACAAGGTTCTCGACAAATGGGCTATTTAGCCGCAAAGCTATTACATCAGTTATTAGAAGGGCATCCATCAGAGAAACTGCAACGTATTCTTGTGCCTCCGGTTAAAATTGTTGAGCGGCGTTCAACCGATTTTCATTCATTTAAAGACCCTACCGTAGTCCAAGCTATGCATTTTATTTATTACAATGCCTGTAAAGGAATAAAAACAGAGCAAGTCCTTGATGCTGTAAATATGTCTCGATCGAATTTAGAGCAACGCTTTAAAAAAGAAATTGGAAAAACAATTCATACTGTTATTTATGAAGAAAAATTCAAGCGCGCGCAAAATTTACTGATGACCACCTCTTTGCCGGTACAAGAAATATCTGTCATGTGTGGGTATCCCTCGCTGCAATATTTTTATTCTATCTTTAAAAAAGAGTGCGGTATGACGCCAAAAGAATATCGAAATGAGTAACTGATAATAACCATCAAATCGCGCCGCAATAATAACAATACGGCGCGATTGATTATTTTAACAAGACGACAAAGTTGGTTTCACCTGCCAAATTTTATCGACGTATTCTTGGATCGTGCGGTCAGATGAAAAGTACCCCATTTGGGCGATATTAAAGACCGTTTTTTGTGCCCAAAAGTCAGGTTTTAGATAAAGTTTATCGACTTCATCTTGGGCTTTTACATAAGAACGGTAATCAGCTAATAGTTGGTAATGGTCTCCAAAGTTAACTAATGAGTCATATAAAGGGTAATAACGATTCGGATCTTCGGGGCTAAAAATTCCTGAAACCAAGGAGTTTAATACCTGATGGATCTCGGCATCTTCTTCATAAATTTTGCGTGGGTCATAGCCTTTTGAACGTAGTTCTTCAACTTGTTCGGTGGTATTGCCAAAAATAAAAATATTGTCTTTACCGACTCGTTCTCTAATTTCGACATTTGCACCATCAAGAGTACCAATGGTGAGTGCGCCATTTAGGGCAAATTTCATATTGCCGGTTCCTGATGCTTCTGTTCCCGCTAACGAAATCTGCTCAGATAAATCAGTCGCTGGAATAATCAGTTGCGCCAAACTGACACCGTAATTAGGAATAAAAACCACTTTGAGTTTATTTTTTATTCTCGGGTCATGATTGATCACTTTTGCTACATCGTTGATGAGCTGAATAATCATTTTTGCATTAACGTAAGATGACGCAGCTTTTCCCGCAAAAATAACCACTCTTGGTACCCAATTTTTTTCGGGTGATTGGAGTATTCGATAATAGCGCCCAATAACTTGCAGGATATTCAATAATTGGCGTTTATATTCGTGAATACGTTTGATTTGCACATCGAATAGGGCATTAGGGTCAACAATGATATTCAGATTCTTTGCAATATATGTCGCGAGAGCAACTTTATTTTCAAATTTACAGGCCTTTATTTTTTCAATAAACAAAGGGTAGTCTGCTTTTTGTTTTAATTCAGATAAAAGGGTTAACTCCTTGCGCCACTCTTTGCCTATTGTATCATCGATAAGTCCAGCTAAGGGCTTATTACACAAAGCTAGCCAGCGTCTCGGAGTGATTCCATTGGTTATATTGCAAAAACGCTCTGGAAATACTTTGGCGAAATCAGCGAATATTTCTTTTGTCATTAACTCGGAGTGAAGTTGCGAGACGCCATTGACTTTATAGCTACCGACAACCGCTAACCACGCCATTCTAATTTGGCGTCCATGGGATTCATCAATAATTGATAGTCGGGTAAGTAAGTCAGGATCGTTGGGGTAACGTTGTTTAATTTGTTTAAGAAAATGATCATTAATTTCAAAGATAATCTGCAAATGGCGCGGTAAAACTCGACCAAGTAAATCGACTGGCCATCTTTCTAGTGCTTCACTCATCAAGGTATGATTGGTGTAAGAGAAAATTTTTTCTGCCATAGCCCATGCGTCTTGCCAAGCATATTCATGCTCATCAATTAGCAAACGCATTAACTCAGGGATCGCTAAAACTGGGTGTGTATCATTGAGATGAATAGCGATTTTTTCTGCTAAATTATCGTAGGTTTCATACACTAAATAGTGAAAATGAAGAATGTTTTGTAGGGTAGCGGAAACTAGAAAATACTCTTGTCCTAAGCGTAATATTTTGCCGGATTCAGTGGAATCATTTGGATAAAGTACGCGAGACATATTTTCTGAAAAATTTTTGTCTTCCACTGCCGCAGAGTAGTCACCTTGATTAAATTTACTTAGGTTCATATCGTTGGTGGCATGGGCTGACCATAAGCGTAGGGTATTTGTTGCATGGCAACCATATCCCATAATAATTTGGTCATGGGCACGCGCTAACACTTCTTCTGTTTCAATCCAGCGAGCGACTTTACCCTCTAGTTGAACACGGCCACCAAATTTGATTTTATAGTACAAGTTATAGCGTGGGAATTCCCATGCATTCCCATATTGTAACCATCTATCGATTGATTCAACTTGTTGGCCATCAATAATATTTTGTTGGAACATGCCATATTCATAACGAATGCCAAACCCGACAGAGGGGATTTTGAGTGTTGCAAGTGAATCAAGAAAACATGCTGCTAATCTTCCTAGCCCCCCATTTCCCAAACCGGGGTCATCTTCTTCCTCGGCAATTTCATCTAATTTAAACCCCATTTTGCTGAGTGCAGCAGCAACATCATCGTACATTTCTAAATTCAATAATGTATTGGATAAGGTTCTCCCAATAAGAAACTCCATGGATAAATAGGCCACAGTACGACCAGATTGTGATAATGATGTGCGAATAGACTGTAGCCATCGATCAACCGTTAAATCGCGTATCGCATAGGAAATGGCATTTAACCAATCGTGCTTAGTGGCGATGGCTGGATCTTTACCAACCATAAATTTTAATTTTTGTTGAATAGAATCGATTAAAATATTGATGCGTTCTTCTTTAGTTTTGATGCTAAATATTGTATCCATATTTTCCTTTCCCTTATACCCGTCATACTTCAAGTTACAGCGTTGTTGACTACGCTCAGCTACCTGAATCACATAGTTAACCTATGTTCATCAGGCTATCTTTGCTTGTCGCCTACCTGAAACTCGAATTATTTTGGGTATATACCCGCCATACTTCAAGTTACAGCGTTGTTGACTACACTCAGCTACCTGAATCATATAGTTAACCTATGTTTATCAGGCTATCTTTGCTTGTCGCCTACCTGAAACTCGAATTATTTTGGGTATATATGCATGTGAATAATGAATAAAACTTCCTGACGAATAAATCATGTAATACTTTGATATAAAGAAAGATATTTTTCCGCAGACAATTGCCAGCTAAAGTTCATGCTCATGCCTTGGCGCCGAACACGTCGCCATTTAGCTTGATCAGCCCAAAGTGCGAAAGCGCGACGAATGGCTCGGTTTAATTCCGTTATTTGGTTGTATTGGGGTACATTGTTGTGCTGGCATGGGACGTCGTGGTTGTCATAGAAAACAAAACCCGTAGCTGACTTATCGGCAAGGTTTTCAAGGGAGCAGTCGCGAACGGTATCGGCAAGACCGCCTGTATGCTTAACTAGAGGAATTGCGCCATATTTTAAACCATATAGCTGTGTTAGCCCGCAAGGTTCATAGCGACTTGGTACTAAAATAACATCAGCGGCTGCAATCAGTTGGTGTGCGTAAGCTTCGTCATAACCAATCCGCACAGCGATTTGTTTTGGATATTTTTGTGCGAGTGATTGATAAGCTTCTTGTAAATTAGGGTCACCGCAGCCTAATAGGGTAATTTGTCCTCCCAAATTTAATAAATTGGGTATCGCTGCCAGTAACAAATCCAAGCCTTTTTGGGAGGTTAAGCGGCTGACAATACCAAATAATGGTACTTTATCCGTCACTGTTAAGCCGTTTTCTGTTTGATGGGCAATTTTACATTTAAGCTTGCCTTGCATATCTCTAAGTGCGTAGTTACTTGGGATCAGCGTATCTATTTTAGGATCCCAAATTTGGTAGTCGACACCATTGAGAATGCCGACGAGCTTGCCTTGAGATTGGCATTGTTTGAGTAAGTTTTCTAACCCACAACCATATTCGGCGGTGACCACTTCTTTGGCATAGGTTGGGCTGACAAATATCACTTTGTTAGCATAAACAATTCCTGCTTTCAGATAGGAAATTTGCCCATAAAATTCGAGACCTTCCGGTGTAAAAAAATGCTTAGGAAGCTGAAGTTCATCAAAGTGTTTAGCGGAAAATAACCCTTGATAAGCTAAATTATGCACAGTTAAAACGGCGCGGGCAGGGTAGTCTTTAGTCGCTAAGTAAGCTGCGGATAACCCTGCGTGCCAATCATGAGCATGAACAATTTCAGGACACCATTGTGGGTCAAGGCCACACGCAAGCTCGCAAGCCATCCAACCGAGTAGTGCGAAACGTTTATAATTATCGGCATAGGCATGTAATGCGTCATCGTGGTAAGGGCTTCCTTCTCGCTGATATAAGTACGGCGCATCAATGAGATAAATTCCGATGCCATCATAGACACCAAAGCGTAGCGCAACCTGACCTGCAAACGTTTCTACGCTGTTTATTATAATGTTATTTTCTATTGAGTTGAGTAAAGCAGGAAAAGCAGGCATGACTAAACGTGCGTCTGCTCCAGCGGCAATTTGTGCTTGAGGAAGCGCACCTAATACATCCGCTAGTCCTCCCGTTTTTAGCAGCGGAAATAGCTCTGAACATGCATGTAACACTCGCATTTTTATCTCTATCCTTTTTACAGTTTATTCAACATATCTTGAGTGATGAGCACCACTCCCCCTTCGGAACGATAAAAACGTCGTTCATCGTCTTTAGGGTTTTCCCCAACAATCAATCCATCTGGCAGTCTGCAGCCTTGTTCGACGATGCAGCGCTTTAAGCGACAAGCCGATCCCACATGAACTTCAGGGAGCAACACGGCGGCGTTGATATGACAAAGTTGGTTAATTCTAACCTCTTGAAATAAAACTGAATTAATAATCTTGGAGTTGGAAACAATACAGCCAGAATTAATCAGAGAATTAATGATCACGCCTTGCATCTGGGCACTATCTTGAATAAATTTTGCCGGTGGTAATGATGGCATCGCAGTACGGATCGGCCAATTGTGGTCATACATATCCAATTCTGGTTTTGTGGAGACTAAGTCAAGATTTGCACTCCAATAGGCATCAATCGTGCCGACATCACGCCAATAAGGCGGTGCATCACTGTTAAATTCAGAAGAAATACATGACCGACTAAATGGGTGTGCCCACGCGGCACCTTGCTCAACGACCTTTGGAATTAAATCTTTTCCAAAGTCATGGTGGGTTTCGATAACCGTGTTTTCTTCAGATAAAAGTTGATATAAATATTGCGCATCAAAGACGTAGATCCCCATACTCGCTAATGAAAAACCCGGTTTTCCAGGGATTGAGGGCGGGTGTGAAGGCTTTTCAATAAAATTAATAATCCGCTCACTTTCATCAATATCCATAATGCCAAATCCAGATGCCACTGCGCTCGGTACTTCGATACAAGCAACCGTGCATTTACTGCCTTTTTCCACATGGTCTAGTAGTATTTGGGAGTAGTCCATTTTGTAGATGTGATCCCCAGCTAAAATGATGATATATTTCGCATCATATTGACTTATCACATCTAAATTTTGGAAAATGGCATCTGCAGTGCCTTGATACCACCCATCATTTCCCTGTTTTTGTTGTGCGGGCAAAATATCAATAAATTCATTTTCTTTATCATTTAGAAATGACCAACTGCGTTGAATATGTTGAATTAATGAATGAGAGTAGTATTGCGTTAATACGCCAATTCGGTAGATACCTGAATTAATACAATTCGATAATGTAAAATCAATAATTCTAAATTTTCCCCCAAAAAAAAGTGATGGTTTGGGTTGTTTATTCGTCAGCGCTTTTAAGCGTGTTCCTCTCCCGCCCGCTAATATAAGTGCGACCGTTTTATTTGGTAATTGTTTTGCTAGCATTAAGCGTTGCGCTGAATTTGAATGAGAAAGCGCTAACATTTCTTCAAGCATATAAATTGCCTCTAAAAATTCTTAATGAATGAAATTGGTTAATAAATTGATGCTAAAGGAATTTATTTGATGATTTTCCGTGTTAATAGCCTCATTGGCACATTCAAAGCCTGCGACGCTCACCCAATGACCAACGGGGAGTTTTAAATAATGGGTTTGTGCTGTTAAATTGATAATCAATAGCCATGTGCCATCGAGCAATATTTGTAAGGGAGATACCGTATGCCATTGTTCGGTCGTTAAGGGTTCTCCTTGCTGATTGAGCCATTCAACATCTTTATTCCCTGTATTGGGTAAAACTTCGCCTGTCCACCATTGACCTTCGGTTAATGTGGCGATTTTTTTTCTCAGTGCAATGAGCTGTTTGGTAAATAGAAAAAGACGCTCATCTCGAGTTTGCCAATCTAACCAACTCAAAGGGGAATCTTGGCAGTAGGCGTTATTATTGCCTTGTTGGCTATTTCCAAACTCATCTCCCGCAAGCAACATCGGTGTTCCGAGTGACAACATCAGGAATGTGAGTAAGTGCTTACAACTTTGAGTGCGATATTGCTGAATATGCAAAGGGGCATCTAACCCTTCATAACCATGATTATTACTGTGGTTACTGTCGGTACCATCGCGATTTTCCTCACCATTAGCTTGGTTATGCTTATGGTTAAAGCTAACCAGATCTCTTAAGGTGAAACCATCATGTGAAGTTATCTTATTGATTGATGCATAAGGTAGACGTTGACTCGGCTGATAAATATCACTCGAACCCGCAAAACGGTTAGCAAAATTGGCGAGAGAAATACCGCCATTTAACGTGAACTGGCGCATATCATCGCGGAATCGGTCATTCCACTCAGCAAATGGTGCGGGAAAATGACCAAGCTGATAACCGCCTATACCGATATCCCACGGCTCGGCGATCAACTTTAATTTAGATAAAATAGGGTCTTGCGTGATCGCCGATAAGAGTGGCGCGTTAGGTGAAAATTCAGGTGTTCTACCCAGCACACTGGCTAAGTCAAAACGGAAACCATCAACACGGCATTCGATAGCCCAAAAATGCAGGCAATCAATCACCCATTGTTTCACTGTGGGATGAGATAAACGCAACGTATTGCCACAACCGGTCCAGTTTTGATAGTCACCATTTTCTGTTAGCCAGTAATAAGTTTGGTTATCAATCCCGCGAAACGATAGGGTTGGTCCATTTAAATCGAGCTCGGCAGTATGGTTAAAAACGATGTCTAAAATGACTTCAATACCAGCATTGTGTAAGGCTTTAACCATGTCACGAAATTCTGAAAGCGGTGAACTATTTGGGCTTTCTGACCAATAAGATGGCTCAATAGCAAAAGGTGCCAGCGTATTGTATCCCCAATAATTGGTGAGATTGAGGTTCTGTAAACGAGGTTCATCGAGATGATATTGCACGGGCAGTAGCTCAAGAGCAGTGATCCCTAACGCTTTCAAATAGTTGATCATGACTGGATGAGCGATAGCCGCGTAAGTACCGCGGATCGCTTCGGGTATATCGGGATGCTGTTGAGTTAAACCACGAACATGAGCCTCATAAATAACGGTTTTTGACCAAGGTATGTTCGGGTGCTTATCAGCTCCCCATTGATAAAATTCATCTATAACAATCGATTTTGGTGCGCTTGCTCCATTGTCGATAAGACTAATGTTGTCTGAATTATCAATAAATTGACTGTAATCATTAACTTTTCCGCTCAGCGCGCGGCTATAAGGGTCGATAAGCAATTTATTGGGATTGAAGCGCAACCCTTTTGATGGCTGCCAAGGGCCATGTATGCGATATCCATAATGGAGTCCAGCCATGGCACCAAGCAAATAACCATGCCAAATAGCATTTTCACCTTGCATTAATGGGTAACGTTTCTCCTTTCCTTGTGAGTCAAACAGGCATAATTCAACTTTTTGCGCCTGTTGGCTATAAAGGGCAAAGTTGATGCCTTCATCGTCAACCAAACAGCCAAGCGGAAATGGGTGACCAGCTTGTAATTCAAAATCAATTTTTTGCACTGTTTGTCTCCCTTTTTAAATATAAAGTTGTTAAAGGAGGCAGAATTAAACAAAGAGAGTGGGGCTTATGGTGGCAAGCAACCGGTTCAGTTTTAATCGCGCCCATATTGCCAGCATTACTGCCACGGTAATATTCAGAATCGGTATTAATGATCTCTGAATACTTTCCTTCTCTATGAAGTCCAATGCGATAGTTTTCACGAATAACGGGAGTGAAATTAGCAATAACGATGATTTCATTGCCTTGTTCATCTCGACGAGCAAAAGCAAACACTGAATTTTTATGATCATCAACAACGAGCCATTCGAAGCCTTCAGGGGAATAGTCGAGTTGATATAAAGCGCTATTTTGCTGGTAGCAATGGTTTAAATCGCGAACAAGCTTTTGTACGC
This sequence comes from Providencia heimbachae ATCC 35613, assembly GCF_001655055.1. Taxonomy (GTDB): domain Bacteria; phylum Pseudomonadota; class Gammaproteobacteria; order Enterobacterales; family Enterobacteriaceae; genus Providencia; species Providencia heimbachae. The sequence goes on along the minus strand of NZ_LXEW01000024.1, from coordinate 102,673 downwards.
CATTGTGCCAACCATTATGGATAGGATCTAATAAGTGCCAATCGAGGCTGATATCATGGTTCCATTCACGTCCTTGAGCAAATTCATTGCCCATAAACAGTAATTTTTTACCCGGGTGTCCCCACATAAAGCCATAATAAGCTCGTAAGTTTGCGAATTTTTGCCAATGATCACCGGACATTTTGGCCAACAAAGAGCCTTTACCATGGACAACTTCATCGTGAGAAAGCGGTAAAATATACTGTTCGCTGTGCGCATAGAGCATGCCAAAAGTCATTTGATTATGATGATACTGTCGATAAATAGGATCTAAAGCCATGTACTTTAAGGTATCGTGCATCCAGCCTAAATCCCATTTGAAATCAAAGCCTAATCCGCTATTTTCTGGCGGGTGAGTGACTTTAGGGTAGTCAGTTGACTCCTCGGCAATAACGATGGCATTAGGGCAATTTTTTTTGATAACATTGTTGGTATAACGCAAAAATTCAATGGCTTCGAGGTTATCTTTTCCACCGAATTTATTTGGGATCCAAGCACCGTCTTCACGGCTATAATCTCGATAAATCATTGAGCTAACAGCATCAACCCTTAACCCATCAATACCAAAACGCTCTAACCAGTATAGGGCATTACCCGCAAGGAAATTCGCAACTTCGTAGCGGTTATAGTTATAAATCAAGGTATTCCAGTTTTGATGAAAACCTTCCCGTGGATCAGCGTATTCATAGAGTGCTGTCCCATCAAATTCGGCGAGGCCACATTCATCACTCGGAAAATGCGCAGGTACCCAATCTAGTAGTACCTTTATGTCATTTTTATGTGCAGTATCAATGAAATAGATAAAATCTTCGACACTGCCAAAACGCGATGTTGGTGCATATAAACCAACGGGTTGATAACCCCAAGAACCATCAAAGGGGTACTCGCTAATTGGCATTAATTCAATGTGAGTAAAGCCCATTTCTTTTACATACGGAATTAATTGCTCAGCAAGTTCTCGATAGCTTAACCAGCTATTATCATGAGCATGTCGTCGCCATGATCCTAAATGTACTTCATAAATAGAGATGGGCACGACAGCTTGATTTGTTTGAGTTTCTTTTTCTACAGATGGTTTACATAAGGGTAATGGTGAAATTACCGAGGCAGCATGCGGAAATAAGCTATTTTTAAACGCATAGGGATCAGTTTTTAAACGTAAGTGGCCTTTATGGTCGATAAGTTCATATTTATATAGCTGATTAACCTGTATATCAGGGATAAATAACTCCCAAATGCCGATCTCTTTACGTAAGCGCATCGGATGGCGACGTCCATCCCAACAGTTAAAATCGCCAATAACAGATACCCTTCGTGCATTAGGCGCCCAAAGGGTAAAAACGATACCATGAACATGATCAAGACAAGCTGGATGCGCACCAAGACACTCGTAAGGGCGTAAATGTTTGCCTTCTGCGAGTAACCAGCCATCGAGGTCATGTATTAGAGTGCCAAACCGATAAGGGTCTTCAATAATTTGCTGTGCCTCTCCCCAGTTGATCTTGAGTTTATAGCCATTCTCTGGATAGGCAGCCAAAGAACCAATGAAGAAACCACTTTGTTTGATTTGTTCTAATTTTACTAAGATCTCAGATGATTTTTTATCTAATACATAAATTTCGAGTGCATTCGGATAAAATGCACGAAGTGAATATTCATTATTAGTTTTATGTATTCCTAATACTGAAAAAGGGTCATTAAAATAACCTGAAGTTATTAATTCAATAACTTCTTTATTTATTTTTGACAATTTAATATCCTCATGGGTTATTTTGATAATTCACTTTGATTTTTAATATATTATGATTTCAATGAGTAATAATAACAATGTGCTCTCTATATACTATTTAATATTTCCAATAGACAAGTCTTTATTTCTTGATAATAACTAAAGTTAATAGTTTACTTGGTAATAATTAACTTTAGTTATTGTGGGTTGTTTTTATTCTTCTTCTAAATCAGCTAGTTATAATGATTCCTATAATAATTAATACTAATTTATTAAATAAAATATAACATTAAATTAAGATAAACTGAATTGAATTAAATTTAATTCGCACATATTAACAAATGTTTTTTGGCTTTTTTTTTAGTTTTATTTTAATTTGATAATCTAGTTTTAAATAGTGCACCCACTCTTATTTAGGGTTTTTATTTCATATCATATCTAAAAATGATTGCTTTGATATTTCAGGTTAATAATTTATTGAGAAATTTAAATATAATTAATAGTATTTTCAATATAACTTTAACTTCTATAGGAATAATCATTTTCTAATGATTGTGATTTTTAATGTATATAAAGCAATCACTGCATGTGGAATAAATAATGTCAAAATATTTGAATCACACCAACGAAAGCGGATGATTGTCTTTTAGCAGTAACTCACTTAGGCTAAATCTAAGAGTGACTAACGAGAGAGAGGATCTTATGCATAACATTCAATCTGACCATAATAGTTTTTTTGTTTTATCCGATGACAAGCAAACTCGTCTTGCGGAGATTACCTTTGTCTATACCGGTGATGAGCTGACGATTATTGATCACACTGTTGTCGATGAAAGTTTGAAAGGGCAAGGGATTGCGAAACAATTAGTTGCTAAGGTAGTGGGGCGGATGCGTGTTGAAGGGCGTAAAATTATCCCGCTATGCCCATTTGCCAAAGCTATCTTTGATAGAACACCAGAATATAATGATATTCGCCATTGATATTCATCGATACATGAAGATTTGAGCCATGAACATGAGGTAGAAATGCGCATTCATAATCATAATGACAAGTCGGGTTTACAGATAATAAAAGCACGACTTAAAGATGTTGGTGGTATCCCTGTCGCTCGAGTTTTACCCACTAAAGAACGGCGTCTTATTGGTGCTTGGTGTTTTCTCGATCATGCAGGTCCGACAGTTTTTAACGGTGATTCAGAAGGAATGCGCGTTTCACCGCATCCTCATACCGGATTACAGACTTTCACTTGGATGATTGAAGGTGAAGTTCTTCACCGTGATAGCTTAGGTTTTGAGCAAGTTATTCGCCCTGGACAAGTTAATTTAATGACAGCGGGTCATGGAATTAGTCATTCAGAAGATACTCATGGTGAAAGTCATAAATTGCATGCCGTTCAGTTATGGATTGCATTGCCGGAAGTGGTTAAAGAGACTCTCCCTCGCTTTGACCATTACCCTGTTTTACCTCATTGGTCGGAAGAGGGCGCTAATTTTCACCTATTAGTCGGTGAATATCTTTCTTATAAAGCGCCAACCTTGTCTTTTTCCCCTTTACTTGGTTTGGATATCGTTGCACATAGTCTATCAACGCAGGCTTTAGTTTTACGCCCTGATTTTGAGTATGGTATTTTTATCATTAAGGGGAAGGGTATCATTGAAGGTCAAACTTATAATGAAAATGAACTTATTTACCTAGGTAATAATGGTACTGAAGTATCAATTCAGCTTCCTGCTGGAAGCCATATTTTACTCTTAGGTGGTGAGCCTTTAAATGAGCCTGTGTTGATGTGGTGGAATTTTGTAGGACGTACAAAAGCAGAGATTATTGCTGCTGTTGATGATTGGAACAGCGGTGGCACTCGATTTGGCCGAGTTATCAATGATGAGCGACCACCCACTCCATCCCCATTAATGGCTTAACTTTAAATTTTTTCTTTCATTTTTATCAAACCATTTATTTAGCACCATTATGAAATTCATTTTGGTGTTATTTTTTGCATGATTAAATTATTAAAATGAAACTTTACACTAATTTGGTGTTATGAAATTTAATTAATGATAAGCGGAGTTAGTTAAAGATAATGATGAAGAGTGCTAATGGAAATAAATTTAAAATGATGAAGTCAGGGGGGGGGATGAGAATGATAATTTTTCATTAAATCATTGAGAGAAAATAAATTGTATTTTTAGTTATAGAGCCTAAATGGCATTAACGTTACCTTAAATAGCGTTAATATATTTCATCGATGAATAATTAGTATGGATAATTAAAATAAAAACATGACAATATTATATGTTTAATATTACATTTTTTTACCATTTGAAGTAACTTGAAATATAAATTTATATTTTTTATACAATTTTATTGTGAATTTAAGTTGTTCTGATTTTCCTTGTAATTTAAATCGGTTTTATCTTGGGGAGGATAATCTTATTTTTATCATTTTATAAAAATGATTTTTTGTTTGATATTTTTTTATTAATATTTTTTGTTTAACTTTTATTTCATGTATCTAATTGATTTTATTTGAGTAATATTTTGTTTTGTATCTGTTTTATATTGTATTTTGTTATTTTAATATAAAAATAAATTATGTATGTAACAGTAAGTTAATAACGAAACATTATGAAATGATTTATTTTTTATTTTTAAGACTCATCTCATTAATTAAATTAATTATCAGCATGATTCAATGGTTTAATTAAATTGACGCAATCAAAAGTTCTAGGTTAATGATTTTTTATTCTAAAAAAAACACCTAAAACGAGTGTAAAATACTTTATTAATGTTGATTGTTTATATTTTATTTTTTTTTGCTTAATAATCTGCATTTTAATTGAAGGTTAGGTGTGTATATATCCCATTATAGAGTAATTATAGATGGTGGATAATTGCTTAATATATATATATCACCAACTTAGACATTAATTTTCATTTTATTTAAGCTATTTGACATAAGATTAATGTAATAGAATAATGACCCTCATTGGTACTCCTTTTAGTTGTTAGATTTATTTATGGGATTTAATGTTCCTAATAAAATTTATCAGTATCAATTTTAATGAATCAACTATCCAAATATAGTTTAAGAAAAAATTAAAATAATCAGATTAATAATAACTCGTTATTTTAATTTGTGTCGTCTTTTTATCTAATGGAAATATATAAAATGAAATTGAATAAACTCGCTTTAGTATTAGGTTTTGGTCTGGCTGTCGCTGCAGGTTCTGCTGCTGCAAACCAAGGTAGTGGTGTAGTTACATTTGAAGGAACTATTATTGATGCACCATGCTCAATTTCACCAAGCTCAGAAAAACAAAATGTTCCACTAGGATCAATTGCAACTTCGTTGTTAAACGCGGGTGGTTCTAGTACTCCTCGTCCATTCCAACTTGAGTTAGAGCAGTGTGATATCGCTACGTTAAAAACAGTCACTACAACATTCACTGGTGTTCCAAGCCCAATCAAAACTGGTTCATTAGCAATCAATGGTGTTGGTAAAAATGCGGCTGTTGTTATTACTGATGTTGGTGGAAACCAAATCAAACTGGGTGAAAAAACAGCTGAGCAAACATTACTGGTTGGTTCAAACACACTGCGTTTCGCAGCGTACTTGCAAGGTGATGCAGCGAACCCTGCGGTTCCAGGTAAGTTTGATGCAGTCGCAACATTTGCTTTGACCTACCAATAATTGGTTTAGCCCATACAGGGATGTATGGGCTTAATTTTAATGCGTTGAGATTCGTTATTAAATTGAAATGGAGTAGCTATGAATCACTTTGGCATAATTGTCATGGTGCTTTCAGGAATGGTGTTTATCCCGATTGCTAACGCACAAGGGCAAATGTCCCGGGCACAGGAACTACCTATCGGATATGTGAGTTTAGATGGCTCAATTATTGAAGCCCCGTGTGCGATTGATGCAGGTAGCCGTGACCAGTCAGTTAGCATAACAACTGTACCCGTTAGCCAAATAATACAGGATAGAGAAAGCCCAATAAGCCATTTCTCTATACGTCTTATCAACTGTGTTCTAACACCAATAATGCCTGGAAAACCTAACTGGCAATCTTTCAGAATAACATTTGATGGTCCTACTGATGGCCGTAATTTTGATGTATTTGGTCATGCAAACGGGTTATCGATGAAAATTACTGACTCTGATGGAAATACGGCAATACCCGGAAAACCAATGGCTGATTTAGCAATTAAGCCTGGGGAAACAACCCTTAATTATGGGGTACGTGTAGTTGCAAATAATAAGCATTTAAAATCAGGGAATTATCAGGCAACTATCCGTTTTAAAATGGATTACTACTGAGTTATCGCTAAGGGACTATTATGGCTCTGTTATCTAAAAGTAAAAATAAAGTATTTCCTAACTCAGTCAGTTATTTTCTAACGCCTGTTGCCGCTATGGTGCTCATTGCGATTGCGCATATTCATGTCGCGAACGCAAACCAAGATATAGAGTTTAATACTGATATTTTAGACCTACAGGATAGGGAAAATATTTCTTTAAGTGAATTCTCACGCGCTGGCTATGTCATGCCAGGTGTATATCCATTTAAAATAACATTAAATAGCCAAGCACTTTCAACGATTTATGACATTGAATATATGGCTGTTGATGGTGATGACAGTATAACGGTGCCTTGTCTAACCCCCGAGTTAGTCGAGCATATTTCATTACGCAGTGAATGGCAGAAAAAAGTTCAATATACCCATAATGGGCAATGTTTAAATATTGATTCGATTCCAGGGATAACAGTAAGTGGCTCGCTTCCTAAAGAAACTATCGCCATTACTATTCCGCAGGCTTACATAGAATATACCTCTACTAATTGGGATCCACCTTCTCGTTGGGATGAAGGGGTTCCGGCTGTATTCTTTGACTATAACTTGAATGCTAATGTGACTCGCCCGGCAGACTCTGCAAACTCTCAAAGTATTACGGGTAATGGTGTCACAGGCTTTAACTTAGGCGCATGGCGTTTTCGTGCCGATTGGCAAGCAAGTTATAATCGTATTAATGGCCAAGCGACAGATCGTAATTGGGATTGGAGCCAATACTACGCCTATCGTGCAGTAAAAGAATTAAATGCAAAACTAACGATGGGTGAGCAATATTTGCGTTCTGGTATTTTTGATTCATTCCGTTATTTAGGCGCAAGTTTAGCCTCTGATGACAGAATGCTGCCGCCAAACCTTCGCGGATATGCACCAGAAGTCACTGGTGTGGCAAGAACAAATGCAAAAGTGACCATTACTCAGCAAGGCCGAGTTATCTATGAAACTCAGGTCGCGCCGGGACCTTTCCGTATCCAAGATTTAAGCGATGCAGTAAGCGGTAAGTTAGATGTCCGCGTTGAAGAACAAGACGGCTCAGTCCAAGAGTTCCAAATGAATACAGCATCCATTCCCTATTTGACACGTCCTGGAACGGTGTTATTTAAGCTGGCGGGTGGACGTCCAAGCAATATGGAGCACCATACTGAAGGACAAGGATTTGTGCTTGGTGAATTTACGTGGGGTATCTCTAACGGTTGGTCATTGTTTGGTGGGGCATTAGGCGCTGGTGACTATAACGCATTATCCGTGGGTGTTGGTCGAGACTTACTTGCTTTTGGTGCTATTTCATTCGATGTGACCGAGTCTCGAGCCAAATTACGCGGTGATGACAAAATTTATACGGGCGGCTCATACCGCTTAAGTTATTCAAAACGTTTTGAAGATTATGATAGCCAAGTCACTTTCGCCGGTTATCGCTTCTCTGAACGTGACTTTATGAGTATGAACCAATATCTCGACCGTCGTTATAGAGAGTCCGCATTAGATAACAGTAAAGAGCTGTATACCATCACGTTTAATAAACATTTTAGCAGTGTCGATCTAACCAGTTATCTGAACTATAGCCACGAAACCTATTGGAATAAACCGGCAACAAAGCGCTATAACGTTTCGATTGCGAAATATTTCGATCTTGGGCGTTTTAAAAATATCAATATCAGTTTGACGGCGTTTCGTAACAAATTTGAAAACAGTAAAAATGATGACGGCGTGTACATGAACCTTTCAATGCCATGGGCAGATGCAGCAACCGTCAGCTACAACAACATGGTGACGAAAAATGGTAACTCACATAACGTTAACTACTATGACCGTATTGATGAGCAAAGCACATACCGAGTGGGTACGGGCTTAAGCACCCGAGGACGAGGAACCGTTGATGGGTATTACTCCCGTTTTGCCGATATGGCAACGGTGACTGCGAGTACTAGCTATATCAATGGGGATACCGCTTCAGCGGCATTATCTTTACAAGGCGGCGCAACAGCAACAGGTCATGGTGTGGCATTACACCGAATTAATACACCGGGTGGAAGCCGAATTATGGTCGACACAGATGGTGCAGCTGGTGTTCCAGTGAAAGGTTTTGGTGCAAATACACACACAAACCGATTTGGTAAAGCGGTGGTTGCGGATATCAGTGATTATTACCGTACAAGTGCATCAATCGATGTTAATAAATTACCCGATACCATAGAAGCAATGCGTTCAACACAGCAGATTACCTTAACCGAAGGCGCAATTGCTTACCGTGAATTTGAAGTGCTTTCTGGACTGAAAACGATGGTTAGGTTGGCATTGGCTGATGGCAGTTATCCTCCGTTTGGCGCAACCGTGAGAAGCGATAAAAACAGAGAACTAGGGATCGTTACTGATAATGGTTCTGTGTATATCTCCGGTATAAAACCTAATGAAGTGCTAGAGGTTCACTGGAATGGAAGCGCTCAGTGCAAGATCCAAATTCCAGAGAATATTGAAAGCGTCGAATTTAATTCGTTATTACTTCCATGTTCAATGAATCCAAGTGTGTCAAATGTGCCAGCGGTGAACCAGCCTGTTCAGGTTAGTCAACCAGCGCCGATTCAACAAGGTGTTTCACCAAGCCAACGTTGGTTGTTGAAGCCACCAGATATTAAACATGATGCGGTTAATACTGAATTATCCGAGTTATTAGATTTTTAAAATAATTGGTACTTATGAATATGAAAAAAATTGTGCTTTTTACAACAACAGTCACGTTATCAACCGTGTTATGCAGCCAAGCGTTGGCGGCAATCGCTTTAGATAGGACTCGCGTCATTTTTAATGGTGATGAAAAAACAATTAGCCTAAATATTAAGAATGAAAACAAAGAATTACCATACTTAGCACAAGGTTGGATTGAAGATGTTAGCGGCAATAAAATTGAAAGCCCGCTCGCGGTATTACCGCCAGTACAACGTGTTGAGCCGAGTGAAAGTAGCCAAGTGAAAATCCAATCACTTCCTGATGTCACTAAATTACCACAGGATAGGGAAAGTGTTTTCTATTTTAACTTACGTGAGATTCCACCACGCAGTACTGAACCCAACGTTCTACAGATTGCGCTACAAACACGTATTAAGTTGTTTTATCGACCAAAAGCGTTGTATGCAACGCGCACAGAACTGTCTAATCCATGGCAAGAGCAAATAACCTTAACGCGTAAAGGTGATGCGTATGAGGTGAATAACCCAACGGCTTATTTTGTCACTATCGTGGATGCCAGCTCTAAAGTGGGTGGAGAAACAACCAGTAAATTTGAACCTGTGATGGTTTCACCAAAAAGCAGTAGCACAATAAAAGGAAGTGCGAGTGCAATGGGTGCAGCGCCGGTTCTGACCTACATCAATGACTATGGTGGACGACCTAAACTGACATTCAGTTGTAGCGGTTCAAACTGTAAAGTCGCATCAGCGACAGAGAATTAACGGAGAAAAACATGAAAAGGACTCTCCTGTTCAGCACGATCATATTCAGTTTAGCCCCAGTGTTGGCATCTGGTATCAATAGCTGGGAGGTAGATGGCTTACATGGACAAGTAGTCGTAAAAGGTTTTATGACGGAAGCACCTTGTACTATGGATGTGGCGAGGTCAGAGCGACAAGAGATTTCGCTTGGGGATATACCGTCATATTCGCTGCGTAAAGTTGGAGATAGGGCGGAACCGGTGCAGTTTCAATTGCAGTTTAAAAACTGTATTAGAACACAAAGTCGCTCGAGAGATGTCAGAACAGATACGCCGACTTGGGATGCGATGCAGCCTGTGATAACGGTCTCTTTTGTTGGTGTCGCTGATAAACATTTTCCACAAATGTTGAGTGTTAAAGGTGTATCTGGCGTGGCTTTAGAAGTGAAGGATGCACAGGATCAAGATATTCGTTTAGGCAGCCGCGGGCGTCCCCAATTTTTAGCATCACCACAAGGTTCTCTCAATTATTTTGTTGCCCCGGTGAGAACGCCCGAAAAACTGACTGAAGGGAATTTCAGTGCTGTGATGGACTTTAAGGTGGATTATGACTGATTTTAATAAGCCGCGATACATACTAGCGCCATGCCTCGCTGGGATCTTATTCGCTTCAGCATCACAGGCAGGATTACCAGAAACGCGTATTAATCCGCAAGCTAATACTCGAGCTATTCCCGGTGTTGTTTATGTGCAAATTAGGGGGATTGTACTTGCTCCTCCACCTTGCAAAATTAACAACGGTGAACTGATTGAAGTTAATTTTGGCGAAATAATGAGTACACGCGTTGATGGTGTGGCTTACGAAAAACCGATTAACTATAGAATTGAATGTACCAAAATGCCAACTCAACTAATGAAAATGTCTGTGAAAGGGAATCGAGCATCATTTGATACCCAATCATTAGAGACAAATATCGATGGGTTAGGTGTTTCCCTCCGTTATGGGGGGCGTAAGCTCAGTTTAAATGAAGAAATTCGCTTTACTTACCCAAATGCTCCTCAGTTTTCAGTTGTGCCTGTGCGTGATCTAACCAAAACGCTTAAAGGTGGTGCATTTGAATCTGTTGCTACATTAATGATTGAGTACCAGTGAGGATAAAGATGAATAAGATAATGAAAAAAATCCCACTGTTGGTCAGCTTATTTTTTATTCCTACAGGCATGGTTTTAGCCGATAACATGAAAATGTATGGAACATTACTGATTCCACCTCCATGTACTATTCATGATGATGGCATTATTGAGATTATTTATAAGGATATTGGCTTACATAAAATTGATGGTATCAACTATGCCCAACCTATCGATTATGGCTTGAAATGCGACCCTAATATGCACAGTTGGGATCTGATGTTATCAATACAAGGTCCTAAAACGGGGTTTGATGACTCGGCATTGCAAACTAACATTCGTGATCTCGGTATGCGAATTACCCAGAATGGACAAGGATTTGAGCTTAATAAGCCGATAAAAATTAATTATGGCCAACCTCCTATACTCGAAGTCGTTCCTGTAAAACGACCGGGTTCAACGTTGCCGGAAGGGGTTTTTTCAGTTACGGCGACATTGTTAGCGGAGTACCAATAATGAATATGCTGACGAAAGTAGCCTTAATTATTACCCTATTACCTTATGGTAGCGGTGCGCTAGCGATCCCTAATAACCTACAAATTCGGGGTAATTTGGTGGAAGAACCGTGCACGATTTTGCCCGGCGATGAAAAGATTTCATTAATTTTTTGGGATACACCAGAAAAAAACTTTTATGCGAATGGTCATACCGCAAGCAAGGATTTTGTCATTAAGTTATCTGACTGTGATACCAGTATTGGTAAATCGGTCAAAGTGACTTTCTCGGGGACACCAAGTCCTGCATTACCAGGTTTCCTTGCATTGTCTAACAGTAGTACTGCATCAGGCTTTGCCATTGGGATCCAAAATTCCGATGGTTCTCCCTTAGATATTGCTCAGGAAGGTGAAAAAATTGCGCTTCAAAATGGCGCAACCCAATTGCATTTCCAAGCATTTTTAAAAGGTGAACCTGACGCAATTAGTAATAAGACAATTAAAGTTGGACCTTATAACGCGACAGCAACATTTAAATTAGATTACGAATAATAAAGGCTGTGAACTAATATGAAATTTTTATCCTCTCTATTATTGGGTGCAGCCATGGTCTCATCCTCTGCATCAGCGGCAATTTTTTCTTATATTACAGAATCTAAGCCGATTGGTACCACGGGTGATGCCGATTATACCTTTATTATTGAACGTTGGGATGACGAGCCTCGTGGTACGTTGAATCCTTGTTATGGTGCTGCAATGTGTAATCTCAGTGTTAATCATAAGCATACGACAGCAGGGACACCCGGCGGTGCAACATTAACGATAGGAAGTATCCGAGGCTACCAATATATGTGGCAAGTTCAGGAATTTGCAAGGAGTAAGGTCGGCTTTCCTATTGGACCTATGATTGCACAGCACCGTGGGATGCGTTTGCAATCTAACCAGGAATGCGTTGGGTTATTTTACGAAACCGGCTCCCAAAGAGGTGGTTTGCTTCCTGGCTCATTATGTGGGATCGCTCCACCACCGGTAGGCGCATGTCGTATCAATAATAATATCCCCGATATTAATTTTGGTTCAGTTGATGAAGCGAGCTTAAATGGTTTAATGCAAGAAGTGACTGTAAGCGTGACCTGTAACTTGCCTATGAGTGTTCTGGTGATTGCTTCTGGTACAAATAATGGTCGAGTTAGATTACGTAATGATAACAGCTTAAACGCAAGTTTATTCTTAGGCCCTAATAATAGACCGGGTGAAGTTGGTCAGAGCCTTTATGTTCCTGGCGGTGGTACCAGTACCGTTCAACTGAAAGCGCGATTGGATACCAGTGGGCGTGTTGCTCCAGGTGCTTTCAATGGTGCCGCATCTTTAATTTTAACCATGCCTTAATAAATGGTGGTCGATATGTATTCAGAAAATAGCAGTGAAAAAATCCATTTTATGGTAGGTCAGCGGATCTTAGAAAAACGAAAAGAATTGGGCTATACCGGCTATCAATTAGCCCAGTTATTGGGTGTAAGTCAGCAACAAATCTCTCGCTATGAAAGGGGAAAAATAAAAATTGACTTATACCATCTCTTTAAACTCGCATTCTTAATGGGAACCCCAATTAATTGGTTCTTAGAAGATATTAGTTCCCAAATGAATAATGACAGGAATTTTAGTGAGTTCTAATTAATAACAGGTTGAGGTTGTTACAGAAGCTCGGCGATGGCGTGACTCAACCTGGTTATTTTTAAAGTATCAATCCGCTTGCTATAGACGCTTATTTATACACATATCATATACGCTCATTTGGCTAATTCCCCTCATGTTTTATAAAACTGATACATTATTTAGGGCATAAATACGTGCGATAGATGCAATAAATTGACGTATTCGTGCTTTCTTACATTTTTGCGATCAAATGCAAATGCAAACTAATATCATTAGCGCTTAATAACGTGTAAGATACTGCCATCTTCGAGTCGTTAGTCTGTTTATTATCGGTACTTTAAAAGAAAGATGGAGAAAATTGGATGTTTGCAAAATCATTAGTTTCAGGTATCGCATTACTGTCAGCGTTAGTCTTAGCGGGCTGCGATAATGCAAAAGAAACCACAGGGACTTCTCAAGTCGCTGAAAAGCAAGTTATTACCGTTGAACATGCCCAAGGCAAAACAGAAATTCCTCGCCATCCGCAAAAAGTTATCGTTATGAACATGGAGACATTGGACATCATCGATGCTCTTGGTGTACCTGTTGCTGGCCTGCCACAAACTAACGTCCACTTACCGAAATTTTTATCTAAATATAGCGGCACAGACTATGTTAATGCGGGCACATTGTTTGAGCCTGCTTATGAAACACTCAGTAACGCTAAGCCTGATTTAATCCTAGGTGGAAGCCGCTCTCGCGATGCTTATGACAAACTCAGTGGTGTTGCACCAACAATTTCAATGGATATTGATAATAAACGTTTTATCGATAGCCTAACGGAACGTACAACAGAATTAGGGGTGATCTTCGGTAAAGAGAAAGAAGCCGATAAAATCATCACCGACTTCAAAGGCAAAATTGCCGATATCAAAGCAAAAACACCAAATTCAGGTAAAGCGATGGTGATCTTAGTCAGTGGCGGTAAAATTTCTGCTTATGGCCCAGGTTCACGTTTTGGTTTTATTTTTGATGAGCTAGGTTTTGAACCTGCTTATGTATTCCCAGAAGATACAGGTCGCCACGGTAACATCGTTAATGCCGAGTTACTGGTAAAACTTAATCCTGACTGGTTATTTGTTATCGACCGTGACAGCGCAATTGCCCGCTCTGACGCACAACCTGCAGCTGAAGTGCTTGATAACGCATTAGTTAGAAAAACTGCCGCATGGAACAAAGGCCAAATTGCTTACCTTGATTCCTCAGCTGTTTATATTGCGGGTGGCATACAGACTTATTCCAAATTAATGGATGATATCAATAACGCATTAGAGAAGAGTAAATCTAATTAACCCATGAAAACGCTTTATTTTTTTTGTGGAATTATCGCATTATTGGTATTAGCGGTATTAAGCTTATTTATAGGAGCGGGTGACGTATCACCCGTTTCGCTTTTCACCGATCCAGAGATGCAAGACATCTTTTTTATCAGCCGAATTCCTAGAACTGTCTCTTTGATCTTAGCCGGTAGCGCGATGAGCGTTGCGGGCCTTATCATGCAACTTCTCACACAAAACCGCTTTGTTGAGCCGTCTCTTGCTGGCACAACGCAATCCGCTAGCTTAGGTTTATTGATCGTAATGGCCTTTTTTCCCGCCTCAGGTATTATGACCAAAATGGTGGTTGCTAGTGGTTTTGCACTTCTTGGCACCATGTTATTTATGGTTTTATTGCGCCGAGTTATCCTAAAATCTGCCCTGATCGTTCCTCTCGTTGGTATCATGCTTGGCGCTGTTATTAGTGCGTTAACGGTATTCACTGCATACTATTTTGATTTATTGCAGTCGCTTGGCGCTTGGATGAGTGGCGATTTTTCTAGCATCTTACAAGGGCGATATGAGTTGTTATGGCTAGTGGGTATTTTGACACTTATTGCCTGCTGGATTGCCGATAGCTTTACGGTTGCGGGGATGGGGCGTGAATTTTCCATTAATGTTGGGTTAAATTACCGCAAGGTGATGACCATTGGGTTATCTATTATTGCATTAATTAGTGGTGTTGTGGTTGTCGTCGTGGGGGCACTACCGTTCCTTGGATTAATCATTCCAAATTTAGTTAGCCTCATTATGGGGGATAATATCCGCAAAACCATTCCATGGATTTGTCTTGCGGGTGGTGGGTTAGTGTTGCTATGCGATATCATCGGACGTTTAATACGATACCCATTCGAGATCCCAGCCAGTGTTATTTTAGGCGCGGTGGGCGCTATTATTTTCTTATATTTACTGTTGAAGCAGCAACGTTATGCAAAAAGTTAATACATCAATAGCGCCTGCGCTGGCGGTTAAAAAGGGTATCACGCCGTTACAACGGATATGGATACTACTCGCACTGTCAATATTATCGGTCATACTTTATATGACGATTAATTTGGGGAATAACCTCGCTTATATCTTACCGCATCGTGGTTACATTGTTCTGACGATGATCGTCGTGGCTTTTGCTTCGGGGGTGTCGACCGTCCTGTTTCAGACTATCGCTAATAATAAGATACTGACCCCATCAATTATGGGGTTAGAAGCACTATTTGTATTACTACAAACTATCTTTATTTTTTATACCGATAGCTTTCCTGCATCATGGCTGTTGAATATTGGTAAGTTTTTACTCGAATCTTCATTGCTGGTTTTATTCTCGGTATTGCTTTACCGCTGGCTATTTGTTTCTGTCAAAATGAATATTAACCTCGTCTTGATGGTGGGGATTATTCTTGGAACATTATTCCGTAGTGTCGCAACTTTACTGCAGCGTTTAATGGATCCAAATGAATTCTCTATTTTGCAAAGCCGTATGTTTGCAACCTTTACCAAGGGAACTCCCGAGCTTATCCTCTTTACGTTAGCCATTACGGTTGTTGTCGGTTTATTGTTATGGCGGATGCGTTATTGCTTTGATGTAATCGGACTCGGGCAGGCAAATGCGGTTAATTTAGGGATTAATTATCGCCATCAAGTGACGGTTATTTTACTGCTGATTTCGATACTGGTTGCGATTTCAACCGCCTTAGTTGGGCCTTTAACCTTCTTAGGGTTGATGGTGGCAAACTTAGCGTATTTTGTCAGTGGCAGTAGCCAACACCGTTACTTATTGCCCGTATCATTCTTATTAGGTGTTATTGCGCTAATCGGTGGGCAGTTGATCTTAGAGTACGGCTTAAATATGGCAGGAACCTTATCTGTCGTGATTGAATTCGTTGGTGGAATATTCTTCATTTATATGGTGTTAAGAAGGTTTTAGTATGATTGAAATTAGTCAGATATCGAAAAGTTATCAGGATACTAAAGTCTTAGATAACGTCACAACAACAATTAAAAATAGCGGTATTACCTCGATCATCGGGCCAAATGGCGCGGGTAAATCAACATTATTATCGATTATTGGGCGCTTATTAGTGGCTGATGAGGGCGGTTATGTCAAAGTGAATGACTTAGATGTATCCACAACGCCTAGTGATAAGTTAGCCACATGTTTATCCGTTTTACGTCAAGAAAATCAATTTGCTAGCCGATTAACGGTTGAAGAGCTTGTCGGGTTTGGTCGTTATCCTTATACAAAAGGGCGCTTAAATGTTGCCGATAAACAAAAAATTGATGAATCACTGTCGTTTTTAAATTTATCAGATTTGCGCCATCGCTATTTAGATGAATTATCGGGTGGGCAGCGCCAGCGTGCTTATGTGGCAATGGTACTTTGCCAAGACACCGAATATGTATTGCTAGATGAACCGCTAAATAACCTCGATATGAAGCATGCCGTTATCATGATGAAATTACTGCGTCGTGCAGCCGATGAATTGGGTAAAACCATCATCTTAGTGATCCACGATATTAATTTTGCTTCTGTTTATTCAGACTATATTGTGGCACTAAGAAACGGGAAATTATCCTATCACGGCTCCCCAGCAGAGATAATGAAAGCAGAGATTATAGAGGATATTTTTGATACGCCGGTGGAGATTCGGGAGATAGCTAATCAACATATCGCCCTTTACTACTAATATCCGTCATAGTTCCAATTGTAGGGGTGTTGGCTACATTCATTCACCCTAGTCACATAGTTTTCTATGTTCCTAGGGATTCATTCATTTGCCGCCTACCTACAATTGGAACTATTTAGGATATGACTAAGAAATTTTCTTCTTGCTGTAGTCTGAATTATTTAAGTGATAATGAAGCTGGAAAAAAGGTTTTTAAATTAAATGCTTACTGAGGTGGAATTTCAATATCTTCGTTAGTATTGAGCACTTGTAGTGGTTGTAGTACTTCTAAGCGTTTCACGCCATCAGCATTGACAACCAATCGGGCAAGTTCGTTGTAGGTCTTCTTATTCATCGTCACTCGGCGACAAATATAAATATGGTAAACCTTCTCACCCATAATCGTTGGCTCATCGTCATTAACCATAAGTTCTTCATAACTGATATCAATGTATTTAAGAAAATCAGAGATATTGAAACGGGTAATATCGACAATTGAAGATTGTGCTTGTTCAAATACCGTTGGTCGATTATGTAAAAGAACATCCTTCCTGTAATAAAGAATATCTTCGACGCGCTGCACATTCACTAAATTGACCCAATGTGACTTTTGGCGCATCTCACGAATATCAGGGGAAAGCGTATTTTCATTGAGAAAACGAAAAGACTCCTTACAGATACCGACAGGGGCTTTAACGCCTTCACGATAAATTCGCAATTGACGATCGGGGATCCATTTTTGGAATAACCGGTAAAGTTGCTCTCGACCGATTTCTTTAAACCTATCTTTAAAAATATAACCGACGACCATCGCCAGAAATAAATTTGCACTCAGTGCACCGTATTTACCCTGCCACATAAAGGCGATTAAAGTCGCAAAAATCATTGAGATAGCAGCCGCAATACCATAAATAGAGTGCAATAATAGTGGCGCTCCACGCTTATGGCGAATTTCTAAATAAAGATAGCGATTAATGTATTTTTTCAATAAATTTCGGCGGTAGGTGACCAGCTCTGCGTCATTTTCATTATTTGGAAAACTGTCAGGATAGTGTTTCTGAAGATAACGTAACTCCTGATACCAGTAATGACGAATTTCTTCACGCAGCGGTATGTGCTTATCGTTTAATAAGGTGCGTAAATAATTCATGGTGTAGTAAGCCATAAACTCATCACAGTAAGAAAATGCATTGGAGTGGATTATTTTTTCAATCTCGGCGGCATAGCTTGCGAGCGCACGATAGCGACTGAGGCAGTTTTCAATATCAGCAAGTAAACCCGCGATATGTTCAGGGGTTTGCCGTTGTGGTGTTTGAGTCACCATTTTGATATTTAAGCGAACTGTTCTTTTATAGGTTAGCGTATAGCGTTTTAGCTTATTTTCATATTCATCTAGTGAAGGGGGATCTTGTGGGTTGAGCTGCTCCATCCACTGTTTTAACTTATCTAATACCCCATTTTCAGCCGATAACGATGACAGCTTAACAATCGGTGGACGCAATCTAATATAATTTTTTAGGCTACGCTGTAGGCTTGATGGCGTATACAGATCAGGGTTAACTTGCAGCGAAGAAGGTAAAAAGAAAAAGGTTTCAACTTGATAGCGGATCTCTTTAGATTTACGTGGAAACAGGACCTTTTGTTTGATTTCAAATTGTCTTTTACCATGGATCTTTAGAGACTCTTTAATCATGTTATTTCTCTTATTTATCGAACTTTATTTTTACCAAAGATAAGTTAAATAATACCATATTTACATGATGTACTGGTTGAATAATGTTCGAGATAGGAAATAACCTGAAAGCGGTAATACAGAAGAGGATTTATTTGAGGAACAAAATATAACGAGGCACACAGTGGTGCCTCGTTATTGAAATCATCTTGGTTATATCAAAATAACTTATTTTTTAGCTGGACGTACTGCAGTGACTTCGATCTCTACACGCCATGCTGGGTTGGCCAGTTTAGCGACTTGGAAAGTAGAGCGAGCAGGTAAGTTAGTGATTTTTTCAGTTTCATAGAACTTGTTGTAACCCGCCATAAAGCCAGCAAAGTCCATAGTACCTTTAGTTTCGTCACCACCCACTAAGAAAACTTGCATTTTAACAACGTCATTCATTGTCAAATCCATATCAGCAAGCGTTGCTTGGATTTGTTTCAACACGTTGATAGTTTGCGCTTCAGTGTTACCGTAAGACGCTAAAACACCTTCTGGCGCATCTTTAGTGATTTTTGATGGTACTTTTCCGCTTAGGAAAATAAGGCTGCTGCTTGCGTTAATTTCTACTGATTCAGAGATAGGGAATCCTTTCACTGGAACGCGTTTAACATCATCTGCTGCATTTGCACTTGCTACGCCTAAAATGAAAGGCAGAGAAAGTAATAAAGTTTTATAGCGCATGTAAACTCCTTAACATTATCAAAGTAAAATAGAACCTGTTTACTCTTCATCTTTCAAATTGTAGGGGGGCTGCTTTCCATTCCCCTAGTCGCATACTTTTGTATGCTCCTAGGGATAATGTCATTTGCCGTCTACCTACAACTTGAACTATTTTGAGTAACCCCTTGGCTGACTCACGAAGCTTAGCAGGCTCTCAGTAAAAAACGCATTATATCGTTTTATTAACTAAAACGAGAAAGCTTGTACGGCGTTGGATCGATGAAAGGTGTTTCACCCATTAACAATTCAGCCGTTAATCGACCAGCAGCAGGGCTTTCTGTCATACCCCAACCCGTTGCGGTATTGATAACCAGACCTGGATACTGTTCGACTGTTGAAATAATTGGAATTTCATCATCCGTTGGTGCAACTGTACCACCCCAACGCTCAACCACTTTAGACTCTTTAAAGGCTGGGAATTCGGCTCTCAGTCTTTCAAGTACTGCATCTAAGTGTTCGTTGTTTGGTGTGTTTGTTGCGGTACGGAATTCTTCAAAAGGTGTTTTTTCATTTAAATTCCATGAAGTTGCCATCATGAAGGAGTTAAATAAATCTTTACCGATAGAGAATTCTAATGGCAGTTCACCACCTTGTAATAGGTGCATGAATTTTGGACCTAGCAAGAAGCTATCTTTAACGATAGAGCTGGTAAAGATACGTGGAGCGACTGCATAGGTGCCATCTGCTTGTTCACGGAAGTGGATACCGTTTGGCAGGTGAACGTTACCTTTCGGTGCGCCCGGTACGCCAGTGATACGTTGCTGAGACAGGTAAACGTTCAGTGTAGGCACATCGATGCCGAGGTTACCCATAAATAAGCGAGACCAAATTCCCCCGGTCAGAACGACACGAGAAGTTTTGATTGCTCCTTTTTCGGTAACCACATCAGAAATTTTACCCCCTGCAGTTTCAAAGCCTCTCACTGCACAATTGGTATAGATACGAATGCCAATTGATTTTGCATAGTTAGCCATTGTTGGCGTAACAACTTCTGGGTCAAGACTCCCTGAGTCTTCTTCAAATCCACCGATTTTCCATGGAGTTTGCGCATTCACCAGACGTTTTGCTAGCTCGTCACCTTCAATCATACGGGTACGAAGCGGGGTATCAAAACCTGGATTTTCTGCCGCGCTTTTAATCCACGCTTTCGAAATTTCCAAATCTTCTTCACTTGATGGTACTTCTACGCGGCCTTGAATTCGGTAGCTAGTATCAGCACCGATTTTTTCATTCATGCCTGTCCATTGAATTTTACCGTAGTGGTGCAATGGGAAAATGGCTGGAGATGTTTTGTAGCTGATGATTTGGCTATATGCACGGCCAGATTGTTCACCCCCTACAACACCTTTCTCACAGATAACAACGTTTAGACCTTTTTCAGCAAGGTTAATCGCTGTCATTATTCCTTGAAGGCCCGCACCGATGATAACGGCATCCGCTGAATCAGGTAATGCGCCTTCAGTGCCAGCAACAGCAGCAACGCGCGATTTAGTCGATTCAAAGCGACCTTCTCTACGGATCATTGGAACAACCGTAGCACCCCCTGCTAATACTCCAGCAGCACCAACCCCTAATAATAGTTTTCTTCTCGAGATTTTCATCTACAACCTCAATAATAACATTAGTTTTTATATAGTAAATAATTTCAAAATTCGATTATTATATTATCATATATTTTAAAATTGTTAAGCATGGTTAGCATTTGTTAATAAAAATGAGGGAAATGATTTGATCGGTAAATAGATTTTGTCAGTGTTATAAAGGGTTTGCCGTGCATAGACCTATTTTATTTATTATTCAAATGGGATTTTTAAATTGTTAATGTCATTAAAAGTGTACAGGTGTAAACACTAATTTTGGGTTTAAGTCAGGTTAAATTTAATTAAATTTGCCATGATGGTTAATCTTTGTTCGCAGAAGAATGTGCTAAATTTAAATTAAGTCATGATTAGGTTGTTAAGATAAAATCGTGAAACTTATGGCTAATACTAAAGCTATTTAAGAAATGTTTGAGTATTCTTTAATCATTTAAGTTTATGGGGTTAAGTAATCAAATAATATAATGTAAGTTGTTTTTTTAAAATAATTTGAACACGAAAAAACTAGTAATCAATTGATAATATTGATTATTTTATTTTTAATGGATTAATGCTTAAATATTAATCATAACCGTTCCTTATTTATGGTTATTTTTACTTATAGGATGGGAACCAATTTAGTATAACTATCTAGCGTGGAAAATAGACGGGTTGATTTAGAGTTTACGATATTACGCCACCAAAAAATAATAGTGACATGAATTCTGTGGATATATATTGAACTATTTTTTTAATTTTAAGTTTAAGCCAAGGTAAATTTGTTTTTCATAATAACGAATAATGATTCTGTAAAAAATAATGTGATATTATTCACAAATCAAACACTGAATAATTGTTTAATTATGTTGAAAAATTGAACATAAAATAACATTATCTTTAGAGTGCATATTCTTGGTGCTTATTTAACAAATAGCGAATACGCACAATTTTCGTTATTTAACTTGTTACTTTTCCATTCCGGTCGGAATTTGTGCAAAAAAATTGGCATAGTTATCAGAACGAACTTGATGAAGAATAGCGGTTAAATCAGATAATGGCTGTTCGGACCAATCAGCTCGAATATCAATATCGGCATATTTTCTATTATTCCACACCTTTAATGCCGCAGAGCGTATGCCTCTATAATCTCCTCCCGCTTTAGCCCCAGCTTGCATTGCTAAGAGTAATCTATCCGCCAAAGGAATATTACTATTTTGATGATAAGACTCATGTATAGCGGCTAAAACCTGTTCACCGGCTAGCATATTACCCGCAATGGCGAGATCAGCTTCGGACAAACTCCCACACCAAGGTAAACATTCTTGGCCTGTCCAGCTCGCGCTATCTCCTTGTGCATCAAGTACAATAAGCTGCCTAACGAAAGGGGATCCGTCATTAGCTAATAACGAATTGAGGCAATCTTTCGCAGATAAATTTTTTTTCAATAATTCAATTCCATCCAAGCCTAAAACAGGATTAGTCATTGCTTGTGTCGCAATTGCACCAGATTGGCTCGCACCATGAAGTACTAAAGCGCCAACTGCCGGGCCTGCCGTTGCTGTTACTGCACCAATAATTTGTGTTTGTGGGCAGCGAGCAACAATAGAAAAAGTCATTTTACACCTCATAAATTAGACATTGATCAAATTTATCATTATAAATTATTGCAGGAAAGGTAATTTATCATCATAAATAGGGAAAAATAAATAATAATTAACAAAATTGACACATGTCACACATCAATAACGGCACTAGGGAGATTTTTATGAAAATGCGTTTTTGCAGGTGGATAGCAGGCATTTTGCTTCTCTCTATCTTTTCGTCGTCACCAACATGCTCTGCAAGCCAAGGTGATGTTTTACTGTTGGGGCAGGTGGCTGAACCGCAGTCATTAGATCCTCAAGTTGCAACAGCGGCAAATGACTCACGTATATTGGTTAATATCTATGAAGGGCTTGTCCGTAATGGGGATGGTTCATTAACCCTTGAGCCATCGTTGGCAAAGTCATGGAAGGTGAGTGATGACGGGCTGACTTACACCTTCAATTTACGTGATAACGTTAAATTTCATGATGGTAGCTCGTTTGATGCGCAAGCTGTGAAGTTTACTTTTGAACGTATGTTAGACAACAAACACCCTTATTATCACACGGGGCCTTTCCCGCTTTCGTTTTTCTTTTCAGCAATAGATAAGATTGAAACCCCCGATAACCAAACCGTGGTATTCAAGCTTAAAGAGCCTTTTGCCCCTTTCTTATCTAATTTAGCCACGCCGGCGGGTTTGATTGTCTCTCCAGCAGCGGTAAAGCAATACGATAAGGATTTTAGCCGCCATCCCAGTGGAACTGGACCGTTTAAATTTACCGAATGGACCGCTAATCAGCGGGTTGTTGTGGCTGCAAACGAGGAGTATTGGGATACGCGTCCGACCCTGAACTATGTGGTATTTCGTCCGATTACGGATGCGAATACTCGGGTCGCAGAGATGCTTTCAGGTGGCATCGATGCCATGGTGGAAGTTCCTGCCGATAATGTCCCGCTGTTTTCATCAGATAAACGCTTTCGGTTGTATGAAGCAACAGGCCCTCATGTTTGGTATGGCATGCTGAATACGTCACAGCCCCCATTTGATGATGTACGGGTTAGGCAGGCCGTGAATTACGCAGTAAACAAAGATAATATCGTTAAATATATTCTTCAGGGCTCGGCTGATGTTTCCGAAGGGCCAATACCCTCGGCATTTGATTGGGCATTCGACGCAGAAACCCAAGCCTATCCTTATGATCCGCAAAAAGCTCGTGAGCTAATTAAAGCGGCGGGCGCAGAAGGGCAAAAAATTGTGTTTTATGTCACCGAAGGGGGATCCGGTATGTTGGATCCGATCCCAATGGCGACAGCAATACAAGCCGACTTAAAAGCTGTCGGGTTATCCGTTGAAATACAAACATTTGAGTGGAATACCTACTTATCAAAAGTCAATTCAGGATTAAAACAAGCCCATATGGCCGAAATGGCTTGGATGACCAATGATCCCGATACCTTGCCGTTCCTCACATTGCATTCTAACTCATGGCCTGAGAAAGGTGGGTTTAACTCAGGGTATTACAGCAATAAAGAACTTGATGCGTTACTCGACAAAGCACGAGTGAGTAATGATTTGGCTGAACGGGCACAACTCTATCGCCAAGTACAAAAAATTGTTCATCGCGATGCACCTTGGTTATTCGTTGCCAATTGGAAACAAAATGCCGTGGCAAGTGAGCGAATTAGCAATTTTAAGCTACAGCCAAATTTTAATTTATTACTTAAAGATGTTCGTAAAGATTAATTGATTGACTTCATGTTGCTAAGGCAGCGAGTGAATTGATTTTCTGGGGAAAAGCCTATGTGGTTATATTGTTTAAAACGTATTTTAGCGACTATTCCAATTTTGATTGGTCTCACTTTAATTGTCTTTTTTATTATGGCAATGATACCGGGCGATCCGGCTCAAGCTTTGCTTGGACCATGGGCGACACCTGAAAATGTGGCAAGAGTCAAAGGTGAACTTGGCTTAGATAAGCCCTTATATCAGCAATATTTTATTTGGATGAATAACTTACTTTCTGGCGACTTTGGCCGCTCATTTGTGTTAAATCGTCCCGTTGCCGACGAAGTGTTAGAGCGTTTTTCGGCTACGTTGATTTTGGGGGGAAGTGCATTATTACTTAGCTCAATCCTCGGTTTATTAGCGGGCATTATTTCGGCTATTCGCCAATTTAGTTGGAGCGATAGAACCATCACTCTTGCAGTATTGCTAGGGATCTCGATGCCATCATTTTGGATTGGTTTATTGATGATAATGGCTTTCTCAGTGCAATTACAGTGGTTCCCAGCTTCAGGGATGTATTCCATTTGGCAGGGTGGCGGTTTAGGCGATCTTTTGCATCATCTTATTTTACCCGCGATCACTTTATCGTTAGTGGCGACGGGGGTGATTGCACGATTGACCCGTACCGCGATGTTGGAAGTACTACGCCTTGATTTTATTCGCACTGCACGGGCGAAAGGGCTCAGTGAGCGCAAAGTGATTTTTCGTCATGCATTTCGAATGGCGTTAGTGTCAGTGATCCCCGTGATTGGTATTCAGGCAGGCTTTGTGTTTGGCGGCGCGGTATATATCGAAACCGTTTTCCAATGGCCTGGTTTAGGGGCGATGTTAGTGAAAGCGGTGGCAACTCGTGACTTGTTCTTAGTGCAAGGTGGTGTGTTAATTGCCGCAGCCTCCTATGTGTTTATTAATATGTTTGCGGATTTGATGCAGGCGCTACTGGATCCGAGGTTGAAATCATGAGTCAGTTAACTCCCCCTGTTACTGCGCATCGCCATCGTCAATCAATCACGTCGCTATTGTTGGCGAACCGTTTGGCATCCATCGGGTTGATCATACTCGTGATTATTATGCTATCTGCTTTGCTAGCACCTTGGTTGCCGTTACCGAATCCGGATGAAACCGATTTAGTTAACCGATTATTACCGGTGTTTTCATCGGGGCATATCTTGGGTACTGACCACCTTGGTCGCGATATTTTGTCGCGCTTATTGTGGGGTACACGGGTTTCATTGATGGTGGGTATTTCTGCAACGTTAATTGCGGCGGTTTTCGGCACATTAATTGGCTTGATCGCCGGTTACGTTGGTAATAAAACCGATACATTATTGATGCGCTGCATTGATATGTTGATGGCCTTTCCATACATCTTATTGGCATTGGCGATTGTTGCGGTGCTGGGCCCCGGTTTACTCAACGCCTTGTATGCTATCGCATTAGTGAATATTCCTTTCTTTGCACGTAATATTCGTGGGCTAACCGTAGGCTTACGAGATCGGGATTTTATTCAAGCGGCAAGATTGTCAGGAAAAAACCATCTGCAAGTATTGTTAACTGAAGTTTTACCGAATGTGTTACCGATCATTGTGGTGACAATGTCCACCACGATTGGTTGGATGATCTTAGAAACGGCCGGTTTATCGTTCTTAGGCCTAGGGACTCAGCCACCTAATGCGGATTTAGGCTCGATGTTAGGGCAAGGGCGAGCACAAATGTTCGTCGCACCTCATGTGGCTCTAGTGCCTGGAGTGATGATTTTTCTTATCGTTATTAGCTTTAATCTATTAGGTGATGGTATACGCGATATTCTTGATCCACGTTTAAAATCAGGTGCATTACAGCGTTCTCAGCCGATGACTCAAACTCAACGTGCTGAAATTCCTGCGCAAACGGTGAACAGTAATGCGGTACTTGAAGTTAAAAACCTCTCTATTGCTTTTCGTCAGGGAAACCAATTACGCCCAACCGTTAATAACATTAGCTTTATGGTTGAGCCGGGTGAATGCTTAGGGCTGATCGGCGAAAGTGGTTCAGGTAAAAGTGTCACGGCGTTATCAATAATGGGGCTGCTAGCTTCACCACCTGCGGTAATTACTGGCGGAGCGGTGTACGTGCAAGATGAAGAAATGTTGTCATTGCCATTATCAACAATACAACAACGTCGTGGTGCGCGGGTTTCTTATATTTTTCAAGACCCTCTAACAACACTTCACCCACAATTTACAGTTGGGGTTCAGGTACAAGAAGCGATTACGGCACATCAACGTATTTCCAATCAAGCGGCGAAAGTGAAGGCGATTGAGTTGCTTGATAGTGTTGGTATTCCTGACGCAGCGGAACGTTATCATTCTTACCCGCATGAATTATCGGGGGGACAACGTCAGCGAGTCGGGATTGCAATGGCGTTGGCAAACGATCCGGTTTTGATTATTGCCGATGAACCCACCACGGCATTGGATGTGACTGTGCAGGCACGTATTTTAGAATTGCTGAATACATTACGTCGTGAGCGTGGTGTTGCGCTGTTATTTATTACCCATGATTTTGCCGTAATTAATCAAATTTGCGATCGGGTTGCGGTGATGCAGCAAGGCAATATTGTCGAAACGGGGACGACTCAAACCGTTTTACAACAGCCTCAGCACCCCTATACGCAGCGCTTGATTGCCAGTGTACCGAAACTTGGGGAAGGCAAAGCATTTTTAAGCCATGTGGCCGAGATATACAGTGACAAGGCGAAGGAGGCTTAATGAATAAAGTGATTGAAGTCAATGATTTGGTCAAAACATTTGGTCACCCTCCGGGGCTATTTCACCCGAGCAGCAGGGAAGTGCAGGCACTAAAAAGCATTTCGTTAGATCTCTATGAAGGAGAAACGCTGGCAGTTGTTGGGGAAAGTGGCTCGGGTAAAAGTACATTGGCGCGTATTTTGGTTGGATTGGAACAAGAAACCACCGGTAATATTACCATATTGGGGCAAACGCGTCGTCAATGGCAAAAGCAAGGTGCGCGTGCTTTCGGTCAAGCGGTTCAATATGTTTTTCAAGACCCGGTCGCCTCACTCAACCCACGCAAAACGATTGGTGAAACTTTATCGATCCCGCTGAAATACCTGAAGCATATGAATAAGTCCCAGCGCGCGGCAAGGTTGGCGGAATTGCTTGAAGCCGTACATATGCCCCTTGATGCATTGGCGTGTTATCCCCATGAATTTTCAGGGGGGCAGGCGCAGCGTTTAGCGATAGCACGTGCCTTGGCTGCGGATGCGCGTATTTTGGTACTGGATGAGCCGGTTAGCGCGTTAGATGTCTCTGTTCAAGCACAAGTTTTGTTATTATTACAAGAGCTTAAACAGCAATTTGCATTATCTTACTTATTTATTAGCCATGATTTGGCGGTGGTTGAGTCGATAGCGGATAGGGTTGCCGTGCTCTATTTAGGTGATTTGTTAGAATGTCGCGAAACCGAGAGCTTATTCGCGGCACCTGAGCACAGCTATACCCAAAACTTACTTGCCAGTGCGCCACGTATTAGTCTTGAGTCATCAATATGATACAAGATTTTTACCTAACACAGCCGGAATATAAAAATGAACACAGATAAGCAACCGATGATCGAAACGGTTCGAATAAAACGAACGGATGAAATCGTTAATGCCATCAAAGAAACTATTATGGCGAACAACCTCACGCCCGGCGACCGCTTACCGCAAGAAAAAGAGCTTATTGAACGTTATAGCGCCAGCAAAAGTACGGTGAGGGAAGCCTTAAAATCGTTGGAAGTTCAAGGATTAATCAAAACCAAAACAGGGCCGGGTGGTGGTGCATTTATTGATTCGATGACAGAGTCACGAGCAATGAGCTTGCTATCGAACTATTTATTCACTCGAGATATTTCCATCAAGGATATTTATACGCTACGAAAATTACTTGAGCCCGTCGTGGCGGTCAGTGCGATTGATAATATTGACAGTGCAGGTATTCAAAAACTGTATGACACCATCGCTATTTATGACCATGAACCTGCCGATGAAGAAGAACGCTGGCAGCAACGTATGGCAGAGTTGGATTTTCATACGGTTGTCGCGAGTTATTCAAATAATGTTTTATTGGTTTTTATCTGCCATTTTTTACAGCGGCTACTCAAAGATTTAGCGGTTTGCAAAGATATTTATTTGAAGCCAGAGCCGGTCGATCGTCGTCAAGGTATTGACTACCAGTACCAGTTAATCGATGCATTGCGTCGAAAAGATGCTGCAAAAGTACAGGCAATTATGGAAGCGCACATGGATTACGCCGAACAGGCGATGTTGTCGCTGCAAACCACGTTACAAGAACGTTTTTTAAGTGAAGATAGGTAATTATAAATGATAGATAAAGCATACCTGACCTCTGTATTGAAAACTTTATTACAGACGCCAAGCCCGGTTGGCATGACCGAAAAAGCGGTTGCTCAAACTCACCAATGGTTAACTGAACTTGGCTTTACACCGCAATATACTCGCCGTGGTGTGCTGTACATTACATTGGGTGATGATGCGCCAAAACGCGCTTTAGCTGCACATTTGGATACCCTCGGCGCTATGGTAACTCAGCTTAAATCTAACGGGCGTCTGGCACTGCGCAATACAGGTACATGGGCGGCACGCTTCGCGGAAGGCGCTCGAGTCACCGTGTTTTGTGATGATAAACAATATCGTGGCACCATTTTGCCATTAAAAGCTTCAGGGCATCGCTTTAATACCGAAGTCGATACCCAGATTGCCGATTGGGATAATTTAGAAATTCGCCTTGATGCACCCTGTTATAACGAGACTGACTTAGTGGCACATGGCTTGAATGTCGGTGATATGGTTGCAGTAGATGCACAACCCGAATTCATTGATAGCGGCTTTATTGTGTCACGTCACTTGGATGACAAAGCCGGCTGTGCGGTGATGTTAGCCGCACTCAAGTCGCTGGTAGATGACAAGGTTATCCCTGCGGTTTCATGCCAAGTGATGTTTACTATTTCGGAAGAAGTCGGCATTGGGGGAACCCATGGTTTTGGCGCACAAGTGCAAGAGCTTTTGGCGATAGATAATTCAGTTTCTGCTCCTGACCAAACCACCCGTGATGATGCGCTAACACTGGCATTTCGTGATAGAACAGGGCCTTTTGATTTAGCCATCACCCGCCACTTGCTTAAATTATGCCAGCAACATGATATTCCTCATGTTAGAGATACCTTTAAGCATTATCGTTCAGATAGCGCCGCTGCGATTGATGCGGGCTGGGATATTCGTGCCGCATTAGCGTGTTTTGCCCTTGATAGTTCCCATGGTTGGGAAAGAACTCATGTGGATTCATTAATGGCGCTAGCGACCTTGGTGAGACACTATATTGAAAGTGATTTAGTGCCATTGCCGGGGCAGTAATTTTTTAGCCGCAATAAAAACCTTCTTCTGGTTTATCAGAAGAAGGTTAATTGTAGACACTAATCTAATTTAGCTTGAGACAAATATTTTTGCATTTCATCCTGCGGAACCATACCGCCACCGGTCGCCCAAACAAGATGAATGGCATTTTTCATCTGTGCTGGAGTGAATGATTTAGCTTGCAGATAATCTGCATTTTGCGTGACATGCACCGCGCCAGTCATGCCTGCAAGGGCTGAAGGTTCTAATTTTATTGATTCAGTTTGGTCGAGTAAACTGATCAAGTTATACATTTCTTGGTCATCAATAGTGTAATAACCATCAATTAAACGTTCCATTGCACGACCCACAAAACCGGAAGCTCGTCCAACAGCAAGGCCATCAGCGGCGGTGATATTGTCAATGCCAATCTCTTGCACTGAGACTGCATCGTGTAGCCCGGTATGCACACCTAATAGCATGCAAGGGGAATGAGTAGGCTCCGCGAATAGACAATGAACGGCATCGCCAAATGCCAGCTTTAGACCGAAGGCAACCCCTCCAGGCCCACCGCCAACGCCGCAAGGTAAGTAAACAAACAACGGGTGATCGTTATCGATAATAGCTCCTTGCTCCGCAAACTGGGCTTTAAGGCGTAAACCGGCAACCGCGTAGCCTAAGAATAGCGTGGTTGAATTTTCGTCATCAATAAAGAAGCAACGAGGGTCTTTTTCTGCTTCTTTACGGCCTTCTTCAACCGCAATACTGTAATCTTGTTCGTATTCAACCACATTGACACCATGGGCACGAAGTTTCTCTTTCTTCCACTGTCTTGCATCCGCAGACATATGCACACTGACGCTAAAGCCTAATTTAGCGCTCATGATACCAATCGACATCCCGAGATTTCCGGTTGAGCCCACCGCAATGCTGTATTGACTAAAGAATTGACGAAATTTATCTGAAAATAGAATTTCATAATTATCTTCAGTCGATAACAAGCCTGCTTCTAGCGCCAGTTTTTCGGCATGAGTCAACACTTCATAGATACCACCACGAGCTTTAATAGAGCCTGAAATTGGCAGGTGACTATCTTTTTTAAGCAACATTTTTCCAGTAATCGGGGTGTGATATCGAGCCTCTAATGCGACTTGCATGGTCGGGATTGAGACAACCTCAGATTCAATAATCCCTTTCGTTACCTGTGTTTCCGGAAAGGCTTTCATTAAATAAGGTGCGAAACGTTCAAGGCGTGCTTGGGCATCTTTCACGTCATCTAAATCCAACCCTACATAAGGTAAACCCGCGTCAGTGGTGGTTACCATAGGGTTAAACCAAGTGACTTGTTTTAAATCGATTAAGTCCTGAACTAAAGGGAAGTCAGTTTTTAACTTATCAATATTTATCGTTGTCATAATCAATCTCTTTTAAATCACAAATGAAAGTAAGAAAGTACCGCCAAGGGCAACAAGTGATGCAATTAAAGTGGCGACACTATAAAAACGGAATGTTTCTGCCAAGGTGGCATTACAGTATTGCTTCACTAACCAAAATAAGGAGTCAGTGACGATGGTACAACCAATAGCCCCAGAGCCAATCGCTAACGTCATAATTTCAGGGCTAATATGTGGGTACATTGGCATCAATGGCGCAACGATAGCGGTTGCCCCCATCATGGCGACAGTGGCCGAGCCGACGGCAGCATGAAGAATAATCGCCACCAGCCAAGCGAGCAGAATGGGGTGCAGATCAATACCGGATAGGACTAAAGCTAAAGAATCACTCAAGCCGCTGCCTTTTAATATTCCGTTGAATGCCCCGCCAGCACCGATAATCAGCAAAATATTGGCAATCGAGCTAAAGCTTTCTTCTGTTTTTGCTAACAGGGTGCTCATCCCCATATTTTGACGAATACCCAATATGTAATAAGCGACGAACGCGGCAATAAACATGGCCGTAATCGGGTTACCGATAAATTGTAAAAAGGTATATAACGAGTTGTCTTTACTCATATTCAAATCTGCTGCAGTTTTTATCAACATCAGAATGATCGGGAGCAACACTGTAAATAAGGTCGCGCTTAAAGAGGGTAAATCTTTTTCTTCACGCACTTCCATATTGGAAAAGGCTTCGGGTACGGTTTTAAACGGTAAGCGGTCACCCAAGACTTTAAGAAATAAGGGGCCACCCACTAAAGATGCCGCTAAACCAACAACCAGCCCTGCAACGATAACCGTACCAATATCGGCGCCTAGCTCATTGGTAACAAACAAAGCCGCTGGATGTGGTGGAACGATGCAGTGAACCGCCATCAGTGCAGTACATAATGGAATAGCGAGTTTCAATAGTGAAGTATTGGTTTTTTTCGCGATCGAAAAAGCGAGTGGAATAAGTAATACCACACCGACTTCAACAAACAGTGTAATACCACAAATTAAGCCAATTAATACCATGGTGACATCGGGCGATAGCCAACGGCTTTTTTGTAATGTTATTCCGATACGTTCTGCGGCACCGGATATTTCCATCATTTTTCCAAGAATGGTGCCTAATCCAATAATGGCAGCTAAAAACCCGAGTGTACCGCCAATCCCATTTTCAATCGCACTCACCATTTCGAGTGGATTCATTTTCATGGAAATACCGACAAAGAAGCTGGCGAGTAAAAGCGCTAAAAAGGGATGAAACTTAAATTTAATAATTGAGACTATGATTAGCAAGATGCTGATCACTAAAGTCCCCAGCATCCACATTGTTGAGTCCATATCCTACCCCTGATTATTTTGTTGTTGTCCGTCTATTGGATAATAAATATGCAGTAGTGACAAACGATGAAAATCAGCCTTTAGATGAATTGAATTAACTCAAAATGGTGATACGTATCATATAAATATCAATACTTATGGTTTGAATCATATGAATTCATCTTAAATACGTTATTCTGCTAAAAATACCGTTTAGCCTTTCGTTTTTTATTCTTTAATAATGCAGTAGGGAGTTGTCATGTTGCCAACATTGAATCACTTTGAGCAATCTGGGTTTATTCAGTGGAATAAACGCTTATCCAGTTATCAATTATCGAGG
Organism: Providencia heimbachae ATCC 35613; assembly: GCF_001655055.1. Classification (GTDB taxonomy): domain Bacteria; phylum Pseudomonadota; class Gammaproteobacteria; order Enterobacterales; family Enterobacteriaceae; genus Providencia; species Providencia heimbachae. The sequence continues at coordinate 69,965 of NZ_LXEW01000024.1, read as the reverse complement.
TTACATACCTTTGAAGCGGCAGCACGTCACAGCTCTTTTGCCTTGGCGGCACAAGAATTGTCGTTAACCCCCAGTGCGGTGAGCCATCGAATTAATACGCTAGAAACTGAGCTGGGTTTTAAACTATTTGAACGTTTTCATCGGCGAATTGAACTTACTTTAGATGGCGAGCGAATTTATTGGGCATTGCGTAAAAATCTTGATGACATTAATCAGGAAATTTTGGATATCAAAAATCAGGAAATTTCGGGTGAGCTGACGGTTTATTCACGGCCTTCTATTGCACAATGTTGGCTAGTGCCGAAAATAGCGAATTTTGCTAATCTTTACCCTTCCATTCAAGTGAATGTCTTAACGGGAAATGATGACGTTAATTTTCGTGGATATGGTATTGATATTGCGATTTATTATGATGATATCACTCGACCTAATCTTTATTGTGAAGATTTGATGTCAGAATCTATCGTACCCGTCTGTAGTCCTAAATACGCGAAACAGCAGGATTTATTGAATAATCCCCATCAACTAAAAAACTGTACGTTGCTCCACGATAGGCAGGCATGGAGCAGTAACTCGGACTATGATGAATGGAAAGCATGGAGTGAACACTACGGGCTATCATTATTTCCTCATCGACGAAATTTGTGTTTCGATCGTTCTGATTTAGCTATTGTTGCTGCCATGAATCATGCAGGTGTTGCCATGGGACGTAAGCAGTTGGTTAAAAAACGCCTTGAGCGGCAAGAGCTGGTGATGCCGTTTGGTGATATTCCGTTACAGTGCCAGCAGCGCCATTATTTTGCGATGCTTAACGAAAATCGTAACCCAAAAGCGGATATTTTCATTGAATGGCTGAAAAAACAGGTAAATTGATGATAATTGGATGAGCCAATATTGAGTCACTTACCAGTTTAACCGCATTTTTCGGGTAAAATTACGCTTATTCAGGTAAGATAAGATGAGTATCATCTCTCCTTTTTTATGGATAAATCTGTGTCTATGGCGCCTAAATCACAAAAAGTTGCAACCATTAAAGATGTTGCTGCCAAAGCACAGGCAGGTAAAACAAGTATCTCTCGTTATTTAAATGGTGAATTCCATTTATTGTCAGATAACCTTCGTCAACGTATCGAAGTGGCAATTCGCGAATTAAATTATCAACCCAATCAAATGGCGCGAAGTTTGAAGCATGGGCGTACTGGGCTAATTGGGTTAATTATTGCCGATATCGGAAACCCTTTTTCAGTGGAAGTGTTAAAAGGGGTCGAAGCAGAATCAATCAAGCAAGGTTTTATGACGGTAGTCTGTAATGCCAATAATAGTATTGAGCTTGAATGCCAGTTTATTCAATTATTAAAAGGCTACCGTGTTGATGGGCTAATTATTAATTCGGCAGGGGTTAATCAACAATTCATTGAAGTATTACAGGACACCACATTACCCTTTGTTTTATTAGATAGAAAAATCGATAATTTTCCTTGCGATATGGTGGGGTTAGATAACCCAGCTTCTGCTGAAATGGCTTTTAACCACTTGATAGAACAAGATTTTGAAGCTATTTGTTTTGTCACTGAGCCGATTGTGTATAACAGTGCTCGACAAGAGCGTCTTCAAACTTTTGAAAGAATACGACAAGCTAATCCACAAATTAAAGGTGAGTCTTATGAAGTCTCACTGCCGGATGCCGATGCTTTGGAAACCATAGTATCTGATTTTTGCGCATCAAAAAGAGGTATGCGTAAAGCGATTGTCGCCGCCAATGGTGTGCTGACTTTGCAGTTAGCCTATACCCTTAATAAATTAGGCTTACGCTGGGGAGCTGATATTGGTTTTCTGAGTTTTGATAACTTGGAATGGGCATCGTTAGCAGGGCAAGGCATTACCTCAATTTCCCAGCCTACCGCTGAAATGGGCCATAAAGCGGTCGAATGTTTATTAGAAAAACTGGAAAACCCCGAAAAAGCCCCAACTCAGTATTTATTTCATGGGGAATTGATTGTTCGAAACTCAACGACATTATAAAGAATTTAGTGTCAGTGTGAGTAGCCGAAAGCGAGCTTATCGACTACTCAGCCATGCTAATTGTTATTGACTAACCTCTGGATTAACACAGTTTTCGGTGAGATCCCCTTCGAGTGCCGCAATCAGGTTATCAACGGCGCATTCAACCATGGCGTAACGAGTTTCATGGGTGGCGGAACCAATATGGGGTAATGCAACCACATTGGGTAATGTTAGTAATTTTGAGTTTACGGGTAACGGTTCGACTTCAAATACATCTAGCCCCGCACCACGGATCACACCCGCTTCTAGCGCTTCAATTAATGCTGCTTCATCGACAATCTTGCCTCTTGAGCCATTAATTAAGAATGCACTTTTCTTCATTTTTTGCAGTTGTTCTTTACCGATTAACTTTTCTGTCGAAGGCAGTAAAGGGAGTACCAAACAAACAAAGTCAGATTCGGCAAGTAATGTATCCAGATCGCAGCGACGGGCATTAAATTGGCTTTCCGCTTCTGGGTTAATGTGAGGGTTGTAATACAACACTGACATACCAAAACCGGCATGGGCACGTTTAGCCACGGCAGTGCCAATGCGCCCCATACCAAGAATACCAATGGTTTTACCATTTACATTCGAACCATATTCGCTTTCACCGATACTTTTTGTCCATTGCCCACTTTTAACCATTTCCGCCATTTCGATGATACGGCGAGCACTGCATAGCACCAGTGAAAAAATAGTGTCTGCGGTGGTTTCGGTCAAAACATTCGGGGTATGCATCAGTGCGATATTTCGTGATGTCATTGCGGCAACATCAAACTGATCAACGCCGACCGAAATGGTGGAAGCCACTTTTAAATTTTTAGCAATGGCTAACTCATTGATGGTAATTGGATAACTCGCCCCAATTATGCCGTCAGCAGTGGTGAGAGCGTGCTGAAAATCCGCATAATTATCTTGAGTAATGCCCTCAAAGCGCGTGACGTTAAACTGTTTTTGCAAACGCTCAAGTTGATCTGCGGGTATCGATTTATACAAAATCACATTCTTTTTCATAAGATCCACCTTTAAGCGTGTTCAGGAATAGGGTTTGAATCACTATTTTCTTGATTCGGTTTGACGATGAGGGTAAAGAATACCGAAGCTAAAAGCGCAAGCCCCATAAAGACATAAGATGCGCTAGGGCTACCCGTTGCACCATTGAGATAGCCGACAAACCAAGAGCCAACAAATGATCCTAACGCACCCATACTATTAATCAATGCCATCGCACCGCCAGCGACATTTTTTGGTAGCATCTCCGGGATGATGGCAAAGAATGGGCCATAAGGAGCATACATCGCAGCGCCTGCAATCACTAGCAGGGTATAAGATAACCAAAAGTTTGAACTACCGAGTAAGAATGAACCAAGGAAACAGATAGCACCGAGTAGCAGCATAGGCCAAACAAAGAGTTTGCGGTTATTCATGCGGTCAGATGCCCAAGAAACTAAAACCATCGCAAGGGTTGCTGCAAGATAAGGCACCGCAGAAAGCCAGCCTGTTTCAACCATCCCTAAATTTGATGCGCCACGAATAATCGAAGGTAACCACAGCACAAAACCGTAAACCCCGATACTCCAACAAAAATATTGTGCGCACAGTAAAATAACATTACGTGATTTAAACGCTTCACGGTAATTACGCACTGGTTTAATATTTTTTTGCTCATCACTAAGAATTTGTGCAAGGTCATCTTTTTCTTGTTGGCTCAACCAATTCACTTGGCTTGGTTTATCGCGCGCCGTTTTCCACCAAAAGAAAGCCCATAAAATGGCAGGCACACCCTCGATAATAAACATTTGACGCCAGCCAAGTGCTTGAATTAAATAGCCCGAGAGAATAGACATCCACAGTACCGTCACTGGGTTGCCTAATATCAAGAACGTATTCGCCCGGGAGCGTTCTGATTGTGTAAACCAGTTACTGATATAAATCAGCATCGCAGGCATGACGGCGGCTTCAACAACCCCAAGACTAAAGCGAATGATCACTAACATGGGGATATTGCTGACCATTCCCGTTAAGCTAGCAAATAGCCCCCAAAGGAAAATACAGGCAAAAATAAGTTTACGAACACTGCGTTTTTCCGCGTAAATGGCGCCGGGTATTTGAAAGAAAAAATAGCCAAGAAAAAACAGGGAGCCCAGCAGCGAAGACATGCCTTTGGTGATCCCCAAGTCGGCATTAATACCTGCGGCGGCGGCAAAGCTGTAATTAGCGCGATCTAAATAGGCAAGGCTGTAGGTGATAAACACAATTGGCATGATATGCCACCAGCGTGACATCGCAGGTTTCTTGATTGTCATAATATTGTCCCTTCCTAGACCGCAGAGGCTGTAGCCGATGCTTGTGGTTGCAACATTTCTTGTTGTAATTGCATTTTTGTTGGTAAGCCTTCGCTATCGCCAATCACTTGAATTGCTCTAGCACCAATAAAATTACCTCTTTCGACTGCTTGATGAAGTGGTTGGCCTTCAAGAAGCGCGCTGATCACCCCCACAGCAAAACCATCGCCAGCACCGACCGTATCAATGACCTGCTTTACGCGTAAGGCTGGAACGATACCTTGTTGGTTTTCTGACGTTTTATAATAAGCCCCTTGCTCGCCGGTTTTAATAACAACCACTTCTACGCCTTGGGAGAGATAAAAATCGGCAATGTCTTCTGGCTTATCATAACCGGTTAGAATTTTGCCTTCTTTTAGCCCTGGGAGTACCCAATTAGCATGAAAGGCGAGCTGATTTAATTGTGTCACCATTTCAGCTTCATTCTTCCAGAGGGAAGGGCGTAAATTTGGATCAAATGACAGTGTTTTTCCGGCATTTCGCATCCATTTCGCCGCATATAATGAAAGTTGATAGCTGGTGGATGACAGTGCGGCGGCTACGCCACTAAGATGCAAGTGGCGAGCACCATAAAAATAGTCTTCGTTAAAATCGGTTAAATCTAAATGGCTTGCAGCGGAGCCTTTACGAAAATACTCCACGTTGGGATCGGTTCCATTTTCGGCTTTAGATTTCAATTGAAAACCCGTTGCATGCTCTGAATCAATCAAAACACATTCGTAATCAACATGTTCTTTTTCTAAGGTTGCTTGGATGAAGCGACCAAAAGAATCATTACCAATGCGGCTGACCCAGCCACTTCTCAATCCAACACGGGATAAACCAATAGCGACATTGAGTTCTGCACCGGCGGCTCGACGAACAAACTGTTCAACTTCATGCAATTCCCCTGTTTGTGTTGCGACAAACATCATCATTGCTTCACCTAACGTGACCACATCGAGTTTATTATTCATGGTGTTAAATCTCCTTGAGCAGAGAAACATAGTGTTCAGTGACTGCACGCAAATCATCGCCTTCTAAAGGAAACTCAATGCCACGAGGCACATCGGCTGGCAGTGCTTGTATCACTTTTTTCCAAGATCCATCGCTATTATCGAGTGCAATAGCAGCCATTTTTCCAGCGCGAGATTGGCAGGTTTTTACATGAATATAAGCAACGAAGGGGGCAAAATATTGTGCTGCGCTAAGAGGATCCTCATTGAGCCAATACCAATTTGCCATATCGAATGCCATCTTAATGGGCATTTTTTTGGCGGAGACATCAGCAAAAAAACGTTTCAGTGGCTCAATGTGCCCGCCAGCTTCTGTTTGGTCATTTTCAATGACGAGCTGTACAGAATAAGCATTTAGAATTTCAATTATTGCGCTGAGATCATAGTTTTTGGGTAAATCGCCCAAGGAGAGCTTAAGAAAGCGTGCTTTTAATTGCTTGGCATCGTCTAAGTAGCGTTGTATTTTTGATGCATTAATTGGCGCCCCCTCATGAAACAGGGTGTCAGGGACGGAATAAACCGCACTAAGCTGACGTGATTGCAGCTTTGCTGAAATTTCATCAAGCTTATCGCCTGCTAATAACAGTTCTTGACGAATTTCAACTCCATCAGCTTTAGCGCTATGAATGATATCCAGCAAGGCTTGCTGCCCACCCATTTGTTTGACGGTGTTGGCGCCAAAAGCGGCGGTCACGACAATTATTTCTTTACTTATGATCTCTTTGCTCATGATTTCCTCGGTCTAAAATTTATCGGGTCAATGCCCTTATTATTTCTAATAACTCATTATGGAACCGGTTCCATTTTGATTTCTAGAGATGAAGGATGAAAATTAGAGCTATATCACTAATCAAGATCGATCAAAGACTTAATAACCGATCTCTATCACAACTTAAATGTAAGTGATGTATGGGAGAATTACCGAGGCAAAAAAAAAACAGAATTCAATCAATGTGAATTCTGCTTTTATTTGATCTTAAAAAGGGTGGCTATTGGCTTAATGCATCTGCAACGGATTTAAAGCGGGCAAACTTTTTACGCAATTGCTGGTGAGCTATTTCATTAGGTTGATAACGAATGATTTTCGGAGTACTTGCGGCGATGGCTACATCAAAGCCAGCGTAATAACCCGTGCCAACTGCGGCGCATAAAGCGGCGGCTTGGCAGCCAGATTGCTGCACATCAACCACTTCTAAAGGGAGATTACTGGCATCACAAAACATCTGCATCCACAGTGGGGACTGCGTTGGCCCCCCGGTAAAGCGAATGGCTTTTGTGTTGTTATCAATACCGATAATACGGTCTTGATGTAATAGATGCGAAAAGACAATGCCTTCATAAATAGCATAAATAATATCCGCATCTGTATGGTGGGAACTTAGTCCAAGTAACCCACCTTGCAAGTTACTGTGGTAGTTAGAGCCATATAACCATGGGAAAAACAGGATATCGTTTTGTCTTGTCGCCCCTTCTGCAACGCAGTGATTAAGCACATCATAGTCTTGGAAGCGTTGATTAAAGAAATGACGTGTAAACCATGCCAAATTACTGGCAGAAGTTGGGCTGCCTTCATGTACAAAATAAGTCCCTGGAATGCAGTATTTACTCCACACATAAGGGTAGTCTGAAGGAACGATTTCATCAAAAACTCGAGTAGAGATAGTCCAAGTTCCTGCAACGGCACTGAGTTTATCTTTTTGACTAACACCCGAAGCCAATGCGGCACCGACGACATCAAAGAACCCGCCAAAAACAGGGGTCCCTTCCACAAGACCAGATTCCGCAGCGGCTTGAGTTGTTACGGTTCCGGCTAATTGTGCAGAGTTAATCACCGGCGCTAGCTTGTCATTGACCTCATCAATACCAAAGAGTTGACATAGTTTTGGGTCATAGCTTGAGGTGGTCGGGTTATACAACTGGCTGCCGGAGATATTGGTTTCTTCGCAAGTGATTTGGTCAGTCAATCGATAACGAATATAGTCATGCACCATCAATACATAGCGGGTGTTGTGGTAGCTCTCTGGCTCATGTTGTTTGAGCCAGCGCAGTAATGACACCGGGTGAGAAGGCCACAGCTGCTGTAGACTTAATGGATAAGCTTTTTCTGCGGTGCCGTCTTGATGCCACTCATCAACAATCGATTGTGCTCGGGAGTCTGATGAAACGATACCGTTTCTGACAGGCTTACCGTGTTTATCGAGTAAATATAGCCCCTTACCGTGAGATGAGAAGCTAATCCCGGTAATTTGTGAGGCATTCAAACGGCTTTTATTAATGGCTTCACGGATGACGCCACAGGTAGCTTGGCACAACGCTTCCATATTCCGTTCACTGAAACCTGCCTCAGGGCTTTCTGTCGGGAAAGGGTGCTCAGCAACAATAATTTCTTGGCCTTCAGGTGAGTAGATCCCGGCTTTGATAACCGTACCGCCAAGATCAACTCCCATAAAAAATGCATTCATTACCTGCTCCTTTAGGCGTTATGCCAACCCGCCTGTTGCATTTTATCTTCTATCCAATGGCGTGCTTTGATGATTTCGACAAGGGGTTCATCTGCTTTTTCGGTCCACATTTCAATCAGGAAAGTGCCACGATAATTTAAACGTTTTAATAATTTGAATAGATTGACAAAGTCCACACACCCTTCGCCAAAAGGCACGTCACGGAATTGACCCTTACAGGTTTCGGTCACGGCATAAGTATCTTTTAGATGCAGCGCAACGACATGCTCAATACCTTGTAAGAATTCATTTTCGACATCATTACCCCATGCGGTTAAGTTCCCAACGTCAGGATAAACAGTAAACCATGGCGAACGAATTTTACCGGATAGCGCTTGCCATTTTGTGATGGAATTCATAAAGGGGGTATCCATAATTTCGACGGCACACATAACTTGTGAAGCCGCCGCTAATTCAGAAACCCAAAGCATTGCCTCTTCGAAACGTTTAATCGTTTCGGCATCTTGTTGCTCATAATAGACATCGTATCCGGCTAATTGGATGGTGCGAATACCTAAATCTTGTGCCAATTTAATGGCTTTTTCCATGAGCTGGTGAGCCATTTTTCGGGTATCAGCATCATGACTACCAAAAGGGAAGCGCCGATGACCCGATAAGCACATTGTTGGGATACGAACGCCACTTTGTTGAATAGCATCTACCAGTGCTAAGCGTTCCGCTTGTGTCCAATCCAATCGTGCAAGACGTTCATCTGTTTCATCAATCGACATTTCAACAAAATCAAAGCCTGCGGCTTTAGCTATGGCGAGTTTTTCAGACCAGCGACTCTCTTTTGGTAAGGCTTTTTCGTAGATACCTATCGGGTGTTTGCGCATTTTATTCTCCCTGAAAATTTAAGCTTGTGATGAGGCTTTGTTAAGTCGTTGATTGCGATTCATGGCGCGTTTTGCACTCCATTTTTCTTTAAAGAATTTGAATGCTAATGCCAATATTAGGGTGATCCCCCAAACGGCTAGATTAAAGTGCAAGCTCACACCAAGTAGGCTCAGGCCGGTTGCAATAACTTGTAAAACAAGCAAGGCACAGAAGACGCGGCTTACTTTACCAACACCGCCAAACGGGTTAGTTCCACCCAGTACGATGGCTAAAATAGTGAGCAATAAATAGGAGTCACCATAGCCCATTCGTGCAGAGTTAAAACGCGCCATCATGATCAAGCCAGCAAGTACACATAGCAGACTTGAAATGGTATAAATCGCTATCATCACACGGTCAGTCCGTATGCCACTAAACCAAGTCGCATTAATGTTGCTGCCACTCATATAGATGTTTTTGCCTAATCGCGTGCATCCTAAAAAGAGGGCTAACACGATGGCGGCAGCAATAAAAATAATCATGGCAATCGGTATACCAAATAAAGTGTCTGAGCCGATGGCTCTCACAATGGGTGGCATACCGCTGAGTGCCGCACCTTTGGTGAGATAAACCCCAATACCACTGATAATCGTCATTGTTCCTAAGGTGACTAGAATCGGGTGAGCACCAATATGGGAGATCATCAAGCCTGTTAGGCAGCCGATAATCACGGCTATCACGGTGGCACCGATAAGGGCGAAAAATAGCCACATTAATTGTGTTCCAGTGCCCGCATCAACAGGTAAATAATTGATAAATACCCAAGCCATAAACAAACCAGTTAGGTTGGCGGTACTGATAATCGCAAGGTTTAAGCCGCCACTTAACATGGGAACAAACATGGCAAACGTCAGTAAACCCAGTTCAGGTAACTGGAAGGTGATACTTAAAAATGTATTCTGGGTAAAAAAGTGCCCCGGCATGGCGATGCTAAAAGCGGCAATGGCCAATAAAAAGATTGAAAGCAGTCCGATAACAGCGCCATCAATTTTAAAAAAAGCTTGTTTTTTCATGGTGATATTCCTGTTAAACAAAACCGACATCCGTCTCTTTGCGTTTTTTGTAGTGGGTAATACAAATCGCAACGAGGATGACCATACCGATGACGATGTTGACAAAGTAGTTAGAGACACCAATTAGGTTAAGGCCATTTTTTAAGATACCAATCAGGAAAACGCCCATCAGTGTGCCGATAACGGAACCGCGCCCACCAGATAAACTTGCACCACCCAGCACGGCTGCCGCAAGAACATCCAGTTCACCGCCCACTAATGCACTTGGTACCACTTCACTCATGCGATAGGTCTGTAACATACCGCCAATAGCCGCCATTGCACCGAGATAACCGTAAGCAAACAGGTAGATAACCGAAACACGAATACCAATACGAGATGCGGATTCTTGGCTGCCTCCAACCGCATAAAGTTGGCGACCAATGTGGGTTTTATTCATTAAAACCCAGGTCAATAGGGCGATCCCAAGCATCACAATAAGCGGTAAACCAATTTGGTAAGACTCCCCATCAACTTCAAAGGGGAGAATCGTGACAGGATCGACCCACCAGTCAGGAAGATCATAGATACTGTGCCCATTGGTCAGCCACATCAACATACCGAATAGCAGTGATTGCATACTGATGGTGATAATGATCGAAACGACATTCAGTGAATAAATTAAAATTGCATTGATGAGGCCAAAAGTAATACCAATCAGAATCGCAAGGGTAATACTTAATGTTGGGCTGGCAATAAAACCTTGTAATAGCCAAGTCGCAATAGCGTATTGCACCACTGATGCAACGGCTGCAAAGGAAATATCGATACCGCCAGTGACTAAGACAACAAAAAGTCCCAGCGCAAAAATACCTGTCACCGCATAGCTTTCACTTAAATCAAGCAGGTTTTGAATGGTGAGAAATTGTGGGCTCATTGTGGTGAAGAAAACCACCATAATAAAAATGACCCATACCAACCAGCCTTCGACAGATTGTGGTCTAAGCTTTTGCCAATTAACCATTGATGATTTCCTCCAATTGTTGCTCAGTCATGGAATCCGTCACAATTTCTTTGACGATAGACCCTTGTTTCATATGTAAAATACGGTCGCAATTATAATAGGCTTCAGAGGCTTCATCGGTAATGAGTAGGATGGAAATTCCTACACCAGATAAACGATGGATTAACTTATAGATACTGTCTTTTGCACCAACATCGACGCCGACGGTCGGGGAGTCCAAAATCAACACTTTAGGACGGGTCAATATCCATTTTGCTAATACCACTTTTTGCTGATTCCCGCCTGATAGGGTGGAAAGGGCATTGTTAGGGTCAGTTACTTTAATATCTAAATCGGCGATCCACTCTTGAACGATCTCTTGGCATTTTTGTTCATCAATTAAATGCAGGGGTGTTTTTAAGCGATCTAAAATGGAGATCACCATATTGTCGGCAATGGACTGCGGTAAAATGGCGCCGAGGGTCAATCTATCTTCGGAAACATAGCCAATACCTTGCTTTATTGCATGAGTATTATTTTTTAGCTTGATAGGTTTATCTTCAATATATAGCTCACCGCTATCCGGGCGAGTAATACCAAAAAGAGACAGCGCCAGCTCAGTGCGCCCTGAACCTAATAAACCACAGAGACCAAGGACTTCTCCGCGTTTTAGCGTTAACGAAACATCATGGTATTGGCCTGCTCGAGTCAGGTTTTTTAACTCAAGTACCGTACGACGGTCTTCTGCATTATTAGGCGGTTTACGCTCATGGACGATATCTAAGCCTGTCATGAGTTCGGTGATTTTACGCGTTGTTAACCCTTCAGCGGGCCAAGTGCCAATTTTTTGTCCATCACGGATAACCGTAATACGGTCAGAGATTTCTTTGACTTCTTCGAGGCGATGACTGACAAAAACAACCGTAATGCCTTTATCTTTGAGGTAATTAACCGTAGATAGAAGTTGATTAACTTCTGTTCTGGTAAGGGATGCTGTGGGTTCATCCATAATAACCAAACGGGCATCTGCCACCAATGCACGGCAAATAGCCACTTGTTGGCGTTGTGCAATCGGTAAAAATTGAACGGGTGTATCAGGGTTAATATTGAAAGATAATTCTTTTAGAATTTGCAGTGCTTTTTCTCTGAGTTGATTTTTGCGAAACCAACCAAAATAGCCTTTGAGATTTAATTCAAAAGCGATATTTTCAGCAACGGTTAGATTAGGAAATAAAGAGAGGTCTTGGTAGATAACCTGTACACCTAATTCACGCGCTTTATCAGGTGTTAAACGGTTATAGCTTTTACCATCAATTTCAATTTTACTTCCTTCATCAGGCGCATAAACGCCGCTAATCGTTTTAATTAGTGTACTTTTTCCGCACCCATTGGTGCCTGCTAAGCAGTGCACTTCACCTTTATTGAGTGTCAAATCGATATTGCGCAATGCACGGTGACCACCAAAACTTTTGGAGAGATCGCGCAAAGTGATTAGGGGGTCAGATTTGTCAGCTTTGGAGGTGTTTGTCATAATGCAGTTCCTGCGGCGATAATAAAAACTGGTATTGGCTAGCCCGTCATACTTCGCGTTTTATCTGCGTTGGCTTCACTCAGTCACCCAAGTTACATACTTATGTATGCTCCTTGGGGCAACCTCGCTTGCCGCCTTGCTAAAATGCAAATTATTTAGGGCTGAAAGTTTCAAAAAAATTTATAAGTTTTTATTCTAAATTTCATTTTTATAGTGAGTAATTACAAACCGACTTCGACTAATTTTTTGGTGTTTTCGACATTCAATTCAACTGGGTTATCGCTTAAAATGGTGTTGCCGCTGACTTTGATTTGGCCCATATCACCGATAGACACGCCGTCTTTAATTTCTTCACCGTTCATCATCGCGGTAGCAACTTGAACGAAAACCTGTCCAGCTACTTTCGGGTTGGAAATATAACCGCCATCAATGGCGCCTTTTTCAAGTAACTTAATACCTTGGCCTGGGGTAAAAGTACCAAACACGCAAGTGGTATCGTTTTTACGACGTTTGTCGATGGCACGACCCGCGCCGATAGGGCCTTGTGAACCAAATGACATGATACCTTTCAGATCTTTATGTTTTGATAACAGATCGTTAGCGGTACGCATTGAATCATCAACCGATTCAGCGACGCCAAAACGGTCATCAACCATTTGCATTTTTGGGTAATTGGCTTTTTGATAAGCGATTGCCGCGTCAGCCCACTCATTAACTAAAGGCACCGTTAAACTGCCCACGAACATGGCATATTTACCTTCTTCTCCCATACATGCCGCCATATCTTTCATATGGTTAGCACCCATGCTTTGGGTATCCAGTAATTCGAAATCCCAATCTGCATTTTGCTGATTCGGTGATTCGTGGGTAATTACTTTAATACCGGCTTCTTGAGCGCGTTTTAGTACAGGTTCAAGTACTTTTGCATCATTAGGAACCACACCGATCACATCGACTTTTTTGGCAATTAAATCTTCAATAGCACGAACTTGCTCGGCAGGATCTGCGGTTGTTGGGCCAACTTGAAATGCGTTCACGCCCAATTTTTTACCTTCTTCAGTGATACCTTGTTCCATTACATTAAACCAAGGAATACCACCCACTTTTACAACAACACCCATGGTAAAAGGTTTCTGTGCTTTTTGTGATTCAGCCATCGCGACATTTGAAAATAATGCAACGCTCATTAAACAAGGTAAAACTAATTTCTTCATGTTCATGTTGTATTCCTTAGTGTAGGCGGAGACTAAATCTATCTCATCAATACAGTATTATTTTAGGTTTAAGTGGTTAGCTGCAGAGTAATTTAAAATAGCGAATATCCCTGCATTTCTTTAATACAGTTAATTAATAAAGCTATTTAATAATAGTGACTACAATGTCATTGTTTTATTGATAACATTTTTTAAATTATTTATCGCATTCAATAATATTTAAATTAGGAAATTGAGTGTTAAATTCTTTATCATTAAGTTTATTGGTAATTAACACATTAATATCATCAAAAGTACAAACTTGGCTAAAGGCATACTTTCCTAATTTACTATTATCTGCGAGTAAAACGGTATTCTCAGATACCTGTAACATAATGTTTTTTAGTTTTGAGTTTATTTCGCTACCATCACGAATACCATTTTCAATATTAAATCCTTGGCAAGATAAAAATAATGTTTTTATCTGAAAGCTACGAATAATACTTTCGGCGATAGGACCATGAAAGTCATCATGACGCTCTGAATATTCTCCACCGATACCGATAACTCGAACTCTATCACGACAAGCCAAGGCCTGAATGATTTTGACTGAATTTGTTACGACAGTAATATCAATATCTGGTATTTGTCTTGCTAAAAACCAGCAAGTGCTGCTGTTATCTAACATGATGCAGTCGCCCGGCTGAATAAGCTTAAGCGCGGCCTTGGAAATTTTCATTTTCGCATCCGGGTGCTCTTCCGTTCTTTTACGAAATGATTCTGCACCATCCACCATTTGACTGAGTTTGACCGAAGATGGCATCACATTCAGTGTTGGGATATCTTCTTGGTCAATGGCCACTGCGCCGCCAAAGCTACGAATAATTCTATTTTTACGCTCAAGTGTGGTTAAGTCTCGGCGAATTGTTTCTTGTGAAACTTGGCATAACTGAGATAAATCACGCACTAATGCCGAACCATTTTTGGATACATGAGAACAAATTAATTTATGGCGTTCGGCTTGTAACATATTTAACTCCTATTCTTTCCACGATATTTATTCTGCCTGTATTCCTTTTTTATTGTCGTGATTAGATTCAAGTAATACTCGCTACAAAAAAACAAAGGTTTTTATGGTGATGATGATCACTTATTTAAAGCAACAAACTAATCCATAACATCAATTAAAGTGATTTAAGTCACCTTAATGTTGTTATTAAGTCACCGTATTCTGATTAGATAAAAAACATCGGTCTTATTCGGTCACTATTTTACGTATCAAAGTTGATGTTTTATGACCGTTAATGCCTGAATATGACCGAGTTTGGCTATTTGTTATTAATTTGTAAAGGTGCACGCTTTTTAAATAAGCAAAATCTGTTTACCTTAATGCTAAGACATCGGTAGTCAATAAACAGAAACGGCGTAATTGAATGAATTTTTGTTGTTGATATTTAAGAAAATTTTAAAATCAGGGGGCTGAAATGCTCGAAAAACTCAAACAGCAAGTATTCGATGCAAACCTTGCATTACCAAAACATAACCTTGTTACCTTTACCTGGGGTAACGTTAGCGGTATCGATAGAGAAAGTGGCTTGATGGTGATTAAACCATCAGGTGTTGAGTATGAAACCATGCAAGCAGAGGATATGGTGGTGGTTTCGCTGAGCACAGGGGAAGTGGTCGAAGGGAAATATAAACCATCATCTGACACTGATACGCATATTGCGCTTTACCTAGCATTCCCAGAAATTGGTGGAATAGTACATACTCACTCACGTCATGCCACTATTTGGGCACAAGCCGGTTTACCTTTAAGCGCACTAGGTACAACCCATGCAGACTACTTTTATGGTGAGATCCCTTGCACACGTAAAATGACCGACAGCGAAATCGCGTCAGATTACGAAAAGGAAACCGGTAATGTCATTATTGAAACTTTTAAAGAAAAAGGCATTTCAGCCAAAGATATTCCCGCGGTACTCGTGAATAGCCACGGCCCTTTTGCATGGGGAACAAGCCCAGATAATGCGGTACATAATGCGGTAGTGCTTGAAGAAATTGCTTATATGAATTTGCATACCCGCCAATTAGTGCCACAAGTGGATGCCATGCAGCAAGAATTATTGGATAAGCATTATTTGCGCAAGCATGGTAAGGACGCTTATTACGGGCAAAACTAATATACTCGTCATACTTCAAGTTGCAGTGCTTTGTTAAGGTGACTAAGTTCATTCGCGCTAGTCACCGATTTTAATTAAATTTAATATAAATATTTTCAGTTTTTAATTCTGATATTTATTTTTATACATATCAATGAAATAGCCACAAATCATGAATGTGGCTATTTTTGCAATAGAAATCATTAGGTATTATCGAGGTAAACCTACTTTGTTTTTTAATTTATTGGGATGATGAACTTAAATTAAATAAATTTCTCTCAGTTTACTGAAATCTTCATCAGTGAAATTAAGCTCATTTTTAATATAATTAATAACAGAGCCTGAAGTGTCTTCCATGGCTTTAAAAACTTCAATGATAAATATTTCTTTGGTATCAATTAATGAAAGTAAATAATCAAGAACGTTTTGGTCTTGAGTGATTTTTCGATAAGACCTCATTTTAATTTCATTACGAGCCAAACGATTATGATGAGTTAACATATAATCTTGTACAATCGTTTCTTTAGGAACGCCAAGCATTGCTAAAATTAATAATGCTCCATAACCGGTTCTATCTTTCCCTCCCCGGCAATGTTGAATACTTGGACTATTTTTGCTATCGAGTAAGGTCTTTATCATTTGACGAAATGCGATTTTAGATTTCTTACTGACGACAAACTGTCGATATTGCTCTAAAATTTGCAGGCCTTCACCATTAATAAATTGTTTAGGAATATTATTTAGTACTCCTTCAATTAACGCTTTGTCTTCATCGCTAGGAGATGCGGCAAATTGTGCCGCTAGCTCTGCGGTTTGTGCTGTTGCATCAAGGTGATAAGTTCTTTTTTCACCAATATAGCAATTAGGTGATTTATCAATCTCATTTTGTGTGCGGTAATCGATAATACTGTTGATCCCTAAATGAGACAGATATTGAATTGCCTTATCACTGAGATTAAATAAGTGGTTTGAACGATACAGAACACCCCACTTTATTTGCTTATTATCGGCGGTAAAGTAACCACCAAAATCGCGAAAATTATTCATTCCTTCGATGGGTAATGTTCTTTCCGCAAAGAGAAGCCGGTTATTTCCTTGCTGTAGAATAAAATAGACGCGTTGTTTTGCAGAAAATGGATCCTGCACGGTTAAATTATTTTCAAGGCGATCGGTAATAAAGTGACTTGGGATAATTTCAGTATCAGGTTTATCTGACCAATATAATGCGATTTCACCTTTTGGTATTTCATCAAATTTAAGTTCTAGTGTGGATTCATTAATTCTATTTATAACGATTTCCATATATTTTCCTTTTTCATCCTAAAATTCCGAACATTGAACAGATAACACCAAGAACCATCATGGCCACAATAAGCGCGACAGTGTGTTTTCCTTGAAATTTGCGTACAAGAAAAAAGATACCCAAAGCAAAGAGTAGGGTAAGTAAATTAGGGATAACCTTGTCAAACATCTCTTGAACTTTAATCGACTGCTCTCCAACCGAAATGGTTAAAGGTGTCGATAGCTTGACCGTTGTGGCAATTAAAGACCCGAGGACCATCACCCCGACGACGTTTGCCATATTAGTAATACGTTGAATAATATTAGATTTTTTAGATTGTTCGATTAAATCTACGCCTTTGTTATAGCCATAATGAATAAAGAAATATTTAGTCCCGATATTGACGATATTAAATAAGATAAACATTAATATTGGGCCAATAATGTTGCCTTGTAGTGCAAATGCTGCACCTATACTTCCGCATATCGGTAGCCAAGTAAACTTTAATAGGCTATCGCCGAGCCCTGCAAATGGCCCCATTAACCCTGCTTTAACAGAAATAACCGCTTCTTTTTCTTCTTCAGTTGTTTTTTCTTCGAGTGCTGCGGTGACGCCAAGAATTAATGCCCCTGCATTTATTTGTGTATTAAAGAACTCAAAGTGTCTTTGCATGGCTTTAATTCGAGTTTCTTTGTCTGCTTTTTCGTAAAGCTTATCAAGCACAGGCACCATACAATGAGCAAAACCAATGGTTTGTAGCTTTTCATAGTTATATGAAAATGACATTGTTTGAATTCGC
This sequence comes from Providencia heimbachae ATCC 35613, assembly GCF_001655055.1. Taxonomy (GTDB): domain Bacteria; phylum Pseudomonadota; class Gammaproteobacteria; order Enterobacterales; family Enterobacteriaceae; genus Providencia; species Providencia heimbachae. Next base: position 52,240 of record NZ_LXEW01000024.1, on the reverse strand, counting down.
CAAAAAATACCATTTAACTCTTTCTTGGTGAGTTTTTTAGTCTCGGATGGGGTGACATCATTCATAGGTCATACTCCTCTTCTTCATTATTACGGGAAGCTGGTTGTTCTTTTTCATCTGATTGCTGGCGCATGCTATTGGCAAATGCCATGTCATAGAGAACCGCAAATGCGAGGGCAATAAAGGTAATAGGAATAATGGGTAGTTTTAGATAAGTGGTGAGCATGAAGCCGAGTAAAAAGAAAAACCACATTCTTCCTTTTAACAACATCAATAATAAGATACAGATACCGACTGCGGGAATTAATTTAGATGCCACACCCATTCCCGTTAAAATACTTTCAGGAACGGCATTTAAAATACTATTGACAAGATCACTACCGAAATACACCGCAATAAAGCAGGGAATTGCACGAATAAAAAACCACAGAGGGGTTGAGAAATAATGTACTTTCGTTAAACCGCTATAATTACCATCCAGAATTGATTTACTGGCCCATACGTTCAGGAAGCTAGCAAATGAGCGCCAGATAATAAGCAATTGCTGACAGAGTATTGAGACAGGAACCGCAAGCGCAATACCGGCGGCAATTCCACCATTGGAAGCGATCCCAAGAGCAACACCAATGATTGAACCAGCAATTATATCAGGTGCGGAGTAAGCACCTACGTTACCAATACCCATCCACATAAGTTCTAAAGTTGCGCTGATCGCTAACCCTTGAACCATATCCCCCATAATAATACCCGCTACCGTTCCGGTTAATAATGGACGCCTTAACATTTGTGGACCGACATCATCCAATGAGCATATTCCCGCCCATATAGCGATTAAAATGGCCTCAACTAACATAATGAACTCCTCGCTTATTATTAAAATAAGTTTTAGCAAATGGATTAATTGAGTAATGTTTTCAATTCAACAATTGGATCTTTAGGAACCATTTGAATTTCAATGAGGATGTTATTATTGATAAGTGATTTAAAGGCTTGTTCTTCTTCTGGTGTGACAGCAACGGCTCGAGATAGATTGCGGCGACCTTCTTGCATGCGCATGCCACCAACATTCAATTTTTCTAGTTTTAATCCATTTTCTACTAATTTATTTACGTCAATACTGTTGGTAAATAGCAGCATGGTACGTCGTTTAATTTCAGCTTTTTTTAGTACATCAATGAATTTATCAACACCAAAAACGACAATTTTCAGATCGGGTGGCGCAGCCATAGTTAGTACAGACTGTTGAACGGTGTCATTAGCAACCTTGTCATTAATGATAATGACTTGTTCTATATCGAAATTTTTAACCCAAGTAGTAATGACTTGGCCGTGGATAAGTCTATCGTCGATTCGAGCAACATTAATTGGCATATTATGATCCCCTAAAGTTCACTATCGTGTTGTTGTACTGGCTTGAGTTTTTCCCCTACGTTAAAGCAACTGTCAGGAAATACGTCAATAATGACAGAGTGAAGCTTATCTAACGGTAAGTCACGATTACTTAAAATCTCGAGTAATGTAGGAACGTTGATACCGCAATAAAGGGCACCATCATGTTGTGTCAGCACTAACTCACTGGCTAAGTTGCAAGGAGAACCTCCGAGTAAATCAACCAGAATAAGAACGCCTTGCCCTTTGTTCATTTTTTGGTACGTATTAATCAGATGTTCTCTAACATCATTAATATTACTTTCTCGATCAATTGAAATGACGGTAATGTCTTCTTGTTCACCGATAAGCATCTCGGCGCAATCGAGTAACCCTTGAGCAAATTGGCCATGGCTGGCCAATATGATTGGAATTTCTGAGCTCATTTTTTTCCCTTTTCATTCTAAGTAATAAAATTACTTTTTTATGTTTAATTCAAGGTAACAATATCACAAAAATATATTGTGAATAGTCTTAGGTAAGAAGAAAGGATCATTTTTGTGAGCAAGATCGAGGTGGCTATGGCGTGCCACCTAAATAAGTCAGCGGGTGAAGAGCGTTAAGAAGTTGAAGAGGCGGTTTAATTATTACTATTTAGGCGAGAGAAACGTTCTGCTCGTGTATTGATTTGCTTTGAAATTCTTTCATCATATTGCCCAACAAATAAGTTAGTGATAAGCATATTAATCACAGTTAATTGTGATATTTTTGAGCGGATAGGAATAATACGTGAAATATTCTCCGTGGAAGTCGTATGTAAAATAATTTCTGCAAGAGCAGAGACTGAGCTTTGCCCCATTTTGGTAATCGCAATGGTCGGAACATTTAACTCACGGGCGAGCGTTAGCAGCTTTATACATTCATGGTTTTCACCTGAATGGGAAATGACAATTACAAGGTCATTTTCATTTAATGTATTGACGATGCTAAACTGAATACTGTAGTCAAGATGACAGTTAATATCTTTTTTAATTTTAATTAGCTGATATTCAAACTCTTTTGCGACAAGCCCGCTACTTCCTGCCCCATAAATAACAATTTTTTGGCTTTTACTAATCAGTTCGTTAGCTTGCATAAAGGTATTTAAATTAACCAAAGCGCAAGTTTCTTCTATCGATGATTTCTCAATTTGGCTAACTTTATAGTTAATGGTTTCTATTGGGTCATTAATATCAATATCCTCCTGGAGAAGGGTTCCATAAGATTTGTTATTAATTGAGGAAATTAAATCAATTTTAAGCTCGCTAAAGCCTTGGTAGCCGAGTTTATGACATAAACGCAGTATGGTTGTAGTACTCACTTTATTTGCTTGCGCAAGAGATTGGATACTCATACTTTGAATATCCCGTTTATTAGCAAGAATATACTCTGCAACTTGGCTTTCTTTCGTTGAGAGGCTATCTCTAGATTCTCGAAGTTTTAGATCTATCATCGTTTACCCTGCTAATAAGTTGAGAATAGTCATACTGGAAGTAATCCTACCATATATCAGGGGTAGCGAAATGGGGACTTTTTATTATCTATGCTTACTACTGTGTATTTAAAACTCAAGATAGCGCAAGTAGCCTCACGCTATCTTGAGAATTTAATTTAAAGAGTGACACCCATTTTAAAAATAGCTAATTCGCGAAAATCATTAATTTCATTTTTTGTGGGTTCACCATTGACGATTTTCACAACATGCTGAATAAAATCATTCAATAATTGATCCATGGTTTTACCTGCTAATAATGCACCAGCATTAAAATCAATCCAATGTGGCTTTTTCGCAGCCAGTTCATTATTGGTGGCAATTTTTAAGGTCGGCACGAACCCGCCATAAGGGGTTCCGCGACCCGTTGTGAATAACACCATGTGGCAGCCCGCGGCACCAAGGGCGCTGGTGGCGATGGCATCATTACCCGGCGCACTTAATAGATTGAAGCCTGTGGTTGTTAAGCGTTCCCCATATTTGAGTACATCCATGACCTGACTTGTGCCGGCTTTTTGCGTACAACCTAATGATTTTTCTTCTAATGTTGAGATGCCTCCAGCTTTATTACCCGGTGATGGGTTCTCATAAATAGGCTGGTCATGCTCAATAAAATACTGCTTAAAGTCATTGATCATATCGACTGTTTTTTCGAATGTTTGTGTGTCATGGCAGTGATTCATCAGAATTTGTTCTGCACCAAACATTTCCGGTACTTCGGTTAATACTGTTGTGCCATTATGACTCACTAAAAAGTCAGAGAAACCACCGAGTAATGGGTTTGCAGTGATACCGGATAAACCATCAGAACCGCCACATTCAAGGCCAAATTTGACTTCACTGAGCTTTCCTGCAACACGTTTATCTTGTTTAACAACTTGATAAAGTTCGTTTAAATGTTCAATGCCAACTTGGATTTCATCATCAAGTTGTTGGCAGACCATAAACTTAACACGTTCACTATCATGCTCGCCCAGAGTCTCTTTAAATGCGGCGACCTGATTATTTTCACAGCCCAAACCGATAACCAGTACGCCACCTGCATTCGGGTGTTTGACCAGATCTTGCAAAATCGTCCGGGTTGTTAGGTGATCGTCACCTAATTGGGAACAGCCCAAAGTGTGGTTATACAGATAAACGCCATCAATATCTAATGCATCACTATGTTGCTTGTTGAACTGATCTATCATTTTTCTGGCGAGTGCGTTGACGCATCCAACCGTTGGGATCACCCAGATCTCATTGCGAATGGCGATATCACCATTATCACGACGATAAATCTGTACATCAGGATCAACTCGCGTGGCATCAAGGCTATTGTGCTCAGGGTGGTATTCATATTCATTTAATGCACTGAGATTGGTGGCGATATTGTGGGTGTGAATATGTTCACCAATTTGAATCGGTTGAGTCGCATGGCCAATCGGAGAGCCATATTTAAGAATGTTTTTACCCACTTCAATCGGTGCGATTGCAATTTTATGGCCTCGGTTCACATCTTGTTTTAAGGTAATAGTTTGCGAGTCAATGGTGATGTGATCCCCTTCAGAACGGTCTATCAAGGTAACGATGACATTGTCATTAGGGTGTATTTTTATTATGTCTTTTATCATTTTTTAATCCCTAGTTAAAATTAGGTACAAAGAAATAGGTGATATAGCGCTTCGATCATTATCGGCTTTGGTTTATATCTTTGAAAGATGTTATACCAATTTAATGTAATCCGCTATTTTTGTCATGCGTTATTTATGATATGCGTGATAAATTTCGTTATAATCGGGTTGTATTAGCGGACTTACATTGCGAAAGGAAAAATAAATGATCTCCCAAGACAGCGAACAACGCCTATATCAACAAGTTGCTGCCATCGTTAAGGAGCGAATTGAAAATAGTGAATACCCTGTCGGGACTAAACTTCCTGCCGAACGATTATTAGCGGATGAAATGAATGTCAGTCGAACCGTGATCCGTGAAGCGATTATTATGCTGGAAGTTGAAGGCTATGTGGATGTGAGAAAAGGTTCTGGTATACATGTTATTAGCAATGTGTCGAATAACGCGATGAAAACTGAAAATCAGTTAGAATTTAGTCATTGTGGCCCTTTTGAATTACTGCAAGCTAGGCAGCTTATCGAAAGCCATATCGCTGAATTTGCTGCTACCCAAGCAACCAAGGAAGATATTTTAAAATTGCTTGAAATTCAAAAGAATGCGCGGAAAGAAGATCGGTTTAGGGACTCCTTATGGGATCTTAAATTTCATATGCAGATTGCGGCATCGACTCACAACAGTGCGATGGTGGTGATTGTCGAGCAAATGTGGAGTCAACGATTACGCAATCCTTATTGGATAAAACTGCACGAGCATATCGACAATCGGTCGATTGAAAGTTGGTGTGATGAGCATGATAAAATTCTGCAAGCTTTGGCTCGTCGAGATCCGAAAGGCGCACGACAAGCAATGTGGCAGCATTTAGAAAATACCAAGAAAATGTTATTTAACGCGACCAGCGATGATTTTGAATTTAATATGGATCGCTATATTTTTGCAGATAGTCCGAGTATTGATAATAATGACTAACGTTGATATTCACGGCTAATCATTCTTCATCGTCTTCAGAAATTTGCTTTAATGCGGGAAGATTTACTAACACAATCTTCCCGTATTTAGCATCTATCCAGCCTAATTTTTCCCACGCCACAAGACGCTTATTAATGGTTTGTCGTGTGGTATTGATTATGGTGGCTAAATCATCTTGTGTTAAATATAAGCTTAATTGAGTTCCTTTTTCATGAGGTTCCCCATAGCCCTCAGCAAGGCTAAGTAAGCGTTTAGCTAAGCGTGCAGAAACAGAAAGCAAAGCAGAATCATTAATAATGGTAAAAGCATTACGAATAACTTTGCATAAAAGAATATTCAACGATTGATAAAAAACCGGATATTTATCTAAGATAAGCGTTAAATCTTTAGGGGATATGGTTAGCAAAATAGTGGGGCTGATCGCTTTTGCATCATGAGTACGAGCAGATTTATCTAACATTGCAATTTCGCCAAACCAATTTCCGGGTGATAAATAGCGAAAGACAGACTCTTTGCCATCAGATGAAATGGAGCTCACTTTGACGGAACCTTGAATAACAGCGTAAAGCCCTCGGGCAGGATCGCCTTGGTAATGAACCATATCGCTGTCATTATAAAAACGAAATGTTCCACATTGCATTAGAATATCAATTAAATAGTCAGGTAAATTACTAAACCAGCTATTTGTTCGTAATACATCAAGAATACTCCCATGAGTTAGCACGAGATTACTATTTTGGACTGATATATTCATCTGAATGCTCCCTGCATGAATCGATTGACTCATCATGACATCAGGTTGTGTGATGTTCAATGTTGAACTTATCTATACACAAAATAATTCAAAGTGCGGAGTCTCTTTAAATAAAAATGCCCGAATACAGAATATTCAGGCGTTTTATTTATTTAATCACATTTAATCTTCAAAACGTTTTTCAATACCCAATCGTTTTAACGTCAGGATTAATAATCCACCGATAAAAGCAACTAAGGCAATGAAATATAACCCAGCGCGGGCTGATTCAAATGTTGCATCAGCCCAAACTCTTAAGTTAGGTGCGACAAAGCCACCTAAGTTACCGACGGAGTTAATTAATGCGATACCTGAAGCGGCTGCGGTACCGCCTAAATAAGCGGATGGGAAGCTCCAATACAGGGGCTGCATGGCTAAGTGACCTGCGGCGGCAACACAAAGCGCGATAATGGCAATAACCGGAATGCTGTCGAATAGCCCTGATACGGCGATACCTGCGGCACCTAACATAAAGGTAATGGATGCGACTTTACGTCTTTCTCTTAAGCGTTCAGAGAGACGCGGTACATAGTAAACTGCAATCGCAGCGCACAGTGGAGGAATGGCAGTGACAAACCCAACCAAGATGCCCACTTTTGTACCTAGTAAAGTAGCAATTTGGGTTGGTAAGAAGAAATAAATACCGTACCCACAAACCTGTACAGTGAACCAAATTAAGCACAGATAAAGTACACGCATATCCAGTAGTGCACTGAGCGCACCTTTCGGGCTATGGCCTTTTTTCGCATCCTCTTCTAGCGCTAATTTCGCCGATAAGGCATTTTTTTCATCATCAGTCAGCCATTTCGCTTTTTCTGGTCGGTCATCAAGGTAGAAGAAAACCCAAATACCGACAATGGAAGCCAGTAAACCTTCGACGACAAACATTAATTGCCAACCATATAAGCCCAATGCAAAGGACGAGCCTTCCAGTGATAATAATGAACCTGACAGTGGGCCACCAATAATAAAGGCAAGTGGTGCACCAAATAGAAAATAGCCAGTTACACGAGCACGGATATTTTGTGGGAACCAGAAGGTTAGATATAAAATAACACCCGGAAAAAAGCCCGCTTCACTCACACCTAATAAGAAACGTAAGACAATAAATGTGGTTTCATCATGAGCAAACATCATTGAGGCCGAAACTAATCCCCACGTTACCATGATGCGTGATAACCAAACACGGGCGCCTATTCGATAAAGTAGAATATTGCTGGGTACTTCAAAAAGTGCATAACCAATAAAAAAGATCCCTGCACCAAATGCGTAAGCGGCATCGCTTAAACCAGTTGAGGATTGAAATGCTTGTTTAGCAAACCCAATATTTGAACGATCTAAGTAAGCTAATATGAACATTAATACTACCATTGGTATTATTTTTCGTATTGCTTTGCTGGTAGCCGATGATAAATGGTCAGTATTGGTGGACATGGTTCACCCCAGTATTTTTGTAAGGTAATGATGCTATACCCGCGGTACTTCAAATTGCTTTGTTGCCAACCACGCTCAGCTACCCGCATCACATTGTTTATAGTGACGACTCGGATATCTGTGTCGGTTGCTGGCATGCACTTTGAATTATTTTGAGTATATTTATTCATTATTATTTTTTATTTTTATTCAATATACCTAAAATAATGATATTGAATACGTAAATTAAAATGAATAATTCTATTTTTTATTTATTTCCCCTTTCTTGAATATTTATTAAATAAAAGAAAAGGGAATGATTTTTATTTAACGTTAAATTTAGCTAATGCTTCAGGTTTTAACGTGGTACCTGCTCCTGGTGCTGTTGGTGTGGTGTAAATACCATCAACCACTGCGACAGGATCAACAAAACAATCCAGTGTCCATGGAATAAACTCCAATAAAGAACAGGCTGGGTGTGCCATGACTAAATGTAATTGTGCTTGCATCATGTCACCATGATGTGGGGTGACGGGTAAATTAAACGCCATACCTAAATCAGCAATCTCCCAGACCGCAGTTAAGCCACCGCAACGGGTTGCATCGGGTTGTAAGTAATCGACTGCGCCAGCAAGTACAAATTCTTTAAATGAATCATTGTGATAAAGCAATTCACCCAAGGCAATTGGCGTATCCATATAGGCAGCAAGTTGCTTATGGCTAGCAACGTCATCATGCCAAAGCGGCTCTTCAAACCATTTGATATTGAAATCATTCAAGCGGTGGCCATATTGCTTAGCAATACTGATATCCCACTTACCATTTGCATCAACCATTAGGTCAATATCATCACCGATAGCGTTACGCACCGCTTCAATGCGTTGTAAGTCTTCACGTGGATCGGGTTTACCAATTTTCATTTTGATGGCTTTGAAGCCTTCTTCGAAGATCATTTTTTTGCAATCATCGACCAGATCTTGTTGGCTACGAACCAGCCAACCACAGTCAGTATTATACGCATTAACTTTGTTATGCTTAGAACCACCAAACAGTTGCCATAAAGGCTGCTCAGCGGCCTTGGCTTTTAAATCCCACAATGCGATGTCAATGGCAGATAACGCCATTTGCATTAATCCACCCCGGCCAACCCAGATATTGGTGGAGCTACGGCTGAGTTTTCTGTGTAAATAACGCACTTCAGTTGGGTCTTCACCTAACAACATTGGACCAAAAACATCTTCCATAATGGTGGTGATTAAGCGGTCTGTCGTGATATCAGCATGTGTCCCTGTATGACCATAACCCACTAATCCACACTCTGTTTTGATCATCACACCGGGCATTCCCCAATGTGTAATGTTATGAGTCGAATCCCCGATTAGATCATTAGTTACCGGTACATGCATAATAAAGGTACTAATTTCTTTTATTTTCATTGTGATCCCCTGGTGTTAAAAATTGATTTCGAGTCAATCTAGCAGTGAGGATCTGAATTAACTGTCAAATGATTTACAGATTGTGTCTAGAAAACGCTTTTTAATGATAACTATGAGCTAGATCTCTTTATTTTGTATGATAGCTCAGGGGAATACATGCAAATTGGTATAATAACTTTGTGTTGGTTTTTTATCTCGAACACCGCGTGATCGGGATAAATTTCAGTCTGAAAAGATCCAAAGTGTATTGATGATATTAATCAGTTGAATTTATTAATAAATAAAAATTTATATCTGGGTATAGGGTTCATTATTGAGTAGGTTTAGAATAAGCTGGTTTAAATTATGGCTCATAGTGGATGAAATATGTGTAATCGATTATTTCTAATGTTCCTTGTACTGTTAATGACTTATGTGCCTCAATCTCTTGCCATCGAGGTTGATACCAATACTAAAGATTGGAAGCTTGCTGATGTTCAGCCTAAATTAGTCCAAACCAAAGATGCTGAAGTTATTTTTGCCCCTATTGCTGGGGAAATGCGTGCCGTTGCTGAATTAAATGCCAATCACGGCTTCTATGCTTATGCACCTTCTGGGGATTACTGTGCAATGCAATTTGGCAATGACTATGCCTTTGTTAAGACCACAGAATTATCAAATAAAAAGCCACGCTATGTTCCCGAGGCAGATAGGTTGAATGACTTGCAAAATCCAATCTATGATTACTTGATTACCTCACAAAAAACCCCTGTATATAATTCGACAAAAAGTAATGGGAAACAGATTGCTTCTTTATGGGAAAATTTGCGCTATCCAGTATTAGCAAGAATGATTAATACCAATAAATCGGGGGAAAAAACCGCATGGCTAACCGTACGTATTGGCGATAGGCTTGGCTATATTCGCTCGGATGATGTTTCACTCGATAGAGGGATCCCGATCCTCACGTATCATCACCTTTTAAAAAATAGTGAAAATAAACATTTTCGTGATACCTCAACTACGACGTCCGTTGAAGCCTTTCGTAACCAGATGAATTATTTAAAAACAGAGGGTTATCAAACGCTGTCTCTAGCAGATATTGAAGATTACCTAAATAAATCTGCAAACCTTCCGGGAAAAGCGGTAGTACTTACCTTTGATGATGGATTGAAATCGGTGTATCGCTATGCATTGCCTATTTTGAAACATAATGAGCAACAAGCAACGCTGTTTGTGATTTCATCTCGAATTAAAATACACCCACAAAAATGGTCAGCAGATTCATTGCAATTTATGAGTAAGCAGGAAATTAAAGATAGCCAAAGTGTTTTTAATATACAGTCACATACTCACTTTTTGCATCGTTTAGATAAGCGAAGTACCCCGGTTGTTTTTAGCCGAAAAGAACATACCATCATGTTAGATTTCAAACGCTCAATGGCTATTTTAAATCAGTTTGAACCTGAACAACGATACTTGGCTTATCCTTTCGGGGCTTATAATCAACCGGCAATGGATGCAGCAAAACAAGCGGGTCTACATCTCGGTTTGACGACAATTCAGGGAAAGGTACGAGTAGGGGATAACCCATTTGCGTTAAAACGGCTATATGCTTATCGTACAGACCCGATGAGTAAGTTCGAACAAATGGTGGGTAATAGCGAAAAAAGTGTCTTTAATCAAAATATTATCGTTGATAACTAATCGACTTTCTTACCTGAGCCCATTTCCTTCAAAAAGCGTTGTTGGTAGGTAAACAACGCTTTTGCATCAATACAGTGATAATCCATCGAAAATTGCTTGGCAGTTCGTTCAATAATTTTGGCAAGAGCAGGGTAGTGACGGTGGTTCCAATTTGGAAATAAGTGATGCGTTAGATGTAAATTTAAACCACCTAACCAATAAGTTAGCCAATAGGGTTTTGTTTTCCAATCGTAAGTAGTTGAAAATGTATGAGTATAAAAGCCATGTGGCATATTGCCTTCTTTCGGTGGGGTATAAAAAGTGGCTTTTGCCCAGTGTGTACCAAGTATCAGTACAACGAATATCAAAGAAGCAAACATTTGGCTGAGTAGATAAGTTAGTAATAATGTTCCAATACCAATTCCAGTGTCAGCGAGCATAAAGGCAGGAAGAACAATCGCCACAAAAAGATGTAATAACTTGGCAAAGATAAATGAAACCACCCCCTGATTGCCTTGATGACGTAAATGCGGCGCTACTCGAGTGAAATGGAACCTGTCTAACCAATCAAAAAACCAAATGAGTGCAGGGAAAGTCATGGCGGCAACCAGTGGCCAATAAAGGTGCTGGGCTCGCATAAAGGGATACCAGCGTTGATAAGGGGTCTGTCGGAGCACATGGTTTTCTTCGATATCCAAGTCATAGTGGCGAATATTAGTATGGGCATGATGAAAAATAATATGCCTGACTCGCCAACATTCGGGGTCTAACCCAAGCGGAATGGTCACCCAAAAATTTAGCCAGTCGTTAGCTCTCGCACTTTTAAAAATGGCATTATGGGAGGCATCATGCACAAGATTGATGGCAAGTAAGAGTGCAAAGCAAATAAACAGTGGATAAAAAACGAAGAAATACCCTAGCACTGGTGCCAAAATAGCCAACAGGTAGCTGCCTAGGCAGCACAGTAGCAATATAAGGCTCTTCAAGTAAAAGCGGACATCAGCAAACCGATGGTCATTTTTGTCATTAAGGTACTGTTGCGCAGCATTATTGAGTGCGCGGCGAAAGTCTTGGTCATGGCGGTGTTGATAGCCTAGGGGTCTTAGTGGTTCAGGAGACATTTTGCACCTGTATGGTTTGCCTGCCAAAGCCTAGCAGCATCAATAGGCTATGTAACCATAATCCGCCAGCAAAGATAATCCAAAATGCATTTACCCACTGCCAAATCAAGAATAGGCAGATAAGCAAAATAGAGGCAATCACAAACCAGCTCCAAAGCCCCGCTTTTCGCCCATCAGAAATGGCTGATAACGCCACGGTACCTAGCGCTAGAAGAATAAATAAAACAACCTGTTGATAGGTGGTTCCTTGGTAACCGTAGCCATACAGAAATACATAACCAATCACGAGAGAGAATAATAACAATGTTCCCATTACCAAAGCCAATTGGTTAACACGATAGGATGGGGTGGGTTTGATTGATGACGTTTTGCTACGTTTGATTATTCGCCAAAATGGTAAATTACTATCAATAAACGGATTTTCAGAGGCTGCCGCCCCTTTAATACCAAAATGGTGCTCTGTTTCAGGCAATTTTGAAAAAGTGCCAAATAGTTTATCCCAAAAAATAAAACTACCCGCAAAGTTACGATTTGAATAATGCCCCTCTTTAACATGGTGAACGCGATGGTGCTGTGGCGTTACCATGAACTTTTCGAACCAACCAAGGCGAGGAATTAACGCGCTGTGGTTAAAAAATTGAATACTGTAGTGCAAAATAGAGACGGTCAAAAATATTTCCAGTGGTACACCCATCAGCGCTAGCAGCATAAAGAAAGGGATAGATGTAAGCGATGAATACCAAGAATTGCGTACGCCTAGAGAGAGGTTGTAGTGTTCCCCTTGGTGATGAACAACGTGAACTGCCCATAATACACGATATTTATGGTGTAAACGGTGTAACCAATAAAAGCCAAAATCCCACGCTAAAATAGTAAAAATCCAAACCAATGCCGTTGGCCAATTTTCCACTAAATTAAATGAGTAATGCGTGACAACAAAGCCATAGCAAAAAATCTCTAACCCTCTAAATAGCCATAACATAATGTGGCCAGAATTGAGATTAAAGACCAGTTCTTGCCAACTGACCGTCCCTTTTTGCGTTTTAGCGATGACAAGGCCTTCGCCAATCACCACAATAAGCATAAAAATAATCGGGAATGTTAATTCATTCATAAAACTTTACTCCAGACACGGTATCGAGTGAGGTGAACGAGATACAGTGCGGCAAATGCGGTTATTGCGCCGGTCACAACATCAATAAAGAGATGTCGTTTCAGCACTAATACAGATAAGCAGATAGCGATCGCCCAAAATAAATAGAGCGCGGTACGATATTTTTGTTGTTTTGACCATAATGCATTGAGCACGACAAGCGTCAATGAGACATGAAGAGAAGGTAATAAATTTTGTGGGCTATCGATATCGATAAGCGCGGATAATAAGCGGCCAGAAACAGAAATCATGTCATAGCTTGAATAAATCATCGTGGTGGGAAATAACAAATAAATCGCTCCTGAAATAAGCGCACAGAGCTGCATTGAATACATTAAAGGGCATAACCGTTCGAGTGGACAAAAAAGATAGCCCAACGGAATAAAAATAAAAAATGATAGGTACAGCCAAATGCCATGCACTGAAAAGTGAAACGCATTATCAACCATGCTTGGTGTTAATAAGGCCGCTTTTTCAGTGAGTTGCCCTGTGTAGCTATACACGATGCCCACGGTTCCCCAACCGATTAAGCAACATAGCAGCCGTTTCATTAGCGCCTTACTATTCATATAGCTTCCTTTCGCGTAATTCGGCGCTTTTTGGTTGAGAGCGGTTGGTCGATAGGTGCAGGAATAAGCGTCCAGCTCAGTGATTTGATATCAACCTGTTGGCGTGAAAAATATTGCTCAAGCTGGTAATGACATTGAGCCAATTCCGCATCAGTACATTCGCCCTGTAAACTGAGATGGTTTCCTTGCTGAGTGAGGCGAAAATCGGCGGTAACCGGTAAGTGATTAATGATCACTCTAGCACAAGGGTCAGCAAAGATAGTCACAGTATTACCTTCTATATCAGGCAACTGGAGTAAATCATCACACCGGCCTTCAATACGTTCAATCGCAAGTTGCGGGTCACCACAGGGGCAAGGCTCTTTTTTAACCACTAAAATATCATCAAGCTGGTAGCGAACAATAGGCTGGGTTTTACGTGTGAAATCGGTGATTATCGGCATAAATCGTGCATCATCAAGCCAATTTTTTTCAATATGTAAAAAGGCTTCATTAAGATGTAAGGTTCCGTGGGCGCAAGTGCAGCCTAAAAAACCTTCAGTTGCTTGATACACTTCACCGACATTCGGGAAACAGTGTTGGAGCTTTTTTTTGTCATGCTGCTCTAGTACTTCAGCAACAGAAATCACTTTTTGTGTTTTAAGGTGAATTTTTTGCTGATTCATGGCGTCAGCAATGGCGCAAAGGACTTGAGCCGGTGCAACAATAATCGAGGGCTGATAATCCTCAAGGGCTTTTAGCTGCATTTTAAAATCGGTGTAAAGGTCATAAAATCGCAGTGAAATTGAGCGGTTATTAACGCTTTCATAAAGGTTATTGTTAGCGCGCAAAAAGAGTGCAACACGCTCGCCTCCTAATAAACCATTCGGTAGCATTTTCGCTAGCATACTGCCTGACCAGATATCTTGTTCCTGTGGGCTGACGACAAATAACCCGCGGCGACGCGAAGTTCCTGATGATAACCCAACGCTAAACCTACCGACTTTGGGGGTAAAATCACGAGATTGTTCACTTTTTTGTGCACAATCAAGCAAGGTTTTGCTCGATAGCCCTGCGGTATTCATCGCATCGAAATTATCCATCATAATTTGCTTATTCATGAGCGGAAAATCGGCTAATGGTTTATTGATAAACGGACGAAAATAGGCGCTATTTATGAGTGTGTTACGCTTAAATTTAGCTAAACAGCGCAGCTGGTAAGCTTCCAGTTCAGCCCTGTTTTTAAAATGTAAACGGCGGGCACGCCAGTAGTGCCACAACATAGAGAGGATCACACCAGATCCCCTTCATGGCATAACTGAATTTCAATGTTTTGTTTATCAATCTGATGAAGCTTATTAAGGGTTTGATAATAAGCCTGCTTATCATCCATGATGATGTTGGCAATTGCCATTGGTCCGCGTAACTCACGGTAATTAGTCGGAGACCATGCTGCATCCCCCGCTAATAAAATCCAGCCTTTATTGGTTAAAACACACAGGCCGATATGGCCTGCAGCATGTCCTGGAAGCGGGACAACCAATAAGGTTTTTTGTGAATTAACGGCATAGCCATTACCTAAAACCTGTAGCTCAGCAGGTAAACTTGTTTGCTCGAAACCTTCATAGAAAACCGTTCGTTGTTCAAAATCGTCAGGAATTAATCCCCGCACAAAGGCATTTTTTAAAGCGGAAAAGCCTGTTAATCCACGCGTTTTAGCCCAACCATCACCAGAGCAAATAATCGGCACATCAGGGAAATCACGTAATCCGGCGATATGATCACCATGAAAGTGAGAGAGAATAATGCCGTTAATATCAGCAGGTTTAATGCCATCGTTAGCCAGCTGATTGACTAACGCGTCTTTACTTTCAAAGTAAACTGGCGTAACTGAACGGTATAAGCGCATGATGCCACGGCGAGTATGGTCATAAAAATGGTTTGCATAGCCAGTATCAAATAACCAGCGCTGTCCTTCATCTTCAATCAACCAAGCTCTTGCCGGGAATTTACATGCCTTAAAACTGGCGCCTTTTAGTGCCACACAGCCTGGATGGGTACAGTAACCTACTTCAAACTGATGAATGGTTAACATGCGCTCTCCTGTTGTTTCAGCCATTGGGCAGTTAAATGAATCGCTTGTTCCATATTATAGATAGGATAGTAACCCAACTCTTGTTGTGCTTTTTGATTATCAAGGGTCATGGTGAAATAAGCGGCACCTAAACTATAGCGCGTCAGCAACGGTTCTTTACCGGTTAAGTATGCAATTCCTTCCATCATGGCTGCCACCGAATACAGCACAGGGTAAGGCGCTGATCGAATTTGGTAATTCATCCCTAATTGATTAAAAAGTTGTTGTAGCGTTTGTTTTAACGGGAGAGGTTGCTGATTGGTAATATTATAAACAGCACCGCTGGTTAAATTTTCTTTTGTTGTCGCCAGTTGCATACTATGAACAACATTTCCCACATAGGTCAGGTCAAAGGTATTTTGTCCTCCAGCGGGAAGAACTAATTTACCCTGACGAGATTTAATTTGTGCGAGTAAACGTGGCAGTAACACGCGATCATGGGGGCCAAATAACCCACGAGGGCGCAAAATAATATATTGAGTCAATGGGTAGCGGGTAACGGCTTGTTCAATCGCTATTTCCGCTAAATACTTTGTTCGCGCATATTGATTGGCAAACCGCCGGTTTATGGTCGATTCAACAATATTTTGCTGGTGGGTAAAATTAAAATAAATCGCCGGGGTAGAGATATGAACAAAACGTGAAATTTGTAATTCACCGGCAGCATCGGCAAGGGTTTTCGTTGCATGGTGATTAATATTTTCAAAATCTTGGCGTTTTCCCCAAGGGGATGACAGCGCAGCGCAGTGCCAAACAGCATCACACCCGCTCATCATTTTTTTTGCATCAGCAAGGGATAAATCAGCAAGCTCAATGGCGTAAAATTTAGCGCCTAATTGAGTCAGTATTTCCCCTTCAATTTTATTACGGCCACAAGCGACGACTTGAATACCTTGCGGTAAAAGGTAATTTACTGCATTACGTCCAAGCCCACTGGTTGCGCCTGTCACCAATACCTTCATGGAATAAGTACCATGGCACACAGTGCAAGACCCGCCGCCGTACCGATGAGCATCACGTTCGGTTTTTCATAAAAACGACCACTGATGATGGCTTCATGTAAAGCCGTAGGGATTGATGCAGCGACTTGGTTACCGTGATATCGATAGATATCAATAAGCTGTTCAGTACTGACCCCGACACGTTGACGCATATGCTCAAGGGAGAGATGACTGGCCTGATGAGGCACAACGGTACCAATTTGGTTAAGCTGTAGGCCTGATTCGTCAAAGACTCTCTTCATAAAGTCTTCAATAAGCGATGAAGCCAGACGAAATAGTTTTTTACCTTGCATATGGAAGAGGAAATCATCATCAGTCATGCCTGAGCGAGGGTTTCGTCTTGTTCCACCAGCACGGATTTCACAAAAATCAAGACCTTTAGAATGCGTGGTATGGGTATATGACACAATACCGCTTTTCCCATCACCTTTTTCGACAATCACGCAAGCCGCGCCATCACCAAAAATGAGGGAAGATTCTTTATCGTTCCAATCAATACCGCGCGAAGCTAAGTCCGCTGAAACAATCGCGATCCTTTGATATTGGCTTGTAGCAAGTAACCCAGCGGCAACTTGTAGTGCCGTAATAAAGCTAATACAACTCGCATTAACATCAAAACAAGCAATCCCTTCACTTAAGTTCGATTCAGCAAGAATATGTGCGGCAGAGCAAGGCAAGGCTTGCACAGGAATAGCGGATGCATTAATCAGCATATCGATACTTTGTGCTGCGAGCTGTTTTGATGCTAGGGCTTGATGGATAGCATCAGCCGCAAGTTTTGCTTGGGAATCATGGTTATTTGCGTGAAAACGATATTCAATCCCTGAATGTTTTTCGACGAACCCTTTGGTTTTATTTAATTTTTCATCCAACATAGATGAATAAATTTTATTTTCAGGCAGTGCAATTCCTGAAGCGATAATTTTTAACGGTGCAATTGACCTGTTCTCGGACATGTGTGGCTTAGCCTATCTAACATAGATGGTCACAATAAATATCAGAGATCTACGGGTTAATATATAGGAATAGAGAAGTTATTCATTTTCTCTATCCTTCGCAAAATGTTGTTGGGTTTCTTGTATTAATTTAGGGATGAGTTTTTGCCATTCTTGCGGTAATGATGCCAGCCAAATGACATCGATATGCCACATAGCCTCTGGAATATTATTGATAGGGATAAACGTCACATCTTCTCGACTAATAAGTCGTGCACTATAAGGAACAAGGCTGATGCCAACACCGGCAGCAACAAGGGCAATTAATGTTTGTATATCATTAGCTTCTTGAGCCGGCTTTACAGAGATATTCATTTGGTTTAATAGGCGATTAATCTGCTCATTAAGGCCAGGGCCTCTTTCTTTACGTAAAAATAATAGCGGATTTTGTGTTAAATAATCGGCGATGGTGTGATTTTTTATCTCTTTGGTGGCGACAGCTAATGCGAGTACTTCTGAGGTTAATGCTTTAGAGATAAGATTGGATGGGAGTTGTTGATTAGACCTACGGATAAATGCAATGTCTAGTTGGCAAAGGTTGAGTTTTTTTTCCATCTCTGATGATGGCATATCATCAAGAGAAATATTAATTTTTTCAAGTTGTTGACGTAGTTGAGCAACGAAAAAGGAAGCTTCATGGAAGGTTGAAATTCCAAAACCGACACTTAATGATTGAGGTAATTGCTCACTGAGCTCGGAAGCATAACTTAGAAAGCCGGTTGTTTGAGTTAAAAGCTGTGTTGCTTTTGGCAGTAATAATTGCCCCTTAGTCGTTAATTTCGCCCCGTGCCTGCCGCGTTCAAAAAGTGTTAAATTAAGCTGTTTTTCTAGTTGCTTAATTTGTTTTGTGAGTGCTGGCTGAGTGATAAACAGACGCAATGAGGCCTCATGGTAATTCTCTGTTTCTGCCAATGTAATAAAAGCACGGAGTAACCGAGTATCCATTATCGCCTCATTATTCAGTTAACTATAAAAGACAGTTCAATGACTGATAATCTTTCATTATAGGTGATAGGTCGATTGAATCTAGATTTTCTTGTTTTATCTTTTTTGTGTGATATTGACGGCTTGTGTTGCGAAACGGACACTACGGGCATCTCTCTCATAACCCATAGTCTGAGTCAATATTCGGTATAATTCAGGTCGCCTACCGGTAAGCCATCGGCGGCCTGTAGACATGGGAAGCAGGTCTAAATCAAGATTAGCAATGACCATGTCATCTTCAATTGCATTACTTTCTGCAATAATTCGGCCGTAAGGGTCAATAACCATCGCATTCCCTGTCCGAATTTCATCGTCATCAAGGCCGACGCCATTACTGAATAGGTAAAATACACCGTTATCATGGGCTCGAGAAGGTAACCAGCGTAATAACCAGCCTCGACCATGTTCCCCTTGAAATGCCGCCCGTAAGCTCTCGGGATCTTTATGCCTATTTTCCCATAAAGAAAGGGGGAGAGGTTTCATGCTGTGTGGGCTACTAGAACGTGTTCCCCCTGTTTGGTGTGGCGCTAAAATAATATCAGCCCCTAATAATGCATTGGCTCGAGGATTTTCAACTAAATTATTATCCCAGCAAATAAGGATCCCCATTTTAACGCCCCACGGGGTATCAAATACCGTATATTCATCACCACTGCATATGGATTGATGTTCAAACGCATGGAGTTTACGGTGCGCATGGAACTGCCCACTAGGCATGCAAGCAACCCAAGTATTGTAGCATTTACCATCAAGGCCTTTTTCGATAAGCCCAACGCCAATAAGCATATTTAGTTCTATAGCTCGTTGCCGTATAAGTGCCAATGAGGGGCTGTCATGCAATGTTTCACTGAGTAGATAGACTTGCTCATCAGGTAGCTTAGGGACATGCCAGTAACCGGTAATACACATTTCAGGTAGGACTAATACTTGAATGTTTTGCTGTGCCGCTTTGTCTATAAAGTGATGAATTTGCTTAAGATTATATTCTTTGTCCCCAGGCTTATGCTGAAATTGGACGGTTGCAACACGAAGTGAATGCGAAGTTTTCATGGGTTCTCCTTTGGTATTAAAGAGATAACAACATGAAATTTTTATTAAATATAATGAGTAATTTTCCACTTCAATAACTTATGGTTATCAAATGTGAGTATTTATTGGGCTGAAACTAGATCTATTTATATAGAGCGAACTCTATATAAATAGTGCTCCATAAAAGATAGTCTTATAAAGTACCTTTTGAAATAAGACATAAATCCTTCTGAATATAAAGATTTTTTGTTATGACTTTGTTTCATTATTTATCATTTAAGATAATTGCAATGACGAATAATCATGGTTTTATCTAATTAGGTGTGTTTATGTCTTTTTTAATGCATCTATAATTTGTAACTAATTGTTTTTAATGTTTTATAATTAATATTAAATATTATTTTGTTACATTTTGTATTAAATATAAGCTATTGAAAAATAATATAAATCTAAATTATTTTTAGTTTTGAAAAACATTAAAACTTAACTATATAGGTGATTTGATATTTTTTGTTCTCTTAGTGCATGTAATTTATAGTTTTTATCTTCATTAAACAATTTTTTTAAGGTATGTCAAAATTTTTTATATTTCGTACTCCTAATTGGAGTATTGCACATCTTCTTTATATTGTTTTCTAAAAACTAATGCCAACAAAAAAACAATTTTTAATGGTAAAATTAAAATAATATAAAAATTTAGATTTAATCTATATATTATAACTTGATTTCTGATAATTTATATACAAATCAAAGGGAAAGATGTTTCATTGCTGCATTTACTCGTTTTATGAGTTTTAGTTTGTGTTTAGGTCATTTTTAAGTGTTACCACTTAGAGTTGTTTGTTTTCTAATTCTTTGTAAATCAAATGGATAATGGAGTTTTCACTTCAGCTCAGGTATTGGGATAACTAGAAAATTGCGAGTAAACTAAATTATTATAGTGCATTTTTATGAATATCCATTTTTTGATAGGTATTACTTAACTTAATCTAAGGGATCATTAGTTATAAACAGTTTTACTTTTAAATATTGGAATCTATAATTAACCTAAATTTAAACAGCAATAAAAAATAATTAAATAATTAATTAAATAGATATAAGATTTACAATAAATATTTATGTTGTGCAGTATAATTAAATTATATTCCTTTAAATTTACCTTAGGTTATCGTAAATGTTAAATGTAAACCAAATAGTAGGAAGTGAAATAAGAAAAAGAAGAAAGCGTTTAGGGCTTTCTGGTATGGAGCTGGCTAATCTTATAGGTGTAAGTCAGCAACAAATTTCACGCTATGAAAGAGGAGAGTGTAATATAAACCTCGAAAATTTACATGTACTTGCTGATGCTCTTAATACTGACATGATAAGTTTCTTTAAAGATGATATTTTTGAAAGTAAAGATAAATATTGAAATTTAAAAAATGAAAAGGATGTAATTTAAGTCTAATAACTAAAGTAGTTATTTACAGGTCTTGTTCCATCTATAATTAATGCAGTTATTGATTTTTTATTGCATTTAATTCTGTTTTTTGTTTTTTATTATTGTCATATTGTTTTTTAAATTAATTTAACCCATTAATTATATCTTAATTAATTTGAGACTATTTTTATGATAGCTCAAATTAATACAGATAAGATTATTTGTATTGTAAAATTATTATTTATTGGCCCATTTTTAAAATAAAAAATTATTGAAAGGATATTTTTATGAAATTGAATAAATGCATGAGTGTTCTCGGTGCTGCTCTTTTAGCAACTTCTTTTGCTTCACTTGCAGATGTAAACGTAGGAACCGTTACTTTTAAAGGTGAAGTTCGCGATACTCCATGTAACTTAGATGCAGGTCAAGGCGGCACTGCAACAGTTGTTGATTTTGGTCAATTATCTTTAAGCCAATTGAACGATGGTGATTCTAAATATAAGAATTTTGATCTGAACTTAAAAGGTTGCCAATTAACTTCTGTTGATAATAGCGATCCAGCAAACCCAGTAACTGTAACAAAAACAGCGTCAATTACTTTTGATGGCGTTAATAAAGTTGCAGGTCAAAATTTATTAGCTACTACAGGTAGCGCGGCTAACGTAGCTGTTGGTATCCAAAATATAACGTTCGGTACTGCATCTCCATTGAATCTTCGTGATGGTGACAATACTCTAACTTATTCTGCTTTTGTTAAAAAAGCTGGCGCAGCTGCTGTGACTGCTGGTGATTTTACGACTATTTCTACTTTCGAAATATCATACCAGTAGTTTTTTTATATGCTCCTTCCTTATGAAGAAGCATATAACCTAATAAAAAGCTAATACTATGAAAAATTTGTTAATTATTGCTATTTTGCTATCAAAAATTGCTCTCACACAGGCTTTTTCTGAGCCATCAATGTCATGGGGACAGGCGACAGTAAAAGGTGAAATATTAGCATCAGGCTGCTCCATTCAATTAACGAGTAAAGATCAAATTATTGATTTTGGTGAGCACTCATTAGGTAGAATAGAAGATAATAAAATAATAAAAGCATTCAAAATTTTTTTAAAAGACTGTCAATTATCAAATTCTTATTTTGATGATAATAAATCACCAATAAGAATAAAATTTTCAGGTGCTACAACAAATAATGCTAATGGATTTAAGTTCGATAACGCAGATGGTTTAGCTATATATATATCAAATGGAACTTCGGTTATTAAACCAAATATATATTATCCTATTTTTAACCTAAAAAGAACATCAGGAAAAACGAAATCAATCAATGAGCAACAATTGGATTTTATATCTGAAATTGTTGTTGATGATAGGGTCAAACCTCAAGTTGGAGAGTTTTCAAGTATCATTACTTTTGACATTGATTACTATTAATTTAATGAGTATTTATGATGTTAACAATAAAAGAAAAATTTACTATAATAATAGTTTCGATACTTTGTTATGCCAAGGTATCATATTCTGTAGAATTTAATACGGATATACTTGATAGTGATGATAAAACTAATATAGATGTATCAAGATTTAAAAATCCAAATTTTATTTTACCAGGAAACTATTTTTTTAATATCATAATTAATAATACTCAACTAACACAATCTCCTTCACCGATAGAAATCTTAGAGGAAGGTCCTGAGCCCTCTGCTAGTAATGTATGTATTGATAAATCATATATTAATAGTTTAGGTTTAAAAGAAAAGTATATCAGCGAAATTTTATACTGGAACAATAACCAATGTATTGATTTTTCAAAGTTAGAAGGTGTGAGTGTTGTTCCTAATTTATCAGAAGGTACAGTTACTTTAAATATACCACAAGTTTATTTAGAATATATGGATGTCAATTGGTTACCTAAGACACTTTGGGATGAAGGTATTGGCGGTTTATTAATCGATTATAATGCTAATTATCAATATAGTGATCAAGATAGTATAAAAAATCAGATTGCATCTGTCAGTGGATACCTTGGAGCCAATATTAATAGTTGGCGTTTACGTGCAGAGTATTATGGTAATTATCAGAAACAGCAATCTAACGGTGAAACCTCTATAATCCGTAATTTTTTAATTAACTCAATTTATGCATATAGAAATATAAAAAAATTAGATGCAAAATTGGTTATTGGTGAGAGTACAACGCCCTCGCAAATATTAGAACCCATTAAATTTACAGGGCTATCATTATTTACTAATGATTCAATGTTACCGCCTAGATTACGTGGATATGCACCTGAAATTACAGGAATTGCAAAAACAAATGCACGTGTTGTAGTGACACAATTAGGTCGTGTTTTATATGACGGAAATGTACCATCAGGCCCATTTAAAATACAATCTTTAAATAGTGGGACTCGTGGTGAATTACATGTAAAAGTCATTGAGCAAGATGGTACTGAGCAAGAATTTACGGTTAATAGTTCAAATGTTCCTTATTTGACTCGGCCTGGATTTACGCGTTTTAATGCTTCTGTTGGGCAACCGATTAAGAATGATCATTCTGTATATGGTGGCGTCTTTTTCTTTAGGGGAGAAGCGGCTCACGGTTTGAATAACGATTGGTCAATAAATGCTGCGAGTGATATTAGCCAAGGCTATCAGCAAGTCTCTCTTGGTATCGGACGCTTTATGAACCGCTTCGGCGCTTTATCGGTTAATATCACCCGCTCTTTTGCTCAGTTAGACAATGATAGTCCATCAGGTAATTCATATAGTATAAATTATTCAAAAACTTTTGATGAATATGATATGGATTTAACCTTTGCAGGATATCGCTTTACGGATAAAAAATACTTAACGATGTCCCAATATTTAGATTTAAGGGACTATAAGACTATTGATAATGAAAAAGAACGTTATCAAATTAGCCTTTCTAAGCGCTTAGGTGAATACAGTGTAAATTTGAATTATCAATTACAACAATATTGGGATAGAGGGCAAACACACCAATATGGTTTGAACGTTGGGAAAAGTATTAATATCCCATATTTAAATTTACAGGGTGGGAGTTTAACACTTTCGGCTAATAGAAGTTATTACCAAGGAAAGTATGACGATCAAATTAGTTTAATGTTATCGGTTCCATT
Source organism: Providencia heimbachae ATCC 35613 (assembly GCF_001655055.1). Taxonomy (GTDB): domain Bacteria; phylum Pseudomonadota; class Gammaproteobacteria; order Enterobacterales; family Enterobacteriaceae; genus Providencia; species Providencia heimbachae. The sequence continues at coordinate 27,924 of NZ_LXEW01000024.1, read as the reverse complement.
TGGTAAGCAGTTTTATACTTTTGATACGCTAAAATATAATGATACTTATAATAGCCGAGTATCTGTATCAAGTTTAACAGAAGACAATGATTATTATAATTTAAGCGCATCAACAAGTTACGGAAAAGGTGAGAAAACGCAGAGCACCCTTGCTGGTATGTATGATTTACCAACACGTTATGCTTCTATTAATAGTAATATTTCTATTTCTGATAGAGGTGATACAAGTTTAGGAATGGGGCTGAATGGTGGGGTAACACTAACTCAGCATGGCGTAGCTTTGCATAGTTCCTCATATTCATCAGCAGCTCGCTTAGTGATTGATACAAACAATGTTGAAGGTGTTCCGTTAAATAATGGAACAACGGTGACTAATAGGTACGGTATTGGCGTTATTCCAAATTTAACAAGTTACTATAAAAATAATTATAACGTTGATATGAGTAAGCTCCCTAATAATATTGAATCATCAAATAACATTTATGATATAGCTTTAACAGAAGGTGCTATTGGATATAGAAAAATTAGTGCTGATAAAGGATTTAAATTATTCGCGATTATAAAAATGGCTGATAATTCAGATTCGCCTCCATTTGGTGCTCAAGTATTAAATGAAAAAGGAAGAGAAGTCGGGATAGTCAGTGACAATGGATTAGTCTGGTTAACCGCTGTTCAATCGGAAGAACAATTAAATATTAATTGGTCTAATAAAATCCAGTGTAGCACTACATTACCTGTTTTGGATGGTGCTACCCAGATTATCTTAATTTGTGAAAAATAGAGAGTTATTATGAAATATAAATTATTATTGGTTTCCTTATTATTTGTAGCACAAAACAGCATAGCAGCAGTATCTTTGGATAGAACGAGAGCGATTGTTGAAGGGAGTTCAAATCCTGTCGTTATTAATATTGAAAATCAAAGTGATACATTGCCTTATTTGGCTCAAGCTTGGATTGATGATAAAAATGGCAATAAATTAACAACAGAACCACTAATCGCAACACCATTAGTACAGCGACTTGAGCCAAAAATAAAAAGCATGATTAGAATATCGACAACGGATATATCTAAATTACCTACTGACCGAGAATCTATTTATTATTTTAATTTAAGAGAGATCCCACCGAAAAGTGATAAACCGAATGTTATGCAAGTGGCATTACAATCTAGGATTAAATTATTTTATCGACCAGATTCTATCTTAGATAAATCTAAGACTAATTGGGCATTAGATTTAGAGTTAGAGGTTAAAAATAATGGATATATCATTAAGAATACATCACCATTTTATTTGACAGTTATAGGTTTGGCTGGCGATCAGAATAAGTCTGAAAATGGTGCTTTTGATGCGGTGATGATTGAACCATTTAGTTCACATGAAATAAAAACAGCACACTTCAAAAAACCATATTTAACCTATATCAATGATTATGGTGGAAGGCCAACAATTTCATTTAGTTGTAATGCCTCTTTATGTAAAGCGGACAAGTAGTTACTAAAAATAACGAGGGTACGATGAAATATTTTTCTTTCTTGTTCTTTATATTATTGTTTCCGCTGAGTGGGTTGTCAGCAGAATATGAAGAGAATCATTATTTTCCATTACATGATGCAACCTCAGCAAACAAAATGAAAGAACTTAGTGGGAAAATAAATTTCAAAATAGGGATTATGTATTCACCTTGTATTATTTCATCGGAAGAATACATTTTCCCTTCAATGGTTATTAAACTGAATCAGTGCCTAGTTAACACTAACGATATGAAAATTCCATTACAGGCGAAGATTAAATTAATTTATAGTGACAAACGTTATCTAAGCGGATTAAAAATGGATTATAAATTAACCTCTGGAAGCAATGATATATATATTCCACAGAGTAAGTTTAAAGGAAATTCACTTGTTATGGAGTTAGAATATGATTAAATTTGTGTTTCCATTCATATTGAGTATCTTTGTAATGATACCTGCATACTCCGCTGATTTACTTGTAAATTTCAATGGTAATTTAGTTGATAAAAAATGTGATATTAAACGGTCTGATATTACAGTTCAATTTATACCATATTCATTGGGTTATATTGAAGTTAGTGGGAATATATCGGATAAGCAACTGTTTAAAGTTGAGTTTGATAATTGTACACCAACACTTTTAAATAAAATGATATCTATATCATTGAATTCAACTAATGTTTATAAAAAAAATAACATTGATTATTTAAACACACAGGGCGGAACGGGTCTTATTGTTGGTCTAGAGAATACCCATGGGGAATTGGTTTCATTTAATAAACCACTGGAAGTTCAGGTAGAAAGTGATAATACAGCAGTTTTAGCATTAAATGCTTATTTAACAAAAGGTGATTTTGCCAGACCTGGGTCTCTGTATGGAACTGCAAGTATTATTGTTAACTACAATTAATAAGAGAGGTTTGTGGTGGTATTAATAAAGAATATGCTCTTGTTATTGTTGTGTGTTTCATTTTCTAGTCTTTCTGCCGATATTAATAATGGACGTGCAGATGTTAAGGTTAATATTACAGCAACAATAGTAGCTCCAGTCTGTAATCTGGTCGGACAAAATAATGAAACAACACTATTTGTTAATTTTAATAATGTTGATTTTTCTCAGGTTGAATCTGGTAGCGCATACAATGATATTCTCATAAAATATAGTTGTGAAGGAAACCAAGTTCCCGCAAATAAAGTTATGAATCTATATTTATATCCAACAAAATATGGGACTTATACTCAATTAGGCAGTAATGTATTAAATACTTCTATGAGAGGATTAGGGATATCATTAAAAAAAGATAATATAAATCTCGATTTAAATAAATGGATTCCATTTGGGTCGAATGACATTCGAGGAACATTCATTCTTCGAGCCACATTAATCACACCTGATAAGTCACTTCTTAGTGAAGGTAATTTTGACAGTTCAGTGGCGATCTTAATGAGCTATCTATAATTTTTATTAAGGCACTGTTATGAAAAAAGTTTTATGTCTATTACCTGTATTATTATTTTCAGAATTAAGTAATGCCTATAACCCGAATGACTGGAGTGTTATGGGCTATCAAAATACGCAATTTAGCGGTAACACAACTTGGACGGGAGCTAACTTTAACGGTGTTAATTTAACATTAACTGCACAGTTAGGGAGTTCAGGCGGATTAATGACAGAGTATGCTTGGGGATCCAGTACTTGTGGTGGTTCTGGTGGGACTAGAGGTTCGACAAATAGCCAATATATTATTGTTCCTAATACAGTAGATTATATAGACCCACAGACGCGTCAGCGTTATCAGTTTGAATTGTACCTACCTTCAGGGCAAACATTAAATACTGCGGATTTTCCCAATTCTCAATATGCGAAAATAAGTACAAGCACAAATGTTGGTGGAGCGAGTTGTAATTCAACGCCTTATCGACCACAAGCTTTTGGTGGCAGTATTCCTATTACCTTAATTAGTCGAACCAATTTACCTATTAGAAATGTACCTCATGTTATTGATGCCTATACCACATTATTTGGCGTTCGAAATCCTGATTGGGCTGGAACTAATGTTTGGATGCCGCAGCTTGGGAAAATTAGCCCTAAAAATTCAAGTCGATTAACATTTTATGTTACAGTGACTAATACCTGTAGCGTGAATACGAATGAATTAAACTTTAATTTTGGTGCATTGCCTATGTCTGTTGCGGATACTGCATCAAAAAGCTTAAGTATGAATGTAAGTTGTGTTTCTCCGGGTAACATTAAAGTCACTTACCAACCCTCTAATGCCTATGATGCAGCAAATCCTACTCGTACAGATTTGGGACTAGGATGGTATGGTGAACTCGCCATGAATGGAAGTAAGCGCACAACAATGACATTTAATAATATGACGAGTCAAAATGTCCAAATTGATGTGAATTTAGGTAAGAAAGTCGCTAACCCTTCAGCTGGTAATATTAATGGTGGTGGTGTACTTGTTTTTGAATATATCTAATTTTTAATTAAGTTGAGTTATTCGTGCTTATAAAAATCAGATTCTGTCCAAATCACCCCAATAATTGGTTATCCAACGATTGGGGTGATTTTATTCTTTTTCTTTATTTTAGTTACTATTTAATACATTTCTTACAGCTTTCATCTTGGACTTGTTCAAAGAAATTATTGCCTTTGTCATCGACAAGAATAAAGGCGGGTAATCCTTCAACTTCCATTTTCCAAATCGCTTCCATGCCCAGCTCTGGATATTCCAAGCAATTGAGGCTTTTCACATATTCTTGCGCTAATATTGCCGCCGAACCGCCAATACTACCTAAATAGAAGCCACCATGCTTTTTACAGGCATCGGTGACTAATTGGGTGCGATTACCTTTAGCGAGCATGATCATGCTACCGCCATGGGACTGGAACAAGTCCACATAAGGATCCATTCGGTTGCCCGTTGTGGGCCCTAAAGAACCTGAAACCATATCTTCTGGTTTTTTCGCGGGTCCTGCGTAATAGACCATGTGATCTTTAAAATATTGCGGTAGATCCTCGCCTTTATCTAAGCGTTCTTTAAGCTTGGTATGGGCGATATCACGAGCGATGATCAGTGGGCCACTGAGGGAAACTCGTGTTGATACAGGGTGTTTACTCAACTCGGACAAAATGTCTTTCATTGGGCGATTGAGGTCAATATGAACCACTTTCCCTTCTGTTTGGTGACGCAGAGATTCAGGGATATATTGCGCTGGATTATGTTCCATTTTCTCCAACCATAATCCGTCCTTAGTGATTTTTGCTTTGATATTTCGGTCAGCAGAGCAAGAAATGGCTAAACCGATTGGGCAAGAGGCTCCATGGCGAGGTAAACGAATAACTCTGACATCGTGAGCAAAATATTTACCACCAAATTGAGCACCAAAACCAAGATGACGAGAAGCTTCTAGTAACTCATTTTCCAACTCGATATCACGAAAAGCACGACCGAATTCATTACCTGTGGTTGGCAGATTGTCATAGTATTTTGCAGAAGCCAATTTGGCTGTTTTCAGAGTTGTTTCCGCAGAAGTTCCGCCGATAACGAAGGCGATATGATAAGGCGGGCAAGCTGTTGTTCCCAAATTCTTCATTTTATCAATTAAGAAGTTTTTTAACTTGCCAGGGGTTAGTGTCGCTTTTGTTTCTTGATAAAGGGCTGATTTATTTGCGGAGCCGCCACCTTTATTGACTAGTAGAAAGTGGTATTCATCCCCCGTAGTTGCAAAAATGTCAAACTGTGCAGGCAGGTTCGTACCAGTATTAACTTCATTGAACATATCAAGCGGGGCATTTTGAGAAAAACGCAGGTTTTCGTGTTGGAAGACGTTATAAATCCCTCGAGAAAGATATTCTTCGTCATCGCAGCCCGTCCAAACTTGCTGGCCTTTTTTGCCAACTACAGCAACGGTTCCCGTATCTTGGCAGTTTGGTAAAACGCCTTTGGCTGAAATTTCAGCATTACGTAATAATTGCAATGCGACATATTTGTCGTTTTCGCTCGATTCTGGGTCATGCAATATAGCGGCAACTTGTTTTTGGTGAGCGGCTCTTAGAAAAAATTGGGATTCATAAATAGCATGCTCTGCAAGAAGCGTTAAAGCTTCAGGTTCAATTTTTAACATTTGCTTTCCAGCAAATTGCTCTACAGAAACATATTTATCAGAGACTTGGTAATATTCGGTTTTATCCTCAGATAACGGATAAGGTTCTTGATAGAAAAACTCTTTATTAGCCATTTTGTTCACTCACATATTAATTTCAGTGGAATATCCAAAAAATAATTGCCCGTAGGTTTATGTTTATTCTTAATCGATTTCAGTGCTTAGAAAAATTTATAGGTGTAATAATGAAGCAAAAATAAAATAATAAAGGGATGTAAAATTATCCCAAAATAGTTCGAATGATTGGTTTATGTGGCAATATTTACATAATACGCCATAGTCTTAAAATCATACCAATTTGGCTATTATATTCAAAGGGATGCATGGGATAATATGATATTGGTTAAACTTATAGGGATAAAAAGGGTTATGAAACAAAAAATTTGAGATAAATCACAAAATAATCGAGTGAATTGTGGTTCTGATTATTTGTTATAAATGTTATTTAACTACTTGTATTTTTATAGTTAATTATCATATTTATCGATGTGTATTTTCCTTGTTATGTTATTTTTGATTTATTCATTAACATGAGTTGATAATCAAAATAGAGTGTAATCAAAAGGTCAATTTTTCTATTTGAAAATCGCGTTGTATTAAATTAAATATTTATTTGTTTTTTATGATGCGTCATTCCATTATTATGATAACCATATGAATTGTAGATAATTTAAATTATTTTACTTTATATTATAGATAGAGAAAACCTATACATAATGATGTGTTGATTAGTTCAGTTGCTATGAGGCTTGTTTTTATTAAAAAGCAGTTTTATTTATAGATAATTCATAATGAAAGCCAAACGAAATGGCGAAAATGGCTTTCAATTTAGGGGAACAGTGTTTATCATGATTCCCTTATTGAACGATAAATGGCGCTACTGGTTTGGGCTTTGCTGGGGACGAATTTATATACTCAAGATAATTCTAGTTGCATGTAGACAGCAACCGATGATATCCCGACGAACATACATAAGTATGTGACTTGGGTAGCAGAGAAAAGCTAACAACCCTGCAGCTTGAAGTATGAAGAATATATCTCCGACAAGCTTATACAGTCTTTAACGGTGGCGGTTCTATCTGCATTATTCTTAGGGATAGAGTGTATTATAAATGACTGAGACAACCTCTCTGACACCACTCGTCGAATTAAAATCTTTAAACAAAGGTTTTGATGGCAAACAAATTATTTCCGATCTTGACTTAACCATCCGAAATGGTGAGTTTTTAACTATTTTGGGTCCTTCGGGCTGTGGCAAAACGACGGTTTTACGTCTTATTGCAGGTCTCGAAGATGTGGATGATGGTCAAATTATTCTTGATGGTCAGGATATTACAGATATCCCTGCGGAACAGCGTTTTGTGAATACTGTATTCCAAAGCTATGCTTTATTCCCGCATATGACCGTATTCGATAATGTTGCTTTTGGCTTACGCATGCAAAAAACACCCACGGCTGAAATTCAAAAGCGTGTGGATCAAGCTTTGCGTATGGTACAGCTTGAAGACTTTGCCACTCGCCAGCCTAACCAGCTATCGGGTGGGCAACAGCAGCGAGTTGCGATTGCCCGTGCGGTAGTGAATCGTCCAAAAGTGTTATTGCTGGATGAGTCTTTATCTGCGTTAGATTATAAATTACGCAAACAAATGCAAAATGAACTCAAAGCCCTTCAACGAAAATTAGGTATTACCTTTATTTTTGTAACACACGACCAAGAAGAGGCTTTAGCCATGTCCGACCGTATCATTGTGATGCGAGAGGGCAAAATTGAGCAAGATGGTACACCGCGTGAAATTTACGAGGAGCCTAAAAACCTGTTTGTTGCTCAATTTATCGGTGAAATTAATATTTTTGATGCGAAAGTTTTATATCGCATTGATGAAAAACGTATTCGTGCCAATGTTGAAGGGCATGAATGTGATATTTTCACTGAACTTTCCGTCAAAGAAGGGCAACATGTGAATGTTTTGCTACGCCCTGAAGATTTGCGCGTTGAAGAAGTCAATGATGCCGATAATTACCCTGGCTTGATTGGTTATGTTCGCGAACGTAACTATAAGGGAATGACTTTAGATTCCGTGGTTGAGATGGAAGATGGCAAAATTATTATGGTTAGCGAATTCTTCAATGAAGATGATCCTGATGTCGACCACTCACTTAACCAAAAGGTTGCAGTAACTTGGGTTGAAAGCTGGGAGGTAGTTCTGGATGATCATTCGTAAACATAAAATCTTGCAAAATGTCATCATCACCGGTGTTGTTGCTTGGCTGATACTGTTTGTTTTTTTGCCTAATATTATGATTATTGGGGCCAGCTTTCTCACCCGTAGCGATACCAATTTAGTTGATCTGGTTTTTACATGGGATAACTACATTCGTTTATCTGATCCTATGTATGCAGAGGTGATGCTGCATTCACTGAAAATGGCATTCATTGCGACATTTTTTTGTCTGGTGATTGGTTACCCATTCGCTTTTATATTGGCAAAGCTGCCTAAACGTATACAACCCTTGATGTTATTTTTACTGATAGTGCCATTTTGGACTAACTCGCTGATCCGTATTTACGGTTTAAAAGTGTTTCTGAGTACCAAGGGGTATATGAATGATTTTTTACTGTGGATTGGCCTTATCGATAAACCCATTCGGCTTATGTATACGCAAGAAGCGGTAATCTTAGGGCTGATTTATATTTTACTGCCATTTATGGTGATGCCTCTGTATTCGAGCATCGAGAAGCTTGATAAATCTTATTTAGAGGCTGCTCGCGATCTTGGTGCTAACAAGTTACAAACGTTTATAAAGATCATTATTCCGTTAACCATGCCGGGGATTATTGCAGGCTGTTTATTGGTTTTACTGCCTGCGATGGGGCTATTCTATGTTGCTGATTTAATGGGAGGCGCTAAAAATCTCCTGATAGGTAACGTCATTAAAAGTCAGTTCCTGAATATCCGTGACTGGCCATTTGGAGCCGCAACAAGTATTTTCTTAACGGTGATGATGGGGCTCTTGCTGTATGTGTATTATCGAGCTGCTAAGCTTTTGAATAAAAAGGCGTATGAAGAATGATCGGACGTACATTGCGTGGTGGCTTTATGGCCATCATCTACGCTTATCTTTATATCCCAATCATTATATTGATTGTTAATTCATTCAATGAGTCGCGTTTTGGTATTCAGTGGCAAGGGTTTTCAACTAAATGGTATGAACTATTAAGTCATAACGATAGTTTGTTAGAGGCCGCGGGGCATTCATTGACAATGGCAGTTCTTTCCGCGACGTTTGCTACGGTTATCGGCACATTAACGGCAGTAGCACTATTTCGATATCGCTTTAGAGGGAAACCTTTTGTGGGTGGAATGCTGTTTGTCGTCATGATGTCCCCCGATATTGTCATGGCGATATCCTTGTTAGTTTTATTTATGATCCTTGGGGTTTCCCTTGGATTTTGGTCATTATTATTTTCACATATCACCTTCTGTTTACCTTTTGTGGTGGTCACGGTCTATGCAAGATTAAAAGATTTTGATGTGAAAATGCTTGAGGCTGCACGTGACCTTGGCGCAGGTGAATTTACCATTTTACGCAAAATTATTTTGCCACTCGCCTTGCCTGCGGTTGTCGCAGGGTGGTTACTTAGCTTCACGTTATCAATGGATGATGTTGTTGTTTCTTCCTTTGTAACAGGGCCAAGTTATGAAATTTTACCGTTGAAAATATACTCAATGGTAAAAGTGGGGGTTTCCCCTGAAGTGAATGCATTAGCAACGGTATTATTATTGATGTCGCTTATCTTAGTCTGCCTGAGCCAATGGGTGATGAGAGATAAGTATTCAAAGCGCAGTAAGTAACACAATAAATTATAGAAGCTGTGGATTGCAGCTTCTTTTCCAATGCCATTAGGCGCGAGGGTGGGCTCCAATTGAGTCTATAAGATATATACCTGTCATCGTTACGGGATAACAAAACACTTTGTTGAGGGAAACTCAGTCATGAAAAAATGGTCCTATCTGTTAGCCGCAGGCTTAATGGCGGCAAGTATTGGTACAGCAACTGCCGATGACGATAATAAAAACGTACTGTATTTCTATAACTGGACAGAATATGTTCCCCCCGGTTTATTAGAGCAATTTACTAAAGAAACGGGTATCAAGGTGATCTACTCCACCTATGAATCAAATGAAAGCATGTACACCAAATTGAAGACCTATAAAGAAGGGGCTTATGACTTGGTGGTTCCATCGACTTATTTTATTTCTAAAATGAGTAAAGAAGGCATGTTGCAAAAGATTGATAAAAACCAGCTTAGCAACTTTAAAAACCTTGACCCAAACCTGATCCATAAAGAATTCGACCCAAAAAATGATTATTCAGTTCCTTATATTTGGGGCGCGACGGGTATTGGTATTAATGGTGAAGCGATTGCGCCAGATACGGTGACTTCATGGGCAGATTTTTGGAAACCTGAATATAAAAATAGCTTATTGATGATGGATGATGCGCGTGAAGTTTTTCAGGTGGCGCTGAATAAGCTGGGTTACTCCGGTAATACAACAGATCCTAAAGAAATCGAAGAAGCCTATAATGAGTTACAAAAATTACGCCCGAATATTTTAGCATTCAACTCAGATAACCCGGCGACACCCTTTATTGAAGGTGAGGTTGATGTGGGGATGTTGTGGAATGGCTCAGCGTTTGTTGCAAGGCAAGCCGGCTTACCTATTGAAGTTATTTGGCCAAAAGAAGGCGGTATTTTTTGGATGGATAGCCTAGCAATACCCGCGAACGCAAAAAATGTCGAGGGCGCACATAAACTAATTAATTTCTTATTACGCCCTGAAATTGCCGCTCAAGTGGCGGAATCGATAGGTTATCCGACACCAAATTTAGAAGCTAAAAAATTATTGCCGGCTGAAATTGCGAATGACCCTTCTCTTTATCCAAGTGAAGATGTTCTGAAAAAAGGTGAGTGGCAAAGCGACGTGGGGAATACGAATATCATTTATGAAGAGTATTTTCAAAAGCTTAAAGCTGGACGTTAATTAATTCTGTTTTTTCAAACCAAAGGCATCGCATTATATTCTGCGGTGCCTTTTTATTAAAAGAACATCTTGTTTCGGTTATTAACGTTTTGCGTTATGAGCAACAAACTTTGCAAAAGTATCAGCCCAAGGTTGGAGGAAATCTTTACTTTTAGCCGCTAAATTATCTTGTTCATCCACCATACCGTCATACCATTTTAAGAAACACTCTGGTTGATTCATGGTTGGCATATTCAAGAATGTCAGGCTATTACGCAGATGCTGTTGTGCAATGGCCGTACTGATATTACCGATAGAAACCCCTAGTAGACCTGCTGGAATACCTTCCCAAGAGTTATCCCCCCAAGGGCGAGAACCTTGGTCAATAGCATTTTTTAATACACCAGGAATTGAACGGTTATATTCTGGTGTGGCAAAAATAATACCATCGCAAGTTTTAATTTGATCTTTAAAATCAGCAACAACGGCAGGAACATTTTGGTCAGCATCTTGGCTATATAATGGTAGTTGGTCGATTCTGATAAATTTGAACGAGAAATTAGCAGGAAATAATTTAATGATAGCTTTAGCCACTTTCAAATTGTATGAATCGGCACGTAGGCTACCAACAACAACACCAATACTATATTGACTGGACATAGTACAAACTCCTTTTCAGATGATTTAAATTCAGGTTATGAAGATTTTTCATCACAACTGAACATATCGCTCTACTTTAATAATTAAACATCATTATGTTCAAGTCTGCAAAACTAAGTTAAATGAATAAATATTATATAGTCCGTAAAAATTATTTTATTTTTTAAATAAATCACGTGTTTATGGATATTCATAAATTGATATTGTGAAGTGAATTACACTATTTAGATTTAACCACTAACAAATTAAGGTTACTTGATTTTAGTCAAAAGGAAACATACCGACTGGTCGGTATTATCCATCCCATGAATAGACTTACTCCACCTAGAAAAAAAGACCCAGTAAAACTGCAAGAGGACTTACTCAAAGCTGCACGTATGATTGCGGGTAGAGAAGGCATCGCTTCTTTGTCTCTCAATGCGGTTGCTCGTGAAGCCGGTGTGAGTAAAGGTGGATTATTACACCACTTTCCAAGTAAGCAAGCGCTTATCTATGCGTTATTTATTCAATTACTAAACATTATGGATGACCGTATTAGTGGCATCATGATGAATGACCCGAATTCTTATGGCCGATTTTCTCGCGCTTATCTGCATTATATTGGTGAATTACAAGACTCAGATGAGAGCTTTCAGCTCGCTTTTTTATCATTAGCCATGCCGACAGAGCCGGTATTACGCAAATGTTGGCGAGACTGGGTGATCGGGCATTTAGCGAAAGGGGATGAATTCGATAATAGCCACTTGGGTGCATTAGTTCGCTATTCAGCTGATGGGCTATGGCTCTCTGCATTAACGGAGGGGCAAACTCTCTCCAAGCAAGAGCGAGATGCGATTGTTAGCCGGCTAACACAAATTTCGTTTGAAAAAATTCAGTAATACTCGAAATAAAATCAATCTAAAAATAGAATGGGGCGGCAGTGAAATACAAAATAAATGCCTTAATTATTTATGATCCAGCGGATGGCACTTTATCTTTGAAGGAAGATCAGGTGGATACTCAGCTGTCTATTACTGCCAACGCATTATTAGTCTATTTTATGAAAAATCGTGGTGTTATTTCTCGTGATGATGTTTTAACCGCGGTGTGGGATGATAACGGATTGGTTTCATCCAATAGTAATTTAAACCAATATTTAAGTTTATTGAGAAAAGCATTTCGCCAGTATGGTATTGAAAATATTATTGTTACTGTTGCTCGGGGGCGTTTAGAGTTTAACCCGGAAGTTTCGGTTGAGCTTATTGATAAAAAGGGACTTGACCCAATTGCACATATTAGTAATTTAAGTGAGATACAAGAAGCAACGGTGGTTTCATCCCCTAATATTGTGCTCACGCCTTCCCCGATAGTCACTCCTGAAAAAGCCATCCCGTTAACCAAAGAGAAAAAAGAAATTTGTTGGTATTTAGCTAGCGCCACTTTTCTTCTCTGCTCTGTTTTACTTGCGGTGATGGCTTATTTATCAAATCAGCCATCACAACCGATTAGTTTAACTGTATTGGAACACAATAAGTGTGACGTCTTGTCAAATGAAAAGATGATCAATGGCACCGTTGCACTTAAATATGTACAGAATTTTGATACGGTACGAAATAATTTGAGTCTAGAGTGTGTTGATAAGGAACGCTTTGTTTTCTTTTATGGCGATAAGCTACAAACCAATGGATTAGGTAGAGTATTTTTAGCGCACTGTGCCGTTAATGAAGATAATCCATTTAGTTACTGTGATAACTATTTTTATTATTCTTGGAAACCATCATGAAAATGACAGGAAAAGTATTGTGTATAATAAGTGCTTTACTGTTTATTATTGTGGCAATTTATACACAATCAGTGATATTTGCGAATAAAAATGATGGGATGATGGTTTGCTCAACGAAAGGCATTATGCGTTTCGAAAATATGACGGATGAGAACGTCAATGCCAATATTCACTTTAATTTTAGCGCAAATGGACAAGGTTCTATCGTGGTTGAAGGATATACCGATTCCAAAGCCGGATGGCTTTATTTGCAGCGCTATGTGAAATTTAATTACACCACTAAACGTGTTTCGCCCACTGAGCGACATTATAATGTGAGCCAATGGGAATCAAGTGCCTCTTCTATTGATGAATCTCCCGATGTTATTTTCGCTTACTTTATGCGAGAGATGTCAGACAGCCACGATGGCTTATTTTTAAATGCACAAAAGCTTAATGACAAAGCGATATTATTAAGCTCTCTCAATTCTCCTCTTTATATTTGCACTCTTAAACCCGGCAGTAAGTTTGATTGATATACCCGTCATACTTCAAGTTGCAGGGGTGTTGACCGCACTCAGCTACCCGAATCGCATAGTTAACCTATGCTCACCGGGCTATCTTCGCTTGTCGCCTACCTGCAACATGAATTATTTTGGGCATATACCCGCCATGGGTCATACTTCAAGTTGCAGGGGTGTTGACTGTACTTAGCTACCCGAATCGCATAGCTAACCTATGCTCATCGGGCTATCTTCGCTTGTCGCCTACCTGCAACATGAATCTTAATCAATAATCCACTCATCAGCCCTTCTTAGTTACTACTAACAAATTAAACTCTCCCGATGAGCCGATCACTAAGCATGTGGTTCGTGTTATTGAGTGAAGTCAGTGCATCGATAAAATGCCAGAGAGCTTATAGACGAGTGACCGCTTCCACACTTTGAATTGACTAAATCACCAACCCTTTCCAGCTCAATAATATCTTGTTAACAATTCCACTGTTTAACGCTAAATCTAAAACCCCTTAATTTTTACTCACCATACAGATACGTGAATTTTTTCATTATTCAGCATTGTTATGTGAAAGTAGCGTTTGTCAGTCTAATTAACAGATGATAATTCTAAATAGTTATGTGTTGTGGATTTATATTTTGTTTTGTTTTTTGAGGGATATAGTGAATTTGAAGCCAAGGTCTGCGTTCAATAAATCACCACGCAAGCACATTGGCTCGAGTTATACCTGTCATACATCAAGTTGCTTGGGCGTAGCTTTCGCTCAGCGCTTACAAGCAACCTGAATTATTTTGGGTATAGAGAGATTAAGAGTAAGAAAACCGTAAACCGGCTTCTCGGAGGAAATAACAATGGGTGATGCATTAGGTCTTATTGAAACTAAAGGTTTAGTGGCTTGTATTGAAGCAGCGGATGCAATGTGCAAAGCCGCAAACGTCGAATTGATTGGCTATGAAAATGTGGGCTCAGGCCTAGTGACTGCGATGGTTAAAGGCGATGTTGGTGCCGTAAAAGCCGCTGTCGATTCAGGTGTTGAGTCTGCCCAACGTGTTGGTGAAGTGGTGACATCTCTTGTTATTGCTCGACCGCACAATGATATCAACAAAATCGTAATTAAACATAAGGCATAACTTTTCCTGGAGGAAAAATATGGGTGACGCATTAGGTCTTATCGAAACACAAGGGTTGGTTGCGTGCATTGAAGCGGCTGACTCTATGTGTAAAGCCGCCAATGTTGTGCTGATTGGTTATGAAAATGTTGGGTCAGGTTTAGTGACTGCAATGGTAAAAGGCGATGTCGGCGCAGTTAAGGCCGCTGTTGAATCTGGTGTTGAATCTGCATCACGCGTTGGCACTGTGGTGACTTCTTTGGTTATTGCTCGCCCTCACAGCGATGTCCAAAAAATAATCACACAGTATAAAGTTGCGGAATAAAACAGGAAATTAATTATGAAAGAAGCACTTGGTCTAATCGAAACGAAAGGTTTAGTAGCATGTATTGAAGCTGCTGACGCGATGTGTAAAGCCGCCAATGTTGAGTTAATTGGCTATGAAAATGTAGGTTCTGGCTTAGTGACTGCGATGGTAAAAGGCGATGTTGGTGCGGTCAATGCAGCGGTTGAATCTGGCGTTGAAGCTGCAAAACGCGTTGGCACAGTCGTGACTTCACGTGTTATCGCAAGGCCGCATAACGATATCGGCAAAATTGCACAGCAACACAAAGCTTGAGTTGTTAGCAGAAAAACAATCAGTTTATTTAGTTAATTTTTTGACTCCGATACGGGGGAAGACATGGTTGCATTAGACAAAGATTTGCAATCCAGACAACTAGCAAGAGAGCTAGTTAGAAACGCGAAACAAGCACAGAAAGTTTTTGCTACTTTTTCGCAGGAAAAAATCGACAGTATCGTTAAACACATTGCTATTGAATCCGCCCTTCATGCAGAAGAGTTGGCGAAAATGGCCAATGAAGAGACAGGTTTCGGGAAATGGCAAGATAAAGTCCTGAAAAATACGTTTGCTTCATTGCGTGTCTATGAACACATTAAAGATCTGAAAACCGTTGGCATCATCAATGATGACAAAATCAATAAAGTGATGGATGTGGGCGTTCCATTAGGGGTTATTACGGCATTAGTACCTTCAACTAACCCAACATCGACCATTATCTATAAGACATTGATTGCCTTGAAGGCAGGTAATGCAATCGTCTTTTCCCCGCACCCAAATGCAAAAGCTTGTAGTTTCCGCACCTTAGAAATTGTTAAGAAAGCCGCTTTAGAAGCGGGTGCACCAGCCGGTATTGTTGATGGTGTCACTATGCTGACATTAGAGGCGACCAAAGAATTAATGCATAGCAAAGATGTGTCTTTGATTCTGGCGACGGGGGGTGAAGCGATGGTGCGTGCCGCTTATGCATCAGGTACACCAACGATCAGTGGTGGCCCGGGTAATGGTCCTGCCTTTATCGAACGTAGTGCCGATATCAAGAAAGCCGTTAGTGACATCATTACCAGTAAAACGTTTGATAATGGCGTTATCTGCGCATCTGAGCAGTCAATTATCGTTGAACGCTGTATTTACAACGAAGTACATCGTGAGTTGTTAGCCCAAGGCGCTTACTTCATGAATGAAGACGAAGCAAAACGCATGGCATCCATGCTATTGCGAGCCAACGGCACTATCAACCCTGAAGTGGTCGGAAAAGACGCGATTTATCTAAGCCAACGCGCTGGTTTTACTGTTCCAGCCAATACCAGCGTATTGATCGCGCTACAAGAGACGGTTTCGCCAAAAAACCCGTATTCACGTGAAAAACTGTGCCCAATCTTAGGCATGTATATCGAAGAAGATTGGAAATCAGCCTGCCATCGAGTGGTTGATTTGCTGACTAACGAAGGCCTAGGTCATACGTTGGTGATCCACACACAAAACGAAGATGTTATTCGTCAATTCTCGTTAGAAAAACCAGTTAACCGTATTCTGATTAATACACCAGCAGCACTTGGCGGTATTGGTGCAACCACTAATCTTACTCCTGCACTGACACTAGGTTGTGGCGCAGTAGGTGGCGGTTCGAGCTCTGATAACGTCGGTCCAATGAACTTATTGAATGTACGTAAAGTGGGATATGGCGTGCGCTCGATTGATGACCTCAAACAGCCAGCACAGGTATCTGCGCCGACTTGTTCTGCTCAGCCGGTGACGGCAACGGCAAGCCATCCACAAGTTAGTATTCTTGATGATGATAGATTCCATCGCCCATCCGTTGTACCGGCAGCTGCTGCACCTGCAGCTTATCAGCAAAGTGATGACAGATTTGGTCATGCAATTAACACCGCATCTATTGCCGAAGCGGTTGTCGCGCAAGGGGATATCACTGAAGAGAATGTCGAGCAAATTATCAAGGCGGTTCTCGGACGCCTCAATAAGTAACTCATTGAAATAAGGCGGTATAAACCATGATCCTTGCAAAGGTAATCGGACATGTTGTCGCAACGCAGAAGTGCCAAGAGCTCAGCGGAAGTAATTTGCTGATGGTTACAGCCCTTGGTGATGATCTTGAGCCGTTGAAAGACAAAACGTATGTGGCAATGGACAGTGTAGGTGCAGGTATTAATGACATTGTCTTAGTCGAAGAGTACTTCGCTTTGAATAAAGATAAGTACAAGGCCATGTCAGTGGTTGCCATTGTGGAAAAGGTTTATCGGAATAACAGGAGCTGATGATCTTTGCTGATGATTTTTGCAGTAATTTATGAATAAAAATCAAAGTAAAGAAATTGTTGTGCGCTTTGAATTGTCGATGAAATTGTCATTTCAAGCAAAACAACAAAGGACGGTAGCCCTACGGGTTCGATTAAAAGGCGTTTCACTTATTTTTCTCTGCGTTGAGAGCCTCTTGCCTAGGTTACTAGGCGGCGAGTCTCCCGCCTTGACTAAAATGCTTTTAATTCGAACAAAAATGAACCATCAAAGATTAACAGCTCCTTGGGAGTAAAAACAGTATGAATCAGTTTCTGATCAAACCGAGGGTGCAATTTGGTGCGAATGCATTGGATTACCTCTCACAAGTGAGTGCCCGACACGCGTTTATCGTGACGGACAAAGCCATGGTGAAATTTGGGCTGGCGGACGAAGTGACTCGTCGGTTATCGCAACGTGGTATTGCATTTTCTATCTATGATGATGTTGCGCCAGATCCCGATATTTCAGCCATTGTTAATGGCATGAAAATCATGGATATGCATTACCCAGATTTGGTCATTGCACTCGGTGGTGGATCGGTTATCGATGCTGCTAAGGCTGTTATCTACTCCCTCTGGCATACCCGCAAAGACGTAAACAGAGCTAAACCACAGTTTATTGCAATACCGACAACCAGTGGTACAGGTTCAGAAGTGACCGCATTTTCGGTGATTAAATCACAATCAGAAAAATTAGTTTTGGTTGATGAGTTTATGTTACCGGACGTGGCAATCCTTGACCCAGTTTTGGTGAAGTCAGTGCCTGCTTCTATCACAGCTGATACTGGAATGGACGTGCTATGCCATGCCTTGGAAGCTTATGTTTCGCGCACAGCATCTGATTTTTCAGACGCGTTAGCAGAGAAAGCAGTGCAGTTAGTTTTTGGGTATCTAATTGATTGTCATCGTGAAGGTAGCAACGTATTTGCTCGTGAAAAAATGCATAACGCATCTTGCATCGCAGGTATGGCTTTTACCAATGCCTCTTTAGGGATAACCCATAGCTTAGCGCATGCATTAGGGGGGGTATTCCATGTTCCCCATGGTCGTGCTAATGCATTGTTGATGGCGCAAGTCGTTGCTTTTAATGCGGATTTAGAAGGGCATTGTGATACTGAAGCGGCAAAACGCTACGCATCACTCGCCAAAAACTTGAGCTTACCTTCGTCTTCTGTCCGTGAAGGTGTTGAAAGCCTGATTGTGGCAATCAATGTGTTGAAGGATGAAATGAATATGCCAAAAGGCATTCAGGCTACAGGTGTCAGTGAAATAGATTTTAATACCCGTTTAGGGGAAATGGTTGGGCAGGCATTGCGTGACAGTTGCACCCCGACTAATCCACGGGATGTTAACGAGAAGCAACTGGAAACGCTCTATCGAAACGCTTTTTAAATAAAGGTTTTATGTAGTTAACGCTTTTATGTGATGAACAACGAACTAAAAAACATAACGAACATCAGGAGAGGCTAACATGGCCAAATATGCTTTGACCCCACGCGTAAAAATGCTGGCTGAACGTTTAAGTGCCCGCAATAGCTCAATCATTACTGAACGTGCAAATATTCTTGAAGCACTGGGAAATCAATTAACCGGTGTTCCACAAGCGATTAAACCAGCTCAACGCTTTTATGAATTCATCCGTAATTTTCCTGCATTTATCGGGCAAGATGAATTGATCATCGGTAGTCAATCTTCCACACCTCGCGGTGCCATTTTCCATACCGAAAATGAAATACATAGCGGCAGTATTTATGAATTTTTAGCCGGAGATAGCGCAATCGCTGCGCCTGATTATTTAACGGTTTTAAACGTGGGCTTTGTCGCGATTAAAGGCCAGTTAGAAAATAGAGTCAGAAATATCGGCAGTGCGGTGAGCCGTAACAGTATTGATGAGGCAAATAATTGTCGCTCTGCAATTTATGCATGTGATGCTGCAATCAGCTTTGCACAATCGCTATCTGCTAAAGCTGAAAGTATGGCAGCCAGTGAGAGTAACCAATATCGTCGTGCAGAGTTATTAGACAGTGCTGCGGTTTTACGTAATGTGCCAGCAAACCCTGCGCAAACTTTTAAAGAAGCCTGCCAAGCATTCTATTTATTGCAGCTTATCTTACATCTGGAAAATGGCAGTTATGCCGTTAACCCAATGGGATTTGATAAGGCGGTTTATCCGTTCTATCAACGTGATATTGAACAAGGTCGCTTAACACAATCACAAGCTTATGAAATTGTTGAAAGCTTATGGTTAAAACTGGCTGAATTATCCGAAGTGCGTTCGACAAAAGTGATTGACGGTTACCCAATGTTCGATGCATTGACGCAAGGGGTGTATATCAATGACCCGCGTCTTTGCATCAATGAGCTATCCGCCATGTTGCTGTCAGCAAATGAAAATATATCTGCGTTAAACGGCGGGTTAAAAGTGCGTTTATACAGTGGGCAAGCCAGTACTCAACCCCAGTATGCAGCACCACAAGCCGGCTATGTTACCCCTTCAGTCGCGCAAGATAATGACGTTAAAGTGATGGAAGGCTTAACGCCTCGTTTACAGCGTTTACGTAGCCGTTATTTAGAGGCTCGCCCAAGTGTTTCAATTTATCGCGCTTTAGCTTTTACTGAAGTGGCGAAAAGTAACCCCGGTTTACCGACAATTTTATTACGTGCCAAAGCGTTTCGCCGTGCATGTGAAACTGCGCCTATTTTGATTCAAGCAGAAGAGTTAATTGTTGGTCACCCATGTGGTAAGCCACGTGCAGGCGCATTCTCCCCTGATATTGCATGGCGCTGGGTCGTCGAAGAACTCGATACCATGGGGACGCGGCCACAAGATCCGTTTTATGTTTCTGAAGAAGACAAAAAAGTCATCCGCGAAGAGATAGCGCCATTCTGGGAAAACCGCTCATTGGATGAAATCTGCGAAGCGCAATATCGTGAAGCAGGAGTATGGGAATTTAGTGGCGAAACCTTTGTCAGTGATTTGTCTTATCACCAAATTAATGGCGGTGGTGATACTTGTCCGGGTTACGACGTATTATTGTTCACCAAAGGGATGAATGGTATTAAAGCGGATGCCCAAGCCCATTTGGCTAACCTCAGCATGGAAAATCCAGAAGATATCGACCGCATTTATTTCTACAAGGCTTCTATTGAAACTTGTGAAGGTGTCGTGGCTTACGCGCACCGTATTGCGGAACGTGCTCGTGAATTAGCGGCAAAAGAAACCGATCAAAAACGTCGTGAAGAACTGTTGACGATTGCCGAAGTTAACCAAAATGTACCGGCTAATCCGCCAACGACGTTACAAGAAGCATTGCAAAGTATTTGGACAATCGAGTCACTGTTTGAAATTGAAGAAAACCAAACGGGTTTGTCATTAGGACGCGTCGACCAATATTGTTTGCCTATGTATGAAAACGACATTAAAACAGGCCGCCTAACCCAAGACCAAGCATTGGAAATGATGCAGGCGTTCATTATCAAATGTGCCGAATTAATGTGGATGTCGAGTGAATTAGGGGCGAAATATTTCGCAGGATATCAGCCATTTATCAACCTAACTGTCGGTGGGCAAAAACGTTCAGGTGGTGACGCCTGTAATGAGCTGACTTACCTGATTATGGATGCAGTACGCTTTGTTAAAGTGTACCAACCCTCACTGGCTTGTCGTATTCACAACCAATCCCCACAAAAATACATGGAAAAAATTGTGGAAGTGGTCAAAGCCGGTATGGGGTTCCCGGCCTGTCACTTCGATGATTCACACATCAAAATGATGCTACGCAAAGGTTTTGATTTTGAAGATGCGCGTGACTATTGCTTGATGGGTTGTGTTGAACCACAAAAATCAGGTCGTATTTATCAGTGGACTTCAACAGGTTATACCCAATGGCCTATCGCTATTGAATTTGTCTTAAATCGTGGTCGCATGGTGTTATTCGATAGCTATCAAGGCTTAGATACCGGTGATTTACGTGATTTAAAAACCTTTGAAGACTTTGATAACGCAGTGAAAGCACAGATTGCGCATATTGTTCGCTTATCCGCGATTGGTACGGTAATCAGCCAGCGTGTTCACCGTGATGTTGCACCAAAACCATTAATGTCTCTGTTTGTTGAAGGTTGCATGGAGCAAGGTAAAGACGTTGCCGCAGGTGGCGCAATGGTTAACCACGGCCCAGGTTTGATTTTCTCTGGGTTAGCAACTTATGTAGATTCTATCGCCGCTATTCGAAAATTAGTTTACGAAGAAGGCCGCTATACCCTTGAGCAGGTTCGTGATGGCTTATTAGCTAACTTTGAAGGCTATGAAGAGCTACGTCGTGACTGCTTGAATGCGCCGAAATTTGGTAATGACGACAATTATGTTGACCAATATGCATTGGATATTACCGAATGGACAGAGCGTGAGTGTCGCCAATACAAAATGCTTTATTCAACATTGAGCCACGGCACCTTATCTATCTCAAACAACACGCCAATTGGTGAGCTAACGGCGGCGACACCAAACGGTCGTTTAGCTTGGATGCCGCTATCTGATGGTATTAGCCCAACACAAGGTGCGGATAAACAAGGCCCAACCGCCATCATTAAATCAATCAGTAAAATGAATGTTGAAACCATGAATATCGGTATGGTGCATAACTTCAAATTCCTGAAAGGGTTATTAGATACACCTGAAGGTTGCCATGGCCTGATTACCTTGCTGAGAACCGCATCCATCTTGGGTAACGGTCAAATGCAGTTTAGTTATGTTGATAATGAAATGCTGAAAAAAGCGCAACAAGAGCCTGAAAAGTATCGTGATTTAATCGTCCGAGTTGCTGGCTACAGTGCCTACTTCGTTGAACTGTGTAAAGAAGTTCAGGATGAAATTATCAGCCGTACCGTAATTGAGAAATTCTAAGTCAAGCTTGGCAGGTGTGAGACCCATGCCTGCCATTTCAAGATAAATATAATAAATTTTAGTGAGTTTTGGAGATGCGATGATGGGTACGGCGGCAGAAATAAAAGGTCGGATATTCAATATCCAGAAATACTCCATTTATGATGGCGATGGCATTCGTACACTGATTTTTCTTAAAGGATGCAACATTCGCTGCCCTTGGTGTGCCAACCCTGAAGGATTGAGTAGCCAGTTTCAAGTGATGTTTTCCCACGATAAATGTGTCAGTTGTGGCAAATGTGTGGATGTGTGCCCTACGGGTATTCATTACATGACCGCTAATGAGCAGGGTGAACAGGTTCATCGAGTGAATCGTAATATCGATTGTATTGGCTGCCGCAAGTGTGAAGAGGTCTGTATTGGTGGTGCATTAGACATCATGGGTAAAGATGTGACCGTTGCCGAAATGATGGAAATCATTATGCAAGATTATGATTTTTATATTTCCTCTGGTGGTGGCGTGACAATTGGTGGTGGCGAAATGAGCCTACAAACTGATTTCGCGGTAGAGCTGCTACGTGAATGTAAAAAGATGATGATTAACACGGCAGTAGAAACTCAAGGCACTACATCGTTAGCCAATTATGAAAAATTAGCGCAAGTTGTCGACCTGTTTTTGTACGACATTAAACATATTGATACTCACCAGCACAAAAATTTATTTGGTATTGGTAATGAAAATGTACGCCGTAATCTGGAAAGATTAGTGGATCTTGGTGCCAACGTGGTGGTGAGAATGCCTTTAGTTCGTGGTTATAACGACTCATTTGATGCCATCACGGGGGCTATTGAATACGCAATCGAATTATCGAAAAAAGGCAATGTGAAGCGAATTGATATCCTGCCATACCACCAACTCGGTCGAGGCAAATATGACAAGCTCGACATGATTTATCCCATGAAGAAAGACCCAACTTACAGTGCAGAAGAGTTAGACCAGCTCGAGGCTTTCTTTAAGACATTCGATTTTGATATTCGACTTGTTCGTCATTAAGTAGGAGAGACAAATGCAAAGTTTAGGTGTGATTGAAACTCGGGGGCTGACATCGGCAATTCAAGCCGCTGATGCTGCATGTAAAGCGGCAAGTGTTGAAATTGTCGGTTATCGGAAAATAGGCTCTGGATTAGTTTCTGTCTATTTTCAAGGGGAGATTAGTGCCGTGCGTACGGCGGTCGATCACGGCATTGAGGTGATTGCTAATCAACAATTGCTGGTGGGTTCTTTGGTGATAGCACGCCCAGAACCTTGTGTTATTACTAAGTTATTAGCGGTAAAAAGCCAAAAAGGTGAATTAGAAAAAAGTATCGATAAAGTTGAAGCTAAGGCGCAAGTTGCTATTGAAGATAAACTTGTCGAAATAAAAGCTGAAAATTCAACAAAAATGGATACGGTAATAAAAACTGACGTGATAAAAGAGCCTAAAAACTTACTGAATAAAGGTAAGAAATAATGATTAATCAGCAACTGATGGGCAAAATTCTTTCTCGTCTATCAGCGCATAATCCTGCGCTGGGTTTGGAAAGTAATATCGCCATTCCTGTGGGAATATCGAACCGCCATGTTCATCTTTCTCAAAAGGATGTAGAAGCCTTATTCGGTCAGGGTTATCAGCTAACACCGTTTAAAGACTTAAAACAACCAGGGCAATTTGCGGCCAAAGAGTGTGTCATGGTGGTTGGGCCGAAAGGGTCAATTAGCAAGGTAAGAGTGCTTGGCCCTGTACGTCCTCAAAGCCAACTTGAAGTCTCAAAAGCAGATTGTTTTGCATTAGGTATCAAAGCGCCGGTACGTGAATCTGGTGATTTGAGTACCTCGGGTAGTGCGCTGCTAATTGGTCCCGCAGGCCATGTAAACCTTGAAGAGCAAGTCATTTGTGCTCAGCGTCATATTCATATGAGCATCATGGATGCGAGAGCACTCAATGTGGTGAATGGGCAAAAAGTGCATATCCGTACTGAAGGGGAACGTAGCTTAATTTTTGACGAAGTTGTGGTGCGGATTGATGAGCGATTTTCCCTTGAGTTTCATATCGATACTGATGAAGCCAATGCGGCGGGTTTACGTAATAGCGATAGCGTGTTTATTGTTAGCTGATAGGAAGGTGGCAAGATGAATGAAAAACGTATCGAGCAGATAGTGGCGCAGGTTTTACAATCGCTCAAAAAGAAAGTTTTAGTGGTGCTATCCCCCGCTCAGGGGTATGAGCAGGCTATTTACCAGCGTTTAATGCAGCTTTCTACCGTTTCTTTTTCTGTATATGTCACCAATGAGATGCTGGCTAACCCTTGTTCTGATAAGTGGAGTTCTCTGGGGAATATACTCACGAAGAGCACATTTGAAACAAATATGTTGATGCAATATCAGGCTGTTTTTCTTCCCTTTATTGATGCGAAGACAGTAGGGGAAGTTGCAAATGGTCTATTTACCAGTGAAGAAAGCCAGATTACTTTAGCTGCTTTAGCGTTAGCGATGCCTGTTATGGCATTGAAATATCATTGTTGTCCTGAAAGTGAATTAAGTCAGGTTTTAGGTTTGAATAAAAATAAACACTATAACAACCTTATTAAAGATAATATAAATAAGGCAATATCATTAGGCATTAACTTTGATTCATTTAATGATATTGAAAATAAATTGTTATTAGAAAGTAATGAATTAAATATAAAGTCTAAAACAAACCAAATAAACTCGAGTCGCTATATTACTTTAAATGAAGTAATGAATGATCCTGGAGGATATTCCACAAGTAAAAATAAATTAACTGATTCAGCAACTGATTATTTGAAGTCTTTAAAAAAATAGAAACAATCCAATCTATACCTAAAATAATTCAATATTCCTACAACTTGAAATATGAAAGGTATATATATTCTTAATAGAGTAGGAGCACTAATTATGTCCCCTAAAGCTAAGGCCTGGCTGTGGATGCTGGCGGTTATTATTTCCGAAACCTCAGCAACATCAACATTAAAAATGTTTGATAACAGCGTAGGAACCACTAAATCATTATTATTAGCATTAATCGTTGTACTTTATATTATTTGCTATTACTCACTTTCACGTGCGGTTAAATATATTCCTGTTGGCCTCGCTTACGCGACATGGTCAGGCACTGGCATATTAATGGTTTCGACATTGGGAATGATTTTTTATGGTCAGCATCCTGATACTGCGGCAATGATTGGTATGGCGGTTATTGCCAGCGGAATTGTTATTATGAATCTATTTTCCAAAATGGGCGCTGAGGAATCAGAAGAAGTTGAACAGCCGGAAAAAGAAATTCAAACGGCCATACCATCAATTAATAATAAAGCCGCTCACTAATTTTAAAGGTTAAGGGGAATATTATGTTTACTGGATTTTTATGGCTCGCACTATCTATTGGTTCTGAAATAACGGGCACATCAATGATTAAAAAAACCAATAGCTTTAGTAAATTAGCGCCATCAATATTAGTTATCTTTGCATATTGTCTGTGTTACTTCGCACTCACTCGTGCCATGGGGTATATCCCCGTCGGCGTTGCTTATTCATTATGGTGTGGATTTGGTATTGTCGGTGTCACCTTAGTGTCGATGATCCTCTATAAACAAAAACCAGATTTTCCAGCGGTATTTGCTATGGGGCTGATTATTTCAGGCGGTATCATTATGAATGCGTTTTCAACGATGTAACTTATTAATCGATCACTCTTTATCTTATTCAATGCCCTTAATGTTTTATTAAGGGTTTTTTATATTATGTTTCGTATTAAAAAAATTGATTGTTTGGCGACACAAAATGCAGGTTTGAAGATAAAGGCTTCAATGCTTTCTATGCTAACGTAATAACTAATTAACTCGAATTATTTTGGGTATAAACGCTTAATTTAGGAAATTATGTATGCAAATTATTGAGTGGGATGATTTTACCCGTGTAGAAATGCGTGTTGGAACCATCGTCAGTGCAGAAGTGAATAGCAAAGCGAAAAAACCCGCTTATATAATGGACGTCGATTTAGGTGAATTAGGGATTAAACGTTCAAGTGCTCAAATTACAGTGAACTATACGCCAGAGCAGTTAATCGGGAAACAGGTGCTATGCGTTTGTAATTTTGAAGCAAAGCGGATAGCAGGGGTAAAATCAGAAGTGTTAATTACTGGAGCACCCGATGATAACGGAGATATTGTTTTAGCCGAGTTTAGTTTGCCATTACCTAATGGTTCCCGCTTAGCCTAAAAAATACTCGTCATATTTCAAGCCGCAGCGTTGTTGGCTGCGTGCATTCGCCCTAGTCACATACTTATGTATGCTCCTAGGATCTCATTTACTTGCCGCCTAGCTGCAACTTGAACTATTTAGAGTATTTAGAGTATTTAGAGTATTTAGAGTATCGCTCGGTATATTTTGTGACTCATTCTATTTCAAGCCGCAGCGTTGTTGGCTGCGTGCATTCGCCCTAGTCACATACTTATGTATGCTCCTAGGATCTCATTTACTTGCCGCCTAGCTGCAACTTGAACTATTTAGAGTATTCAGGGTATCGCTCGGTATATTTTGTGACTCATTCTATTTCAAGCCGCAAGGTTATTGGTTGTGCGTATTCGCCTTAGTTACATACTTGTGTATGCTCCCCAAGATATCCTCGCTGCCTTTCATCAGTAAAATGGGTATACTTCTATCATTGATATAAGTAGGAGTCCCCCCTTGCTATTACCTGAACTTCATTTTCGCCAATATTCTGACGAAGTTATTTCTCATCAACATGATGGGCAGTGGCAAGTCGTTTTTGCGTTATCGGGTGAGATGGAAATCAATATGCATCGGCAACATTTTCGATTAAATGCAGGAAATGGCGTGGTGATCCCACCGAGTGTTAGCCATGCGTTTAGTGGCCAAACAGGTAATCAAAACTATGTGCTCGAAATGCCAGCGACTGCGCAATGGGCATTAAATGAGAAAATGGGGCATTTTTCGTTAACGCCGGCAGCAATAGGGTTATTAAATTGGTTGAAAAATTTCCCTCAAGCACCGGAACAAAACTTCACCGTCACTCGCTTATTACTCGCACAATTGAAGCCTGAAAACCGATGGCTTGATAGCTTAACGCAATGGCTTGAGCTTCGATTGCACTTGCCAATCAGCTGTGAAGATATCGCCACCGCATTTTGCATATCAGTGAGCACGTTACAGCGAAAAATTAAGTCAGAAACGCAATTAACTGCAATGCAATTTTTATTGCAAAAACGAATGGAAGCGGCGGGAAGTTTATTATTAACCAACAGCACGGTTGAACAAATCGCCCTGTCTGTTGGCTATGATTCTCATTCAGCGTTTAGCCAAGCTTTTCGTAAATTTTATGGAAAAACGCCAATTGAATATCGTAGTTAGGCTTAAACCATTCGGATCCCTTCGAATGGGTTCCAACCATCTAAACCGTTGGTCTCTTTTAAGTAGTAAGCATAGTTTGCCACCATCGCCCATAAAACTGACACACCGACTGATAACCCCGTGTATGCACCATTAGGCATACCACCAATGATCGTGTCGATGATAGCAAGAACAATACCGAAACCAATTGAAACGCCTAACAGTACTAGCCCTTTCTTCCATAAGCCTAAAATTAAT
>NZ_LXEW01000023.1 GCF_001655055.1 Providencia heimbachae ATCC 35613 | reverse complement strand
TAAAAAATAAATAAAGCCAAAGAAAAAGGCGAAAATATTCATATTAATTAGAATTCGTCCGCCAAAAGATTCCGCTTTTAATGCGGCTTTAAACTCAGGCGTACTTGGTGAACCATAGGTGTCAAAAAATTTAAAACGTTTTTGCCATTTTTCTGAGTATTGCTTATTTTCCATTATCATCTCTATTTAATGTTATCGTAAATAATAAGCTGGAATGATATAGAGTTATGATTAATTATGCTATTTGATAAGCAAGTGAATAATCTGAATATTGTAATAACTGAATTTTTATAGATTATCGGGTAAGTTATTATTAATGAGATTCTATTTAGGTATAAACACTTATTTTAAATTAATCTTATTTTAGAGACTAATTCGATTTATTTTACTCTGTTACAGGACTAATTGATTACAGTTCTAATTTAAATTAGGTTATATCAAAATAATAGCAATGTATCGAACAAATAGAATTCTCTTTACGGTATTTTAAATTATATGGGTAAATAGGCGCGGTCATGAGTGAGTTGACCGCGCTATTGAGTGGTGACAAATGATAAGCGCATGGCGTTATCTTAGTAGCGTTATTTCAGCGGCCAATTGCATCGAATCATGAGATTGCATTAAATTATGTGTACCATTTATCGAAGCATTTCCTCCGTTATCGACTTCATTGGAATATTGCTCGGTAATATCCTCTAAAAACCAGTTCATTGGTGTTTTCAATGCAACGGCAATTTTGAATAAACTCAGAAGGTTAATTTTATTTTTCCCTCTTTCATAACGCGATACTTGCTGTTGGCTGACATCCAATAGTTTCGCGAGTTGCGAGCCGGTATAGCCAAGCTCTTTACGTTTTTTTAAAATACGCTGACCTATAGAGTAATGGATCCTTTCACTATCATTTCTTATAGACATAATGATGACCTAATTGTTTATGGTACTGTTAAAATAAGTGAACCTGCACCTTGAAAAGGGCCCGCTTTAACACGTCCATTGGTTTCGAGTTTTGACGTGATCCCCACCTTAACGCCTCCGCCCGCCGGCACTCTGACTGACACGCCGGTTTGCCCAGGAACGGTATTATTGAGAAATAAATTGGCTTTTAAGCTGCCATCGTCTCGTAATCTGACTTTGCCGTTATCCATACCTGAAGCGATAACTAATACATCCATTTGAATGTTACAAGTGACGGTAAAGGATGATGATTCGGTTGCGTTTGGAAGGCTGACTTCATCAATATCACCATAGTTAATATCAACACTGGCTTCAGATATTTTACAGGCACCAACAGGTGGCGGTGCGATACCACACAACGAACCGGGTAATAAACGACCTGATGATTCCACTAAGCCGCTACTAACACTTTGGTAAAATAATCCTACGCACTCTTGGTTTTTAGCTAATGATTCGCCTACGTGATTAGTTCGTCCATTGATGGGAAAATTAGTAACTCTTAATACTGCGGCACGCACTTCTTTCATGGTTCTTAGACCAGTGACCTCGACGAGGGATCGCGCGACACTTCCTGGATTACCCGTTGCCGTATGTTTATGGTTTATGTTGATAAAACATCTTGACCAACCATAACAAGGGCTAGGCGTTCCATCATTTTCTTCATCCCAGCGTTCAATTACATAAGCATATTGTGCATTACTGGGTGTGCCCGTTGCTTCTGTAATATAAGAAAAGATTGCCGCAGAAGCAGGGAGAGAAGCGGTCGCTATACAAGCAAGAGATAAATACGATAACCATTTCATGTTAATTAATAGCCTTATTCGTAATCGAGTTTAAATGTTGCGATGGCATTGAAAGGGCCACGTTTGATTTTTTGTTGTGCGATAGCATCCGGTTCACCTTTTAAATAAGCCTTAAATTTTAATTGAGTTGAGCCATCAGCTAAGGGTAATTTCTCCCCTTTTTTATTTATGGGTAAAAAAGTTCCTGCGCCATCTTCGATACCAATAACAAAACCATTGGCACTACTACTATCTTGGAGTGCCAAGTAACCGGGAAGAATTACGCTTGGGGTACCTGAAAACGTCACATTGACTGATTTGCCAATACTGGTATCACACTCCGCTAAATTAATCGTGAATGCTTCGCTAACTGTTCTACCGTAGGCATACAGGTTTTTATCTGGCACATTACCAAAATCTAATCGCACGGATTCATCACCGGGTTTGATGATGCAAGGTTCTTCCACCAAGATGCCGTGAAAATGCAAATTATCGGGAATGGCGAGTGCAATACCCTGAATCGATAGCAGTACCATCAATAAACTTATCTTTACGTATCGGTTCATTATTGATACTCCGCTAGCAATGTCGCTGTAACAGAAAATGCCCCTTCAGGTAAATCACTTCCCGGACGTTTAATTGGCACTGCTTTTAATGAAGGGGGCGTCGTTGGCGTAATGGCGATACGTTTATTGATTTCAAAAGGTTTACCATTTTGAGTGAGGCGAATAGCAAGGTTATTCACATTAGTTTGCAGTGCCGCACTGTCAAAATTGCTTTGAGGCCCAATAATGGAAAGCCCAAGTACCCAACCTTTACTATTTGCAGCGCACACCAGTTTATAATCCACTTCTTGGGTATAGTTGATGCCATCAACCCGATGGATCCCGACGTTTTTACCAAAGAAGACATCAATGACGTTATCGTCTTGAATAGTGCAGGCTGGCGGTTCAAGTAAAATGCCATGCAGTTTCATGTTGTTTGCTAATGCAATATTGTTTGATACAAGTATTAATAGGCTAATCATGAGAGTGCTTTTTGATATAAAGGGAAACATAACGGAGGCTCCTCTCATTGATAGTCGATTAGTAAGGTGGCAACCGCTTCAAAATAGCCGCCAGTTAAGGTTTTACTCATATCTCTTACTGGGACAACGGAGAACTGAGGTGCATTCGGATAGGTGAAATTAATGGTTTGCCCTACCGGTAATTTGCTGTCATTGCGCATAACTGCAATACCTAAGCCTTCAATGTTGGTCGAAAGCGATTGAGTATCAAAGTCAGCGGTGTTGCCTTCCACTGACATTTTCATCGCTTTGCTAGGCATTTTTTCACACTTAATATTGTAATTAACGGGCATTTTGTAAGCGCTGCCATCAATACGGGTCGACATGACTTCACCAAAATTAATATCGATTAGATTGCCGTCATTGATCACGCAAGGGGGTGGCGCAAGTACCACACCTCGAATATTGACGTACACAATACCGGGAGTTGCACGCGTTCCAGCCGAAGGGAGCACGCGTGATTCCGGTAAATTCGCTTGCACAGTTGAAGCGAAAAGCAGCGTCGCTAGCGCTAATTTTTTATGATGTTGCCATTTAATCAAATCAGTCATAATTCACCCTAAAATCCATTACGGCTCTGAATTGGCCTTCACTTAATTTTTCGGGCGTCCTAACCGGCGTGACATAGTAGGTCAGCGAGCCTTGCGGAAATTCTAAAAATTGGGGACGACCACGTGAGCCAAGGCGAATATCATTCTTTTGTTTATCAGTCACTTTTAACGCTAAGCCTGAAACCCCTTTAACGGCGAGCATTTCAGGGTAATGCGTGTCTGCTGGCGCAACGAATGATACGGTGGCGATAGGTTGCATCGCATCCCAAGTTGGGGTATCTGTTCTTTGGTCATACATCACACCTTGAGTACGGATGCAGTCACGAAATAGAAGCGTAAATGGAACAGGTTCTGCCTCATTTCCTGCTTTACGTAAGCGATATGCAGGGACATCACCAAGAGAAACTTCCTGCCATGCCGATGCCATATCAAGCCTACAAGGTGCTTCAGTCAGTTGCCCATTAACCCTTATTTGCCCATGTAGCCCTTCGACTTCCCAGTTGTCGATAGCGAATGCTGCTAAGGGCAATGCAGCGCAGAGCGCGACAATGCGGTATAGATGTGTCCTTTTCATACCGTCCCTCCGTTATTGATCTGAAACTGAGGCCACAGTGCAATTGACGCCGTTACAACGAAAGGTCAATTTAGGTCTGCCGCCGTAATCATTGATATAAGTCAGCACAGGAGATGATCCTAAAGTATTGGTATTCCCTTTCAGCGGTTTGCTGCCTCTGGGATCGATCATAACCGGCTCAAAGTTATTGATAGTATTACCGTTCAGATCCTTTGCTGCATCGACAATGGTGATGAAATAAGGGGTTGGGTTATTGAGCATATAGCCGTCACCTTGACGTGTTAGCGTCAATTTTTCCTGCCACGGGGTGTCTAAATCTGTTCGTGATGCATACAGCGCTTTTGGACGATAAAACAGCTTGATACGCGTCTGTAATGCAATTTGCAGCACATTAGGCTGTGCACTTTTTGGTGGAATTTCACGCAAATTAAAATAGAAAACACTCTCTCTATCTTGCGGTAATTTACTGATATCAGGGAGAGATTGAATTTTTACTTGGCTTTTTTCGCCCGCTTCAATGCGTTGAACAGGCGGAAGTACAGTTAACGGTGACTCAACTTTTTCACCTTGTGCATTTTCAATCCAGCCTTGTGCTAAATAAGGTAGATCTTTATTTTGGTTGGTGACGTTTAAACTGATCGTCTTTTCTGTACCATTAAAGATGACACGAGTTCTATCAAGTGCAATTGCCGCATTTGCGTTATTGGACACAAGCGTGGATAGACTGATAATAGAGGTCAAAAATACACTTTTTCTTATGTTCATAAATATCAACTCTTCTCAATAAACCTTAAAATGAAGCATCATCAGTGGTGTAAGTAATGTCAGGTCGTGACAGTAACCAACGCTGGCTTGGCTCAACTGCCTGTTTTGGAGCAATATCTTGTGTGGCAGGCTGTATTACGACTGGCGTAGTGTTAGCGGTAGCTGGGTTTTCACCACAAGGCAGCAATAATGAATTAAATTCAGTTGTTTCAATTGATTGTGGTATTTGAATACGGCACTGGGTTGCACCATTCCAAGTCACATCCAAAATTTCATTTGGATTTATACCTGAGAGGTAAACTGAGCCATTGTCGTTGACGATCCCAACCTCATGCTTTTTGCTATTGATGACAGAGGCGCCAAAAGGTGGATAACTTCCATCAGCAAGCCCGAGTCGAACCATTGTTTTCAGACCGGAAAGCACCTCAAATTTACGATAAGCAATAGCCCCTTCTGTTACGGTTAACTGCTTGACTGACTTGGTCGCTTCGATATTGTCCGGTAATTTATTTAGGTCAACGCTGGTGCTAGTACGGTAATAATCGTTAATATCGGAAATAACCGCTTTACCAAATCGGTTGGTTCTGGCGTTCGCCCCAAAGCCTTTGATTGGTACATCGGCAACACCATCGGTATCAGCCATGATCC
Organism: Providencia heimbachae ATCC 35613; assembly: GCF_001655055.1. Taxonomy (GTDB): domain Bacteria; phylum Pseudomonadota; class Gammaproteobacteria; order Enterobacterales; family Enterobacteriaceae; genus Providencia; species Providencia heimbachae. Next base: position 40,213 of record NZ_LXEW01000023.1, on the reverse strand, counting down.
GGCTAGCACCCGGAATATTTATTCGGTGCAGTGCCGCACCATATTGAGTTACTGTTGCGCCGCCTTGCAAAGAAAGAGCCGCAGAGGCGTAATCACCAGCAACATAGCTTGCGCTTGTTGTCACGGTGGCGGTATCACCGTAATGAAGGAAGTAACCATTTCCCGCGGCTTTACCTCGTGAACTAAGTCCTGTGCCTAGACGATAGCTACTTTTCTCATCTAACCTGTCGTAATAACTGACCGTATGGGAGTTACCTGTACGATTGATAACACTGTTATAGCTAATGGTTGCTGCATCAGACCAAGGCATAGAGAAATTTAGGTAAATACCGTCGTCATTTTTTTTGCCTTCATACTGATTACGAAAAGCAGATAAGCTCGCGTTGATATTTTTAAAACGACCAAGATCGAAATATTTCGATATGGACAAGTTATAACGCTTAGTATTCGGACGGTTCCAATAAGTTTCATGGCTGTAATTCAAATAAGCACTCATGCCAATATCAGTAAATTGCTTATTTAACATGATCGTATACAGTTCTTTGGTATTCTCTTGAGCAGAACTACGATAGCGCCGGTCAAGGTACTGATTCATATTCATGAAGTCGCGTTCAGAAAACCGATATCCAGCAAAGGTTACTTGGCTATCATATTGTTCAAAACGTTTGGAATAACTCAGACGATAAGAGCCACCGGTATAAGTTTTGTTATCAGAAGGTAGTTTGGCGTGTGATTCTGTGACATCAAAAGATATTGCGCCAAACATCATTAAGTCACGGCCAATACCAAGGGACAGTGCATTATAGTCGCCAGCACCTAAAGCGCCTCCATATAAAGACCAACCGTTTGATATTCCCCAAGAAAATTCACCCAATGCAAAACCAGGACCTTCGGTATGATGTTGAAGATTACTTGGTCGGCCTCCCGCAAATTTAAACTGTATGCGGCCAGGGCGCGTTAAGTAAGGAATGGTTGCTGTATCAATTTGGAACTCTTGAGTTGAGCCATCTTGCTCTTCAACTCGCACATCCAGTTTACCGTTTACGGCATCACTCAAATCTTGGATACGAAAAGGCCCAGGGGCAACTTGCGTCTCATAAAGTACGCGACCTTGTTGACTGATAGTGACTTTCGCATTGGTTTTCGCAACGCCACTTACTTCCGGTGCGTAACCTCTTAGATTTGGTGGAAGCATGTTGTCATCAGACATCAAGCTAGCCCCAAGATAGCGGAATGAGTCAAAAATACCTGAACGCAAGTATTCTTCACCAAGTGTTAATTTGGCATTGAGTGATGTAATGGCTCGGTAAGCATAATATTGGCTCCAATCCCAGTTTCGTTCGGTGGATTGACCGGATGTATCATTATAATTCGCCTGCCAATTAGCACGAACGCGCCAAGCACCCAAGTTAAAACCAGCGACACCATTTCCGCTGATTTGTCGGCTGGTTTTGGCATTTTTAGGATCGGTAATTTGTGTATTTAAGTTGTAATCGAATAGTGCACCTGCAACACCATTATCCCAGCGAGCCGGGGGATCCCAATTATCAGACGTAAACTCAAGATAAGCTTGTGGGATAGTGATAACCACAGTTTCACTCGCAAGAGAGCCACTTGTTGTCATTCCGGGTAGCGAGTCTATTTTGAGACACTGCCCTTCATTCCACCATTGTAATTTCTTCTGCCATTCATCTTGTAAGGCAAGTTGTGACATAACGTCAGGGGATAGACAAGGAACGGTTTCTTGTGGGTTATTTGGTGATGCAACATAGCGAATATCATAAGTTGAAGGAAGTGTATTATTATTCAACTTAATATAAAAAGGGTAAGTGCCGGGCATAATATAGCCGGCATGGGTAAATTCGCTTAAATCAATATTACTACGATCGTGAAGATCTAATATATCCGTATTAAATTCAATATTTTCATTAGCAAAGGTATATTGACCCTGTGTAATTGCAATAATAACCATTAATGTAACTGGATTAAAAATATAACGCGCTGAGTCAGTTAAGACTTTATTTTTTTTATTGAATAGCAGAGTCATAATAGTCCCTTCGCGGTAACTCAGTAATAATCCATTTTGAATCGGATTGTTGTTTGATAATTCCCTGATTTCAGACGCTGGTTATTACTCACTAAGCGCATACCGTAATTAAGTGTCATCGTGCCTGATTCTATTGCACGTGTTGGTAACGGTTTTCCAGGAAGAGCATGATTTCCGAACGCATCAAAAATCTTTAATGAAACCCCTCTGGCATTACCGAATAATCGAAAATTATCGCCATCGAGTGGAGCGTCAAAAGTAATTTCAAACGATTGCCAATCAGGTTTTCCTGGTGTTAATGGTGTCAGGGTGCAGTTGATCAAACGGATAGAGAATGGGCGGGTAGGCCCTTCTCTATCATGTATCATTTGACTAACCGGGATTGTCATTAATTCAATAGATTGATCTCGGCTTCCTGCATCAATGGCGCAGGGGCTATCAATAATAGAGCCTTCTACTGAGACATATCCGTTTCCCTGGTCCGCATAAGATGCACACGCAGGTATAACCATCATTCCTGAAAGCACCATGACAAAAATGCCAAAGTGATTCATAAATACTCCGTGTTAAAACAAGATGATTTCATTACTCAGATAAAATTAGGCCGAACATCCCTGTTTTGGCCTTTCCATTATTGGTAATTTAAAGCAAATGTAGCGATAGCTTTAAACGCACCTGGAGTTGCAGCATTTGTTTTATCGCCTTGCAGATAAGCGGCAAAGTTTAGGTCGTTGTTGCCATCACGTAGAGTTTGAGCGTCTGATGCTGTACCTAATTTAATTTGTTTACCGCCCGCGTTAGTAATAACAATCGCTGCATTTTGTGCTTTGCCATCAATAGCTAAAGAGCCATCAACGATTGCACTAGTTGCGCCAGTAAAAGTGGTAGTGACTGTTTTCAATGTTTCAGTTGTGCAGTTTTCGAGTGCAATTTTAAAATCGCGAGAGTTACTACGGCCGCCGTCTTTTAATTCAGCTGTCGCAATTTGCCCCATTGGAACTGTTTGCTCTGATGTTTCAGGTGTAATTGAGCAAGGTGCATCAATGATAGAGCCTTCAAACGTAACAGTACCGTGACCTTGATCTGCTGCATTAGCTGCACCCGCAGTAATAGAAAGTCCTAAGCCTAAAATTAAAGCAAGTTTATTAAGATTCATTTTATACATTTCCATTAAATAAAAGACGTTATAAATTTGGATAAAAACAGCATATTTATTAGCTATTTTTATTCTTATTGATTTCCTTTGTTTCATCTTAATTTGATACAAAAATGATATTCTCTAAAAATCATTTTCAATGAACAAAAAACTGAACAATATGCATCAAATTGACCAGTTTAGATTTTCATTGCGTCAATGGTAATATGAAAAAATAAAACACTTTATTTGACGACAAATAAAGTATTTTATTTCTTTTTTTGTTTTGCTAAGGAGTGCGAATAGATAGTAAAACTTTTAATGACGGAAATATTTTTTTCTGTATAAAAATCATGGTTTTTATTTTCTTATAAATCAATGATTTGCATAAAAACCTTATTTTTGAGTAACGATATTTGACTTAAACTTACAATAGAATAATAATACGAACAGTTTGATGCAAAGTGTTAATTTTAAAAACAAAAAAATAACTTTAAATTGTATTTTTTTTGTCAATAATCTGAGATTGATAAAGAGAGATAGTTAAAAGTATCTCAAACTTTTGGTGTTACCTGTCAATAATCAATGATTTTTTCCTGTTCATAAAATAATCATTCATTTATCATTTTCTAAGATTTGATATATTAGGTTTATCTTGTGGTTTCTTATATAGGAAATGAAAATTGTGACGCAACGTAAATTTCTAACTCGGTTTGAAATTAATGCAATATTAGATGAAGCTAGAAAAGGCCGATATTCAGAACGTGATTATTGTATGTTATTGATGTGTTTCATTCATGGTTTTCGTGTAAGTGAATTGTGCCGGCTGTCATTAAAAGATATTGATTTAAATTCCAAGGTTCTTTATGTCAGGCGATTAAAGGGGGGATTATCCACAACACAACCTTTAATTCCCAATGAATATAATGCATTAAATGCGTGGCTTGAAATTAGAAGCCAATGGCGCGATGCGGATTCATCATTAGTTTTTCTCTCCCAAAAAGGCGGTGGAATTTCAAGGCAACAAGTGTACGGGTTAATTAGAGCCTATGGAAAAAAAGCCAATGTCTCGATAGAGGCTCATCCTCATATGTTAAGGCATTCCTGTGGTTACGCATTAGCCGATTTAGGTCGTGATACTCGATTAATTCAAGACTATTTAGGGCATCGTAATATTTCCCATACGGTTATTTATACAGCAAGTAATGCAAAAAGATTTTATGATATATGGGATATGTAGTCATCAATACTAATTAATGAATTTAGCTTTAATATTTATTAAGCAATAATTTATTTAAAGATAATTGTAAATTATTTTACTGGTCTATTTAGTGGGTATTTTTATATTATTTTTTTCATAAAATATCGTCAATGAGTACTAATTCAATAGTTAGCATAATGAATTACCCTTATGATGCGTTTATTTGTACTTTAAAATAAAACCATTTCTACACATATCAAAGGTACAGTCATTTCTAATGTCTGTACCTGAGGCTAATTTCAATTTTTAGTTTTTAATATACAGTTTACTCGAGCTATTTATATACCGATACTGATACCGTTGTGAAATTACACTATCCTATATTTAGGTTATTGGAATGATTTTAAGTGTTTTTGACTAGATGGTTAGATGGACCAAGAAAAACATGTATGTTTTTTGAAAAAAACACCTGTATTAGTAACTAATTATTGAATGAATGTAAGTAAATATATTTATAAACTCATAAATAGAGTATTTTTAAACATCTGGTCAAATCAAATACTCACCATAGGTGTATTTTTTATATTTTGATTATATTGGTATTAAATTCTTTTAATTTCTGTTTTTTTGGAGTTTAATTCTAATATTGTCACTTGGATCTCATAGACCAAAAAAATATTAATTATTCATTAAATAAAAAATAACTTAGTTTTCAGTCTATTATATAAATATATTTGGTTACACTCTACAGGGTAAATACATAACTTGACAGTATTTTAATATCTATTTAATGAGTAGTATTCATTTCGTTCTCAAACATAAAAACATTGTTTAAAAATTATTTTAATAAGGTAAATAGAAATGAATAAAACTTTAATTGCACTTTTATTAGCAGTAACGACAACTTCTATTTCTGCTATGGCAGCAGATGCGGGTTCTGGAAAAATCACTTTTAAAGGTGTAGTAAATAGCGGAGCATGTACTATTGCCCCTTCAGATGTTAATAAAGAAGTTGAATTAGGCAATATCGCAGCAGCCAACTTAAATACAGCGGGTAAAACAGGTCCATTAAGTAATTTTGAATTAAAATTACAAGATTGCCAATTAGATTCAGGCACTCCAGGTACGCCTTATTCTAAAGTTAAAATTGCATTTAATGGCCAGCCTGATGTAACAACATCAAGTTTATGGGCAAATACAGGTAGCGCAAGTAATGTAGCAGTTGCGTTCTTTGCTAATAATGGCACAGCGATTAAACCAGGTGATGTTTTGGAGCAAGCGATGAACTCTTCAGAAACCACAATTAACCTTTCAGCTCAAGCTCAAGCAACAGGTACTGCAACTGCGGGTAACATCAACTCGGTTGCTAATTATGTATTAAGCTACGAGTAAAAATTTTATTTTGAATTAATTACTTTGCGCCATTCTTGGCGCAAAGTAATTGTTGTCACTACCTTCCCACATGAGTGAACTTATGTATTTTAAGAAAAAAAACATTTGTTATATTATTTCACTCCTTATATTTGGAGGGTATTCAAATGCAGAAACGTTTAATATTAGAGCACTCAATTTATCTGTAGAAGATAATATTGACTTAAGCTATTTTGAAAAAAATAACTTAAGTGAAGGCTTGTATGAAGCTGATGTTGTTTTTAATGATAAGCGAACTTTGCGAAGTGAACAAATTAACTTTATAAATAAAAATGGTATTATTGAAGCTTGTATTACAAAAAAATTATTGGACCGTTTTCCTTTAACCCATGAGGCTAAAGATAAATTAATTTCTACTCAAGATGATGACTGTGTTAATTTATCTACTCTTGATGATAATGTTTCAATTGATTTTAATGATAGCGAACAAATTCTGACTATTTCAGTCCCACAAAAATATACTGAATCGACTTATTCATCTTGGGTAAGCCCGGAACTTCGTGACAATGGTATTGCAGGGCTAATTTTCGATTACACCATTAGTGATAACCATTTTTATCGGAAAGGATCAGGAAATCGTAATAATCTTAGTGCGTTCGGTAACGTAGGTGCTAATTTTTCGGCATGGCGTTTCCGTGCAAATTATCAATATGAAAATACATTGCTAGACTCTAATCGTAATAGTGACAAAAAAAGCCGCTTCGATTGGGAACAGGTTTATGCATTCCGAGATATTGCCAGCTTATCTGCGAAACTATTTGTCGGTGAAATTTTTATCAGATCTGATTTATTTGATAGTGTGCGCTTTAAAGGTGTGAGTGTATTTACTGATGAAAGTATGATGCCGCCTAATTTAAGAGGGTATGCACCACAAGTCACCGGTATAGCGGCATCGAATGCAACGGTTACTCTCTCTCAAAATGGACGTATTATTAGTCAAGTTAAAGTTCCAGCAGGGCCTTTTGTTATCAAGGATTTAAGTCAATCAGTAATGGGAACGATTGATGTTACTGTGACAGAGGATAATGGTAAAGAGACCAAATTCCAATTTACAACAACCAATATCCCCTTTTTAACCCGCAAAGGCCAAGTGAGTTATAAAATGAATTTAGGTCAGCTATCACCACAATATAGTGGTCATACTGATGATAATTTTATGACAGTAGAAAGCTCGGTGGGTATTTTAAATAATACTTCACTATTTGGCGGTCTGGTTGCCACGTCAGGCAATAAATACCGTGCCATTAACGTAGGTATTGGCCAAAACTTAGGTTTTTTAGGTGCATTTTCTGTCGATATTACACAATCTTATGCTGATATTTTAACAGGCGAAGAAAAAGGGAAAAGCTATCGTATTAATTATGCAAAAGATTTACCGAGTATTGATGGTCAATTGACATTGACGGGATATCGATTTGCAGACAGGACGTTTAACTCATTATCAAATTTTGTTGAACAAAATTTTGCAGATAAAGATAGGAGTGATGTCAATAAAGATAAGCATGTATTTTCGCTTTCATATGCGCAGCAATTACATTTTATCAATGCTAGCGCCAATATTACCGCATCACGTAAAACCTACTGGAACGGTAAACAAAATAATTATTTCAGTATTGGACTTAATAAATATTTTAATGAAGGCTTAATGAAAGGCGGTAACGTCTCCGTGTCGTTAAACCAAGCTCGTAATTCAAACAATAAAACGGATAACCAAGTTTTTTTATCGATCAGTAAACCGCTTAGTTCAGAGAATAATAATACATCAATATCTTACTTTGCATCCTACAGTGATCAAGATAAACGTTATGCCAATAATGTGAACTATAGCCATTACCTTGATAAAGACACTAACTATAACCTGACGGCATCAACGCAAGATGGACTATCCCAAGGTATGGTAAGTACTTATATTTCTCATCGTGGAAATGCAGGGCAGGTTCAAATGAGCAGCACATTATCAGATACAATGAATTCAGCCAGTATTACGCTGAATGGTTCAATTACTGCGACGCAACATGGTATCTCAGCTCACCGACTAACCTATCGTGACCAATCTCGCTTAGTGGTTGATGTTCCTAGGGCGAAGGGTGTCATTATTGAAAATGGTAATACCACAACAAATGATTATGGGCTAGCGACAATAAGTAACGTACCAACCTACTATAATATGGAATATAAGGTTGATGTAAATAAGTTGCCTGAGACAGTTAATATTGAAGAAAATGTTCTAGAATCTACACTTACTGATGGTGCTATTGGTTATGTCAAAATTGATGCTGATATCGGTAAATCGTTAATAACGCGTATAAAGCAAAGTAATGGGCAATATCCTCCATTGGGCGCTGTTGTGACCAATGGTTCGAATGGTAAAGTTTCAGGAATTATTGCTGAATCTGGCATTGTTTACTTAACTGGGTTGAATATGGGCGATCAACTCAGTGTTAATTGGGGAGATAATCTATCTTGTACTTTCTCCGCAGACGGTATCCTTGCTAGAAACAGTGACACAATTTTATGCAATCACTAAAGTGATTACAATGTCGGTGAATAAAATGACTCTATTTAAAAAAGTACTTTCTGTAGTTTTATTATCCAGCGTGATGAGCCAAGCGTATGCAGTTCTTGGTTTAGATAGAACTCGCATCATTTTTAATGAGGAAGATGGTGGTACAAGTGTTGTTATTGAAAATCAAGACAGTACGTCTTCATTTTTAGCGCAAACCTGGATAGAAACCCCTGAAGGGAAGAAGCTAACCGACTCTTTAGTTGCACTACCTTTTTTGCAGAAAGTCAGTCCAAAACAAAAAAAACAGATAAAAATTACGTATATGGATGGGCAGAATTCATTACCACAGGATAGAGAAAGTTTACTTTATTTCAATTTGTTGGGGATCCCTCCTCAAGGAAAAGAAGCGAACGTGGTGCAATTTACCATTCAATCTCGCTTAAAATTATTTTATCGACCTAAAGGTATTGAATATAAAATGTCGGTTGATAAAGATTTTCAACGAGACTTGAAAGTGGTTAAGCAGGGTGAAAACATCAAGCTGACTAACCCAACCCCATTTAATATTATTATCACTAATATCAATGTTGATCAGAATAAAGACAATAATTTTCCTGAAACGATTGTCGCCCCTTTTAGTGATTCTGTCGTGAAATTGAAAAACCCATCATGGAATAGTTTTGAAGTGGCTTATATTGATGATTTTGGCGGATTAAAATTTAGTAAGTATCAGTGTAATACAACGCAATCATGTGAGTTGATATCTTCGGTAAAAAATAAATGAAAAATGCCAATTCAGCGAAGATGAATCTCAGAAAAAGAGTTATGCAAAGCATGTTGGGAGGATTATTACTGACCTCGGGGACATTCGCTTATGCAGGCGTGAGTTGCACATCAAACGGTGGTGTTTCTTCGGGAGGAGGTGCATGGAACCCTTCTCCTGAAGTCTTCATTGATATGAATACTGTTCCTGGCTCTGTTCCTCCAGGAACTTTACTTGGTGTGGCTAACACTGGTTGGTTTTCATGGCGATGTGTTTTTTCGGGTACAGCAGAACAACGCACTATCTGGTTTAATAATCAAACATCTCAAGATATTAAAAAATTGCTACTGAATAGTGGTGTTAGGCTGTATCAAGAAGGTCCATATGGGGGAACGACGGTAGAAGTCACACAGACTAATACTCCACCATTAGTCGTCGGTTCTTGGGCAGCAGGAGCTCCAAACATTGCATTTGGCTATAAATATAAAATTATTAGAGGGAGCGGGGAGCTAAAATCTTTTGATACAGGAGTTTTTCCTGTTGGTTATCATCGAGATTATCAAGGCAAAAGTTTTGGTGATATGTACTATGCTCGAATTATCGGAAAACTGGTGAACTATTGCCCGACACCAATTGTTATAATGAATAATAAAGTTGTTGATTTTAAAGAATTAACTCCGGAGAATTTTCAGAGTGGAAAAACAGTCAAAGAGAATTTTTCTTTGGATTTAGTACCCGATTCAACATGTAATGCGGCATTAGAAGTGAGTGTTGCATTCCAAAGTAATAGTGGTGTAATAAATAAAAAATATATGTTATTTAATAATGGCCTACAGGCAGTTATTACGGATAAAAGTACAAATCAAGTGGTTTCATTTGATCAGTATTATTATAAAGGGGCAATAACTCAACAAAGACCAGGATATTTTCAATATAGTGTTGAGTTGTCCAACAAGGACAATGAACCAATCAAATCAGGACCATTTAGTAACACTGTAAATGTGTTGTTCACGTATCGATAAAATTATATAGATAACTTTTTAACAGAAAGCCCATCATGCAAAACATGATGGGCTTTCTGTTTTTATCACTAGATAAAAATGAGATGGTTTATAATTTCAAGTATTAATATTTATAGTATATCGGGTCGAAACATATAGCCAAAATATCATTTTGGTGAAGCATATTCTTGATAATTTAGCGTGTCTTTAATGGAACAGAGGTAACCATTTTTGTTGGTTAATATAAAAATTTATTTGATATTAAATTTTCAAACACTCTATGTTATATGACCGCTCAGTTTTACCAATTGTATAATTAAAAGTCATACAGACTAAAGTATCGGATAAAAACAAAGTCTAATTTTGATAGATTTTCATGGGTAAGATAATTCTTAAAAAATGCATCCTAGGTGCACTTAACTCAAATGAGGAGTGATTTAACCATAATATTTGTTTGTTTTTCGATCCAAATACTCAGTTTATGTGTTTTTATGGTGTTTAAACATATTCAAATGTATCAAGATGTAAAATTTAGCTCTCATTTTTGTTTTGTTTTAAACCTAATTCCTTGTTATATATTGAAATATTTTTAATGATCTCGTTTTTTCGTAACATTTCATTATTTCAATAGGATATTAAAATTTTATGTTAAATATTCATTTGTACTATCTATTATACAAAGCAAATAACCGACCGTATAATCATTTCGAACCAAAAGTGGTGACTAACAATCCATTATAATTATATTGTAAAGGTTAAATAAAATGGCTTATTTTTCTAATGAAATAAATAAAGATGTAGGGCTGTATTTGAGGGAAATAAGAAAAGAAAAAAATTTAACTGGAAATGAACTCGCCAAAATTTTAAAAGTAAGTCAACAACAAGTATCTCGTTATGAAACAGGAAAGACAAAATTAACATTTGAAATGATGGATAATATATTGACTGCACTAAATAAAACATGGCGAGATTTCTTTAATAATGTTATTGATAAGCACGATAGTGAGAAACTACAGCGTATTGTAAGGAATGAATCTATTTATTATTCTACGCTAGACAAAAATTCAAGAAAACTTTGGCGATAATTTATTATTCTAATTAAAAATAAATGAGTATTAACCTTACTTTTATTCTCTAAATAATAGAAGTAATTGGTATGCTTGAAATTAATAAGATGATGACTTTATTGGAAGTAATTATTAATTAAATTTAATGATTATTTTTATCTAAAGTTGTTATCAACAACTATCATTGCTAAATATATAATAACGGGATTAAATAATCATGAAATTGAATAAATTTATAGTAGGTACTGTATTTGCATCAGCTTTTGCTTCATTTGCTGCAATGGCTGCTTATACAGGTACACCAACCAACGGTACCATTGAGATCTCTGGTGAATTAGTCAATTCTGCTTGTGGTCTTAGCGAAGAATCAAGTCCTGTAAAAGTTAACTTTTATCAGATTCCTGTATCCAATTTAAAAAATGGTGAGCGTGCAGGTAACGTTAAGAAAAATATCGAATTACAAGGGTGTGATACGACAGTTGCTCAAACTGCAACTGTAACTTATACACCATCAACTGTTAACCCTAGTGATGCAAGCTTAGCCGCATTTACTTCAGGTACTGCAAGTGGTGCTGGTATCGGTTTAAGAGATAATGGTAATAAAGACGTTGTTTGGGGGCAAGCATCGACTGCTGTTAACTTAACTAATGGCAAAACGACAATTCCATTTGTTGCTTACTTAAAATCAGATAACCCATCTAATGCTGTGACCCCAGGTAGTTTTGATTCAACGATTAACTTCCAAGTTGATTATCAATAGTTGGTAATTGATTTTATGTAAAGATGCGGAGTATTTAATACTCCGCAATATTAATTTTCATATAGTCACACGGTATTTCCCATGATAATTCGAGTTATAAAAATAGCATTAAGCTCTAGTTTATTATGGCCCTTATTAAGCTGGGGAGGTATCGCTAATAACACACCTGGCGATATTGTAATGCAGGGTGAATTAATTGAAGCCTCATGTACAATTGATCCTGTTAGTCGAGATCTTTGGGTGGATTTTGGTGAAGTAAGTGCAAGAGAAATAACACCTGAAGAAAATTTAGCTGTTAGTAAACAATTTCAAATAAAGCTTATTGGCTGTACGTTGCCTTCGTCTGATAAAGGTAGTGCATCTCGTGCTCAAATAACAATGATGGGGGCATCTATTGATGATAATTTACTTCAAGTTAGTGGAGAATCAGAAGGATTTGGAATTCAATTAAAAAATTCACATGGGGAAACTCTTAAACTTAATACCAAGATGCCTGATTACACCCTACTTGAGGGGCGCGATAGGTTGGACTTTACCGCCACACTTATTGCTTACCAGAAAAATATAAAAGCAGGTGAGTTTACGGGAACATTACGGTTTAGAATGGATTATTTCTAAAAAATTATAAATAAAATATTTACCGTTTAATCTCATAAATTTAATTGGGATGATTTCTAATTTTGCTAGTGAATACAGAGTAAATATAATGATTATTCTTAGTGGTAATATATTTAAGACGAGAAATTTGTTTGCGATATATATTGCAATGCTCTGCTATTCAATAAATGTTTTTGCAGATGATATCGTTGAATTTAACACGGATGTATTAGATGTTGGTGATCGTGATAATATTGACTTAACACGCTTCTCTAAAGATAACTTTGTATTTCCTGGCTCATATTTATTGGATGTTTATATTAATGGTCAATCTTTATCTCAGCAAAAAGTAGCGTATATTGTTGATCCTGATAATAATGAAAAAACGTTAGTTTGTTTTACTCAACAACAAATCGAAATGCTAGCATTAAAAGAAGATGCACTAAAAAAAATTCAGACCATATCTTCAGATTGTTCGAATATTACATCAATTCCCGGGGTTAAAATAAATAATCATGAAGGGAAACTTGATATTACTATGCCACAAGCCTGGATGAAATACACTGATCCAGACTGGGTGCCACCAGAGCGTTGGGATGCTGGTGTGTCAGGTTTACTGTTTGACTACAATCTAACGGGAACAATTTCGCGTTCTTTAAGAACACACACAAATAAGCATTCATTATCCGCTTATGGGCAGACGGGTTTTAACCTTGGAGCATGGCGCTTTAGGGCTGATTACCAAGCTAATTATAATGAACGTGGTGATAGAAAATTTGATTGGAATCAGTTTTATGCATATCGCCCATTAATACATATGGCGGCCAAATTAACGTTTGGTGAAATTTATTTAAACTCTCAAGTCTTTGACACTATTCGCTATACAGGAATTAATTTAGCCAGTGATGAGCGAATGTTGCCTCCTAATTTGCGTGGTTATGCGCCACAAATTAATGGGATTGCGAAAAGTAATTCAAAAATTATTGTTAGCCGAGCTGGGCAAGTTGTGTATGAAACAACCGTTCCTGCCGGGCCATTTAGCATTCAAGATTTGCAAAGTTCAATTCGCGGAACACTTGACGTTAGAGTGGAAGGTGATGATGGTGATGTTTCAACTTTTCAAGTCGATACGGCGAATATCCCTTATTTAACCAGACCGGGATATGTGCGGTATAACATTTCTGTGGGTAAGCCATCGCGGTTCAATCACAAGCCCGAAGGTTCTATGTTTGCGACAAGTGACTTTTCTTGGGGGCTAAGTAATAACTGGTCTTTGATTGGAGGGGCTCTGTTTGCAGGCCGAGACTATAGTGCGTTTTCTGCGGGTATTGGGCGTGATCTAGCCGTTCTTGGTGCACTATCAGCAGATATCACTCAATCTATTAGCCGAATTCCGGGGACTAATACCGAAACAGGTTCATCTTTTAGACTTAGTTATTCTAAATCATTTGATGAGCTTAATAGTACGATCACTTTTGCCGGATATCGATTTTCACAGGATAAATTTCGTACATTATCTCAATACTTAGATGAACGTGAAAATAAATATATCGGTATAGGGCGTCAAAAAGAGATGTATACCATCACAGGAAATAAAACGTTTTGGGCGGATGATCCTGATTGGCGTACAACTTTATTTCTAACCTATACCCACCAAACATATTGGGATCAAACATCACAAAATAGGTATGGCTTATCGGTTGGTCGCTCATTCCGTTTATTAGGAATTGAGGGCGTATCAACAAATATTGCAGCTTATCGCTCTGAATATAGAGGTAGACGTGATGATAGCGTATCGCTTTCTGTTTCAGTTCCTGTAGGGGATAGTCGCTGGGCAGGTTATGACTTACAAAATAGCGGTAGCAAGACGAGTCATATGCTTTCATATAGTGACAACAGGGATTTCAATGACTTATGGCGTATTAGAGCGGGTAGAAGTGGTGATGATCGTGTCCAGTTTGATGGCTATTATCAAAAGCGTACGCAGCTTGCAGAAGTAAATACCAACATTAGCTATCAAGAAAGACAGACTGCATCGATTAATGGAACATTACGTGGTGGTTTTACTGCAACAAGGTATGGCGCTGCATTACATAACAGCAGTGCAACGACTGATACGGCAAGGATCATGGTTGATACAAATGGGGTAGGTGGAGTGCCATTCAACCATGAAAAAACGCGAACAAACTGGAAAGGTATTTCGGTTGTACCGGATATTGTGAGTTATTACAGTTTCGATACACGTATCGATGTAGATAAATTGAACAGTGATGTTGATACCAATAGAGCCATTGCTACATCCACATTAACGGAAGGTGCAATTGGTTATCAGCGGTTTGATGTTGCCAAAGGTGAGAAATTAGTCGCCACAATTAGTTATAACGGTACGGTGCCTCCATTTGGAGCAGATGTGACTAACCCTGATGGTGTTAATGTGGCTATGGTAATGGAACAAGGATTTACATATCTAATGGCGGTGAACCCTCAAGAAATTTTAACCCTATCTTGGGGGGGGAAAGCACAGTGTAAAGTTCATCTCCCTGAAAAGATTGAGTCAGGTATGTCGGTCTTATTACCTTGTCAACAGTGAAGTGATGCTCAAAATAAGTCTTAAATAGGATAGAGAAAATGGTGATTCGGATAAATCAATGGGTAGGTTTGCTGGTGTTCATGATGAGCGTTAGCCAATCACATGCAGGTATTTCACTCGATAGAACGCGACTGATTATTACAGGTGATGAAGCTTCTGCTAGTGCAAACTTATCGAATACAAGTTCAAGTATTCCATTTTTAGCTCAGGCGTGGGTTGAAGATGCTAATGGCAAAAAAATTACGTCACCATTAGTGGTGCTACCACCATTACAGCGGATTAACGGTGGGCAAAAAGGTGTAGCTAGAGTTTCTAAAACAGCTGAAATCGATAAGCTACCACAAGATAAGGAAAGCTTATTTTATTTGAACGTTCGCGAAGTTCCACCAAAACCGGATAAACCAAATGTTTTACAGCTGGCGATGCAATCACGTATTAAATTATTTTATCGGCCGACAGCTATTATCCCAAAATCGAAAAGTTCAGTTTGGCAAGATCAGATTACATTCCAAAAGCAAGGAAATAATTGGCGAGCAGAAAACCCAACACCCTACTACGTTACGATTATTAGCTTAAACGATAAATTGATTACCGAAGGTGGTAAAAAATTGACGGATTTTCCTGGGGTAATGATTGCGCCAAAATCAAATTTAGATATTAAAGTCAATGGTGCGAGTAATAGTTTCACCATGATGTACGTTAATGACTATGGTGGGCACCCTGAATTGAAATATAGCTGTAATGGAAATTCCTGCAAAGCCTTACCAACAGAGCAACAACCGCGCTAGGGGTATCATTATGAAAACTAGATACTTAGGAATCGCATTATTTGGACTTACAAGTTTTTCGACAATAGCGGAATTGGCGGATGATAAAATATCTCGTCAAACCTTACTTGATGTCCACAGTACAGTACATTTTCAAGGAAGTGTATATGCATCACCTTGTGTTCTTGAGCTAGATACTCAAGAACAATACGTTGATTTAGGTGAGATAAATTCAAGAACTTTCCGCCGGATTGGCGATAGAAGTTCACCGGTTACGTTTAGTGTGAGATTAAAAGACTGCCAGCGTGGGGCATCAAAGTCATTTGCTAATTCAGGGGCAGAGGCAGTTCAAAATAGTAAACGCTATTACCTTACAGGAGAAAGTGCGGTATCGATGAGTATCGTCGGAGAACCTGATTTTTTTAATCCTGATTTGGTGCGTATAAGTGGCGGTGTAGATGGCGCTGCACTACGCATATTTACTCAACACAATGAAAATTTGATGCTAAGCCAGCCTAAAATATCGTGGGTCATTAAGCCAGGTGATAATAACATAACATTAAATGCAGCTCTTGAAGCAACAAAATATACTGTTTCGGCAGGTAATTTTAGAGGAATAATTAGGTTGAAAATGGAGTATTTATAATGACTATTTGTAAAAATATAAAACTAAAAAGTATGGTCATTATATCAAGCTTGTTAGTAACAGCTTTACTACCTATAAAAGTTTTAGGGTATCCCCATGGTTCAGTTATACCGGAAGGTGGAACTTACACATTTGAAGCTCGAATGAATAATCAATTATTGATTAATGAAAAAGATGCTGAAACTGTATTTAATTACGATGTTGGTAATTGGCCATTTTTTGATATTTATTGTCAAACATATATGAAACCAGGGGGACCTAATAGCGCTGATCCTGACTCTGGAATGACGTTTGATTTAACCTCGACAATGCCACGATCGATGCAAAATCCGGGTTATCTCAACTTGAATGAGTATTTTGATGTAAAAGTTGAAATTCAAATCGGTGGAAGGGTAAATGATAAAATTTCCGTACCCGCGGCTAATCTCTGGAATGGTGGGTCGGATCCGATGGAATGCCAACCAGCCAGTTCGAATAGCCGTGAATATGGGGTTACGTTACAGACAGGTTCAAGCGGGCGAGTAACCTTCAGGTTAAAAAAACCAATTATTAACGGTATTACAATTAACCAAGCAGAGCTAGTTCAAGTGTTTGCAAAGAAAGGACATCCAACCAACGGAAGTACTTCTTTTGCTGCAATACCTTCGACCCGAGTGGTGTTAGCCGCAGGGATCATTACGGTTGCCGATGAGTGCACTATTAATGAAGGCAACCCAATTAATATTCGTTTCGGTGACGTGGCTAATACAAGTTCACAGTTGAATGGAATTAATTATGCTCAACCTTTCCTAATACCAGTGAAGTGTAGAGGTGGAAGTTTTACAACAGGTGATTTAAACATCAAATTATCGTTGCTTCCTGGCGCTTCAGGAGTTGCAGATTTTAATGCGGATTATTTTGGAACATTGAGAGCAGGTAATAAGCGTACAAATCTAGGGATTGTTATTAAAGACAACACGATGGGAACTGTAGTTAGGCCAAACCAAGCATATCAAGTACCTAACTTCGTGAATAACCAAGGTACTTGGAATCTAACGGCCGCGCCGATCGCAGCACCGGGAAGTACAGTGGATGAAGGTGAATTTACAGGAACTGGTACTATTCTTGCTGAATTTCAATAGGGGGTAGGTGGTGTTGAGTAATAATCAGATTATATGTGCAAAATTGTTGGGTATTGCGGGCTTATTTTTATCAGGTTCAGGACCATTAATAGCGGATATTACTCATACAAATATGGGGAGTTATTCTTTTGAAGGTATGGTTGTTGTAACTCCTTGCCAGATATCCCCTGGGAGTGAAAAAGTCCCCGTTAATTTTGAACAGGTATCTGTTAAAGAGCTTTATACCGCGGGGAAATCAAAGCCTTTGCCTTTTTCAATTAATTTAATTAATTGTAATATATCGGTGTTTAAAGCAGTCACAGTGATATTTAATGGAACTGAAAATATAAATCTTCCAGATCATTTAGCCATTAATGCTAAGAGTGAGGCATCAGGGATTGGTATTGGGCTTTTAAATGAAAACAATACAGAAATTAAATTAAACCAACCATCATTAGCACAAGACCTTGCCAATAATGATACGGAAATCAAATTTAAGGCTTATATTGAAGTTGAACCGGAAGCTCTGAGTAATAAAGCGATTACATATGGTAATTTTTATAGCACGGCTTATTACACTTTAGAATATCAGTAAAGAATAATAAAATATAGGAATGAAAAAGAAGTGATTGTAAAGCATGGAAATGGATATAATTCATGGATTGTTAACCTTTTTGTTGTTATTTTTTTAGGTGTAATATTACATATTTATATGCCTAATTTGGGTGGGGCAGGTTTATCTCTACCAATAAATATTATTTCTTGTTGCAGTGTGGCATTATTTATCGTTGTTATGAGTGGTAGTCAATTAAATAAAAATAACTTTCATTACTCTGTGGCAAGTCAATGGATTTCGATTGGTTTGATTATTTTGATTGTTCTATGCTTTTTATCTCCTACAACTTATCGATATAGTGCTTATTTGATAGCTGCATGGATTGTAGGTGCATTGATTTTTTATTGTTTACTCCTTCAAGTTAATATTACGGAAGTTGGTTATGAAATTATACTATGGAGTATTATATTTTCAGCCATAGTTGAAAGCATTTTAGCCTTTTTACAGGTCTTTGATTTATTACCACTAATAAGGTTTTCTTATCCGTCCTTATCAGGTGATAGGCCATATGGTATATTTCAACAGGTAAATGTTTTTTCAAGCTTTATTTGTATTGGGATAGCAAGTGCATTAGGGTTAATAATTAAGTTAAATAACAAAAGTCAGAATAAAAAAATAATGATTGGTATTTCTCTTATTTTGATGAGTTCTGTATTGCCGTTATCCCAATCGTTAACGGGTTATTTAAGTTTATTTTTAATTGTTATTGCTTTTTTTGTTTTCTCAAAGAATAATCGTAAGGAAATTACATTTCTATTTCTATTTGTTATTATTGGTCTTGTAATAGGATATGGTATTAAGATTGGATTAAATATATCTGATGTTTCTGAAACTAAACTACAAACATCACATATTCGTTGGGTTTTATGGCAACACAGTTTGTATCTTTTTAGTGACCACTTTTTTTTTGGAACTGGGATTGGTAGTTTTGAGTCTGTTTTTTTAGAAACTTATGGTGGCGAATTAATGGGCATTGGTAGAAAAACAATGTCTCATCCTCATAATGAAATATTGCGTTGGATGGTAGAAGGTGGAATTATAGGCTTAATAGGTATATTGTTTATTATTATTGGTGGGATACACCTTAGTCTTTCATCAATAAAAAATAATAATTATATTTATTTGATAATAGCTTTCCCGATAGTGTTTCATATTATGACTGAGTTTCCACTATGGCTATCGACCCCCCATGGTGTGATATTAATGTTATTATTGCGATGTGCTGATAACCCAATGAAAAATTATGTGTTTTATAAGCCTTTAGCAATTGTTTTAAATAGTGGGATAGTTATCTTTGGTTTTTGTTCAATGATTTTGTTATATATGGCATTACAAGGTCAGCAATATTTAACATATATTGAAAAAACGGGACAACAAAAAATTATTTCAATGATGAAATCAGATTCGAATAAATGGAATTATGCCTTAATATATGACCGTTATAATTATGATTTAAATATGGGAAACTTGCTTCTTTACAATGAAAATCAAGATGATAATTATTTGAAATCATTTGATCATTGGGCTGAAGAATACTCTAAAGTATATTCGGATGCTAATGTGTATTTTTCTTGGTATTTGGTTTTGAATGAACTTGGTGAAAAAGAAAAAGCAAAAGAAGTTCATAAGAAAGCAAAGCGGTTTTTTGTTAAAGATGAAAGGTTCTAATAGTAAAAATGTGAATTTATTTATTTTGTTTTATATATCAACAAAGTAAATTTCAAGAATTTATTGGTAAGTGTTTTCCAATAGATAGGTGTTTTATTAAATATATACTTAAAAAAGGAAATTAAATGAAAAATTTAAATGCTATTGAAGCTGCTGCTGTAATTGGTGGAACTAAAAAAGTATGTACAGATTCTTATGAGAAAATCACTGTTGGTGGTGTTTCATCTTGTAAGTTAATCACGACTTGTACTGATAAGCATGGTAATAAAACTTATCAGGCTAAAAACGTTGATGCTGCAAATTGTTCAGGATCAATTACACCATAAGAGCTAATTAGCTTATTTAGTTGATACATGGGGATATTCCCCATGTATCTTCAATTATTGATGGAACTAATGGGTATGAATACACGCTTTAAGCCAATAACTATTATTATCTATACATTATTTGTTATTATTACGTCATCACTCATGACGGTTTTGTTTTATCATATTTTTGTTTTTAATACTTTTTCAAATAATGATATTCAAGACTCATCTTTTATTGAATTTAATAATGAACAAGTTCTTTCGAGTCCAATAAAAGAGAGCAATAGTATTATAGAGATTTTTTCTTATGGATGTCATTACTGCGCTATTAGCGATAAAAATGTGAGTCAATTTGCTAAAAATCTTCCCGAAGGTACGACATTTAAAGCCATTCATTTAAATACTAAAAATGGTGATGGTTTAGCGGCTTATGCGGTGGTTTTTGCAACACTAGAAGAAATGGGAATTGAATCTCAATTTCGCTCGAGTCTTTATGATTCAGTGATTAATAATAAGATTGAATTAACAAAAAAAGAAGTATTAAAAGATTGGTTAAAACAGCACAACATTGATACCAAAGTATATTTCGAAATCAGTCAAAGTTCGGCCGTAAAAGAACGCCTTAAATATATGACTGAAATTACAAACTATTATCAAATTACGGGCACACCTGCTTTTATTATCAATAAACGCTATGTCGTGTATCAAGATCGTGATTTTCCTGAATTTACTGCTTACATGATTGAGTTATTGGAGAAAAGTCACAAGGAGTCCCCGTGATTCAATATTTAATTGTCTGGACGGTTTTCAGTGTCAAAAATTGCCTAATGCCCTTTAAAAAAGGGTATAAAAAACTCACTCATGGTGCAATAGCCTTATTGCGTTTTTTGTTACATAGAGGCCATACAAAGACGATATTAGCTATTTCGCGTTATTTCTGCAAAGTTGGCGTCTTTGGGCATAAATATCGCAATCAAAATAAAGTAGCAACAGCAAACTACCGCAGTTTGATTAATCCAGATGGTGTGATTGATGCGGGTTGGATTGCTGTTCGCCGCTTTCTTTTAGAAGAAGGGGCGACATGGGGGCAAAACCGTCAAATTATGGCGCAAATTCAAGCCTGTACTTTAGCCCTTGATAAGGTTGTTGCCCCACTACACCAACAAAAAAAAACAATTGTCTTGGCACCGCTGCATATGGTTTCTGATGTTCTTGCCACCATGATTGGTGCAGGAGTAACCCCAGGATCAGCAACAGTAGTAGTTTCATCCAGTGCGGAGCAGCAAAAATATAACCAATCGGCCCGCGAATTCGGTGGCGTAAATTTATCGTATTGTTCTATTCATCAAGATAACAAATCATTAGCGAGTAATTTAATGACACTGATGACTGAAGTCGCAAGTGGGCAGAAAAACATGATTGTTTTTCCTGATATTACCCCTGATTTCACTATTCAAACAGAAGAGGGAATGTCGAGTAAATTATCATGCAACTTATTTAATCGGGCAGCAAAGCTTCATAATGGTGTGGTGCGCTTATCTAGCGCTATTTCTGGTCAGGTTATTTTTTATCATCTGTATTATCAAGATGGAATACAAATCAAAATTTATCCCCCTGTTGAAGCAAAGCAAGTCACAATTCAAATGCCAGTAATTATCGAGAACGCTATTCGTAATTATCCAAACGACTGGCTTCTATGGCATAGCCATTCACTTTATTTTATTAGTCATTGATTATAATGAAAAATATCATTCCAGATCTTGTCTATCAAGAAGAAACCAATGAATGTGGCTTAGCTTGTATTGCTATGCTGGCACAAACCCAAGGGATATCAATTTCTTTAGAGGCATTACGTGACGTTTACCCTGCATCCGAGCATGGTACGTCCTTGATAGACCTTTCGACTATCTTAACCAATTATGGTGTTGCAACTACGCCAATATTATTTGAACACCATGAGTTAAATAGTCTACCGCTTCCTGCAATTTTACATTACGGAGCAAATCACTTTGTGGTATTGGCGTACCGAAAAGGTAGTAACGTGTGTGTAATGAACCCGGCTATTGGGCAACAATGGTTACCTTTTTCAGCGTTAAAAGCGGAAATTAGTGGCTATGCGTTAATTTTAGAACCTGAAGCCGCCTTGAAAAAAATTGAATCACTCGCACCTGAAAATAAACAAAATATCTCAATAGGTCGAAAAGTTCCTCATGCGATGAGCTTAAAAGAAACCGCAGCTGTTCGCGGTATTTATGGATTAATGGCTTTAGTGTTCTTAGTTTCGTTGACGTTATTTTTAATGCCAGCGATGGTAAGTAATGCGATAAACCAAGCATTTTCAGATGCTAAAAATGCAGTTTTTCCATACGGTTGGTTTATTGTGGCTTTTATTGTCGCAACCTTGTTAGCGCTTGCTGTACGGATGATTAGTGAAAGGTTCGTTAAACACTTTGTTTTAATAAATAGTGGTGTGGGATTTTCTCGTTTACTCAGTAATCCATTACGTTTTTTTGAAAAGCGTGCTCCAGGCGATGTTTTTAGTCGATTTGTTGCATGGCAGGGTGCTTTGACAGAAAAAATTGAACTTGATAATGGCTTAAGAACGGATTGGATTATCTGTGCTATTGCATTGGGTGTGATGTTCTGGATTGCGCCTGTATTAGCGGCTATTTCTGCGGCCGGAGTGACGGTAATGGGGCTCATTAGTGTTTGGGCAATTATCCGTGATCGTTGGTATACACAGCAATTACAGTTAAAAGCCGCAGAGCTTAATGATTTTTTCATGGAAACTTTGCAAGGCATCTTAACCATTAAAACCGCGGGATTAGAAAATCAACGTAAAACACAGTTTGCTTGGTTAAGCCGAGAGTTATTTACTTGCATACAGCGCAGGAATGTTTATCAGCAAATTAAGGATGGCATCTATCAATTAACGGGTAGTTTGGAGATGGTTATTTTTATGTTGGTTGTATTACCAATGGTAGCTAATGACTTAATTTCCCTCGGTGATTTTTTTGCTTATAGCTTTTTACGTCAAATTTTCACTACGTATGTTACGCGTATTTTCTATGCAATTATCCATAAGTCACAATTGCATGTTATTGATACGCGAGTTCACTCTTTATTTCCAAAAAAGAGTGAAGAAAACAATGTGCCATTTCAGGAAAAATACTCATCGGGTAAGGCTCCACATCTGACCTTCGAACATATTTATTTCAATTACGATCCAGCTAAGCCAATTTTGCATGATATTTCATTGGATTTACCGTCAGGGATTCAAGTTGCTATTGTCGGTGAGTCTGGTGCGGGGAAAAGTACATTGTTAAGAATTATCGCTGGGTTATTTGCGGTGCAGAAAGGCGAGTGCCGGTCAAAGGATGATCTCGTGAGCACAATGCAATTAACGCAACTTGTTTGCCTACAAAGCCAAGAAGATATTTTATTCAACGCGACAGTATTAGAAAACATCACCTTATTCGACCCTAATTTTCGCGAAAAAAATCGAAAAATAATTGAAGAATTGCTTGAAAATCTGGCTTTAGGATCGGTTATTAATAGCCTACCTGGCGGATTAAGTTCTCTTATCCGAGAAAGTAATTCTTCTTTATCTCTTGGACAGCGTCAGCGCTTATTACTCGCTCGTTCACTGTACAGTGCTCGGCCAATTCTGCTACTTGATGAGCCTACGGCAAATTTAGATGTGGAAACAGCAAAAACGGTGATGCAAACCATTCAATCACATTGTCGTGAAACTGGAAAAACACTCATAGTTGTCACTCATAACGATGACATAGCGGCCAGCTTCGACTCGCTTTATCGTATTGTTGATGGTCAATTGAGTCAGCAGTTTACTCGAGGTGATATCAAGCCAAAGGCAACAAATATCTCGCCAACTTTAGTGACCTCTGAGGTATTGACGCAATGACTTTTCGCCGCGCAAAACCGACATCAAAACTGAAAAATAAATATTTTTCTCTACGTTCACGTATAGGAATTAGCGCTATTTTTTTACTGTTATTAGTTTTTAGTGTGCATATTTTATGGCGAGTGCCAACACAAGAGCTTCGTGAATCAGTAATGTTGTCAGTTGAACGTGGCGATATCGAAAAAATCGTTATGGTTACAGGAATTTTGAAACCCTCCATTCAAGTAAATGTAGGGGCTCAAGTAAATGGACAAATAAAGAAACTTTACGTTAAGCAGGGTGAAAAGGTTAATAAGGGCGATCTTCTCGCAGAAATTGATCCAACAATTCAAGAATCTGATCTTAAAAATGCGACGGCTCAATTGTTGAGTGCGCAAGCACAAAAACGCGCAGCAGAAGCGACATTGATTCAGTACATCAAAGCATATAAGCGCCAAGTGATTATGCAGCGTGATGGCTCGGGTATTCGCAGTGAATATGAGCAGGCTCAAGCCCAATATGAAGCACAATTACAGCAAGTCAATGTCAATGATGCAATGATCGTTCAGTCCGAAATGGCAGTGCAAACAGCAACGGCTAATTTAAACTTTACGCGTATTGTTGCCCCAATAAGTGGTGAAGTATTGGGTATTATTGCGAATGAAGGGCAAACCATCGTTTCTTCACAAACAGCACCAACAATTCTTGTGCTGGCAAACTTAGATAAAATGCAGGTGCAAACGCGCATATCAGAGACAGATATTCAAAAAATAAGTCCCGGACAACCCTTAACATTTCACGTTATCGCAAACCCAGAAAAGCAATATGAAAGTATGATGGGCTATGTTCAACCTATACCACCAGAAGTTCTTGATGAGCGTAATAATAGTGCAGGAGGAGAACAAAAAGGTGCGGTTTATTACAACGGAACATTTGAGGTAGATAATACAAATCGTGAATTAAAAACATCGATGACCGCGCGGGTTTTTATTCGCGTAGCTGAAGTTAAAGCGGCTTTACGTCTGCCTATCAGTGCATTAGGTCGTTCAGTCGGTACGAATCAATATGAAATTACGGTAATTGAAAATGGTAAGACGGAAGTTCGTATTGTTAAAATTGGTTTAAATGATCGTCATTTTGTTGAAGTTATTGACGGAGTGAAAGAGGGTGAGCAAGTCATTATTCAACAAGATAGTACAGCGAGTTGATTATGACGATGATAGATCATTTATCCTCTCCTAAGCCACTGATAAAGCTTAACCATGTAGACAGAGTGTTCACTGCAGGAACGCAGAATATCACTGTTTTAAATGATATTTCTCTTTCGATCAATCAAGGTGAGATGGTTGCCATTATTGGTGCATCCGGCTCAGGAAAATCCACATTGATGAATATTATCGGTTGTTTAGATAAACCCTCGAAGGGTGAAGTTTTTATCAATGAAATAGCCATTCATGAGGCGGATAGTAACCAACTTGCAGAGCTACGCAGTCAGTATCTTGGTTTTATTTTCCAGCGCTATCATTTAATGCCTTATCTTACGGCAAAAGAAAATATCGCTATTCCGGCCTTGTATACCGCAATGCCGGAAGAAGAACGAAATATGAGAATTGTGCTTTTAGCGCAAAAACTTGGGCTACAGGCGCGTTTAAATCATAAACCGTTTCAATTATCGGGTGGGCAGCAACAGCGAGTCAGTATTTGCCGAGCGTTGATCAATGGCGCTCGGGTTATCCTTGCGGATGAACCAACCGGGGCACTAGATAGCGTTAGTGGTAAAGCACTAATGGATGTTTTACATCAGCTACATCTTGATGGTCACACCGTTGTGATTGTCACCCATGACAGAAAAATTGCAGAGCAGACTCAACGTATTATTGAAATCAGCGATGGCAAGATAGTGGCTGATTCCCCCAATAATGCCCAGCAAGATGTTGGTACACCACATAATCTCCCTGCTGTTGAAGATAATGGGCGTGCATCATTTTGGCGCAGTATTCGCGAATCTATTCAAATGGCTTGGCGGGCATTACTTGGACATCGGATGCGTGCTTTCTTATCTATGCTTGGCATTATTATTGGTATTTCTTCTGTGGTGTCATCTATGGCTGTTGGTGAAGGGGCAAGGCGTGCCATCATGAATGAGATTGGTAAGTTGGGAAGCACAACCCTTGAAATTCATCCAGGGACGGGATGGGGAGATAAGCGCCCAGATTTAGAACGAGCATTAACACTAAATGATATCAGTAGCTTAAAACAATTTTCATGGATTGAAAATATATCGCCTGTGGTTAGCAATATGACGATTATTGTAAATAAAGGGCTCGATTTTTCTATTTTACTCACGGGAGTATCAGATGAATACTTTGAAGCGCAAGGATTTCAGTTATTACAAGGCAGTCGTTTTAATTCTTTAGATGTTGCTCAAAGTGAGCCCGTTATTATTTTAGATGAAGCTAGTCGAGAGGTTCTCTTTGCCCCAGATGAGGATCCATTAGGACAAATAGTACAGATCGGTGGTGCACCATGGCGAATTATTGGTATCGCCCGAAAACCTGGACCTAAAATGGCCGGTGGTTTTATCATGGGATGGGCACCTTTTTCCTCGCTACAACAGCGTATTTTAGGTGATAAACCGATTGAATATATTATATTGCGATTCCCCGAAGCGTTAACGTCTAAACAAGCAGAGAAGCAAGTTGAAGCTCATTTATTACGCGAACATGGCAAAAAAGATTTTTTTATCCAATCAGATGATCAGTTAGCGGCAGCTTTACAAAAAACCTCTGACTCTATGTCTCTACTTATCACATCGATTGCGGCTATTTCTTTATTAGTCGGGGGAGTTGGTGTGATGAATATTATGCTTGTATCTGTTACTGAACGTACTCATGAAATAGGTATTCGCCTTTCGGTTGGCGCTCGACCTTCCGATATTATGAATCAATTTTTAATTGAGGCGGTCTTAATTTGTACGCTTGGTGGGCTAATTGGCATTATTGGTTCATGGGTTGCGGGCTTTATTTTTGCTCAAATAACATCTGAATTTACCATGGTTTTTACATTACTGCCGGTTTTAATTGCTTGCGGTTTTTCCGCATTAATTGGATTGGTTTTCGGTTATTTTCCTGCTCGTGGCGCTGCCAAACTTAACCCGACAGAGGCACTGGCCCGCGAATGAAAATCAAACAATTATATGCATGTTCAATTTTATTATTGGCTATCTTGCTTGCGGGATGCGGTAGTTTTACGCGTACTGAATATCAACGCCCAGAATTAGAGTTACCTAAGTTGTGGGATGAAAAGATAAAAAACACGTTAAGTGCTAACGATGTAATGAGCTCAGTTCAGCAACGTAATTTTTCTAAAGATTGGTGGTATAGATTTAACGATCCCAAATTATCTCAACTCATCGATCAAGTCTTAGAAAATAATAATGATCTAGCGTTAGCCGCAATTAGATTAAAGTTAGCCCGTAATACTGCAGGGTTGGCAAATACGAATCTAACACCGAATTTTACGTTAGATGGCTCCGCTAGTAATACTAAATCTATTCGTCATGGCACATCATCACAAGAAAGCTATAGCTCAGGACTATCGTTAAGTTACGAAGTAGATCTTTGGGGAAAACTGGCACGGATCCGTGAAAAAAATGAGTGGGAAGCCGTAGCGACAGAGCAAGATTATCATGCAACAGCATTGACATTAATCAATACAACGGCAGAGCTGTACTGGAGTATTGCGTTATTAAATCAGCAAATTGCGAATCAAATAGCGAGTCAAAAAATTTCAGAAAAAAGCCTCAAGCAAATTCAATCGTGGTATTTGGCAGGAAAAATTAGCCAGTTAGATTTATTGCAATCAGAGCAAACATTAATTAATCGCAAGAATGCATTGCGTAACTTAATAAAAGAGCGGGATAGCTCACGTAATGCTCTTGCCTTGTTACTTAATCGGCCTGCGGAACAACATACAAGTGAGTTGGCTTTTCTTCAGAGTGGCCAACGTATTGAAATCCAAAACGCAGTACCTTTAGCCGTACTGGCTCAACGTCCAGATGTTCAAGCTGCGGAGTCACGCTTACGCTCTGCGCTGGCTGATTCTGATGCCGCAAAATTAAGTTTCTATCCAACACTTTCTCTGCAAGGTGCACTTAATGCAGGTAGCCAACTATTTAGTCAATGGTTTAGCGACCCTACTCGTATTGTCGGTAGTGCCGTTTCATTACCCTTTATTCAGTGGAATACCGTGCAATTAACCATCGAACAGTCTGATTTATATGTTCAACAAGCAGCGGTGTCATTCCGTAGTACGGCATATAGTGCGCTGGCGGAGGTGGATAATGCAATGGAAGCGCGTTTTGCTGCTGATGAATCGAGAGGGCTTATACAACAATCACTGGTATTGAGCCAGCAACGATTGCGGCTAACAGAAAGTCGCTATCGAGCTGGTGCGATTGATTATCAAACGTTACTGAATGCGCAGGATGATCTTTTATCACTCGAAAATGCATTAGCACAAAATCAATATGATTATCTTTATTCAACGCTACAACTTTGGTTAGCGCAAGGTGGCGATAACGTTCAACGAGAGGACAACTAATTATGAATCAAAAAACTCACTTTAGACGTGTTGTTGTAACCGGATATGGTGCTATCACTCCCCTTGGAGACACTGCAAATGCGTGCTGGCAAGCGATTATGGATAAGCAATTAGGTTATCGTTTCGTTGATAAAACGGCACAAAATATCCAGAGCCATTTTTTTGGCTTAATTGAGAATGAACCTAGCTTAAAGGGGGTTCCTGCAGCGATTCGCCGGCGCTTGCCTCGGCATGCTCGTTTAGCATTGGGCTCAGCACGTGAAGCGATAAATATGGCGTTTGCAGATAAAGCGCCTTCAGAATTTTATAATCCGCTTAGGTGTGGTGTCATCATGGGAACTGGGTGGGCGGGATTAGATGAGAGTTATATGTCGGTAAGTGAATTTCAATCGACAGGTATGACATCGCCCTTCAATTGTTTTTATGCCATGCCAAATGTGACAACCGCGGCTTGTAGTCAGTTTTGGAATTTGCGCGGTTATCAAAATACGACGGTTGCTGCTTGTGCTACAGGAACAATGGCAATTGGTGATGCTTTTGAAATTATTCGTAGTGGTCGAGCAGATATGATGTTAGCCGGCGCTGCAGAGTCTTTACGTACAGATTGTGCTGTATGGAATATTGATGTACTTGGCGCACTTACTCGTGAATCTCAGGATGTGACTCGTGCAAGTTGCCCATTTAGTGCCGATCGTAGTGGTTTCGTTCTGTCTGAAGGTGCTGCTGTATTGTGCATAGAAGAGCGAGAAAGTGCGATTGCACGCGGTGCAACAATTTTAGGTGAAATAACCGGGTATGCGAATTTTTCTGATGCATTTGATTTTACTTCGCCTGCGGAGGATTGCATCGCTAGAGTCACAACTATTGAAATAGCGCTACAGCAAGCTGGAATTTCGCCAGAAGCATTAGATTACATTAATGCACATGGTACATCGACCACATTGAATGATCTTAATGAAACTGAAGCGCTCAAAAAAGCATTAGGCGCGGCCGCTTATCACATCCCAACATCCAGCACAAAATCATATACAGGGCATTTAATTGCGGCGGCGGGAAGTTTTGAAACGATTGTTTGTTTACAGGCGATGAAGCATGGAGTGATGCCTGCAACTGTGAACTTACATAATCCAGATCCTTTATGCGATCTTGATTATATCCCAAATGAGCACCGGGTCGGTCATGTTGAAAGAGCATTAAATCTTAGCTTTGGTTTTGGTGGTGCTAATGCGGCATTAGTACTGGAGAAAGTAAAATGAAATCGTTGTATTACACATTAGCAGATGCAAAAAAGTGGGCCGAATTCTCCGGTGATGATAATCCTATTCATTTTAACCTCGATTGGGTTCGTGAAAATGGAGGTGATCGCCTGAGTGTACACGGTATGCGGGCATTATTAGATGCAAAACAATTAGCTAGTGATCAGCTTATCGATAATGCTCCAATCCATGCCTCATACATAAAGTGCGCGGTGCGACTACGTAATCCATTATGGAACGATAAAGCCTATGAATTAGTTGAACGAAATAGGGCAGGGTCAGTGGCTATTCTATCGTCTGATGAACAACAAAACTGCCTAACTTGCCAGCTATCTCCGTTAGATGACTATAAGTTTAATGAAATAAATCATATGGCTAAGATCTCTTCAAAGCAAGTTGCAGCTTTGCAACTGTCATTTAGCCATTTTTCAAAAAAGCTTTATGATTGGCAATTTATTGATGCTGTTTTGTTTTGGCATCTTATTCACGATAGTACATTATTACAGCAGGATAATATCGCAGAATGGCTACCGAAAGATGCCTCGCTAAAAAATATTTTTTCCCGTTATCCAATCGTTCAAACACATCAAGAGGTTATTTTTGATAGCGAACTTCTTCAAAAATGGAAACTCGCTATTGAACCTGCACCCATTTATATCCGTGTTTTGCCTTCGCTTGTGATAGGAAGTATGGATAACGGATTATTAATCAGTATCAACATCGCTGCTCGTTACAAAAATAAATTAGTTAGTAATTCAATAACATTGAAAGTTAATTCTGCAAGTGAATAAAAATTAAAGGAAAAAAAATGAGCCAATATCAAAAAATTTATACCCAAATTAGCGACATGATCTGTGATGCTAAGGATTTGGAGCCGGAAGAGGTGAATGAAGACCTGACATTAATACAGCTTGAATTTGATAGTTTGGACTATGTTGAATTGATGGTATTGACCAAACGAGAATATAACGTAACCCTTGAAGCTGAATTTTTTATTGAACATCCAGAGATATCAATTAAAGCATTATGTGAACATATCGATAAGGAAGCCCAAGTTTAAATGACTAATAAATGGGTATTAATTACTGGCGGAAGCCGAGGCATCGGGCAAGCGCTGGTGGCTGAATTATTATCCACATGGAATGTGGTTTTTACGGGGCGCAGTGCGGAGGGTATTTCAACGGCAGTTGGCATTGTTGAAAATAAATATTCCAGTACGTGGGTCAAAGGATTCCAATGTGACGGAAAAGATGAAAAGCAAGTTCGAGCGCTTTCTCAATTTTTATTATCATCTTTTGGTGCTCCAACTGCGATTATTCATAATGCAGGGATCACGCGAGATGGGTTACATCTCCATCAAGATGCAGAGATCTGGCGTGATGTGATGGATAATAATCTGATTTCTATTATTAATTGGAACCGTGAATTAATTCCATCGATGTTCATGGCACGCTATGGCTCGATTGTTTTCATGTCCTCTATCACCGGGCTCAAAGGTAACATTGGCCAAACGGCATATGCGGCTAGTAAAGCTGCAATGATGGGAGTAACGCGCTCATTAGCTCATGAAGTTGGTCGATTTAACCTACGGGTAAACTGCGTCGCGCCAGGGCTTATCGATAGTGATATGACTAAAGCTATGCCGGAGGCTAAGTTAAAAACGATGCGCCAAAGCATTCCTCTACGTCGTATAGGCAAGCCTCAAGAAGTTGCAAAGCTTGTCAAATTCCTAATTAGTGAAGATAGTGAATATTTAACGGGGCAAACACTTGTTTTAGATGGAGGCCTAACAGCCTAACCGGTTTGAAATAAAACTATTTTTAAATCAGGAAATAATCTGGAATGTATGCTGTTTTCCAAATTTCTTATTGCTCAAAATGCAAAAACCCGCCTTAGGCGGGTTCTTTAAATAAGTGGTGCCGGACTCGGAATCGACTTTTCATTATAACTAGTTGTATTTAAATCTATTAATTGAATTTGATTTTATTTATACCCTCTTTTGTACCCTCGGTCCGTTTGGTGGGTTTTGTTGAGCACGGTTGGGGCGATAGAGCGCAGCAAATAGATTGGTTTTTTGCACAGATGACAGGTGTAATTATAACGTATTCGAATCCTTTTTAAGTATACATTTAATGGGGATCATGTTCATGTTAATTGTTTCTAGTATGAATCATGGTATTGCCAATTTGACATGTTTAATGATGTCTTATTGTGTCATTTTTGTTTAATTCCTCAATGCCTAATTCAGTTAAGATCCAACGGTTTGATATGTGCCATTGAATCAAGTCTTTTTTCTCCAGCGAATCGAGCGTCCTTTTGTTACAGAGTGAGCCATAATTGAGTTTCACATTACTCAAGGTTTTTAGTTGCCGTTTTGATAGTTTCATCGTGTTCACCGTAAGATCCGATTATTTAACGTGTAGTGTGGCTATAGCCGTTCGCGTCCAGCAAAATGAGCATGCATTTGTTCTGTCAGTACCCACAACGCTTTATTGAGCTTAATATCCCCATCAATCCCATTCACTGAGCGGGTACGTGAACGCTTCCCTTTCGCATTTCTGCCTGATAATCCCCCTTTAATTAAATTTTCCTGCAAACGTTGGTACACCGTCCAAAGATCGTCCTTCTTATCTTCTACACGGCGTGGCTGTAATACTTGCGCTTCGGTGATCGGCTGATGCGCTTCACCATAACGATATGTGAGAGCAGATTGAGCAAAGATGTGTTGTGCGGGTGGCGGTAATATCAAGCTTTGCATTTCTTCGCGTTTATCTGCGATGGCATCGAAGGTGCCTAATACTTCATAAGCCCCTTCAATGACTTTATTTACCACATCGCCCTTGTGCGGTACTCTCACTTCACCAAACGTGTCACCGCAAACGAGGCCATTACAGCAAATGGCTCTAAAGAAGCCGGGTAGCATCTGATAACTGCTTGAGCCATCATGACTATTGAGTAAGATGATTTCGGGGACTTGACTGCCCGTAATTTGGTCATGACGTCTGAGGCGTAACAGATGCTTAGTATGATCACGACGGCTGTCATCTCGCACACGGGTTTGGCATGCAAAGAACGGGTAAAAACCTTCTTTCTGTAAACTATCGAGTAAGGTAATGGTCGGAATATAGGTATAACGCTCACTACGAGAGTTGTGTTTCTCTTCAGAGAACACACTGGGTACAGTACGGAACAATTCTTCGATGGTTAACGGGCGGTCACGACGAATACTATTCGCTGCACCAAAACGAGAAGCTAAACGAGTCATAATGAATTTCCTTGAAAGTAAAGTAGATAGATAAGACTGAGAGAGTGAATTAAGTGGAATTTAATCGATAAGATGAAATATCGCTGAACATTCTGGGTGTTGTGCCGCATAATCCCGCAATTGATAAAAGCGTTCGACTAATAATTCATTCTCGATTTGAAATGACCAGAGACTGTACATCATTAAACACACGGCAATGCCAGCTGCTTCACAACCCATCTGTGCTTCATTCCCATTATGGGGATTAAACAGGGTAAGGATTTCGTTGTTTAAGTCGGGGTAAATAAAGGCGCCGCCATTCGATAAGGTGCAATATTCCCAATATCCGCCCTCATAATCGTCACAAAACTGGCCCATGGTGGTAAAAATCACCACTTCAAAGGTTGAAAAGCCTTTAACGTTGCCAAAATGTGTGTGCCAGAAATCCGGGCGCTGATGATTGGGAATCGATGTGACTGTGATAATGTCAGTATTCATAAAAATAACCTTGATATTGAAGGGAATAATAAACGGCAGACTTAGCTGTCTGCCGTGTGTCTGTTGAGATAACAAATGACGTGTAAATCGAAGGGGTTAGTGTGCTTTAAAGAAGGTATTCAGCAGTTTATCCAGTGCACCGCCGAGCAAATCAGCACAGGCCAATATTGTACCTAACCGTGCTGCTTGTATTTCTTCGTCTGAATACTGTCCCGTTTGAGCCATTTTCTTGGCAATTTGTTGTTGTGCGCACTGTGTGGCGTAGACTAATGAAATAACACTGGCGGTAGTTGCCATGAGTTTTAAAATTGACATGTTTTTCCTTAACGAAAAAAGCCAACCGTGAGGCTGGCTTAATGTGGATAAATGATTAACGACACGTTATTGTGGGCCTGACCAACCGTCACTCTTTAAACTCAAGAAGGAATCACATCGCGCCTCTCCCACTTTACAAATACGGGTAGCAATAGACTTCGGGGGCCACTTTTGATTGCCTTCATACTCCAAACCGTTATTATCGACACAAGCAATTTTTAGCCAATTAGCCGCTGCACCTCGATTGTAATAAACACTACTGATGCAGGTCATGGCGGTGGGAGCAGGTTTGTCTTTGGTTTGTTGGTAAGCGCCATAAGGATAAAGCTCACCGTGTGGATAAATGGGGTAGTAAGGGCGATTGGATTTATCATTTAATGCTTTTAACGTTTTGCCATAAGCTGGCGTAAGGTAGTAGGTGTAACGGTCAGGTTGAATTTCCCCGCGTAATGTGACGGCTTGTGTGGTTACACTGACGGCGAGGGTCAGTAACAGACTGGATAATAGGGAATATTTGAGTTTATTTTTCAATTTGAATAACGCCTTTGGTCATGTTGTAAATGAAGGTGTTGATAGAGCAACCTTGCCACAGGTGCGAAACTTACATATGGTCAACACAGTCTTGATAATCGGTATCGGCGAGTGCCTCAGCGAGACCTTTTGCCGAGAAGGGCTCGGAATCAATTTGTAAAGATGTAAATTGTAAGATATCGCTATCTTTCGTTTGTTTAAGGGCATGGAATAAAGCTTTATCCGGTCCAACGGTATCTTCAAATGCGCTAGGAAAAAAATCGTACGCGGTATCGTTGATACGCAGTTGCATGCCTTGAACGAAATAATCAGAGCCCACGGGCTCCGTGAAATCCGGCGCGTTCAGTTGGACACGAAACGCTTTATTCGTGCAGGTTAACGTCAGGGTTTCACCTGCTTCATTTTGCGTGTTAAGCTCCCAAGCCATCGCGGTACTGCCATACCAATCGCCCCATTCTTCGTCTAAAATCAGACTGTGTGCGGCGGGCGATAAAAAAAGTAAGGCACTGGTGATAAAGGGAGCTCCCCATTTAAGCGGGGAAAGGCGTGTTTTTAATGGGTGTGTCATCGTGTCTCCTTGATGATTAAGTTTGATGGGGATGCAATATCCCCTTGATGTATTGAAAGTGAGGTAAAGCCTGTATAAAGGCGCGCTCAGTCATGCGTTGTAACAAGGCAGTGTCGGGCTTAAAGTGCCGGGCACTGAGCCCCACATCACGCAGGTGCAGCAACTCAACCGCATGAATAAGGCCATTCATCACACCGCAGACATACCAATGCCCATTAAAATAGGTGAGCTTATACGGTGCGACCCAATGAGTGGTTTTTCCCCCAATCTCATAATGAATAAACCGGTTATCTAAAATAGCTTGTGTAATTAAAGCAAAGCCGCCGTACACGGACGGTAAGGCTTTGGGTGGGGCGTGATAGACCACATACGGGGAGCCTTGCGCGTGCCGACTGAGCAATAACGACAGCAGCTTGCGGTCAAGCACCGGAAAAAGCGGTGTAATATCCGTAATCTGGGCAAACTGCAAAATATCACTGTCGGTGCGTAAGGCGGATTGTCCGCCCGCAAGGCGATAGCCTTCCTCCTGTTGTTCAATGTCTAAATAAACTAAACGTTCATGAAAATCCCGCTGTATGGTGCGCAGGGACACATTAAATTCAGCCGCTAAAACTCGGGGTGATAACGTTTCTCCTTTAAATAAATGGGTCAGGATATACGCCAGCCGATGAACTAATCGGTCATGGCGAGGTGACGGTTGTGCCATATTCGGTTTCCTACCAGCGATAACACAAAAGGGCTTAAGCGTTGGCTTAGGCCGGTGAAAGGGACTTTTGGCGCAAATACGCCACAATGATGCAAGCGGGCATTGTGACGCGGTACGCGGGACCGGCAATGTCGGCAATGAGCCATGCCGAGGTGAGGGTTAATCCAATCGGACCCGCTAAGAAGGATAAGGCACGATTAGCGACAAATATTGTCCCCCATGTCGCCACGCCGCCGAGTAGCTCGATGATGCTCATGGCAGCGACCGTGGCAATTTCCAGTGCCGCAAATCCGGAGGTGCGAACAGCGGCTTGTAAGGCAATCATGACCAATTGCGGTGTGGGATTGGTGAGATTCAATTGTAAATCGTGCGCAAGGGTACGGAGCTCTTCTTCACTGAGCTTATCTAAGCTTTTTTCCATCACCGTCATTAACAGATTCATTTCCAGCGTTTCAATGTCGCTTTTGGGGTTAAAGTTAACCTTCAGCTTTTTACAGACATCAAGCAGTATTTCACGGTATAACACGCCTTTATTGCCGCGTACGGCACTGACTAAACTGTTGGCTCCAAAGGTTTGCAGCTCAGCACAAATGTCTGTCCAATAACGCTGATGATTAGGGTAATAGAGTTGGTATTCCGGCTTACGGGTTAAACGCTCACTCCAGCGTTTTTTACCGTCTTTATGGTCATGCGTCAGAACGGAAACTAAAAGGCTTAAGTCGTCATTATTGCAGTGGGCAATAAAAGCTAAATCAGGGTCAATACGGTATTTAGGCATCATGTTGGTTCCAATGAATTAAGGAGCCAACAGCGTAACAAACCGACCGGACAGGGTATGTCGTGTGAAAAATTATTTTCAGCGAAAACGATAAATAGTCAGGTCAAAGTGTGTCTTTAATTTTTATCACGATGATGAGGTAAGAAAAGAAGCCTCTCAGTATCAAGATACACAGTGGCTTCATGAGGGTGATATAGGTTTGAAATTTTATGGTTTCACTTTTTTATTTCGTTTTTGATATCTTCATAAACATGCTCAATCAGAAACTCAACTGCTTTGTTAATTTTGAACTCTAAATGATTAGCGATAAGGTGTAATTTTTCTTTATTCGTTGTTTTGATAGAACAACTTAAATTGCAGTAGTCTTTCATTTCTTCTCGACGCCGTTCTTGTAACCAAGCTTTATTCATTTTATGAATGAACTTTTCTTTTACGGCAGGATGAACGGCCCATAATCTGAAGACAGTTAAAATGGATAGGTATTTTTCTTTTTCAAACGATAAAGTATAAGCACTGAGTAAATTAGTCAGAGAATAATAATTTTGCGCTATTTCATTATCGGGTTGGCGTTTAATGTACTGTTCAGCCCAATCTAATCCCGCTGGGTTCATAGGTGATAACCACTTGGGCATTTTTGTGTTTTCATATTGGCGTTTTAATGCTGAGATTGCACCTCTAATTAAGTTCATTTTATATTCTTTACTTTCTTGGATGGCTGTGTCAAATAAGTCAAAGTAGTTGTATAGAAATTTCTTTTTTAATTCAATGCTTGAGAAGTTACCAAATTGAACTCGGTTTGGTTTATCTAGGAAATGATATTCAGTAAGAGGAGTGTAAGCATTATTATAATAGATGTAGATGTATCCCCAAAGGAAGAATATCACGTCACGATTTCCCTTAATAAAAGGAAGTTCATCGTCTGAAATCATCTCGGTTTGAAGTCTATGTTCTATTTCACTAAGCGTTGCATGATTGCGTTCATGATTTCCATGACTCATGAATTCTTTTATTTTTTCATCATATGTCTCATTGGATAATAAATCAAAAAGATAATCGGGCGCCTTAACCTCGTTTTTAATTCTAGATATCTCAAATAAAGTACGTCGTTTAAATCTTAATTTGTTAATTCTCGTTTTCATATAAAGCCCAATCTTTTTTAATAAAATTCGCACATTACTCAATGTGAAAAGCGATAGGTGTTTATTTTAGCATGATTAAAAAAGGAAGAGAAGATAGGATAAAATGGCAATAAAAAAGCGTTTTAAGGGTGGTTTTAATGTCTATAACATGTAGAAAATATTAAGATATCATTGATTAAATATCAATTGGTTGGGTTGTCATTTTGCTAAATTATAGCCAGATTATAATGTTATTTATTATGGATATGCACTGCGATGTGAATGCATCATTGTGAGTATTAAGACGATGTCTGTGGTTGGTCGGTGATAGCAAACGTGAGATATTTAATCACGCTGAGGAAGCCTAGCTTGATATAAGCGATATTCTTTAGTGTATAAAAATGGTGGGTGTTATTTTGTTTTGTAAAAAATTACAGAGTAAGGGTATTATTTAGGAAGTCATGTCTCTATTTCAAGTATGGATATTACTTCTGACCTTCATTTAAAAGACAGAGGCTATCTCATGAATAATATCCCCCCATTGCTGAATGACCAATTAGTTGATATCAAATTCATAACCCAATTGACGGGGCTAACGGATAAATGGTTTTATAAATTAATCCAAGATGGCGATTTTCCGAAGCCGATAAAGTTAGGCCGTAGTTCTCGCTGGTTAAAGAGTGAAGTTGAAATGTGGTTACAAGCTAAAATCTTAGAGTCCAGAAATTGAAATTATTTTTCATCCAGGTGGTATCATTTGATGTTCTAATTAAATTTAGAAAAGGGTCATGAAAATACGGCATGGACAATGTTATATTTTAATAGAGGTAAAGTTTAAATTTTTTAGTGTGATATTTTCAAACAATATCAGGAATTATCGCGTAGTAAAACCTAATCATGAATAAAAATGATTCGTTGAGAATTGGTTTGTTTACTATATAAAAAAGGATCATTAATGAAAAAGTTCGTAAAATGTAAACGGAATGATTGTCAAAATAGGGTATTAGATATTCCGGAAGCAAGGTGTGCCTATTTGTGCGCAACGCATTATTCGACACGCTTACGCAATCAACAAAATAGATTACTAAAAGCCACACAAAATTGTGCACGACAGGGGTGCAATAAAACCCTCTTTGGCACGCATAATCAAAAATTTTGCTCAAATGAATGTCGGCATCTCGCTTCTCGATTAATTAATGATGAGGTCATTTTCAGGATTATTAATCACTCATATTGGCGAAATGTAGAACGTTTTATTAAACGTAATCCGAAAGGGTTGGCGTCAATTAATCATCTTAGTGATATTGCTGACATGGTTCACTTATATGTGAGGAAGGCAAGGTATCAAAAATCCTATGCCCATTATGATGAAAATAAAAAAAGCCACGTACTGACGCCGTTTATGGATTTAGCCGTGTGCCATCGTTATCCCAATTCAGAGGGCGGCATGAATGCGCTTGCAAATACTCTTATCGGACCGGGAAAAGTGAATCGTTTACGCTCAAATCACTTGCCGAAAAAGAGTCATATCGAGCCCCTTAATGGGGTAAAGTCAATGCAGAGTGCGATTAAACTCGAAACAACCTTGTTCAATGGATTAACCGAAATGTTCAGTGAGAGTGAAATGACGGCCTTATTTCACCGAATTGGTCGACTGAGCGAATTTCATTTTTATAAAGAAAAGAAAAATAACTTACCAGTTACATTATCGCATGCACTACTTGAAATGCCTTTCACCAAATTATTGCTTGATGAATGCCATCGAATCGGGTTGTCACATGTTGTGACTAAAATGCATCTCATCCAAAAAATATTTGTTTTTGATTATGATTTTATTGAGATATCTTCGATTTGTTTGTTCTACAGTCTATTATCGGGGGATGAGGGCGATTTATTAAAGGCATTATTGGTGCTGTCAGATTATCAGATAGTGAATACGTTAGACCGGACGACATTTCAACAAGTTTCCCGAAGTCGTATTAAAGATGATTGGATTCAACGAATTTTGAGTTATGTATCCATTTATTTTGATACGGAGATTGCAACAGAGACTCAGCGTTTAGCCTTTTATGCTTCTTTTTTTTCTTTTCCAAAGCGCCAATGAGTATCAATTAATGAGCATGAGTAGCCTTATGACACAAAATGGCAGGAAAGAAAGCCGATGCGCTTGAGGGGCAATGTGTGTGCAGGAATTGGTGTTTTAGTGTTGTTGAGATATTGAGGTAAAATAGAATGTCATTTTCATCGGGTGAGTTTTTTCTTTTTTTACGTCAAACTTGGATTTATTTTAAGTGATTACCATAATACAAGCTCGTATTTTAGCACGTGTTTATCTAGGTTACGCTGCAGTTATTAAAGAAATATAATATTGTATATAAGTATATAAGTATATAAGTATATAAGTATATAAGTATATAAGTATATAAGTATATAAGTATATAAGTATATAAGTATATAAGTATATAAGTATATAAGTATATAAGTATATAA
>NZ_LXEW01000022.1 GCF_001655055.1 Providencia heimbachae ATCC 35613 | reverse complement strand
CGGATATAAGTATATATAGAGTGATTAAACAAATGATATTCATGATGTTAATTATTATAGTGTATTTATGATAATACTAATTACTTTAGATAGATGATGTAATTGAATGAATATAAACCATCTTATATGAAGTGCTAATCACAGTTAAATATGCGAGCTGTAGTGATGTCGAAGGGTACTCATAATCTTTATTACCAAAAAAGAATTGAACAAGCTATTAATAAATCACTCAGTGAGTTTAAACGACTATCTATCTTTAGAATTGATTTACGATCCCCTTATGGAAGAATCGACTATAAAGATGACCATAAAGTGAATACTCGCTTTTTTGAGTCATTAAAAAGAAGGATCATGGTTGACGTTAAAAATAAAAGCCATTTATGGGGACGGAATCTAAGGGTTAATGTAGATTATGTTTGGGTAAGAGAAGTAGGGCCGATTAATCAGAAAACACATTACCATGTTGCCTTATTGCTAAATAAAGATGTTTATTATAGCACAGGTCATTATCATGAAGGTAATAATCTTGCAGCATTAATTATTAATGCTTGGGACAGTGCACTAGGATTATTTAATAACCCTCAGAAAGGATTAGTGCAATTTTCCAGTTGTCATTACTTAGAACAAGAAAAAATTGGTTTTGAACAAGCCTATATCAATACGATGCATGCATTAAGTTATCTTGCTAAAGATTATAGCAAACCTTATCACGATAGATTTCGTTGTTTTGGGGGTAGTCAATAAGTAATTTTTTACATATCGGGGATATGATTTGAGAAGTCATATCCCGATAATTATCTCGATATCACTTCTGCCTTTTCATTTCAAAGACAGGAGCTTCTAAATGAATAATATGAAAGTATCTTTACTAAATGACCAATTCGTTGATATGAAATTTATTACTTGCTTAACTGGATTAACGGACAAATGGTTTTATAAACAGATTCAAGAGGGTGAGTTTCCAAAACCGATTAAATTAGGGCGCAGCTCTCGTTGGTTAAAGAGTGAAGTAGATCAATGGCTGCAAGCGCGTCTTGTGGCTTCTCGGTATTAACCCTTTCGAAGTCAACATATTCAATTTAACCCCAATTTGTTGTATGAATTAATTTATGGAGTACCGAGAGTATGAAAAAGCTGCCCGCTCGTTACGAAGAGTTATTGAGTTATTATCAACGTTGGTTAAATGGGTATACGAAGTTGTCCATTTGCCAAGGTATGTGTCATTCACTCATTCAAAACAGTCACTATTTGATAGTGTCGTACATTCGTTTTTCGAGTCATGAAGCCTGCCAGGTGGCGGTTATTCCTGCTCGTCTCTATCGACTGGTGTATGGCAACGCCTACCCTGACAAGCTCACCGAAGAAGAGGATTTAAACCTGAGTTTTCATATCGATGAACGGCTGTTACGCTACCACCCTATGCTGGAAGGGATACTGCTCAGTGAATGTGCGCGTCTTAAACAGCACTCCTTTGCTAACAAGTTAATCAGTTTATTTCAGCAATTTAATGATCCGGAAATACGACCGAAATTGGTCTGGTTATGTTGGTATGATTTGCTGTTAGGGTCACCATTAGACGATTGGAACCATACACTTAAGTTGAAATCCAAAGAACAACTTGTGGAATGGGTGATTGATAGGCAAGCTGAAAATTGGGGATTAACAACTATTATGGATGAATATGTATTGTTCAGCCGATAAGCACGGCAAAGTAATATGGAGGATCAAAAGGATTAATATCGTTAACGCGTGCTACTCACTGTGTTGATATTCCTTCTCATGACAAACCTCATATCTGATAACGCTATGCTTTCACTTCAGACACTTTTGTAATTGCCTTGCGGATGGCAATCAATCAGGCAAACTGATGCCACTGCTATATGTACAACCGTCCTCAGTAGCTTAAGTCATGCTGTTGTCGAGGGTAATGAATCCACTGACATGAAAATCCTCCTAAGTTGCATAATACCCACCTTTTATCTGTTGTTAACAGGGTACGTATAACTCTATATATGAGTATTCATATCTATTTAAAATAAATAGATAAAAAATATTGCTGGATTACTTAACTCTACCTATAATTCAAACTATTTATTTAAGATAAATTGCTTGTATTGTTTGGTGTGAAAGCGAGTTTTTCGTTGTCTTTAATGGTCTCTGAGGACGGATTTGCTTTGGAATAATTTACCGTTTTACCTTATGAGCCTTGGTTTACGGCTAAGGGCGGTAGCATATCAAAATATCAATAATGCTTTACTTTCTAAATTAGAATTCTTCACATTACTTATTTGTTTTTTAAGAAAAAAGAGTCACAGTGTTAATTGCTTTGCTTAAATAAAAGGATCATTGAATGAAAATTTACTGACTATTATGGAATGAAGGTGAAT
Source organism: Providencia heimbachae ATCC 35613 (assembly GCF_001655055.1). Lineage (GTDB taxonomy): Bacteria > Pseudomonadota > Gammaproteobacteria > Enterobacterales > Enterobacteriaceae > Providencia > Providencia heimbachae. The sequence goes on along the minus strand of NZ_LXEW01000022.1, from coordinate 67,087 downwards.
TGTTTTCCCCGCAACAATTTCAACAACAAGTTCAGTTGGAAGCTTTCACAAACCAAGGTGCATCAGGTTTATCTTCTCTTTTTACCAGGGGGGAAAAGTTGAACTGGATGAAGCACTTTTATCGTCAGGTTGCTTGCAAGTTCACCAATTACGGGCATGATTGCCAAATTAACTATGCCATTTCACTTATCACTAATATCACTAATTTAAGTTATATCAACTTTATGGAGATCTAAGAGGCCAATCTATATCAGTTGTTAGCTGAAAATAATGAAATATCAAAAGGGTGCGGAAATAAAGTGGGGGAAGGGATTAAGAACCTATCCCAAAAGGAATTGTCAGATAATACATAATGATAATTTATGAGGGCAAAGCATGGTGGGAACAAGTGGCAAATCAGTGATGAACTCTGGGAGAAAATGGCTCCTCTCATCCCGGAGCATAGAACTCAACACCCGCTGGGTACGCACCGCAAGCGGGTTGATAATCGCGCTGCAATGAATGCCATTTTCTTCGTACTCAGGACGGGGTGCCAGTGGAATGCGCTAAATGCCACCGGTATATGCTCGTCAAGCTCTGCTCATCGCCGATTTCAGGAGTGGCGGGATGCTGGCGTATTTGAACGCTTCTGGCAAAACGGGTTGCTTGCTTGCGAACAGTTGGACGCTATTGACTGGTCGTGGCTGTCGATGGATGGTTGTATGACCAAATCCCCCCTGGCAGGCTCAAAAAACAGGGCGGAACCCTACAGACCGTGGGAAACAGGGCGTAAAGCGCAGTCTGATGACTGACGCGAACGGGCCTCCGCTTGCACTGGTTGTAGCCGGAGCAAATACGCACGACATAAAGCTGGTTGCGGATACGCTCGATGCCCTCCAGACGGGCAGACCATGCAAGAGGCTCCGGTTGTGCATGGACAAAGGGTATGAAGCGGAATGGTTGGGATCGTATCTGAGAAGTCGTCGCTATGAACCTCATATCCAGTCACGGAAGGATGAGTCAGAAGCCATCAAAAACACGGATTTTAAGGCTCACCGCTGGGTTGTAGAGAGAACACACAGTTGTATGAATCGCTACCGTCGTGTCCTGACTCGTTGGGAGAAGAAAGTCGAGAATTATGAGGCGATGCTGCATTTTGTCTTGTCTGTGGTGTCATTGTCTGGAATAAAACCCTATTGGGATAGACTCTAAAGTAAGATTTATCTGTAATTATATCTTATTTATAGATAGTTTAGTTAATAACTATCTCACTCGAGCTTATTTGGGTATAATAGCCAAAATTAGTTGGGTAAATTAAGAATTATCAGTGAACAGGTAGCTGTAAGCCCGGGGCGGTAGCGTACCAAAATCATGAGATAACTACTTTTAGCTCTCTGTTTTTTATAATCAAAATACGACTTATTACTCCAAAATGAAAATATTAGTTACTGGTGGTGCAGGCTTTATTGGTTCTGCGATTGTTCGTCATATTATTAATAATACCAATGACGCTATTATTAATGTCGACAAACTAACTTATGCAGGAAATTTAGAGTCGCTTAATTCTGTTTGTGAAAATAATCGCTATACATTTATTCAAGCAGATATTTGTGAAGCAAAATTAATTACAGATATATTTAAGCAACATCAACCTGATGCCATAATGCACTTAGCAGCCGAATCACATGTTGACCGTTCTATTGATGGCCCAAGTGAGTTTATCCAAACCAATATCATTGGTACTTACACATTATTAGAAGCCGCGCGCCAATATTGGAATCAACTCCCAACAGATAGAAAAGCCGCCTTCCGCTTTCACCATATATCCACTGATGAAGTCTATGGCGACCTTGAATCAACAACAGATCTTTTCACTGAAACAACACCATATGCGCCAAGTAGCCCTTACTCTGCGTCAAAAGCGTCTAGTGATCATTTAGTCAGAGCGTGGCAACGTACCTATGGTTTACCAACCATCGTAACAAACTGCTCTAATAACTATGGTCCATTCCACTACCCTGAAAAACTGATCCCTTTAATCATTTTAAATGCATTAGAAGGAAAAGCTCTGCCTGTTTACGGTAACGGACAACAGATCAGAGATTGGTTATATGTAGAAGACCATGCACGAGCACTCTATAAAGTCGTTACTGAAGGTAAGATTGGTGAAACCTACAATATTGGCGGTCATAATGAAAAAGCCAACATTGATGTGGTAAAAACAATTTGTAGCATCCTTGAAGAACTCGTACCAAACAAACCGAATAATATTGAGAATTATAGTGACCTGATTACTTATGTGACTGATAGGCCTGGTCACGACTTACGTTATGCCATTGATGCTACAAAAATTAAAAATGAACTGAACTGGGTACCGGACGAAACATTTGAAACGGGTCTACGTAAAACGGTTGAATGGTATTTAAAGAACTCAGAATGGTGTGAATCAGTTCAAAATAATAAATATAATAGAGAAAGACTAGGGGCTTAAAAGTGAAAGGTATTATTTTAGCGGGTGGTTCTGGTACAAGGTTATATCCAATAACCATGGGAGTATCTAAACAGTTACTTCCTATTTACGATAAACCTATGATTTATTATCCGCTGTCAGTACTTATGTTAGCAGGGATCCGCGAAATACTTATTATTACAACACCTGAAGATCAAAGCAGCTTCGAACGTTTATTAGGTGACGGTTCTCAGTTTGGTATTTCATTACAATATGCAATACAACCAAAACCGGAAGGTTTAGCGCAAGCTTTTATTATCGGCGAAGAGTTTATTGGTTCGGATAGTGTGTGTTTGGTGTTAGGGGATAATATATTTTACGGGCAAGCATTTACACCAAAATTAAAAGAAGCTGCATCACGTCCCGAAGGCGCAACTGTTTTTGGCTATCAAGTCAAAGATCCTGAACGTTTTGGTGTTGTTGAATTTGATAAAAATAAAAAAGTACTCTCTATCGAGGAGAAACCTAAAAATCCTAAATCAACTTATGCAGTAACAGGATTATATTTTTATGATAATCACGTTGTTGAGCTCGCTAAACAAGTTAAACCTTCTAATCGAGGTGAGTTAGAAATTACAACCCTTAATGAAATGTATTTAAAGCGTAACTCATTGAATGTTGAAATGCTAGGTCGTGGTTTTGCTTGGTTAGATACTGGAACTTATGAAAGCCTACTTGAAGCGGCACAATTTGTAGAAACAATAGAAAAAAGGCAAGGCTACAAAGTTGCCTGCTTAGAAGAAATTGCATATAACAACAGTTGGATATCTAATCAAGATCTCATAGCAAGAGCTGAATTGATGGCTAAAAATAGCTATGGTGAATATTTATTATCACTCGTGAAATAATCTTGTGAATAATAATTTAAAACAAAAAGCAACTTCAGGACTTAAATGGAGTGCAATTGAGCGCCTTGCAACACAAGTCGTTCAGTTAGCAGTGATGCTAGTTTTAGCCCGAATGTTAGGTCCCCACGCATTTGGACTAATCGGAATGCTAGCTGTGTTCATTTCTGTCAGCCAAGTCTTTGTTGATAGTGGATTAAGTTCAGCCCTAATAAGAAAACAGGATCGCACAGAAGAGGATTACTCGACAGCATTCTATTTTAATATTGTTATCGCTTTCATTTGTTATGCGATACTATATTTTAGTGCGCCTTATATTGCCGACTTTTATAAACAACCAGAATTAACTTCATTAACGCGTGTATTATCATTGGTCGTAATAATTAATGCGTTAGCTATTATACAACGTACTAAATTGTCCATAAATATGGACTTTAAAACCCAAGCAAAAGCATCATTAGCCGCAGTAATCATAAGTAGCTTAGTCGCATTTTCAATGGCATATTTTGGTTTTGGTGTATGGTCACTAGTAGGTCAAACATTAAGTTATGCTGCTTTTAATGCTCTTTTTTTGAATATATTACATCGTTGGCTGCCAATATTAAGTTTTAATACTGAATCATTCCGCCAATTATTTGATTTCGGCTCAAAACTGATGCTATCAGGGGTAATTGACAGTATTTATCAAAATATTTACCAAATAGTGATTGGTAAAAAATTTAACGTATTAGATGTTGGGTATTTTACGCAAGCAAACCAGTTAGTAAGAACACCAGCAATGACAATGACCTCTATTATTCAGCGTGTTACTTATCCTATGCTGAGTAGTATCCAAAATGATGAACAGCGATTGAATAATGCCTATCTGCTAACATTACGCGTATCAGCAGCCGTTATTTTCCCGTTACTTTTTGGATTTGCTGTTGTTGCTGACCCACTTATTCCTGAATTATTAGGCCGTGAATGGCAACCAGCTGCTTTATTTGCCAGGATATTAGCAATTGGTTTACTCCTTTACCCTATTCATGCCATTAATTTAAATTATTTACAAGTTAAAGGTAGGTCTGATTTATTTCTAAAATTAGAAATTCTAAAGAAAATTATTACCACTATTATTCTTGTGATCACCATTCCTTATGGAATTAAAGTTATTTGTATTGGGATAGTTATTCAATCTTATCTCGCATTATTTATCAATACTTACTATAACGGAAAAATAGGCAAGCTATCAGGTTATATTCAGTTAAAAGCTTTATTCCCTATCTGGCTAATAGCACTAATAACATGTTCTGCCGCATTATTTATCACTAAACTAATCGCCATACCACCTTGGTTTTCAATAGCATTAATTATTTTGATTGCCTGTGTTTTTTATATATTCAGCATACGTTTTTTTCAAAAAGATCTCTATCAGTATCTCATATTGAATACTCTTCCAAAGAAGCTAACGAAAAATTATGAATAATATCACTGTAACGTCACCATTATTACCACCATTAGAAGAACTCACACCATATCTAGAAGATATTTGGTCAAGAAAATGGTTAACGAATAGCGGGCATTATCACCAATTGCTAGAAAAAGAGTTATGTGACTATTTAGGTGTAAAATATGTCTCATTATTCTCTAATGGAACGTTAGCTTTAATCACCGCATTACAATCTTTGGATCTAGAAGGTGAAGTAATTACAACACCTTATAGTTTTGTTGCAACCAGTCATGCGATTCTACTCAACAACTTAAAACCGGTTTTTGTTGATATCGACCCAAATACTTTTAATATCGATCCTAAAAAAATAGAAGAGGCAATTACTGAAAATACGTCAGCGATATTACCGGTTCACGTCTACGGTAATCCTTGCGATCATGATGCTATTCAAAAAATTGCTGATAAGCATGGATTAAAAGTAATCTATGATGCTGCACATGCATTTGGTGTAACTAAAAATGGCCTATCTATCCTTAACTGGGGCGACCTATCAATCTTGAGTTTCCACGCAACTAAAGCTTACTCAACAATTGAAGGTGGTGCTATTATTTGTCATACCAAAGAAATGAAAGAAAAATTAGATAGGTTAAAAAACTTTGGTTATGAATCAGAAACACAAATATCAATGTTAGGCTCAAATGCCAAAATGAATGAAGTACAAGCTGCGTTTGGTTTAGCTGCACTTAAACATATTGATAATGCAATAAGCATAAGAAATAATATCGCTAAAATATATCGGGATGAAATTAGCAAGATAAAAGGATTAACTTTTTTATCTCAACCTGAAAATGTTAAATTCAATGATTCTTATTTTCCTATTTTTGTTGATGAAAAAGAATTTGGCATGAGCAGAGATGAACTATACTTTAGATTTAAAGAAAGTAATATTTTATCTAGAAGATATTTTTATCCTTTAATAACAGATTTTTCTTTTTATAAAAATCATCCAAATATCGTAAAATATGATTTAAAAATATCAAAACAAGTATCGGATAATGTTATTTGTTTGCCAATACATCATAATGTAGATAGAGATGATATAACAAAAATATTAAACTTACTAATCAACTAATAATTTGCATAAAATGAATATATCTAATGATGTCAGTTTGCTTAATAAAGACAGTTTTATTGATTTTTTAAATAGTGTTAACTCAGATTTCACCCCCTCTCTTGATAAAAAAATAAACTTTAGTGAATACTATTATAAAGTAATAAATAATGCCAAGGTAATATTTATCATTGAAAAAAAAACAATAATTTCTCTAATGGTATATTATGATAATTTAGATGAGGCTCAAATAACATTAGTTGCTGTAAGAAATTCATATAGAGGCAAAAAAATATCATATTTATTGTTCGAGTCCCTTTTTAAACTAATTAATAAACCCATAAATATCATTACATGGGATGATAATACCGTATCAAAAAGATTATACATGAAATTAGGGTTTATAATAAAAAATAGATATATTAACAAATATGGCATAAGTGAAGTTTTAATGGTGAAAAAATGAATATATTATTAACATCTGCTGGTAGACGTACATACCTAGTTGATTATTTTAAAGATGCATTAATAGAATCACAGGGTAAAGTTTTTGCTGCAAATAGTACCTTTACTTATGCCATGACTCATGCAGATTCATACATAATAACGCCTGAGATATACTCAAATAATTATATTGATTTTTTATTACAATATTGCAAAGAAAATAATATAAATGTAATTATCTCATTATTTGATATTGATTTACCTATATTGGCTAAAAATAAGCAAAAATTTTTAGATATTGGTGTAAATATTATTGTATCTTCTCCAAATGTCATTGATATTTGTAATGATAAATGGAAAACATATCTTTTTTTAGTTGAAAGAAACATTTCAACCCCAAAAACTTTTTTGTCATTACCAGCTGTACATGAAGCTATTGAAAATAAAATATTAGAACTACCATTAATAATTAAGCCTCGTTGGGGAATGGGCTCGATCGGTATTTATAAAGCAGAAACAATAGATGAGATAAATATTTTTTATAAAAAAGTAAAAAATGAAATTCAATCAACATACCTTAAGTATGAGTCAGCCTTAGATATTGAAAAATCAGTACTGATACAACAGTATATATCTGGTAATGAATATGGATTAGAAATTATCAATGATTTAGATGGTAACTATATCACTACGTTTTGTAAGCAAAAAGTAGCTATGCGTTCCGGAGAAACAGATCAAGCTTTAACGATTAATAATCCAGCTCTTCATAAGCTTGGTGAGTTATTATCACGAGAGTTAGGTCATGTTTGTATTTTAGATTCTGATTGTTTAGAAGAAAATGGTAAGTTTTATATATTAGAAATGAATGCTCGGTTTGGTGGACAATATCCATTCTCTCATTTAGCAGGAGCACACATTCCTAAACAAATAATCGAATGGATTTCAAATGGTCAAACTAAAAATGAGTATGTTACCATTAAAGAAAACGTTCTCTGCTGTAAAGATATCAAACCAACTATTATTAAAAATGAATATTAATCCTTTAAAAGCTCCCGAAAATGAAGCTTCAATCATGAACCATTGGAAATATACAGATAAAGTATATGTTAGCTGTGTTTGCATTACATTTAATCAAGAAGGTTATATTAGAGATGCAATTAATGGAATGCTTGCGCAGATTACAGATTATAAATTTGAAATAGTTATTCATGATGATGTTTCTAACGATAACACCCGAAAAATCCTTCTAGAGTATAAAAATAAGTACCCTAATATCATTAAGTTAGTTTTACAAACTGAAAATCAATATCAACAAGGAAAAAAGATAACTCCATTAGCGATAGCTCACGCTGATGGCGAATATATCGCTTTATGTGAAGGTGATGATTATTGGATTGATGAGTATAAAATTCAAAAACAAATTAATGAATTACTTTTGAATGAAAATATAAATTTTGTTATAACCCATGCCATTTCTTTATTCCCTAATGGTGTAAAAGATGATTTTTGTAATTTGGGCGAAACTAAAAAAAATATCCCTTTTGATAATTGCATAATTGGACCAAAAAAAGACTTTTACCCAACAGCGACATTCTTTTTTAAGAAAAAAATCATTCCATTACTGCCTGATTGGTTTTACTCTATTGCACCAGTAGGTGATTACTATATGCAGCTATTCGCATCCTATAATCAAGGATGTATGTATTTACCTGATATCACATCCGTATATAGACGAGATTCTATTGGTAGTTGGAGCCAGTCAATAAACAATGATAAATTTATACTAGATCGTAAAGCAAGACTAGTATGTAGTAACTTAATTAGTAATCAGCTAAATCTAAATAGCTCACAGAACGCTTCATTAAAAAAAATACAGTGTATATATATAAAAGATCTTTCATTTTCATACTTAAAGAAAAAAAATATTTTATGCTTTTTGTATTATATGCTAATTGGTTTCTTCAAAAATCCATTAAATTATACTTGCATGATAATGTCAAGCATGAATAATAAATTAAAAAAACATTGACCTATTATTATTTATTTTCAATTAACCTTCTCTAGATTTTAGATATATTTAAATAAACTCAATATGATATGAAAAAGATAACAATTAGAAATGAAGATTATTTGCTGCTGGTTATTTTTTGCTCATTTATTAGCTTTAATTCTCTCCCAATTAACTTAATTTATATATTAGGCTTTGTACTATTATTAATTGGCACTCTAAATTTATTTTTAAAACCAAAAATAAAAAATCTCACATATGTTTATTTTTTATTTTCAACCTTATTTTTAATAAGTCAGTACATTGGCATTTTTTTATCAAAATTAACCTATGATAATGATATAAATGTATTATCTCCTTTACTATTTTATTTCTCATGGCTTATTTCCATTTTTATACCAAATATCATACATACTATTCCGTATAAAAAAAGAAACTCAATATATATAAAATCAATTAATATATCTATAATATTTTTATCTATTGAATTATTATCCCGAACCTTACTATACGAATCAAGTCGAGGATTTATATATGCACTGAAAAGTAGTTATTTTTATTTTGACTCGAACTTCGCGGGGCTAGTAATAACGTCACTAATTGCATTTGCTATTTATTTAAATAAAGTATTGGAAGTCAAAGTTAAAAAACAAATATTTTTACTTTTCGTTCTACTTTTATTAACCTTTTCTAGAGCGGCAATTGTTGCTGGTATAATAATTATTATTATATATCACAGTATTGTTAGATTTAGATTAAAGTCATATTTCACACTATTGGCAACATTTTTTACATTTAGTTATTTACTTTATCAATATCTATATCTTGATATAAATTTCAGAGATTTAGATGGTAGTTTTAACTCCAAGTTCTACATTTTTAGTATAGCTGAAGATTTGTATTCATCTCTTCCAGTTGATTTGAAATTTTTTGGAATAGGGATGGGAAATGCAGAATCATTTTTGGGTATTTTTGCACATAATATATATGTAACATTTTTTTTAGAGTTCGGAATAATTGGAAGCGTAGTATTCCTATCATTTACAGCTTACTCTCTCTATATTTCAAAAAGCTATACTATAATTTTATGGCTTCCTATATTCATTTGTGGGATTTCTCTATTCAGTGCATACTCGCCATTTATATTTATTATTAATGCAATAATTATCTCAGAAGAAAGAGAAAAACAAAAAGGACATAATCCGTCATATGAATAATACATTACCATTAATTTCTGTTGTTATGCCTACATATAATGTAGCTCCTTGGATCAAAAAATCTATAGACAGCATATTGAAACAAACATACCCAAACATTGAATTAATTATAATTGATGATTGCTCAACTGATAATACCTATAATATTATTAAAAAACTAGCTAAAAATAATCCAAAAATAATTCATCAACAAAATTCCAAAAACTTAAAGATATGTCAAACATTAAATAAAGGTATAAAATTAAGTAAAGGTAACTATATTGCAAGGATCGATGGAGATGATATTGCTGATCTTGAACGAATCCAAAAGCAATACGATTTATTAGTAACCAAAAATTTAGATTTAGTTGGATGCCAAATGATTGGTATAGATGAAAATGATAACAAATTATCATATAGTAATCTTCCATGCGGTTCCAAGCTAATTGATAAAACAAAGCTTTTAAGAACACCTATCACGCACATATGGCTATGTAAAAAAGATATATATATAAAATTAAACTATTATAGAGAAATACCTTATGCAGAAGATTATGATTTCATACTACGAGCTTTAGATAATGGTTTTAAATGCGATAACCACCCTGAAGCTTTAATGTATATTAGGCATAGACTTGGAAATACGGCTTCAACCTTTAGTTTAAAGCAGCGAAAAACGCATGCATACGTAGTTAAACTAGCTAAAGAGCGAATTCTAAATAAAAATAATATTGATTCTTTTTCTGAAAAAAAACTGGCGTCATATATTAATTATTGGAACATTACGAACTTACTCCATAAATATTCATCTCAACAGTTAAATTCTGCTTATAAAAGTAATAGCAAAATCATAAAATCAGTGCATATATTATTGTGCTTGGCCACATCAATATATAATACAAAATATTTAATTGATAGATTTAAATATGATTTAGAAAGAAAAAAATTGAGTGACATAAAAAATTCTATTAAATAATTTTAATGACTTGTTACGAAATAGCTAATCGACTAATAGGAAGCCTACTAAATGGACATATAGCACAATATTAATTACTGTTATATCTTTTAAATCTAATAGACATCTAAATTAACTCAGAACCATTATTAACCTATTAATATATACAAATAAACAATATTTTAAATATAGAGTCGTTATGAAAAATATATTTATATTAATTGATGATATTAGCCATACCGGCGGCACTGAAAGAGTCGCATGTATATTATGCAATGAATTTTCCAGAATGGGATACTCCGTATTTTTATATTCACTTAACTATTCTAAAAATACATTAACGTTTGAATTAGATAACAACGTTACTTTAAAAACATTTCAGGGAAAAAAAAGGTATTTATCATTAATAAAAATAATGAAACACATTAAACAACAAGACGGATGCCTCATTACAATTTCCATGGGGAGACTTTCTGTTGATGTCGCCCTAGCTTCTATAATTCACAAACCTAAAAAAATCATCTTCTCCGAACATATATCATTCGAATCGTTTAGCCTTGTCAAACAAAAAATAAAAAAACTTGCGTATTACTTTGCAAGTAAAGTGATTTTTTTGACAGAAAACGATAAGAACATATTTAGAAATGATACTGGAAAATATGATTTCATTAGAAATATTAACCCATACTTTCAATCAGGCCTTACAATAAGGGATTTTAATGTTCGTAAAAATATTGCTATTGCGGTAGGTCGATTAACTTATCAAAAAGATTTTGAATCATTAATAAACATTTGGAAATCGACTAAAACGAAAGATTGGGAACTACTAATTATAGGTGATGGTGAAGATTACTCTAAATTAAAATCAATAATATCTGATAATGATAATATTAGGCTAATACCTGCTACTTCTGATATATCTAGTTATTATAATTGTTCAAAATTGTTCTTAATGACATCTCGTTATGAGGGATTACCAATGGTACTAATTGAGTCTCAATTTTTTGGTGTACCATCAATAGCATACAATTGCAAAACAGGGCCAAAGGAGATTATCAAAGATAAGTCAACGGGATATATAATTCCCTATGGTGATAACGCCTCATTTTCAACTAAACTTAGTTCACTCATATTTAATGATGAACTTCTTTATAAAATGCACAAAAATGCATTAAAGAATAAAGATGAATTTAGCCCTAAAAAAATAATGAAAAAATGGATAGATATAGTTTCAGAATAGCTCTCATAAAACAAAATTAACTGTGGAAAAAATGATTAAATTTACTGTTTTGCTTTCAGTCTATAAAAATGAATCTGCTGAGTATTTAAATGATGCTTTCAATAGCATATTAATATACCAGACAGTGCTACCAAATGAAGTAATTTTAATAAAAGATGGTAGATTATCTAGTGAATTAGATGATTTGATATATCACTGGAGCAAACAATATCCAAAAATAATGAAAGTAATCGAGCTAAAAGAGAATGTAGGGTTAGGTAAAGCTTTAAATGAAGGTTTAAAATATTGCTCGTATAATTGGGTTTTTCGAATGGACACTGATGACTATTGCATGCCAGATAGATTTGAAAAACAGTTATTATATATACATTTTAATCCTAACATAGTTTTACTTGGATCTTGTATAGAAGAGTTTGACTCCACAATGTCAAGATCATTAGGCTATAGAAACGTTCCCTGTTCACATAATGATATTCTTAAATATGTAAACCAAAGAAATCCATTCAACCATATGACAGTAGCTTTTCGTAAAGATATTATCGAACTAGTTGGTGGTTACCAACATCATTTATATATGGAAGATTATAATTTGTGGATTAGGGTTATTGCCGCTGGTTACAAAGTAGCTAACTTACAAGATTCCTTAGTTAAAGTAAGATGTGGCGATTCTATGGTTAAACGACGCAAAGGTATAACTTATATAAAAAGTGAATTTCAACTAGCTAAATTGAAAATTGAGAAAAAAATTGATACTCCACTTAATTCATACTTAAATTTTACGCTACGTAGTATCCCTAGATTATTACCAACTTCAATACTTTCAAAAATTTATAAAAAACTAAGAAAATAAAGGTTTATTATGTTAACTATCATCGGTGGATCCGGTTTTATTGGAACCCGTCTCTCCAATCAATTAAAATCTAAAAATATCGACTTTAAAATTGTTGATATCCAAAAAAGCGAAGCTCATCCTGAAAAATGGGAATTTGGTGATGTCACTAAACCAGAAACGCTTATCGAACCACTAAAAGGAACTGACGTCATTATCAATTTATCTGCTCAACATAAAGATAATGTTCACCCTATTAGCCTTTATTATGAAGTAAACGTTGATGGAGCTAAAAATGTTTGTGATGTCGCTGAACAACTTGGTATTAAACATATAGTATTTACCTCTTCCGTAGCTGTTTATGGCTTTGTCGAAAAAGAAACTGGTGAAGATGGTGAGTATCATCCGTTTAATGATTATGGTAAATCAAAGTTAGAAGCCGAATATGTGTATGATGCTTGGCAGGCTAAATCAGCGAATCACACCCTTGTTACGATACGACCAACGGTGGTTTTTGGCGAAAATAACCGAGGTAATGTCTATAACCTATTCCGCCAAATTGCCTCAGGTCGTTTTTTGATGATTGGTAGTGGTGACAACCAAAAATCGATGGCGTATGTTGAAAATGTTGCTGCATTTATCCATTTTGCAACCACCTTCACTGAAGGTAAACATGTTTTCAATTATATTGATAAACCTGACTTCACCATGAATGAGCTCACTACCGTTATCTGTAACGCATTAGATAAACCTAAATCAAATATTCGTATTCCTTATCCTATTGGGATCATGGGTGGATATTGTTTTGATATTTTATCTAAAATTACTGGTAAAGAATTTCCGGTAAGCAGCATCAGGGTGAAAAAATTTTGTGCTAGAACGCAGTTTAAATCAAATTATATTGCAGATACCTCTTTCAAGGCACCAGTGACTCTTGAAAAAGGTATTGCTAATACTGTTCAATATGAATTCAAATAAATTAAAATATTTTCTTTTATCATCATTTTGCTAAAGGGATCGCGAGTGTATATGAAACGCCTTTCTATTGCTGTACTAATGCTTACAGCATTAACCGGCTGTACCGTTACCCCTGGTGTCTATATGTCTACATCAGGCAAAAATGTCGTCGACACTGGCGATCGTGATATCTCTAAATTTGTGGATATCTATCCGATTTCACCAAAACTGTTAGATGAGATGTACGTGGCTCCAGTGATCGCCAAACCAAACCCTACCCTTGAAAAGCAACTTTCAACCTATGAATACCGTGTGGGTGTGGGTGACGTATTGACCATCACTGTGTGGGAGCACCCTGAATTAACTATTCCAGCGGGTTCTTATCGTAACGCTGCCGATTCAGGTAACTGGGTTCATTCCAATGGCACCATTTACTACCCTTATATCGGTAACGTGAAAGTTGTTGGTAAAACACTGTCTGAGATCCGTAATTTAGTTAGCAGTAAACTGGCTACCTATATTGAATCCCCACAAGTGGATGTCAGTATTGCGGCATTCCGCTCACAAAAAATGTATGTTTCTGGCGAAGTCGCTAAACCAGGTACATTGCCAATTACCAATATCCCTCTTACCGTTCTGGAAGCCTTTAATAACGCGGGTGGCCTCACCGAAAAAGCCGATTGGGATAACGTCGTGCTGACCCGTAATGGCAAAGAAATTAAACTCTCATTGCAATCATTGGTACAGTATGGCGATATGACCCAAAACTACCTGATGATCCCAGGTGATACGCTTTATGTACCACGCAACGACGGTCAAAAAGTATTCGTGATGGGTGAAGTCGGCCAGCCCAATACCCTAACTATTGACCGTGCAGGCATGAGTATCACTGAAGCACTCAGTAAAGCCGGGGGTACCGATCAAACAACCGCTAATGCAACCGGTGTGTTTGTTATCCGTCCAATTAAAAACCAAACCTCTGGTGATAAAGAACTTGATGCGTTGCTACCAAAAAAAATGGCAGCGGTATATCAGTTAGATTTATCTGATGCCACCGCTATGGTAATGGGAACAGAGTTTAGACTACAGCCTTATGACCTAGTCTATGTTACAGCAGCGCCTGTGGTACGTTGGAATCGCCTAATTACTCAATTACTACCAACTATTGCCTCTTATAACCAATTAACCGAAGGCGTAAAACGCGTACACGACTGGTAATCGTCATGTTTAACAATATCCTAGTTGTTTGTATGGGTAATATTTGTCGCTCCCCCACAGGGGAGCGTTTATTACAGGCCCATTTCCCCAATAAAAAAATACACTCTGCTGGCATTATTGCCAAAGACAATCGCCCCGCTTATGACAGTGCCATCCGTATCGCACAGCAACATGATCTCTGTTTAGACAATCATCAATCACGACGTTTAACCAGCGAATTATGTAAAGAAGCAGACTTAATCCTAGTGATGGAAAACGATCATATTGATAGGATCCATCAACAGTTTCCCGAAACTCGTGGCAAAGTCATGTTATTCGGCCAGTGGCTTAATAAAACCGAGATCCCAGATCCACATAAACGCAGTGATGAAATGTTTGAACATATTTATCAACTGATGGAAAAAGCCGTTATACAGTGGCAAGGGAAAATTTAATTTTAATTTTGGAAGGCTTAGCATTTAACTGATTATGAACACGACAAAAAATAGCTCCCCTGCCTCGGACGAGATCGATCTGCTG
This sequence comes from Providencia heimbachae ATCC 35613, assembly GCF_001655055.1. Lineage (GTDB taxonomy): Bacteria > Pseudomonadota > Gammaproteobacteria > Enterobacterales > Enterobacteriaceae > Providencia > Providencia heimbachae. The sequence continues at coordinate 51,848 of NZ_LXEW01000022.1, read as the reverse complement.
GCGCTTTTTAAAGTATTAAAGTCCAGTTATCTTAAAATCGGCTTTTTTACTCTGTTTTTTATTTTGCTTGCAGCAGCTTACAGTTTTTTAGCTACCCCTATCTATCAAGCTAATGCGACACTGCAATATGACAAAGCCAGCCAAGTTTCTCTTGTTGACCAAATGAGTGAAATGATGCCTTTGTCTAATAGCAATGGCCAAGTCGATTCCGAAATTGAAGTCATTAAGTCACGAATGGTGCTGGGCAAAACCGTGACTAACCTGAATTTAGATACTCAAATCGCACCAGCAGGCTTTTTTGATAAGCTGTGGGGCGATCAAACCGATGCTGTCGTGGCTCTCTATTTAGTTCCTGAATACTTTATTGGAAAGCCTGCGACGTTGACCTATTTGGGCGATAACAAATATTCTCTCAATATTGAAGGTCAAGTTCTTGAAGGCACCGTTGGTATTCTCTTAAAACAAGACGATATTAGTTTATTGGTTTCATCCTTAGTTGCAGAGGTTGGTCAAGAATTTACCTTAGTTAAAAATGCGCGTTATTCAACCATTGAAAACCTACGTAACACTTTAACTATTGCAGAAGTGGGTAAAGGAACCGGTATTATCAATATGGCCATTAAAGGTGCCGATAAAACCGAAAACGTGCAAATCTTAAACAGCATTATTCAAAATTACGTCGACCAAAATACCGAGCGTAAAAAAGAAGTCACAAATAACACCTTATTATTCTTAGATGAATATCTGCCTAAGATTAAAACCAAGCTGGATAACTATGAAAACCAGCTAAACACCTTCCGTAAAAAGAATGAATCTATCGACTTATCATTAGAAGCCAAATCCGCCCTTGATAGTGCTTTGCAAGTCGAAGAAAAGTTAAATGAACTCACCTTTAAAGAAGTTGAAATTCAGCAATTATATACACGCAACCACCCAGCTTACCAATCACTGCTTGATAAGCGCCAGCAGCTGTTACGTGAGAAAGAGAAAATCAGTAAAGCGATTCAAAAACTGCCAAATACTCAACAACAAATTGTTCGTTTAACCCGTGATGTAGAGTCTGAGCAAGCTATCTACAATCAATTAGTGGCAAAACAGCAGGAACTGAGTGTATTAAACTCAGGGATCACCGCTGATGTGCGTATTATTGACTCTGCCGAATCTCAACCGAATGCCGTAGCACCTAAGAAAGCATTAATCTTAGTATTAGCTGCAATACTGGGCTTTATTGTGGGTTGTGCATATGTGATTGCTCGTGAGTTCTTTAATAATAAAATTAAAGGCACTGAGGATATTGATGCACTGGGTATCAACGTCTATGCCACTATTCCTTTCTCTAGCTATGAGAAGAAATTAATTGCAGAAGGTAACAAGCACCCACTCGCATTAGAAAACCCTGCCGATACGGCGGTTGAAGCCATTCGTTCTTTACGTACTAGTGTTTATTTCTCGGTCATGAACCAAGGTAATAATCTGGTTATGGTCACCAGTGCTTCACCGGGTGTAGGTAAAAGCTTTGTTACCTCCAATATGGCGGTGGTGCTAGCAAATGCAGGCAAGTCAGTATTGTTAATCGATACTGACTTGCGTAAAGGCCGTATCCATAAAGCCTTTGGATTAAGCAATAAATTAGGTCTATCCGATTATCTCTCGCAATCAGATACTAGCCAGCCAAATATTCATAGCAATGTGATTGAAAACCTCGACGTGATTTGTCGCGGTAAGAATGTCACTCACTCTTCTGAATTGCTGATGAGCGAGCGCTTTAAACGTTTACTTGATACGGTGAAAGGTCAATACGATATCGTCGTGATTGATACTGCGCCAATACTGGCAATCACCGACTCAGCTATTATTGGTAAGTACGTTGGGACCTCATTGCTTATCGCCTATTATGGTGTGAACACGGTGAAAGATATTGAGCTATCGCTCAAACGCTTTAAGCAAAACGATATCGAAATTACGGGTGTGATCTTAAATGGTATCGATGCCAAGTCAGACGATTATAATTATGTTTATGAGTACTAGGAAAGTACAATGAAAAACGCAAAAGTATTAGTCACAGGAGGCCTTGGTTATATCGGTAGCCATACTTGTGTGCAGATGATTGAACAAGGCATGCAGCCAATTATTTTAGATAATCTCTGCAATGCTAATCCTGAAGTACTAAATCGCATTGAAACCATTACTGGCACTAAACCTATTTTCTACGTTGGTGATGTACGTGATAGCAAAATTTTAGATACCATTTTTGCCGAACATAAAATTGCATCGGTGATTCACTTTGCAGGGCTAAAAGCAGTGGGTGAGTCAGTTCAAAAACCGATTGAGTACTATGACAATAATGTTAATGGAACTTTGGTTTTAATCACATCAATGCAAAAAGCGGGTGTAAAAAGCCTCATTTTTAGTTCTTCCGCGACGGTGTATGGTGAACCTGAAGAGGTACCGTTAACTGAAGAATCGAAAGTAGGTGGTACAACCAACCCATATGGTACTAGCAAATATATGGTTGAACGCATTCTTACCGACTTACATATTGCGCATGATGAATGGTCACTGACTTTATTACGTTATTTTAACCCTGTCGGAGCCCATACTTCAGGTTTAATGGGGGAAGACCCTCAGGGTATTCCAAATAATTTGACCCCTTATATTGCTCAAGTTGCTGTTGGTCGTCATAAAGAAGTGATGGTATTTGGCGCTGACTACCCAACACCAGATGGTACTGGTGTTCGTGATTATATCCATGTTATGGATTTAGCGAGTGGGCACATTGCTGCCTTGAATGGTGTTAGTCAAAAAGCAGGGCTCCATATTTATAATTTAGGCACCGGTAAAGGCACTAGTGTATTAGAAATGATCGCTGCTTTCGAAAAGGCATCAAGCAAACAGATCCAATACAAAATAGTTGCTCGCCGCCCCGGTGATATTGCTGAGTGCTGGTCTAGCCCTAATAAAGCCTTTACTGATTTAGGCTGGCAAGCTCAGTACTCCGTGCAAGATATGGTGAACGATAGTTGGCGTTGGCAATCGCAAAACCCTAATGGCTATAAATAGATTTATTTTATTTAGGTTAAAATATGAATATTGATATAGATTCCTTTGCCCTATATATTGGTGTTAAGGCAGAATATTTAGCTATGCTATATAGAGCTACATGTGAATTAGAAGGATTGCCTTTACCTAAAAGAAATAGGCATGGTAAGGTAAAAATGAGTGAGGTTTTAATTTTTAAACAACACTTTGAAGATAAAACAAAGAATATTAATGAGAATAAAACATTAAGTTAAACTATCACTAAAGCTCAAAGAGCTGATGGATAAAATATGCAAATTATTACTTTAAGAGCCAATCCCAAAAGAAATTATTGTATAATAATAATGAGTTACGATAATTTCTGAGGGGGAGCGTATGATAGGCCGTTATTGTCAGATTAGCGATGAACTCTCGGAAAAAATAACAACTCTTATTCCTGAACACAAAACGAATCATCCGCTCGGAACTAACCGTAAACGGGTTGATAACCGTGTAGCTATGGATGCCATATTATTTGTGCTCAAGACTGGCTGCCTGTGGAATGCCCTGAATACCAAAGAGGCATGTTTACCGAGTTCTGCACATCGTGTTTCCAGAAATGGCGTGATGCAATTTTGAAACATGCCAGAGTGATTGTTGATAGATCCTAAAATGTACTAGCTCAGACTCGATCTGACAGTTACCAGTTATTTGTACAGGTGTCTATCAGATTATATTTGGGTTAAATTTTTTTCAGCCCAAATCCGTTTCCATCTAATAACGTTTCTATTGGCGTGCGTCCACAACACATTTTTCCTTGGTGAGTTCGAGCATTATTATAGTAATACTACAATTCATCAAGATCGTAAGCGCGCCATAAACCCCGCATTCTAATCATCTAGCACAAATAATAAGATCAAGTCTCCGACCATAAGGAGATTTAAAATGGGAAAATGACGCATCAATCAAGAATGAAAAACGCTTATCGAGCAATCTGAATCTAGTTCATTATCTACACTCGCGTTTTGTAAGCTCAATGAACTCAACCCCTCAACGTTTGTCACCGCAGTAAGATAAATATCCATTTAATGGTTTGAATTAAATAAAAAAAGAATACCATAATAGCCATCTTTACGGATATCCGTAAAGATGGCTTAGAATAGAGTTTAGTTTTATTAACGTTCTAGCTTATGGATGTTATTGGGGTACCACAGCATTCTTTATTTCCCGCCTTAAGAGATTAAAGCGGTTTGACTCTCATTCTGTTATCCTATCTACCCACCCGTATGATAAACATATCCTCCACTGTGAAAAATCCCCCCTTGTTCAAGGCAAACATCACGTCCATAGCGTTCATAGTCAAAGTAATGGGATAAATGACCCAGTTGTGCTAAATCATAACAACCACTTTCTTCTATCCAGTAATAACCTAAGTCATATTCATTATTGACCCCCGCTAATTGCTGGAAAGAATCTAAATTATCCGCTAAATGAATTAAATCATGGATTGAACTTACTGAAGAACCGATTTCAATTGCCACCTGATAAAGGTCAATTTCATCAGGCGATAACATGGCTAGTTGTGTGGCTAACTCATTCAACTCATCTAAAAGGCTGTATTCTGAAATGTAGGACGAAAGGCCATCAATTGAGGATTCATAGTCCGTCAAGAAATACTCTTCATACTGAATACCATCAATACCAATCCGCACTAAACAGTGTTCGATCTCTTTTGAGGTTGCTGGAAGCTCAAGCCACTCACCAACTAGTTCACCTTCGTTATATTTACCTAAATTCGTAATAAAAACAGAAATCATCCCCGATTTTAGGCATGGGGAAGCCGTCGCTGTTATGCGCATATTCATGTCCTATTATTGATGTATTGTGATTTAATTAATGGCGATATTTTGATAAAGGGATCTATTTCCCTTTAGAAGATGATATTGATATAAAAAGCCAATCAGCTGAAAAATAGGCAACTCGCTTTAAAAATGATTAATGACGGTTTAGAGCAGGATAATGAGTTGCCTTACAGTCCCGATAACATGTTATGCTTTCTATCATGATCTCAATTTGCGCGGGTTAAAACGAAAAAAGCCCCTGTCCAATAAACTAGGGTCAGTTCAGACTCACAGACTCCTAAGAGATGAAACCCCATCAGGGGTTTCCGTTAACTTATGGCTATCAATCAAACGTGTATTCACACTCGATACATTCATAACGATCAAATACCACGCCATCTAAAGCTGAACCACTCACAGCCCCAGCAGTAGCTCCAGCTACTAAACGTCCAAATAGAGCGCCTACCGCAGCACCAGCAATCGTCCCTACAACAGGAACAGCAGAGCCGATAGACGCTCCAGCTAGTGCGCCTGATACGCCACCAGCAACAGCTCCTGTCTTTTTCCCTATATGACGTTCACGAATGCGAGTTGAATCGCAGGCCGGGCAACGAATGTAATTTTCCATGATAATTTCCTTTTAGGTTGATTTAAAAGCAAAAAAGCCCCTGTCCGTGAGGACAGAGGCTTTCAGTGATAAAGCTTCTTTATTGAATGAGATGTATTACGATAAATCGTGGTTAGTTATCATGCGTTTTGACGATGAAAATTCCCATGAACAATATTGCCACCATTTCTCAATGAATCGATATAGTCGGCATACTACGGTAGTATTCGACTCCTCGTATTGAAAATGGATCTCCTATATGACATGGCTAAAGTTTTAGTGATTCATTGGATTATTCAACTTTGCAAAGTCGAATGGCGAAATAGTTTGTTCCCGATTAGCATCCAAATAATCCGCCCACCACTGTACCATCAATCGCCTTTCCTCAATATGCTCCGCTTTATGAATATAAGCCGCTCTGACTGAGTTGCGTTCTTGATGGCTCATCTGCCTTTCTACCGCATCCTTCGACCATAACCCCGATTCAACCAATGAACTACAGGCCATAGTTCGAAAACCATGTCCGCAAATTTCAGTCTTTGTATCATAGCCCATGACTCGTAAGGCTTTATTCACCGTATTTTCACTCATGGGCTTAAAGGGATTATGAGCGCCCGTTAGGATCAATTCATGTTCACCAGTCCATGCCCAAAGCGCTTTCAAAATCGTCATCGCTTGTTGACTCAGAGGGACTAAATGCGGTGTACGCATTTTGGCTCCCCGATGTGAAAATTTTACACCGGGTATAGGCTTTCGCTCTGCAGGGATTGTCCATAAGGCTTTATCGAAATCAATTTCAGACCAACGCGCATAGCGAAGTTCACTTGACCGAATAAACACTAATAAATTTAACATCACGGCTAGGCGAGTGACGGGTTGCCCTTTATAAGCATCGATACGGGCAATGAGTTCAGGTAGACGGTCAAGGTTAAGAGCTGGACGGTGTTGGCGTTGTACGGTCGTTACAGCCCCTGCGGTATCAATGGCAGGGTTATAACCAATAATACCGGATTGCACAGCATAACGCATGACAGCAGCGATACGTTGCTGTAAACGTGCAGCTATTTCATAAATCTCTTTACTTTCTGCTGCTCGGATAGGGATCAGTAGGTCAGGTGTTTTGAGGGTCGTGATATCGCGTAATCCAATATAAGGAAAGACATGTGACTCCAAACTCTTTAAAACCTTTTCACTGTGTGATTCAGACCACTTTTTATTACTGGTATGCCATTGTCTTGCGATTGTTTCAAAAGAGAGATTAGCATCTGAGGCCGCTTTAGCCACACGTTTTTGTTCGCACGGGTCAACACCGTCAGCAATCAATTTTCTTGCTTCATCACGTTTTAAACGCGCCTCTGATAAAGAGACATCAGGGTATAAACCCAATGCTAAAGTTTTCTCTTTACCTAGGTGGCGATAGCGTAACCGCCAGTATTTAGAACCGTTGGTGTGAACCAATAAGTGCAGACCTGCACTATCGGTTAATTTATAGGATTTCACATCGGGTTTAGCCACCCGAATTTTAGCGTCAGTCAATGCCATAGTGAGCTTCCTGAAAGATTAAGTGGGTACAAAATTCTATCGAACTAGTGTATACCCGCAATTGTACCCGCACAATGGGGTTGATGTGGGTAGAGTTGAGTAGAATTCAGTGGAGTTGAAACTTTGGGGGAGTGTTGATTTTAGCGGGCTTTACAAACAAAAACAGACGTCGGTTGACGTCTGTTGATAATAAGGTGGTGCCCGGACTCGGAATCGAACCAAGGACACGGGGATTTTCAATCCCCTGCTCTACCGACTGAGCTATCCGGGCAACGGGGCGCATTAAACCGCATTAGGCCGTTGACGTCAATGAATTTTTAATGAAAATCGCTAATTTCTCACTGAGTGTTTTCTTTTTCAACAAAACCTGTCCGTTTAACGCGCGGATGGTTATTTCTTAGCTCAATGCACCTTTTTTTCGACACAATGCAATCGCGAGAATATCCTCCGAAAGATGTTGAGCAATTTGTACATCTTTGATGTCACGTTGAACTAAAAGACGGTTAAGACAGCCTTCTAATACTAGCTCCATTTGATTAGCCACAAGTTCAGAATCTTCAATATCGAGTTCATCCAATAAATTTTTGGTGAAGTTAAATGAGTTGTCTTTTTGTAGGCGGCTTAGCTGATGAATAGGATGTTCAGCATCAGGATAGTAGTTACAGGCTGAAATAAATAAACAGCCTGGAAAACGCCCCTCACTCACTTTTGCGGCTAGCTGTTGGTAACGCTCGGTTAGCTTTTGTTGAGGGCCTAACGCTTCATCTAGCAGGGTTTGGCGTTGCCAAACGTCAATTTGTTGTCCGTGGTAGCGTAGGCAATCATATACTAGTGCTTCGTCATCAGGCCAAAACTGACGGATAGTCGAAAAATCAGACTCTATTTCATTGAGCAAATTTTCGGTTGATGCAGATAAACCCTGTATTTCCAATTGGTTCAACGCATGGCTTAATATTGTTTCGCGCTGGATAGGCATTGTTAACTCCATCACATTAATTTCTCATTTTATCCATCATAGCAATGTTCAATTTCGAATTATAGCTGTTTGCTTTGTCGTCGATAGATTTGATGAATCGGTGAAATTGACGTGTTAACCAGATCAAATGCTCCCATAACAGGCAAAGAGAACGGCAGTTCAAGTTAACTAATTGATTCTCCTAAAAGCAATAGGCGCTTTTAGGAGATAGTCTAATGCTCTAAAGTGACTGCATGAACATGAGGAAGCTGTTTTAGTGAACAATAAAACTCAGGTAGTGTTATTTTTTGCCGGACATTGAGCTTTAAGTTAACTTCAACGCGTTCTTTTTTGATATCACGAATATTTAAGCTATCAATAATATTTCGATTACTTTTTAGGTATTCGATCATTATGGGTAAGCCTTCCTCGTTATTAAGTAACATTCTGACCGATAATTTGCCAAGTTTCTTACTCTTAGCTTGAAATAGTAAGACTTGTGGGCTAAGCCAAATAGCAATAAAAAACAGTAGAGTGACCGCAAGGGCGTGTAGATAAAAACCATTCCCTGAGGCGATACCAATGCCCGCAGAAGCCCAAACAATGGCTGCCGTCGTCAACCCTGAAATTGCATCATCACTGCGATGCATGATAACGCCAGCACCGAGAAAACCAATCCCGCTAATAATTTGAGCGGCTAAACGCATAGGGTCACTGCGAATATTGTCTGAAATTCCTGCATAGTATTCGGCGGACTGTATCGACACAATGGTGAGTAAACAGCTTGCAACTGAAATAATGACACAGGTTGTAAAGCCAACCGGTTTTCCTTTCGATTCACGTTCTAATCCTAAAAGGCCGCCTAAAACAAAGGCGACCAGAAGTTTAAACAGTACGATAGGAAAGGATTTTGCATCATGAAAAAAAGTGATTAAATTATCCATTTGCATTTCAATCCAGTGAATATATTTGCTTTAATTAATCGTGCCTTGGCTATTATCAGTTGGTATTTTTTCGTCTTGTTTCTTTGTTTTATGCTTAGAGACATCGTCTTTAAAGAAGATAATAAAGAACACCACGACAACTGCAGCGACGATAGCAGGATAGTGCCAGAAGCTTGCCCATTGCGGTAAAGAGGCTGCGCCTGTTTCTGTTACTGTATCGTTGAAGATATAACCGCATACGGTTGAGGCAAAAAGTAAACCTGCACCATTAGAGACAATAAAGCGAATCCCTTGAGCCTGTGCCCTTATCTCTGGTTTGGCTTTTTTATCCACATAAATGTCCCCTGCGGTAAAGAAGAAATCCCAACAGAGCCCTTGCAGCAGTAAGCCGATGATAATAAATGACATACCAGTATCCATCGCCGCATAGGAAAAGAGCCATGAGCGAATAACCCAAGCAATCGCGCCAATAAGCAACGTGGTTTTAAAGCCAAATTTTAAAAGAATAGAGGATAAAACAAACATAAATACAACTTCACAGGCAACGCCGATTTGCATGATTGAAGCCGCATTATCAAAGCCTAGGGCTTTTATAAATACAGGAATATAAGCGGAATAAGCTGTTTTTGGGATCATCAGTACGAAGATACTGAACATCAAGATAGCAAAATAGCGGTCTTTGAACAGCGATAGGGCGTCAAGACACAAAATATCTCGAGGAGAGAACGGTTTTTCTTTTGCTTTTGGTGGAGTATCGGGCAACGTCATACAGTATATTGCTAAGAAAACACCCGTACCGGCGGCGATATACCAAGTCATGGTACTACCAGAAAGCCCCATTTCCCCAAGTATAAAGCCAATAACCATAAAACCAAAGGTGCCAAAAACGCGGATAACAGGGAAGTACTTCACGCCATTAATATGAGAGAAAGTAATACTATTTGAAAGCGCGGTTGTTGGATAAAACAGTAAGCCGACAATAAAGATCATGAATAGTGTCATGCCCACATTCTGCGTTTCAACAAATTGGGGAACACAGAATAAGACTGCGGCATTAATAATATGTAGGGTCGCCATGACTTTTTGTGATGAAAAAAAGCGGTCAGCGATCATACCAATAAAGAGTGGGGACAAAATGGTCGCTAATCCTAACAACGCATAGGCATTACCAATGATATTCGCCATACCATAAGAGCTTAATACTAAGCCCATCGTCATATTCCACGCACCTTGCATAAAATATTGCACAAACATCATGACAAGAAGCCGAGAGGTGATATTTACTTTCATAACAAACCCTCCTAGTGGGCTTCGACGATCAATCCGTCTGAGGCGACTTGAATATTATGCTCCGCACATACCGCGACTAAATCGTCATGTAGTAGGCGAGCACTATGAGAAATATGCGAAACCAATGTTTGCGTTTGATTGTGAACACAACCCATTGCAGTTAATTTTTCTTTCGCTGCAAATACGGTTTCAAGACTCATATGATTATCTGTTCTGTCATTCCCATTTAATCCATAGGTACATTCTAGAACAATAATATCGAGAGGTTTGTTGGCTAACCAATTCCATGTTGATTCAGGGAACCAGCCTGAGTCATGTCCATAAAAAATGGCTTTTCCTTCTTTTTCTACATGATAGACGAAGCAAAACTCCCATTTAGCATGATTGGCAAGTAATGGCGTTATTTTATACCCGTTATGCTCTATCGTTTCGAAGGGAACCATACAGTGAAAGTCAAAGCGCTCTTCGCTATAACCCGGCAGTACATTGACGGCACCATTGATAGCGCGGTCATTACCAAAAATATGTAAAGGGTGGCTGATTTCATAACCATATCCTTCCATACGACTATAAAGATCACCAACATTAAAGTGATCAGGATGAGTATGAGTGAATAAGAGGCTCTCAATATTGGTTGCATCCATTCCATCGCGTAGTAATTGATAGCTAAAGGTTGGGGACATATCAATCAAAATCAGATCATCAATGATCGCTGATGATTGAGTACGAAGATCTTTTCCGCCTAAGCGCCTTGCTTCAAGACAATGCTCACAACGGCAAAATGGGTTGGGTATCCCCTCTGATGCAGCAGTGCCTAAGAAATGTATTTTCATATAATTACCTATTTATATTATTATTTTATTAACCCTGGTGTTGATTGGTACGTGTCAATCATATTGCTGTTTAAAATTAAAACAAATCAAATTAGATTGAATCAGTGATCTTGTTCAAGTTATTTTTATAAATAGATAATGAATTCAATTGATTGGTTTTTTATGAAGGATTGTTTGTATAGTTAATTATTATTCTTATATCTATTTTTTTGGTTTGATTATTTAATGATACGAGTCAATTTTGTTGCGTTGCGAGCCATTTGTTTTGAGGTATGATGGATAATTGTGATTTTTTGGAGAGCATCAATGGCGACCATGAAAGATATTGCCCGTATTGCGGGCGTTTCTCACGGAACGGTATCGAATGTGTTAAATGGACGTGGCAATGTCAGTGTTGAAAAAATGGAAATGGTGCTCAATGCAGCTAAGCAAGCAGGGTATCGATTAAACACACAAGCTCAATTGTTACGTTCCAATAGTAGTAATAAAATTGCGGTGGTTTTGCCGCAATTACTATCTGAAAAATACGCTTATTTCTTCAATGCATTGAGACAAACTTTCGAAGAGTATCCTGATGTTTCCTATGACTTATTTTTTACCGATGATCTAGAAACGAATGAACTAAAAATATTACAAAAAATAGCATCCGGTGGATATGCTCAAGTTATCGCGATTAGTTGCCTGTCTGATGCTAGCCCCTATTTTGATATACTCGATTTAGCATCAGAAAATGTTGTTTTTGTCTATCGAAAGCCACTTAATGCGCAAGTTTATTACAGCTTGGATTACAATCAGGCCGCCAGTTCAGTTGTCGATTCATTATGTTTAGATTCAGTACATTCAATCGGTGTATTTGCAGATAATAAAAATTATTTAAATAGCCAAGCATTTATTGATGCGATTCAAAACCAAGTCATGGCTAAATTGCCGAATACATCGCTTAGTATCCACTATTCATCGGATGTTGAAGCGTATAATACGGCTTTTGATTTTTTTACTCGTCATCAGCTGGTCGATATTATTATTGCTCAAGATATTGAAAAGTCGCGCTACCTTACACAGGCTAGTCATTTTGGTAGTGCACAAGCTTGCCCTCCAATTTATTGTTTAACGAGCAATATTTCGCCCATGTTAGAAGGGCTTCACTGTTTCCCTGTTAACTATGCCCAGCTTGGTCAAGATGTTGCTAATTACCTATTACTTAAAGGTGAAGAACCAAGAGATAAACCTGAAACAACGATAATCGCTAATCTCGGTCGACGAATTTATACGGGACAATTACCACCGGTTCATCATGATAACGAAGGGGCAACGCTAAACTTATTGACGTTGCCAAGTCCTTCAACTAGCGCATTACAAAAATTGTTACCTAATTTTTATCGTCAAACGGGGATAACCGTTAATTTAGCAATTCGCCCATTTGATGAAATATTTAATTTACTCAGCGAGTTAGATAAACATACCTATTATGATTTGGTTCGGCTCGATGTGGCATTTTTTCCTTGGCTCGCTGAAAAGAACTTATTACCTTTAAACCAAATTGGTGATGGGATTGAAGATTTACTGCTTAAATTTACTGAAACAAAACAGAAACGTTTTAGCCTAGTGAATGAAATTGCCTATGGCATGCCATTTGATGCCAGTGTGCAGCTACTATTTTATCGAAAAGATATTTTCGATAATGCAGTGACTAAGCGCCTCTTTTTTGAAACAACGGGAAAAGAGCTTAGACCGCCTGAAACGTTTGCTGAATACGATGAACTAAATTATTTTTTCTATAATCATAGGGAAGAAGGTAATCCGTTAAGGCCGGTAGGCTCATCAACGACGACAGGAAGCGCGGGTATTATTTCTTCAGAGTATTTACTGCGTTATTACGCGGCGGGTGGCAAACTAGTGGAAAATAAAACTACCGCTAAGCTTGAACCACAATTAGCAGAATCTGTACTTAATGATTATCTCAAGCAACTTACCATGACAAAAAATGTACATAGTGAATGGTGGGGTGACTCGATTAAGTTATTTGAGCAAGGCAATTTAGCGATGATCATCGCTTATATGAATTTATTTAATGATGTAGCCCATAGCGAAATCTCCCCGAAAATTGGTTTCGCTCCTGTTCCTGGTGGGATCCCTCAGCTTGGAGGCGGGGTACTGGGTGCCTCTAAATACAGTAAAAAAAGTTCGCTAATGGCACAATTTTACCGCTGGCTTTATTCCAATGTGATTATGGATCGCTTAGTTATGCTTGGTGGAAATAATATCCAACGTAATTTCACCTATAGTCAGGAAATAAAACACCGCTACCCTTGGTTACCACTTGCTTATGAACAAATTAATCACGGGATCCGTGAATCAGTTTCCGCTAATAATAAAATATTTAATTTAAGGCGAGCTGAAGGGGTGATTGGTTTAGGGGTGACGAATGCGATTGACGGTATAATGACAGCAAAAGAAGCGATTCGCTATATTAATACCTCATTGAATACATTGACTAATTAATCGAGAGTGGTAATAAAGAGAATAAATAGGAGGGGGATAACCCCCCTTTAACCTAAATTAATTTAATTTTGTTTTATTTTTGTTAAAACACTAATTAATAAATTTAGGTTCGACATCGACATAATAATAATTAAAAATATTTTTAATAAATTCGTCCATGTCGTGCTTTCTAAGTTCAAGTGCTTCCAAAATTCCCAGAAGCCCTTGTATGCTTATGGTGTTTTTACCTCGTTCATAGCGGGAAATTTGTTGTTGGCTAATACTTAGCCGAGAAGCGAGTTGAGCGCCTGTGAGGCCGACTGCTTTTCGTTGATGCTTTAGAAATGTTCCAATATAAATAGAAATTTCTGTCTCTTCAATTTGTAGTGTATTTAACATACCTTCACCAATTAATATTAGTTTAGAGGGAAACTATTATTTAAGCATTGCTTTTATAATCAAATTCCCTCTTATTTATGAAAATTTCAATCTAGTCCCAAATACGTTCACGTCATATTAAACAAGGGAAATCACCTCGTTACCAATATTTATGGCGAATGAATAATCATAATTCAATAGATAATATCTATTTAAGATACTCAATAAAAGAGTTTATTTCTTTGATTTCTCATGGTTAAAGATATTTTATTGCATTGATATTGTTAAAGTTAAATTTTTATATTATTTATTTAATTGTTTCGATATTATATTCTTGTTTGTTTTTTGGTAGGAATGAGTTTTTGGCGTTATTATGCAATGAAATATGAAATTGCTTGTTACAATTATATTGAGAGTATTAATACTAATGTAACAGGAGAAAGATTTTTATTTTTTAAAAAATCACTTAATTAATAATGTTGATATAAAACTATGAATGAAATTTTTAAAAATTCATTCAATATAACAAATTAATCGTTGCTTTTGCTATTGCGATAAATTTAAGTAACAAGATAAAACACCACAATCGTAAATGAGCCTTATAATAATGATATTGCACTCAACGTAATTTAAGGTGCAGATAGGTGATAACCGAAGATAGCCCGAAAGTGACAGTAACAAGAAGATCCGGGGATCTGAATGTCGTTCCTATATTAGCAGCTCAAGCTTTATAACTTGAAGAATGACGAGCATATTAATAAATTATGACGTTTCTTATAGGTTCTTATATTATGAAGATAATCATAGCACCGGATTCATTTAAAGAAAGCATGAGCGCAGAAATTGCAGCAAATGCAGTAATGAAAGGGTTTCAAGCGGTATTTCCAAATGCACAATATATCTGTTTACCTATTGCAGACGGTGGTGAAGGGACTGTTGATACATTGATAGCCGCAGTGGGTGGGGAGCGAGTCAAAACTGAAGTTACTGATCCCCTTGGGCAGCCAATAAATGCATATTATGGCTTATTGCAACAAGGCAAAACGGCGGTTATTGAAATGGCTCAAGCCAGTGGCTTGATGTTGGTTAAGCCTGAGCAACGTAACCCCATGTTGACAAATAGCTATGGTACTGGGCAGTTAATTAAAAGTGCTTTAGATAAAGGTGTTCAGCATATTATTTTAGGGATTGGCGGTAGTGCAACCGTGGATGGTGGCGTAGGGATGCTACAAGCTTTAGGGGCTAATTTTTATGATAATCAACAGAAAATATTGAGCCTTAATGGTAATGTGCTGAATCAAATTGAGAGTATTGATGTATCTGCATTAGATCCCCGTTTAAAATCATGTCTGATAGATGTGGCCTGTGATGTTGATAACCCACTCGTGGGTGAGCGTGGTGCAGCAGTGGTATTTGGCCCCCAAAAAGGGGCAACACCCGAAATGGTTGCTGCATTAGAGAAAGGGCTAAATCAGTTTGCAGATGTGGTGAAACGAATAAAAAATAAAGATTACCGCTATATACCCGGTAGTGGTGCAGCTGGGGGGGTCTCCGTTGCGATTATGGCCTTTATGAATGCGCAATTGAAACCGGGTATTGATATCGTGATTGATGCAGTAAAATTAGTGCATCACATGGCCGATGCTGATCTTGTTATTGTCGGTGAAGGGAGTATGGACGGGCAAACGACGGGGGGGAAAGCACCATTAGGAATAGCGAAAGTCGCAGCGAAACACCATGTCCCCGTGATTGCTTTAAGTGGCGTATTAGGCCAAGGGGTTGAGGTATTACATGAAAAAGGAATTGATGCACTTTTTAGTATCTTACCAAGAATTTGTAAACTTGAAGATGCACTAGTTCAAGGGGAAATGAACTTGCAACACACGGCTTATAACGTAGCAAGCGCTCTCAAGATTGGGCAGCAATTGTTGCCGAAAAAATAAGAATAGGTTATCTCGTGACTGAGCAAAGAAAAACCCGAGGCTTTTGAAAGCTTCGGGTTTTTGTATTATTAACAATGATTAATAATAACTAGAGCATCATACCGCCGAATAGGAAACCGAAGGTAACGGCTAATGCAACAGCGATTGTGCCTGGAATAAAGAATGGGTGGTTAAAGACAAAACGACCAATACGGGTTGTACCCGTATCATCCATCTGTACCGCAGCAACCAGTGTTGGGTAAGTTGGTAGAATAAATAGGCCTGATACCGCAGAGAATGATGCAATAGCGGTCAGTGGGCTAACACCTAATGCAAGAGCCATTGGCATCAATGCTTTTGCTGTTGCCGCTTGTGAATATAAAAGCGCGGAACAGAAGAAGAAGATAACCGCTAACATCCATGAGTGTTCATTGATCAAATCACCCGCAGTTGCTTTGATCCACTCAAGATTGTGTTGTACGAAAGTATCACCTAACCAAGCAACACCTAAGATACAAATACAAGCGCTCATACCGGCTTTAAAGGTACTTGAGTTCAGGATTGCATCGGTATTTACACGGCATAGGATAGTGATCAGCGTTGCAACAGTCAGCATGATGATCAGAATCGCATTGGTGGTATTCATCAGTGGTGTTTCAACAAGTCCTAAGCTTGGGCTGTTGATGATGGCATAAGCAACTACGCCAATAACACCGACTAAGAACAATAGAACAGAGGATTTAGCACCTGGTTTGATTTCTTTTACTTGGCTACCGCGAAGCTCAACTAAACCTTCAGCTAAACGTTTTTGATAGACTGGGTCATCAGAAAGTTTAGAGTTGAACGTCCAAGAAACGATGAATGACATCAACATAATTGCAAGGAATGTTGATGGCAATAAAATACCAAGTAGCGTGATGTAGCTGACGGTATTACCCGCGCCCATCATTGCAGGGTTTTCCATCACTGATGCCATATAGACAACGGCTGCGGAAATTGGTGATGCTGTGATACCAATCTGAGCTGCCACAACCGCAGTTGACAGTGGGCGACAGGGTTTCACACCTTGTTCTTTCGCAACTTCAGCAATAACAGGCAGTGTTGCTAATGAAATATTACCTGTACCCGCAAAGAGTGTTAGAAAGTAAGTAACAGCAGGGGCAAGGATGGTGATGTATTTTGGATTGCGGCGCAGTAATTTCTCTGTTTGAGCAACCAAATAATCAAGGCCACCTGCAATTTGCATTGCAGAGATGGCGGCAATAACAGCCATGATAATGGAGATAACGTCAAATGGTATGGTACCTGGTTTTACGCCAATAGCGGCGAGTACCAGAACACCAAGGCCACCGGCAAAGCCGATACCTATACCACCTAAACGGGCCCCCAAAAAAATGGCCAGCAGAACAATAATAAATTCTACGGCTAACATAGTGCTTACTCCTCGACAAAATGAAAATTAAAATTATGAAACTGTTATGTTAATTTTTTGTGTGTGCATTAATCAAAAAAGGCACGCTTTCCGATAAGAGAGGCGTGCCTTGATTTTTAAGTGTTATTTATGATTAACATTAATTTTTAGTCATCAAAACGTTTTGCTTTATACGCTGGGTGTTTTAAGTTCTCAACCGAGAAAATATCATCCAGTTCTGCTTCAGTCAGTAAACCACGTTCTAGAACAACTTCACGGACGCTTTTACCTGTTTCAGCACAGATTTTACCCACGATATCACCATTATGGTGACCGATGAATGGGTTCAAATAAGTGACGATACCGATTGAGTTAAAGACGAAAGCTTCACAGATTTCTTTATTGACTGTAATACCATCGACACATTTCTCAACCAGATTACGGCAAGCATTATTAAGCAGAGAAATTGACTCAAACATAGCTTGGCCAATCGCAGGTTCCATTACGTTTAATTGTAATTGACCCGCTTCAGCTGCCATCATCACACAGATATCGTTACCCATAACTTTAAAGCAAGCTTGGTTAACAACTTCAGGGATAACAGGGTTTACTTTTGCTGGCATGATAGAAGAACCTGCTTGTAGCTCGGGCAGATTAATTTCTTTCAAACCGGTACGAGGACCTGAAGAGAGTAAACGTAAGTCATTACAAATTTTAGACAGTTTAACGGCAAGGCGTTTCAGTGCCGCGTGAACAGTAATGTAAGCACCACAGTCTGAGGTTGCTTCAATTAAGTCTTCTGCAGGGACACATTTTAAACCTGTTACTTCTGCTAATTTTTGAACTGCTAGTTCTTGATAACCCGGTGCGGTATTCAGACCAGTACCGATAGCGGTTGCACCTAAGTTGACTTCAAGCAGTAAATCGATGCTGCGTTGTAAGTTTTTCTCTTCTTCTTTTAAGAGAGTCGCAAACGCGTGGAATTCTTGGCCAACTGTCATTGGAACTGCATCCTGTAATTGGGTACGACCCATTTTCAGAATGTCTTTATACTCTTCTGCTTTCTTTTCAAAACCTGTTTTCAGGTAAGTCACAGAATCAATCAATTTTAGTACGGAATTGTAAACTGCGATACGGAACCCTGTAGGGTATGCATCGTTAGTTGATTGGCTTTTATTTAGATGATCATTTGGGTTTAGGAACTCATATTCCCCTTTTTTATGACCCATCAGTTCAAGACCAATGTTAGCCAGAACTTCGTTGGTATTCATATTTAGTGATGTGCCCGCACCACCTTGGAATACGTCAACTGGGAACTGATCCATGCATTTACCTTCATTCAAAATCACATCACATGCTTTGATGATGGTATCAGCAATATTACGAGGAATAGTATGTTGCTCTTTGTTAGCTAAAGCAGCCGCTTTTTTTACCATAACCATGCCACGAATAAATTCTGGGACATCATTGATGGTGCGGTCGCTGATATAAAAGTTTTCAATCGCACGTAGAGTATGAACACCATAATAGGCATCAGCTGGAACTTCTTTCTGACCTAACAGGTCTTCTTCGATACGAAAATTGTTTGACATGAGAACCTTCTTAATTAGATTACAGTTACTGTCCGTTTATGCGCTTTTAAATCAATATATCGTAAAACAAAAATTTACAGGTGATTAACACCTGTTACTCCTTTATCAGCATTATGTTCTACTGATTTATGGGTAGATCATATGCTTTTAAATCTATAAAGCCTTGAACCTAGATCACTATATAGTTTGATTTATGCAACAGATTCTACAATATGTGATCTTTATCACGGATGAGCGTGATTAACTAAAAAAAACTGTGAGTTGAAATGCGTTAGAATCACCCCAATGATTATGTCTATACTAAAGAAAAAAGCGAATGTTGATAGTTGTCTCTTAGATGCAGTTCACAAAGGTTTTTCTAGGAGCGCGAAATAGTCGATAGCTTATTGAAATAAAGGAGAACTTGTGCGCTGGTTACCACTAATTCTAATATGTATTCTCATTTACATTGAGTCAGTAATATTTGTCCGAGTTGCTTCCGAAGTTGGTGTGTTATTGACATTAATTTTGGTTGTTCTCACATCCTGTCTGGGCATTTCTTTGGTGAAAAACCAAGGCATGAAAAATGTCATGCAGATCCAGCAAAAATTAGTATCTGGTGAAAGTCCGGCTGCGGAAATGATTAAAAGCGTTGCATTAGTTTTAGCGGGCTTTTTATTGATAGTGCCCGGTTTTTTTACTGATTTTATCGGTTTATTATTACTGTTACCGCCAGTACAAAAATTGTTTGTTATGCGGTTAATTCCACATATTCGTTTTTCTCAAGCAGGAGGTGGTTTTAATCAAGCAGGTAAAAATGGTTCTCAAAACGGCGATATATTTGAGGGGGAATTTCATCGTAAGCAGGATGATCCATCCTATACGATAGATAACTCAGATAAACCAACAGAATCAGATAAAGACAATCGTCCTAAGCACTAATTTATCTTAACACTATAGGGATATTGACCCAGAATAATTCCAGTTGTAGGTAGGCCCCCTTATTGGTAACTCAAGGTCTGCAACTGGAAAAATGATGAGAATAAAAAATTTTTTTAATCCTCCCCCTTGAAGTCCACCCACCTAGCCCCAACTTCTTCAAACATGATACTAGTTTATTTAAGACGTGCTGGTATCGTCCCTTTACCTAGTATGGGCTTTATTATAGGAGAACTATTGATGAAAATTCGTCCACTGCATGACCGTGTTATCGTTAAACGTAAAGAAGTTGAATCAAAATCAGCTGGTGGGATTGTATTGACTGGCTCTGCTGCGGGTAAATCTACTCGTGGTGAAGTTCTTGCTGTAGGCCACGGTCGCATCCTTGAAAATGGTGAAATCAAAGCACTGGATGTGAAAGTTGGCGATATCGTGATTTTTAACGACGGTTATGGCGTGAAAGCTGAAAAGATCGACAATGAAGAAGTGTTGATTATGTCAGAAAGTGACATTCTAGCAATTGTTGAAGCTTAATTTTCACTTAAAACTTCTCAACTAACTAAAAGAATTTGAAGGAAAGAGATAATGGCAGCTAAAGACGTTAAATTTGGTAGTGACGCACGCACAAAAATGCTTCGTGGTGTGAATATTCTTGCTGATGCAGTAAAAGTAACTTTAGGTCCTAAAGGCCGCAACGTAGTTTTAGACAAATCTTTTGGTTCACCAGTGATCACTAAAGATGGTGTTTCTGTTGCACGTGAAATCGAATTAGAAGATAAATTCGAAAACATGGGTGCTCAGATGCTGAAAGAAGTTGCGTCTAAAGCTAACGATGCTGCGGGTGACGGTACTACTACAGCAACAGTTCTTGCGCAATCTATCATCACTGAAGGTTTGAAAGCTGTTGCTGCGGGTATGAACCCAATGGACTTGAAACGTGGTATCGATAAAGCGGTTATCGCTGCTGTTGAAGAGCTAAAAGCCTTGTCTGTACCATGTTCAGATACTAAATCAATCGCACAGGTGGGTACTATTTCTGCAAACTCTGACGAAACCGTTGGTAAACTGATTGCAGAAGCAATGGATAAAGTCGGCAAAGAAGGCGTTATCACTGTTGAAGAAGGCACCGGCTTAGAAGATGAGCTGGATGTGGTTGAAGGTATGCAGTTTGACCGCGGTTACCTATCGCCTTATTTCATCAACAAACCTGAAACAGGTGCTGTTGAACTGGAAAACCCATTCATTCTTTTAGTCGACAAAAAAGTGACTAACATTCGCGAATTACTGCCTGTGTTAGAAGGTGTTGCTAAAGCAAGCAAACCTCTGCTAATCGTCGCTGAAGATGTTGAAGGTGAAGCACTGGCAACGCTGGTTGTTAACACCATGCGCGGTATCGTAAAAGTGGCTGCGGTTAAAGCGCCAGGTTTCGGTGATCGCCGTAAAGCAATGCTGCAAGATATTGCCGTACTGACGAATGCGACTGTTATCTCTGAAGAAATCGGTATGGAGCTTGAAAAAGCAACTTTAGAAGATTTAGGTCAAGCAAAACGTATCGTTATCAGCAAAGATACCACTATTATTATCGATGGTCTTGGTGAAGAAGCTGCGATCTCAGGTCGCGTTGCTCAAATTCGTCAACAAATCGAAGAATCAACTTCAGATTACGACCGTGAAAAACTACAAGAACGCGTCGCTAAACTGGCTGGTGGTGTTGCAGTCATTAAAGTGGGCGCAGCGACTGAAGTTGAAATGAAAGAAAAACGTGCTCGTGTTGATGATGCTCTAAGTGCAACTCGTGCAGCAGTAGAAGAAGGCGTTGTTGCTGGTGGTGGTACTGCGCTGGTTCGCGTTGCGGCGAAACTGGAAGGCATGAAAGGCGATAACGAAGATCAAACGGTCGGTATCCGTGTTGCATTGCGCGCCATGGAATCACCAATGCGTCAAATCGTTACCAATGCCGGTGAAGAAGCGTCTGTGGTTGTTAACAACGTGAAAGCATCTAAAGGCAACGAAGGTTACAACGCAGCGACTGATACTTATGGCGATATGATCGAAATGGGTATCCTTGATCCAACAAAAGTCACACGTTCTGCTCTGCAATTCGCAGGTTCTATCGCGGGTCTGATGATCACGACAGAAGCGATGATCACTGATTCACCTAAATCTGACTCACCTGATTTAGGTGGCGGTATGGGTGGCATGGGCGGAATGGGCGGCATGATGTAAGCCATTTGGCGACATCACGCTCACACAGTAATTAAATACTGTTAAGCCTTGATAAGACCGGCATCGTTAGTTTAACTAGCGGTGCCGGTTTTTTATTGCCAGTGAATTATTATCATTGAATTAATTCGAACTTATTTTTGCGCAAAGGTCATGCAACAGGTTATATTTAGCGTAAGGTAAAAAAGGGTTTGAATAAGTAAAGAACAGAGCAGGCGTATTGACAGTTTTGTGATAGACTCTATTCGGCTGGTAATATGTGGAAATTGACATGGTTATTGTAGGTCTGCATGTTAACTAATACCCATCATCCTTCAAATTGCTTGGGTGTTGCATTCGCTTAGCTACCCGAATTACATAGCTTTATCTATGTTCATCGGTTATTTTCGCTCTGCGCCTGCAAGCAACTCGAAATATTTTGGGTATGTTTCATAATTAGGGCTAAAAGGGTTTTCAAACCAGCTGCAAAAACATAATGAAAAAATGAGGGAAAACATGCGAATTAAAGTATTGCTTGGTGCTGCTGCATTACTGCTGTTAGCGGGTTGTACAACGACCACTAATTTGACTTCAGCAGGCTCACAAGTTCGTTTTGTTGAAAATCAACCAGGAAGTGATTGCCAGCTTCTAGGTCAGGTTGCAGGAACTCAAAGCAACTGGTTGAGCGGTGTAAATAATGAATCTAGCTCTATGCGCAGCGCTGCGAATGATTTACGCAATAAAGCCGCAGCAATGGGTGGTAATGTGATTTTTGGTGCGACTAGCCCAAGTGAAACCATTCTTTCTAGCTTCATGCCAATAGACAGCAAAATGGTTGGCCAAGTTTATAAGTGCCCCTAAAATGAATAAATAACGCCCGATTCTGGTTGAATACTTTCAATCCTTCGGGCGTTTTTTTATGCCTAACTTTGCCTTAAATTGAGGTCGAGTAACGTCTTGCTTGGCTCACCACCAATTTCTCGTGCGAGTTTCGGTACGAGGTATCCTGATACTTTTCCCAGTAATTGCTGAATGAGCTGTCGAGCTTCTTGGTCACTCACTAAAAAGTGTGCTGCGCCTTGTACTTTATCCAGTACATGCAAATAATAAGGCAAAATGCCTGCATCAAATAACGCATTACTGAGATTAGCCAATGCGGTGACATTATTGTTAACTCCGCGCAGTAATACACTTTGGTTTAATAATGTCACACCCGAATTTTTAAGTTTTTGCATTGCGGCTGTAAATGCATCATCAATTTCATTAGCATGATTGACATGCGTCACCATAATGACTTGTAAGCGAGAATGAGAAAGGCGTTCACAAAGATTTTGAGTGATACGTTCGGGTATAACAACGGGTAAACGAGTATGAATTCTAAGGCGTTTCACATGAGGGATTGCCTCTAATTGGCTAATTAACCAATCGAGTTCATTATCTTTTGCCATTAAAGGATCACCACCTGAGAAGATGATTTCATTGAGTTCAGTGTGGTTTTTTATATAATCCACCGCCACCAACCAATTATTTTTATTTCCTTTGTTATCTTCATAAGGAAAATGTCGGCGAAAACAGTAACGACAGTTCACTGCACAGCCGCCTTTAACGAGCATCAATGCACGGTTGTGGTATTTATGTAGTAAACTTGGGATCGCATTATCCTGCTCTTCCAGTGGATCAGTAGAAAAACCTGGATGCATATCGAACTCTGCTTTTGCGGTTAACACTTGCAAGAGCAGAGGGTCTGATGGATCGCCTTTTTTCATTCGCGAGACAAAAGGCCGAGGAACACGTAATGGGAATAATTTACGTGCATCATGACCCTCTTTCGATGGTAAATGATTTTCTAAGTTGAGTAATTGCAGTAATTCATCAGGATTAGTGATTGCTTCAGCAAGTTGTTGTATCCAGACTTCTCTGGATGAGGTATTTTGAGTTATAATATCGACCATTTTTTGGCTATGCCATTTTTAGTTTATAAATTTAGAGGATCTCCATGGCTACTTATAGTACCAATGAATTCCGCTCAGGTCTTAAAATCATGTTAGATGGTGAGCCGTGTGCAATTCTTGAAAGTGAATTCGTTAAACCGGGTAAAGGCCAAGCGTTCGCACGTGTGCGTCTGCGTAAACTGATTTCTAACAAACTGTTGGAAAAAACGTTTAAATCTACTGATTCTTGCGAAGGCGCGGATGTCATGGATATGAACTTAACTTACCTATATAACGATGGTGAGTTCTGGCATTTCATGAACAATGAAACTTTCGAGCAATTAGCTGCGGACGAAAAAACCGTTGGTGACAATGCTAAATGGTTGATCGACCAAGCAGAATGCATCTTAACTCTATGGGATGGTCGTCCTATCGCGGTAACACCACCTAACTTTGTTGAGTTAGAAATTGTTGAAACAGACCCAGGTCTGAAAGGTGATACAGCTGGTACGGGTGGTAAACCAGCCACGTTGAGCACTGGTGCAGTCGTTAAAGTTCCTCTGTTTGTTCAAATCGGCGAAGTCATTAAGGTTGATACACGTTCAGGCGAATACGTTTCACGTGTGAAATAATATTTTATCGATTGAAATAAAAAACCGTGCTTTGTAAGAAGTCACGGTTTTTTTATGTGATTTTTCTACACCGACGATGCCTATTAGCAGCACTTCGGCCCACCTTTACCACCATATCGGGCTTCTTGCCGCTCTTTGAAAAACTCTTCATAAGTCATTGGCGTTTGATCTGGATGGGTTTTATTAATATGAGCAACGTAGTTGTCATAATCAGGAACCCCAACCATCATTTTTGCCGCTTGGCCTAGGTATTTCGCGGCGTTACCCAGTGCTCCAAACATAATATTCCTCGTCATATTTTGCGTTGTAGCGTTGTTGGTTTCACTCAGCTACCTTAGTCACATACTTATGTATGCTCCTAAGGATATCCTCGTTTACCGCCTAGCTACAACACAAACTATTTAGAGGATGTCTCTGCTAATATTTTGCGTTGTAGCTTATCCTCGTCATACTTCGAGTTGTAGCGTTGTTGGCTTCATTTAGCTACCCTAGTCACATAGTTATCTATGCTCCTAGGATATCTTCATTTGCCGCCTAGCTACAACACGAATTATTTAGAGGATGTCTCTGTTAATATTTTTCTTAGAAGATGTCTCTGTTAATATTTTTCTTAGAAGATGTCGCTGCTAATATTGCTGTTTTGGAAAAGAGAGTGAATATCTAAAACAAAAACAGCAATAAATCTTCAGCTCTCAATCTTCGGTAAAATCAATGATGACGCGTGTTCGCCACAATATCTTGGTAGTTTGCTGGCATTGGCTCGTAAGGAACTTCATTGGCTGTTGGTTCATCGGATTTCAATGCTTTTAATGCGGTACGAATTGAGAATAGCGCAAGGAATACCACCACAACCATAAAGAAGATAGTTAAACCGGCATCTAAACGGTTATTGAAGATAAGCTGAGTTAATTGCGATTCAGTGTATTGTACTGGAATATTACCGCTATCAATCATTGCTTGGAATTTATTTGCTACAGCAAGGAAGCCAACACGTGCATCTTCACTGAAGGTTTTTTCCCAGCCCGCCGTCATGGTACAAATTAATAACCATGCCGTTGGGATAAGCGCGACCCATGCGTATCTTTGACGTTTCATTTTGAAAAGAACCACAGCACATAGCATCAACGCCATTCCTGCCAACATCTGGTTAGCAATACCAAACAGAGGCCATAATGTATTAATACCGCCGAGTGGGTCAACGACACCTTGATGCAGGAAATAGCCCCAAGCAAGCACACACAGCGCCGTTGCGATTAAGTTTGCAGGTAAAGAATCCGTTCGTTTCAACGCAGGAGAAACAACACCGAGTAAATCTTGTAGCATAAAGCGGGCTGCTCGTGTTCCAGCATCTACGGCAGTAAGAATAAACAGTGCTTCAAACAAAATAGCGAAATGGTACCAGAATGCCACATTCATCATTCCGCCAAGGGCGCCATGAAGAATATATGCCATGCCGACAGCCAGTGTAGGTGCTCCCCCCGCTCGAGAGATAATACTATTTTCACCGACTTCATTGGCAATGGTTGTCAGTTGCTCAGGGGTAATACTAAAGCCCCAGCTGCTCACTACTTGAGCCGCAGATGCCACCACGTCTTGCGTTCCTGCTGGGGCTAACATCGCCAATGGGCTATTCATTGCAAAGTAAACACCGGGGTCAATGACACAGGCTGCAACTAAAGCCATGATGGCAACGAATGACTCCATCAACATACCGCCATAACCAATAAAACAAGCTTGATTTTCATTGGCTAACATTTTTGGTGTAGTGCCCGATGCAATCAAAGCATGGAAGCCCGAAACCGCACCACAGGCAATCGTGATAAACAAGAATGGAAAGAGATCTCCAGCCCATACAGGACCTGTACCATCAATATATTTGGTTAGTGCAGGCATTTGCAGATTAGGATTTAAAATGACGATCCCAATTGCTAGCCCAATAATGGTACCAATTTTTAGAAATGTAGAAAGATAGTCACGTGGTGCAAGTAATAGCCAGACGGGGAGAACGGCAGCCACAAAACCATAACCGACCAACATCCAAGTTAGCTGAACACCCGTGTAGTCAAAGTAAGGCGCCCATGTTTCACTCTCAGCAACCCAGCCGCCAGAAATAATGGCAAAAACGAGGAACACTAAACCAATAATGGATACTTCCCCAATACGACCGGGGCGAATATACCGTGTATAAATTCCCATAAAGATAGCGAGAGGGATCGTAAATGCAACGGTATAGGTTCCCCAAGGGCTGTGAGTCAATGCTTTAACCACGATCATAGCCAGTACGGCTAAAATAATAACCATGATCATAAAACACGCAATTAAGGCGAGAATACCGGCCGTGTTGCCCATCTCTTCTTTAACTAACTCACCAAGAGAGCGGCCATCACGGCGTGTTGAAACAAACAGCACCATAAAGTCTTGCACAGCACCGGCAAGCACAACCCCTGCAATGAGCCAAAGCATGCCCGGTAAATAACCCATTTGAGCAGCAAGAACAGGGCCGACAAGCGGGCCTGCACCTGCGATGGCGGCAAAATGGTGACCAAATAATACTTTTTTATCAGTAGGAACGTAATCGAGCCCATCGTTATGACGAATTGCCGGTGTCATCCGAGTTTCATCAACTTGTAGCACTTTTTTTGCGATAAAAAGCCCATAATAGCGGTATGCAACCAGATAGATACAAACAGCTGCAACAACTATCCATAGTGCATTTATTTGCTCACCTCGGTTTAAAGCCACATACCCGAGCGCAAATGCACCAAGCAGAGCGAGAACAATCCAAATTAATTGTTTACCCATAGCCATCCCCATCCATTCAATTAATGATTAATTGTTATTAATTTAAGTGAAACTGGGAAAGATATAGCCATACTTAAGGGAAAGAAAAAGTAGCTAAAACGAGACACCTAGTTGAAATTTTAGATAAATTTCATTATTGCAATTCATATCACTAATTTATGATGAATAATTGGATTTTATCTTGTTTTCAGCTAGTCGCAATGTGAGGTTGTATGTTATTTGCTGATTATATCGCTTAAGTTGGTGTTATCTCTTTTTTTTTGCGTTTTGTCGGATGAGTAGTATAAAACAAACAATAAAGTTGAGGTAAACAAACCGAAAGCAAAAACTTCCGGCTTTTAAATTGGTTATCTTAAGCGTGCCTAAAATATTGGATCAATTTTTTTCCGAAAAGCGTCATAATAAGACCTAGCATGATCAGAATAAGGCCAGCAACTTGTACGCCATTTATGTGCTCCCCAAGAAACAATGCACTACTGCTTAACCCAAAGACGGGTACCAGAAGTGAGAAGGGAGCAACTCGCCATGCTTCATAGCGCCCAAGAAGTACACCCCAAAGACCATAACCCACAAAGGTTGATAAATAAGCAAGGTACATGATCATACCAAATATGGGCCAGTTGAAGCCGGATAACCCCTGCACAATGGCTTCCTCTCCCTCAAAAATCCATGAGCTGAGCAAGAACGGAATAATTGGAATAAGTGCGCTCCAGCTAACCAATGAGAGAGCACTGCATTTTTCTTTATCTTGGTTTTGCATGATGATTCTATTAGTGATATTTCCACAAGCCCATGATAGGCCAGCAATTAATGTAAACATCAAGCCTAGGAATGGGATGTCATCTAATCCACCTGCGGTTGCGCCATTAGCTAAAACAGTCAACCCTGCAATCGCAATAAACATGCCAATGAAATGCGTCACTTGTAAGGATTCTTTTAATATCATCGCCCCTAATAGCAGGGTGAAAAATGCCTGTGATTGTAAAATGACCGATGTAATTCCTGCGGGCATCCCGACCCGTATGGCACAAAATAGAAAGGCAAATTGGCCAAAGCTAATTGTTAATCCATAGAGCAGAAGTAATTTAAATGGAATATTAGGACGCTTAAAAATAAAAATAGCGGGAAATGCCACAAAAACAAAGCGTAATGCGCCAAGTAATAAAGGTGGTAGAGCCGTAACGCCAAGCTTAATAATAACGAAGTTAACCCCCCAAATAATGACTACGCAAAGGGCTAATAATATGTCTTTGAAACTCATGCTATTTCTCGATAATCATTCTAGGTAGGATTTGTTACTTT
Source organism: Providencia heimbachae ATCC 35613 (assembly GCF_001655055.1). Lineage (GTDB taxonomy): Bacteria > Pseudomonadota > Gammaproteobacteria > Enterobacterales > Enterobacteriaceae > Providencia > Providencia heimbachae. The sequence goes on along the minus strand of NZ_LXEW01000022.1, from coordinate 23,247 downwards.
ACCTTTGGATATCAAATAGTGCGATAGCAATGGTGCTTTGTTGGAAAATAAAGCATAAATGGGTTAAATTTTGTTGTTAGGCTAGCTTTATTGGTTATTTTTAGTGGCTTGAGTCTTAGAAACTGAACGTTTATAATCTTAATTCACATCATACGTATTCAGGACGACCTGAATAAACGTTCAAATAATGGGGACGACCCTGAGTAGTTTACGGGAGTAATGGCAATGGCCTGGATCATCCTCTTATTTGCGGGTTTGTTAGAAATTGTTTGGGCGGTAGGGTTAAAATATACCCATGGTTTTACACGCCTCACACCGAGTATTATCACTATTGTCGCAATTATTGCGAGTATGGGGCTACTTGCCTATGCCATGCGGGACTTACCTGCGGGAACGGCTTATGCCATTTGGACGGGTATTGGTGCTGTCGGTACGGCAATCGTAGGAATTATTTTCCTCGGAGAGTCAGCAAATATATTTCGTCTATTAAGCTTAGGGCTGATCGTTGCGGGCTTAATTGGTTTGAAAGTTTCAAGCTAAACCTATTTATAGGATTATCACGGGCGCTTATATTAGCGCCCGTTTTTATGCCTAACTAAAATAAAAAATTTGTTGGGAAACAATCACAGTTCCTGTATTACCATCCAGCTTATGGATAGGGAAGCCATACTTTGTATTTGTAGCTGCTATGGGGCATTTATGGTGGGTTATTTCAGCAACTGACTAAAACGTTGGAAGAGTAGTTCACCTAAATTATCCTGATTATATTCAGTGCTTATCGCTAAATTGTCCACGGCGGCATGCATGGAATGGTAAATTATTGTTGCCATTAAATTAGGCGGTAGTGGTTGCCATTCTTTATTTTTTTCGCCTAATGCGAGGATTTCTTTTATCTGCTCGATAGCGCGTTGTTCATGGGTATTATTACGACCATGGTATTCGTCATGAAATAACATGTCATGAACTTCTCTTTTTTCGACATAATATTTGATGCTATTTTCACACCATGCTTTTAGTTTCTGAGTGGCATTTGTTGGGCTAATTAAAGCCTTTTTAATATTCTCTAAATACCAGTCCATATAACGGGTTCGCAATGCGTCCATAATGTCATTTTTCGATTGAAAATAATGATAAAAAGTCCCTTTTGCGACATTAGCTGACAATACAATCTCACTCACCGTTGTATTTATGAATCCCTTGGAAAGAAAGAGTTTTTCCGCCGCATTCATCAAGTCATCTAACCTTTCTTCGGCAGGCTTAGTTCTTGGTTTTTTAGGTTGTATTGTCATTAATTTTGTCTCTTCACCAATTATTGCAGATAGCACTACGTGAGCAAAAACATGATAGCACCTAAGCGGTTTATCCTAAAATTAATCGGATTGCGTTGCTTTATATTTTGGCTCACACTTTTAATTGAATTGTCGTACTTTTAATCCTTTTAGAAAAAAACAAATAAATAAAAATGATCATAACATAGAGTGTCGCACCTATTAGCCATACCCAGCCATCCCATATATCGAGGGTTTTGCCAAAGATAAAGCTGAATATTAGCGGGCCAATGACACCACTAATGTTAGTGAGGCTCACTAAAATACCTTGCAGTTTACCTTGGTTTTGTTGATTGACTTGCGTAGACATTAACCCTTGTAAAGCGGGAAGTGCAATACCACCGCCAGCAAGTAAGATTAGTGTGGGTATAATCATCCAGCCCTGAGTAATCAGTGACAATAAAATAAAGGCAGTTCCATCGGCAATAAAGCCTACAATAATTGTCGTTTTTTCACTAAATCGCTTGGTAATCGCTCCGGCCATAAAAGCTTGAAATAAAGCGTGCATAACGCCAAGACCCGCAAGAGATAAACCTACGGCCATGCTATCCCACTGAAAACGGCTTTCAGTAAATAAAACCCATGTTGTTGCGGGTATTTGGCCAATCAACTGCGCGGTGAAGAAAACCAGTAGTAATAATAAAATGGGTTTAACTGCGTGATAAAAATGGTCTGGAGTATGTTCAATGCTTGCACTGTTATCGCTTTTTACGTCTTTCTTTTTATCGTTAAAAATAATAAAGACAACAATAAACGTACAGGCATTAAGAATAGCGGCAATCACAAAGGGTAAATGAGGGGAATATTGCCCAGCAAAGCCACCAATAGCAGGGCCTGCAATAAGCCCAACGCCAAATGCCGCTCCCAGTCGACCAAACCATTTAGTTCTATCGGTAGGTGTGGTGGTATCCGCAATAACAGATGCTGCAACTGCACCGGTTGCGCCAGTGATCCCGGAAATTAATCGCCCGATATACAGCATCCAAAGTGAGCTAGAAACTGCCAATAAAGTGTAATCCAAAGCTGCTCCAATCAGGGATAACAACAATATTGGGCGACGGCCGAATTTATCTGACCACTTACCTAAAATGGGCGCGCAAAAAACTTGCATAATGGCATACAGCGCTAAAAGAATGCCGTAGTGATTAGCTAAGTTCTCTGATGTGACATATTCGCGTAATAGGGCGGGTAAAACAGGCATAATTAGCCCGATCCCAATCGCATCAAGGGCGGTGATCGCTAATGCAATCATGGCAGATTTATTCATATTTAATTTCTCTATCGTTGATAGAGTTGGAATATATCCCTATCAGTGATAGAGTGTCAACAACAAATATGAGGGGGAAGCATGGCAAGATTGGATAAAAAAACCATTATTGATGCTGCGTTAAACTTGTTAAATGAAGTGGGAATTGATGGTTTAACTACCCGGAAATTAGCCCAAAAACTGGGTATAGAGCAGCCTACGCTGTATTGGCATGTTAAGAATAAACGTACCTTATTGGATGCTATCGCGATTGAAATGCTCGAACGACATCATGATCATTTCTTACCGAGGGACGGTGAATCCTGGCAAGATTTTTTACGTCATAATGCGCTTAGTTTTCGCCGTGCATTATTAAGCCATCGAGACGGGGCAAGAGCACATTTAGGGACAAGGCCGAGTGTAGATCAATATTCTACAGTGGAGGCACAACTCAAATTTCTCGTGGACAGTGGGTTCTCACTTAAGACAGGATTGTATGCCATCAGTGCCATCGGACACTTTACGTTAGGTTCTGTTCTTGAGCAGCAAGAGCATGCGTCAGGGTCTTTAGAGAGGGAGCATACTATGGACGAAAATATGCCGCCTTTGCTCAAAGAAGCCATTCAAATCATGGATACAGAAGATGGGTTGCAGGCTTTTATGTATGGAATTAATGCGTTGATTATTGGGCTTGAAGCACAGCTAATACAAGAAAAAGCATAATCTTGGTATAAAAAAATACCCCATCGCTCAATGGCAAATGGGGTATGTCTATTTCATTAATTTCGCAATTACAGTGTAAATACACCGATTAGTGCGATAACGCTAATGATTGCAGAGCCACCATAGAACACCCATTTTGTTGCTGGGACATGCACTTTAAAATCGTGCAATGTATGGTGAATACGGTGCATACCACACCATACAGGCAAAATAATCATTAATAGTAAGAAAATGCGACCGATAAAGCTTTGGCTGAACGCCATGATGCGTTCATAGCTTAGCATTTCTGGGGCGACACCCAACGGAATTAAAATTCCTAATAGGATAATGATTGCAGGGCCAATAATGGCACTCCACATACCACCAGCACCAAATAATCCCCAGAAAATCGGTTCATCGGAACGTTTAGGCGTTAGATTCATCAGATTCTCCTTAGATTAATAGAGTAATGCGAAAGCTAAAATAGCCGCAGTAACAATTATCGTAACTACCCAGAAGCCTTTAACAACCGGTTCTTCTGGCATTTTCTTATCTTTAATAACGATACCTACGGCTTTTGGTGCAAGCTTGAACCAAGTTGTGGTATGAAGCAATGTTGCAGCCAATGTGATCACGTTAATGATAAGAATGATTGGGTTACTTAAGAACCCAACAAAGCCGGCCCAAGACTCAGGACCGCTTTTTAGCGCAAATACCCCGTACAGGATTAAAAGACTAAACCAGACCTGAAGAACGGAGGTACTTTCACGCATGATGTAAAAGCGGTAGAAACCGAGGTTTTGCCACCAATCGCCCTTCATTTCCCTGACATAGGGTTTACGTTTTGTTGTCATGACTCAATTCTCCTTATCGTGGCTTCAGCATGGCGATAACAAAGTCTTGCGCGCTGGCGACTTTACCTTGCTGGATAGCGCCCGCAGGGTCGACATGCTTAGGACAGACTTCAGAGCAGTAACCTACAAACGTACAGCTCCAGACACCGTTGTCACCATTTAACAATGTCATGCGCTCTTTCGCGCCATGGTCACGGCTATCGAGATTGTAGCGCTCTGCCAATGTGATCGCAGCAGGACCGATGAACTCAGGATTTAGACCAAATTGTGGGCATGCTGCGTAGCACAGACCACAGTTGATACAGCCTGAGAACTGATGGTATTTAGCCATCTGTGCCGGCGTTTGCTTATTCGGACCTTCAGACGGTTTACGATCATTGCCAATGATATAAGGCTTGATAGCTTCTAAGCGCTCGATAAAGTGTGTCATATCAACAACAAGGTCGCGCTCAATAGGGAAGTTACCTAATGGCTCGACTTTCATGCCTTGCGGATATTCACGCAGGAAGACTTTACAAGCGAGTTTAGGCACTTTATCTACCATCATACCGCACGAGCCACAGATGGCCATGCGGCAAGACCAACGATAAGACAAGTCAGGTGCTAGGTTATCTTTGATATAACCTAAAGCATCTAGTAAAGAAGTTTGCTCATCGTAAGGGACATCATACGCCACTAAATGGGGCTCACTATCCGTTTCAGGATTGTAACGCATGATCTCCATTTTTAGGTGTTTCATATCATCCATTAGCTTGCTCCTTCTTCGCCTTATCTTGAGCTTCAGCCTCGGCACCGTAAACACGTTTAGCTGGCTGGGATTTCGTAATTTTCACGTCACTGTACTCAAGACGCGGAGAACCCTCAGGGTTATAGAATGCCAAAGTATGCTTAAGGAAATTCACATCATCACGTTCAGTACAACCTTCGTCGAGACGTTGGTGAGCACCACGTGATTCTTTACGGTTAATCGCAGAATGCGCCATACACTCAGCAACATCCAAACCAAAACCAAGTTCGATGGTATAAAGTAAATCCGTATTGAAAACGCTGCTATGGTCAGTAATTTCCACATGCTTAAAGCGTTCTTTCAGTTCTGCAATCTTATCAACGGTTTTTTGCATCAACTCAGGTGTACGGTAGATACCGCAACCTTCTTCCATTGATATTCCCATTTCATCACGGATTTTCGACCAGCTCTCTTTACCTTTTTGGTTCATGAGTTTACTGAGGTCAGCTTCGATATCACGAGTACGTGCTTCGATAGCACTTGCATTAGCTGGGGTTGCTTCAGCGGCATGGCGTGCAGCTTCTTCGCCAGCAAGACGGCCAAATACCACCAGTTCTGCCAGTGAGTTAGAGCCTAAGCGGTTTGCACCGTGTAGACCAACAGATGAACATTCGCCAACAGCAAATAGACCTTTAATACGAGTTTCTGTACGTTGATCGGTTTCGATACCACCCATTGTATAGTGAGCGGTTGGACGTACAGGAATAGGTTCATTGACTGGGTCTACACCAACGTAGGCTTTTGCAAGCTCACAAATAAATGGCAGACGTTCATGTAATTTTTCTGCACCAAGGTGACGAAGATCCAGATACACAACATCACCACGGTGGGTGCTAATTGTGCGACCTGCGCGCCATTCATGCCAGAATGCCTGAGAAACTTTGTCTCGAGGACCGAGTTCCATATATTTATTTTCAGGTTTACCGAGTGGGGTTTCTGGTCCCATTCCGTAATCTTGCAGATAACGATAACCATCTTTATTGACGAGGATACCACCTTCACCACGACAACCTTCCGTCATCAGAATACCTGAGCCTGGAAGACCTGTTGGGTGATACTGAACAAATTCCATATCACGTAAAGGTACGCCGTGACGGAATGCCATACCCATACCATCACCGGTTACGATACCGCCATTGGTATTGTAACGATAGACACGTCCTGCACCGCCAGTTGCCATCACGATAGAATTCGCACGGATTTGTACTTTTGTGCCTTCCATCATATTAATGGCAACAACACCGCGAGCTTGACCTTCATCGACAATAATATCGAGAACAAAATGTTCATCAAAACGTTGAATTTGAGGGTATTTTAATGATGTTTGGAATAGAGTGTGGAGTATATGGAAGCCTGTTTTATCGGCAGCAAACCATGTACGTTCAATTTTCATTCCGCCGAAACGACGAACGTTAACTGAACCATCTGGTTTACGGCTCCAAGGGCAACCCCATAATTCTAATTGGGTCATTTCTGTTGGGCATTGTTCGACGAAATAATCGACAACATCTTGCTCACACAGCCAGTCCCCACCAGCAACAGTATCATTAAAATGATAGTCATAGGAGTCATGAGCCTGAGTGACTGCTGCTGATCCTCCCTCTGCTGCCACGGTATGGCTACGCATTGGGTAAACTTTTGAGATCAGAGCAATCTTGATATTGGGATTTGCTTCAGCAGCAGCAATAGCTGCTCGTAAGCCTGCGCCCCCGGCCCCGATAATCGCTAAATCGGCATTGAAGGTTTGCACTGCGCTTCTCCATTGTTCAAGTGTAAAATTGATAAATACTGTTAAATACTTTTGATACTTAGCTATTCAATTTTGAGTTTCGCTTTAGGCTAAACTGCAAAATATCTCTTTTTTAATAGTAAATAATATAATAGCTAATAATGACTTATCATGCTTTGAATTATAGCGAAAAGTGCAAAACATAAATTTGATATAGAGGGGGGTTTTGGGCAAATTTACCTATAAAGTGTGATCTGCGTCGGTTTTTTGTAAATTGTTTTTACATTGATACCATTTAAAGCCAGTTAAGAGTGAATAAAAAGAAATTTCAAATAATTACCCTTGTTTTTGTAAATAAAAATAGATTTTAAAACCAAGTGAATTAGTCAGGTTTTCTTGTGTTGAAGTGAATAATATTGTTATTACCCTCGAAATTACTCGTTCATACCAAATACTAAATTGGGAGGCGCTTCACTATTTCTAAACTTTATATTTTTTATTTTTAAAATGGAATATTTAAAATTATTTAGAAAGTGAAATAGGGTTGTTATTTTTTAACATCAATTTCACATAACATAAGAAATAATCATGCTTCTGGTTTTTTTTAATCAATTGTTAAAATGAAGAAGAAAAGCTTTTTTGCCTAATCGTGTAAAGCAGAGGATAATCGCGACATCGTTTTCATCTAATCACGTTTCACCACTTTATCAACACCAATAGATTGTGTGTTGATGGTGAGGTGAGTACACTGCACGACTAAGTTTATTTTGGAGTCATTTTAATGAGTGAGATAGCGAACTGGCAGCCAACTGCCCCCATCGCTAACCTGTTACAGCGCGCAAAAATTATTGCGGAAATCAGACGTTTTTTTACTGATCGCTGTGTACTTGAGGTAGAAACACCCGCAATGAGTCAGGCAACTGTCTCTGACATTCATCTTGTTCCATTTGAAACGCGTTTTGTGGGTCCCGGAGCTGCACAGGGAATTGATTTGTATTTGATGACAAGTCCTGAATACCACATGAAACGCCTACTCGCAGCGGGTAGTGGACCTATTTATCAATTATGCCGTAGTTTCCGTAATGAGGAAGCTGGGCGCCACCATAACCCTGAATTTACCATGTTAGAGTGGTATCGTCCGCACTTTGATATGTATCGCTTGATTAATGAGGTTGATGACCTTTTACAACAAGTGCTTGAGTGTGACAGCGCGGAACTCCTTTCATACCAACAAGCTTTTCTACGCCACTTGGATATCGACCCTTTATCTGCTGAAAAAAGTGAGCTAAAGGAAGTCGCAGCTCGCTTAGATTTAAGCAATATTGCAGAACAAGAAACCGATAAAGACACTTTGCTGCAATTGCTATTTACCATGGGTGTTGAACCACATATCGGTAAGGAAAAACCTGTTGTTGTTTATCACTTCCCTGCAACACAAGCCTCTCTGGCTGTGATTAGCACGGAAGATCACCGAGTTGCTGAGCGCTTTGAAGTTTATTTCAAAGGATTAGAGCTAGCGAATGGCTTTCATGAGTTGACTGATGCCAATGAGCAGCGCCAACGTTTCGATCAAGACAATCGTAAACGTGCGGCGATGGGATTACCTATTCAGCCTATAGATGAGCATCTATTAGCGGCGTTAGAGCATGGCTTACCTGATTGTTCGGGTGTAGCAATTGGTGTTGATAGGTTGATTATGATGGCGTTGAATACTCAGAAAATCAGTGATGTTATCGCATTCCCGGTGACAATCGCCTAACGCCTCATCGCGTAAAATATTGCAGCCTACATGGCTGCAATATCATTTTAGGCACCCAGACTATTTTTGTTTCTGTAAGAATTGGACGCCGAGATCCGGGAAGTCAGTAAATGCCCCGTCAACATCGGCTTGATTGTAGATGATTTCAAAGAGTTGTTGCCCATCTTTGGCATATTTTGGTAATTTATCTACACGAATAGTGAAAGGATGAACTGCCATATTATTGGCATGGGCATCTTTGACCATACCGGTTAATTTGATGTTCTCTGGTGTAGAGTCTTCGCTAACGAGCATATGGTAATCTGGACCAATGCCATCCGCATAAACGGCAATTTCTTTCATCGAACCCGGTTTGAACATCCAATCATAATTATAGTTTACCCAAGTACCATCCGGTTTTTGTTCCTGAGTTTCATTCCAATCTGTGTAAGCAATCAATTGAACTAATTTTAAGTTCATACCCATTTCAGGCATTAATGTGTTTTTGATGCGTTTAAGTTCATTTGCATCAAAGCATTGCAGATAAACGTTCGAGGCTTTATCGGTATAGCCGTACTCTTTTAAGACTTCAAGCGTTTTCTTGGTAATATCCTTTCCTTCTTGCTGATGGAACCAAGGTGCTTTTATTTCAGGGTAGATGCCGATATTTTTCCCAGTCGATTTATTCAATCCTTGAATGAATTCAATTTCTTCTTGGAAAGTATGTACTCGAAAATCAGATTTTCCCATTGGGAAACGATTTGGGTAACTTTGAACTTGTTTGCCGTCGACGATATCAAACCCTTCGGTAAATTTAAGCGATTTGATTTCATCAAGGGTAAAATCGATGGCGTAGTAACGACCATCTTTGCGTGCACGGTCTGGAAAACGCTCAGCAACATCAGTGACTCTATCAAGATAATGGTCATGCAGCACCACGAGCTCGTTATCTTTTGTCATGACTAAATCTTGTTCAAGAAAATCTGCACCTTGTGCATAAGCCATCGCTTTCGCTGGTAAGGTATGTTCGGGTAAATAGCCACTTGCACCACGATGTGCAATGACGACTTTACCAGCAGACTGTGCTGCGGCAGAAACTGACATCACTAAAACCATACTTGCCACCAATGTTTTCAATGGAAAGTTCATGATTATATCTCCTTGTCTCTTCTTTAGGTAAAAAAATGGGCTATATCAAAAAATGATGTAGCCCACGAGTTTAGTGATTTAGCATGAACATATGATGAATGTTATTGATTCTTCGCTAACTCACGTTTGTGTTTGCTTTCGTTAATCATCACGATGAACAGTAGAACAACCGCGAGTGCTGAACCGCCAATCATGACAGCGAAACCACCGTCCCAGCCGAAGTAGTCAACGGTATAACCAACAATCGCACTGGCTGCCACCGACCCACCAAGGTACCCAAACAAACCGGTGAAGCCAGCTGCAGTACCTGCTGCTTTTTTCGGTGCAAGTTCGAGAGCATGTAGACCAATCAACATGACTGGACCGTAGATTAAGAAACCGATAATTAACATACAAGCCATGTCAACGCCTGGGTTTCCTGGAGGGTTCATCCAGAATACGATAGTCGCAATAGTGACGAGGGTCATGAAGAATACACCAGTCGCTCCACGGTTACCGCGGAACACTTTATCCGACATCCAACCACACAATAGTGTTCCTGGGATACCTGCATATTCATACATGAAGTATGCCCATGAAGATTTGTCCATCGTGAAGTGTTTAACTTCACGCAGGTAGGTAGGTGACCAGTCAAGAACACCGTAACGCAGTAAGTAGACGAATACGTTGGCAATTGCAATCATCCACAGAAGTTTGTTAGGGAAAACATACTTCATAAAGATGGCTTTTGCAGTTAACTCTTCTTCATCTGAGGCTTTATAGTCAGTTGGGTAGTCGTTTTTGTATTCTTCAATTGGCGGTAAACCCATCGACTGAGGGGTATCACGCATCAATGCAAAGGCAATAATTGCAACTAAGATTGCCGCGAAAGCAGGCATATAGAGCGCAGCTTTCCAGTCGTTAAACCATGCCATACCAAGCAGGAATAATAATGGAGGTAGACCACCACCGACGTTATGTGCACAGTTCCAAACCGAAACGATCCCACCACGTTCTTTTTGTGACCACCAGTGAACCATGGTACGGCCACATGGAGGCCAGCCCATACCTTGGAACCAACCACAGAAAAATAGCAATACGAACATCACCATGATACTAGAAGTTGCCCATGGTACGAATCCCATGATAAGCATCACAATTGAGGCGAGGATTAGACCTGCGGGTAAGAAATATCGTGGGTTTGCACGGTCAGAGAACGACCCCATGATAAATTTTGAAAATCCGTAAGCAATTGATATCCCTGATAATGCAAAACCAAGATCACCTTTTGAGAATCCTTGTTCGACAAGATAAGGCATGGCTAGCGCAAAGTTTTTTCGAACTAAATAATACGCTGCGTAACCAAAGAAAATACCTAAGAAGATCTGCCAACGAAGTTTACGATAGACGGGATCTATCTTATCCGCGGGCAGCCTCTCTATATGAGGTGCTGGTTTAAAAATACTGAACATATACGCCTCCGATGGCATGCTAATATTTATTTACTCGTCATCTATCGCTTATCAAGATCGATAAACTTGAGTGTTTATTATTGATGAAGTAACAAAAACGAAAGCAATCGAGTTTTTTTAAGAGTCTTTATTTTCTTAATTGCTCTTAATTGTAGTCATTAGAAAACATTTTATCTGTAATCTAACGCACATTTATTGGCTTTGCTTATGAAGTTGCATAGTTAATGACATTTGTGAATGGAATGGAACCTAAAATGTTATATTTTTTGTGATTCTCATCACGTATTTGTTCTTTTTTATACTAAAAATGACCGAATTGATTTCGTTTTTGTTCCTTATCAAACATCAAGCACGTTTCTGGACTATATTAAATAATAGACTATAAAAATAGAAACAAGATTTGTTATTCGTTATCGAATATTGATTAATGTGAGGAAGACAACATGAATGGTTCATCTGTGACCGAAACGGATGTCATCATTATCGGTGGTGGCGCAACAGGTGCAGGTGTCGCTCGTGACTGCGCTCGTCGAGGCTTAAAAGCTGTTTTACTTGAACGGCATGATATTGCAACGGGTGCAACAGGGCGTAACCACGGTCTGCTCCATAGTGGTGCTCGTTATGCGGTGACTGATAGTGAATCGGCAAGAGAATGTATCGAAGAAAATAAAATACTTAAACGTATTGCTCATCATTGTGTTGAGCGTACGGACGGCTTGTTTATCACATTGCCTGAAGATAGCCTCGAATATCAACAGCAATTTATTAGTGCTTGCCAAGCTGCAGGTATTGATGCAAAGGCCATTGACCCGAAAGAGGCGATTCGTCTTGAACCTTCTGTAAACCCCAATTTAATTGGCGCAGTTCGCGTTCCAGATGGAACTGTCGATCCATTCCGCTTAACGGCCGCAAATATGTTAGATGCCCGAGAGCATGGTGCAAAAATATTGACCTATCATGAAGTTATTGGCCTTATTCGCCATGGTGATACGGTACGTGGCGTCACGGTTTACGACCATAAGAGCCAGAAGCAATATGATATCCACGCTGAGATTGTTGTAAATGCCGGCGGGATATGGGGGCAAAAAATCGCTGAATATGGTGATTTAAAAATTAAAATGTTCCCCGCGAAAGGTGCCTTGCTCATTTTAGGCCATCGCCTAAATAATATGGTGATCAACCGTTGTCGCAAACCCGCTGATGCCGATATTTTAGTCCCCGGCGATACCATTTCGCTAATTGGCACCACTTCGACACATATTGAGTACGACCAAATAGATAATATGTATGTCACACCAGAAGAAGTGGACATTCTGATCAGAGAAGGTTCAATGTTATCACCAGCCCTTGCAACAACGCGTATTTTACGTGCATATGCAGGGGTTCGCCCGCTTGTCGCCAGTGATGATGACCCTTCAGGTCGTAATGTGAGCCGCGGTATTGTACTTTTAGATCACGCTAAACGAGACGGATTAGAAGGCTTTATTACGATCACTGGTGGTAAGTTAATGACTTATCGTCTCATGGCTGAATGGGCAACAGATAAAGTGTGTGAAAAACTTGGTCACAGTGCGAAATGTACCACGGCAGAAGCGCCTTTACCGGGTTCACAGCATAGTGCGGAAGAGGCATTACGTAATGTGGTTTCAATTCCGGCTTCGATTCGAGGCTCTGCCGTTTATCGACATGGTGACAGAGCTTCGGCAATTTTAAGCGCTAATCGATTAGATAAAAGCTTAGTGTGTGAATGTGAAGCGGTAACGGCGGGAGAAGTACGCTATGCCGTTGATTCGCTTGCTGTAAATAACCTACTTGATTTGAGACGTCGTACTCGCGTTGGTATGGGAACTTGCCAAGGTGAATTATGTGCCTGCCGTGCCGCGGGTTTACTCAGCCGTTTTAATGTCACGACTCCCCATGAAACAGAACAACAACTTGGTCATTTCTTAAATGAGCGCTGGAAAGGAGTAAGACCAATTGCTTGGGGGGATGCATTACGTGAAAGTGAATTCACAAGCTGGGTTTATCAAGGGTTGTGCGGTATGAATGAATCAACCCTAGGTAAAACGGCGCAAAAGGAGGCGGATAATGAAATATGATACAGTGGTTATGGGTGGAGGCTTAGCGGGCCTTATCTGTGGTATTCGCCTGACTCAATCTGGTTTATCTTGTGCGATAGTCAGTGCGGGACAAAATGCACTGCATTTTTCATCAGGCTCTTTAGATTTACTCACCCATTTGCCTGATGGGCAAGTGGCAGAAAACCCATTGGCGATGCTTGATGCCTTAAGTGAGCAAGCACCAGCCCATCCCTATAGTCTTTTAGGTGCTGATAAAGTGACTCAGTTTGCCCATATGGCGCAATCTATATTGCAACAAAGTGGTATTCGACTAAAAGGCTCATGTGAAGAAAACCATTATCGAATTACACCATTGGGTCACAAGCGTATGACGTGGTTAAGCCCCGAATCAGTTCCTACGGTTGGGCTACATCAACAAATGGATTCAGGTAAAATTGCGGTTGTCGGTATCGAAGGTTTTTTAGATTTTCAACCACAAATGGTGGCTGATGAATTGCAGCGTGAAGGTTTGCAAGCCAGTGCGCATTATGTGCATTTACCGCTACTCGATCGTTTAAGAGAAAATCCAAGTGAATTCAGAGCGGTTAATGTGGCTCGTTGGCTAGATAGACCTGAAAACATGGCAGAAATTGTCGAAGAAATTACGCCATTAATTGCCGACTCTGACACGATTTTTATGCCTGCTTGTATTGGTCTTGATAGTGAAGAACCGCTATTGGAGTTACAAAAACGGTTAGGTAAGCCACTTTATTTATTGCCAACGTTACCGCCATCTCTATTAGGCATTCGTTTACACGAAACATTATTAAAACAATTTCGTCGTCAGGGCGGAATTCTGATGCCGGGGGATAAAGTCACTTCAGTTAACTGCGTAGGATCACGTATTGAATCAATCCAAACACGTAATCATGGAAATATCTCACTCAAAGCGAAGCAGTTTGTTCTGGCAACAGGTAGCTTTTTCAATAATGGATTAGTGGCGAAATTTGATCGCGTTTATGAACCATTGATGAATTTAGATCTTTGTGAAATTTCTGAGCGGGCTAAATGGACCCATAAAGAATTTTTTGCATCCCAACCTTATATGGCTTTTGGGGTGAAAACAGACCGTCTTTTGCGAGCGAAAAAGCAGGGTGAAGTGATTGAAAACCTGTATGTCGCCGGTGCAGTGTTGGGCGGGTTTGACCCATTAACTCAAGGTTGTGGTGCTGGAGTGTCTCTGATCAGTGCATTACATGCTGCAAATGAAATCGTGAATGAGCTTGATAAGAATAAGGCCGTGCAGGCGGAGGTAGTGCAATGAGTATTCAAGATGGCAGTTTTGAAAGCTGCATTAAATGCACCGTTTGTACGACTTATTGCCCAGTTGCGAAGGTTAATCCTCTTTACCCGGGACCAAAACAAGCAGGGCCAGATGGTGAGCGTTTACGCTTAAAAGACCCAATGCTGTATGATGAAGCGCTGAAATATTGTACTAACTGTAAGCGTTGTGAAGTGGCTTGCCCATCAGATGTGAAGATTGGCGATATTATTGCGCGTGCTCGTAACACGTACAGCCAGCAAAAGCCTAAAATTCGTGACGCAATATTAAGTCATACCGATTTAATGGGCTCGCTATCTACGCCATTTGCACCCGTAGTGAATACCATCACCGGTTTAAAACCTGTACGACAACTTCTTGATAAAGCATTAAAAATTGATCATCGTCGTGAGTTACCAAAATATTCATTTGGAACCTTTCGTCGTTGGTTTGCAAAGCAAGCGGCAGAACAACAAAAATTTACCGAACAAGTTGCCTATTTTCATGGGTGTTTTGTGAATTACAATCATCCTCAACTAGGTAAAGATCTTATTAAAGTGTTTAATGGCATGAACATTGGTGTTCAGTTATTAAAACGTGAAAAATGCTGTGGTGTGGCATTAATTGCTAATGGGTTTATGAAACAAGCCAAGCGCCAAGCCAATGTAAATTTAGAATCATTACAAGAAACGATCCTAGAAAAACATATTCCGGTAGTCGCAACATCATCAACCTGTACTTTCACTATTCGCGATGAATATACCCACGTATTGGATGTTGATACATCAGAGATGCGCGACAATATTGAGTTGGCAACACGTTACATTTATCGTTTGCTTGAAGAAGGCCGTGAATTAAAACTAAAGCATACACCACTGAAAGTGGCTTATCACACGCCATGCCATATGGAAAAAATGGGTTGGACCTCTTATACCCTTGAGTTAATAAAACGGGTGCCGGGGGTAGAGCTTATTGTTTTAGATTCGCAATGTTGTGGTATTGCAGGAACTTATGGTTTTAAGAAAGAAAACTATGACGTTGCTCAAGGTATTGGTGCTGGCCTATTCCGCCAAATTGAAGAAAGCGGCGCTGATATGGTGATAACCGATTGTGAAACCTGCAAATGGCAAATTGAGATGTCGACGAGTAAGAAGTGTGAGCACCCGATTAGTTTGTTAGCAAAGGCTTTATAATTAAATTGGCATTGGGAATTGTAGGGTTGTGATTTACCTTGATTGACTGGTATTAAACAGAGAAGGGAATATTCCCTTCTCTAACGGTATTTAGTGCTGATCGGCTAACTGTTTTTTATTCGCATTTTCAAAGAAATATTTCAGAATGAAATTCAGTAAAACTCCGTATGCAGGTAAGAAAAATAGCATGCAAATAAGCAACTTAAATACATAATCAACCAAGGCGATTTCTACCCAGTTAGCTGCCATAAACGGATCGCTACTGTGATAGAAGGCAATAAAGAAGAAGGCAATGGTATCAATAAGATTACCAAAAAGCATGGCGCATGCCGGTGCTACATACCAACGCTTATTTTGACGCAGGCGGTTAAACACACTGACATCCAAAATTTGCCCAAGTACATACGCCATAAAACTCGCCGCTGCAATACGTGCAACAAACAAGTTAAATGTTGTTATTGATGCAAAACCTTGCCATTCCCCTTGAAAAAATAGGGCAGAAATAACATAGGAAATCAGTAAAGCCGGCAACATAACTGACGTAATTATACGGCGAGCAAGTGGCGCACCATAAATACGGACAGTCAAATCCGTTGCGAGAAAGATAAACGGGAAGGTGAACGCACCCCAAGTGGTGTGGAAACCGAAAATATTGATCGGTAGCTGCACCAGATAGTTGCTGGATGTAATAATCAAAACATGAAATAACGACAGCCAAATTAACGCAGTGGCTTTTTGCTGCGGAGTAAATGCAAACATATTGTACCTTTTTAGTCACAATGGGGTGAGGGAACCCATGAAATACCCAATAATTTTTTTCCAAAAATTGGAAAGAGCGCATGATACGCTTGTTGCGCAACAAAAGCAAAACTGATCGACCCGCTCAGCTTTTTTTATTATATAATCAGTTTATTGTTTATTTGAAAAAGTAATTATTATGTCTGATTTATTTTCTGATGCCACTAAAACCCTTGATACATTAGGTCTTCGCTGCCCAGAGCCTGTTATGTTAGTCCGTAAAACAGTTCGCAATATGTCAGAAGGGGAAACTTTGCTTATCATCGCGGATGATCCGGCAACAACGCGTGATATTCCTGGTTTTTGCCGTTTTATGGAGCATGAGCTTTTAGCGGTTGAAGCAGAAAAAACACCCTATCGTTATTTGTTGCGTAAAAAAATGAGTGGGCTGTAATCTCACAATTTTAAATATTAAGAGCCAAAGTGTTAGCCGCTAAATCCTTGCCAAATTAAGGCAGGGATGACCGCTAGCTTTACTGTAAACTCAGCACTTCTTTGCGACTTAAGCCTGTTATTTTGCAGACAAACTCAATCGTTGCACCATTTTTTAAGCTATTCAGGGCAATTTCCTGCTGCATCGCTTTACGTTCTTCTTTTCGGCCGATATTAACGCCTTCTTGAATACCTATTTCAATACCTTCTTGTCGTCCTTGATTTATCAAGCGTTGAGCGATATTCATAATGACCTCCTGATGATTTTCGGTCTGATTAATAAGTTGTTTTATTATTCGGTCGAAATTGGGAGAATCCAATGTGACGAATAGGTAGTTAAATACAGTAACAATGTCATCATCGCTATTATAGTGCTGATTTAAGGCTTGAGCCAACAGGCTAGTCACTTTATTGATATCTTCCCGTAAATCCTTATGTTTCATTGCAAGTTCCATAACGGCGATTTTACGATGATTTATCAGTTCATTATCGTCAATCACTGTAACATCCACTAATGGAAATGGATTAAAATAAAGCTCGCTGGCAATGTCTGTCCATGGAAAACAGTGTGTCCATGTTTGCGCATATGGATAAGGTGATATTGACCCGTGATAAAATAAAACTGGAACAATAAGCGGTAAGGTACGATGGCCTTGCTGTAAATGCTGATTCATGGCTAAAAAAGCATAGTGCATAAGTCGCCAGCTCATTAGCTTATCGGGTGTTGATTGGTGCTCAATTAAAAGATAGATGTAGCCTTTATTCAGTTCAGTTTCAACAGAATAAAGCACATCAGATAAGCGGGAGCGCAATTGTTTATCTATAAATGATGAGTTGGTTAATGTCAGCGTATTGAAATCACATAATTTTTTAATATGTTCAGGCAAGTGAATATCAAAAAAGTCTCGTGCATTATCAATTTTAGACATAAAGCTTTTGAATGTGGAGTCATGAGGAGCTGAACTCTGATTTTTTACCATATCCTAATACCATTAAGCATTTCCATGGCTGGTGATATT
Organism: Providencia heimbachae ATCC 35613; assembly: GCF_001655055.1. Lineage (GTDB taxonomy): Bacteria > Pseudomonadota > Gammaproteobacteria > Enterobacterales > Enterobacteriaceae > Providencia > Providencia heimbachae. Next base: position 5,440 of record NZ_LXEW01000022.1, on the reverse strand, counting down.
AGCGAATATTATGTTTAAATGTAGAAAAGTTAATCCTAGTTATCCTTAGAATTGGTCGTTTAATTAATTATAATTATTATGATTTTTTAACTTATTCGAATAACAAAAAAGCGCCGAAAGGCGCTTTTTGATGGTGATAGTCAAAACTATTTTTTCACTTGTGGTAACTTCACTCGCAGTAAGCGAATTGCGTTTGCTGTTACCAACGCCGTTGCACCTGAATCAGCGAGTACGGCAACCCATAAGCCAGTGATCCCCAGTAAACTGGTGACTAAGAACACCCCTTTTAAACCTAATGCGATAGCAATATTTTCACGAATAATTCTGCGAGTGGCGCGGGATAGTGCAATGATTTCCGGCAATCCAGTTAAGCGGTTATGGGTTAACGCTGCATCGGCTGTTTCTAATGCGACGTCAGTACCACTTCCCATCGCGACGCCAATACTAGACGCTTTCATTGCAGGGGCATCATTGATGCCGTCACCTACCATCATCGTGCTATGATTACGGTTAAGTTCGATGACCGCAGTCACTTTATCTTCAGGTAATAAACCCGCACGATATTCCATGCCTAACTGGCCCGCGATGGCGCTCGCCGCTCTAGGGTTATCGCCCGTTAGCATCACAGCGTTGACATTAAGTGCTCTAAGCATGCTCATCGCATCAACCGCATCGTTACGTAAAGTATCTTGCAGTGCCGTTAATCCAATAACTCGGTTATCTTGAAGGGTAACAACAACCGTTTTTCCTTGGGCTTCAAGTTCTTCAACTTTACTTTGCCATAGGCTATCAAGTGGCGGTTCTATTCTGTTTGGCGCACTCACTAAGATATGCTTGTCATCCAGAAAACCTTCAACCCCTTTTCCTGCTAATGCCTTACGATTTTGTGCTTCAGTGACTATCAATGCGAGTGCTTCTGCTTTATTAACCACTGCTTTTGCCAATGGATGATGGGAACCCACTTCAACAGAGGCAGTGATACGAACGAGTTCACTTTCAGTCATTCCATCGACAGGAACGAGATTAGTGACATGGGGTTTACCTTCAGTTAATGTCCCTGTCTTATCAAGTGCAATGGTTGTCACTGTACCAAGCTGTTCTAAAGCTGCACCGCCTTTTATCAGTGCACCGCGACGTGTTGCCGTTGCGAGTGCCGATGTAATTGCCGCTGGGGTTGAAATAACGAGTGCACATGGGCAACCAATTAGCAATAAGGTTAATCCACGATAAATCCATGTTTCCCACAGCGCACCAAAAAATATCGGTGGAATGATAATTACCAATGCGGAAATTAACATGATGATTGGGGTGTAAACACGGCTAAAGCGATCAATGAAGCGCTCAATGGGAGCTCGACGTTCTTCTGCTTCTTCAATCAGTTGCAAAATACGGTCTATCGCGTTTTTGCCTTGTTCTGATGCAACTCGCATTTGAACTGCTCTATCCACAGATAGACAGCCTGCTGCAACTTTTTCCCCCGCATTGCGTTCGATAGGCACTGATTCACCGGTCAATGCACTTTCATCGAAACTTGCAAAGTCAGACACTAATACGGCATCGGTTGGTAATCTACCACCTGGTGCAATTTCAATGACATCACCAGGGCGCAGTTGGGCAACAGCTACTGTCGTTTTTTTCCCATCTTTAATTAATACCGCATCCTCTGGCACTAATGCCATTAAGGCGCTCACACCTCGGCGGGCTCTTCCTGCGGAGTAGGATTCCAGCATCTCGCCAAGCATGAATAGCAAAATAACCATTGCAGCCTCTTCGGTAGCCTGAATAAAGATGGCACCGATAGCTGCGACTGTCATTAATGTCTCAATTGCAAATGGCGAACCTGTTCGAATCGAAATTAAGGATTTACGGGCAATAGGGTAGAGCCCAAATAGGGTTGTCAGAATAAAGGCGATTGTACCTAGCTGTGGATTGACAAATTCAAGCCCCCAGCTAACGGCCATTAATATCGCTAAGATAATAACGGGTTTTGCTTCGGTTAATAAGCTTGGTGGGGGCTGAATAGATGAGGCATTATTACTTCCCACTTCAAGCAACTCATAGCCTGCGGTTTCAACGGTTGCACGTACCGCGGCACTGATATCACTGTCAGCATCGACGATAAGTTTTTCAGTGGCAAACAAGACTTTAGCTTGTTTTACATCACTTATTTGATTCACCGCATTTTCAATTTTACTTGCGCAGCTAGGGCAATCCATTCCGCGAATGATCCAGCTAAAACGTTGTTGAGCTGTTTGTAATGGTGTTATGTCATTTGCCACATTTATAGGTAATCCGCAGCTACCACCATGTTGGTGGTTATGGCCAGCATGATCATGTGCCTGCGTGTGGGATCCCTCATCATCATCATCAGGATGTTTTTCTACACTACTATGTTCATGGGTATGTGAGTCATTACTTACGTCTTTGCTATTTTCGGTAACAGCTGATGAGCAACTGCTGCTACCTGAGCAGCATGAGCTTGTGCGAGCATGTGTTTCTTTATTTGAATGTGAGTGCATATGCGCCCCCTTAGCTAACTATATAAACTAACCCTTGATGAGTAGCTTACACTCTGGAGTAGACTCCAGAGTCAAATTAAATAGGAGGTAATCAATTGATGAAAAATGCTATCTGGAAATGTCATCAATTGATTATTTGATGACTATAAATAAATCGCGCGAACAATAAAGAATTGGCCTAAAAAATATAAAGCAGCAACGACCGCTTTTGAAGCCTTAAATGGAAAGCGGAAATGCGCAATTAGCCAGAGACAGTTAGAAAGGAATAGCAATGAAGCCCCGATCATGATTGAGAAATTATACTCACGGCCTAATCCAAAGTATTGATCTCCGCCAACCCAGGCCATAATCATACACATCACGAGTGAAGCGAAAACAATTGCTTGGAGATGTTCAAGTTTAGTCCAAATTAAAACGAGGGTAACCGCGGCAATAATCAATGGCGCTGCAAGCCATGGGAGGAACAATCCAAAATTTAATTGCATTCCAAAGCTAACGGTATAAATCAAATAACTTAAGAACATCAGTGCAACGGAAGTAAGCAAGTGCTCACTAGAAAGCATTCGAGAAAGATCAGCAACCAGAGAAACGAGTAAACCCGCTAAAATGAGATAATTTTGAATATTTAAATCGTCGGAACTCCATCCCCATAAAAGTAAAAGCAAAAGTGTTATGGGACGAAATAGCCAACGTTGCCATCCAGGGCCACGATATGCGGCATCAACATACAGCCAGCCAGAAAATAAGACAGCGAGGAATGGCCAACTAATCATATATACATCCTTATAAGCATAAGTGAATGAATAATAGCGTGTATTCAGTTTCTATCTATGTTCTCTTGATATAAGTAAGATAAACTATACTGAGATAATCATTTTAAGCAAAAACATACATTATGAATAAACCAATTTTACTTATTATCGTTTTAGCGATTATTGCCGTTTTAGCGACAAAACGTTTTTTTGATCAGCGTAAACAAAATGAAATTAACGATAATGCTTTAACTGTTAGTTACTTAGTTCAAGTCGAAGAGAAAAAAGACTACCCTTATCCTAACATGCGTTCCCGAGAACGGGATGTTGTTTCACCAGAAACTTTTCGTTATGAAGTTTATTTTAAGACATTGTCGAGTGGCGAAACCATCAAAACGGTTGTAAGTGAAACTCAATATCGTGATATAGAACAAAGTAGTAAAGGGAAGCTCTATATGCAAGGTACGCGATTTATTCGTTTTGAGGTTTCTACCGAAAAATAAATCTCACTGCTTTTTCTTGGCTTCATCCAATGCGGCTTTAATTTTCTTTTGCATTACTAGCATCTCAAATACACCAAAGAAGAAAATACGGACTTGCATCATTTTCGATAGCTTTTCACCTTTAGGTAAGGTTGCTTTGAGAAAAATAGTTTGTAGAGCATGCATAAATACCATAAAAACCATGGCAATATCCATAAAGTATTTCAAAGGTTTAGGGAACGGATGAACGAGATTGAACACCATAAAACCCCAAACGCAAATCATTAGCAGGCGTCCTATATTAATGAACATACTTTCTCCCTAATTTAAATGTCGAATAAAAAGACGGTAAGCAACTTGGCCTGCTATTTTTTCACGATGGAGTTGCCAATTAGCTGGAATGTCAGTAAGTGGTGACTCCGCTTCTGACTCAATGTAAATCCAACTTTCGTCAGCGAGCCAATGATTTTTTTCTAATAATTGGACCGTTTCATTGAGCAATCCTTTACGAAAAGGAGGATCAATAAAAACAACATCAAAAGGTGTACCTGCTTGCGCCAAAACGGACAAGCAACTGTTGTTAATCACCGTGGCATGAGTTGCTTGTAAGCGAGCTTTGTTCTCAATAAGAAGCTGAGTATTTTGTTTATCGAGTTCAATAAAAGTGACATTATCGGCAAGTCGAGAAAGGGCTTCAAACCCGAGAGAGCCACTACCTGCGTAACAATCAAGGCAACGTGCTTCGCGAATAACGGGCATTAGCCAATTAAATAAGGTTTCTTTTACTCTATCCGTTGTTGGACGTAAGCCCTCACTATCACGTACGGGTAGCTTGCGCCCACGCCATGTTCCACCAATGATACGGATCTGACCTAAAGAGGCTGTTTGTGGTTTTTTTGCCATAATATGTATTGTTGCTTAGCTTATATGTGTATTTAAATTGAATTCAATTAGTATAATGCTTCATTTTCACCGCTTTAACATAAAAAATTCAGATTAAATTTTCATGATTTTTAGTTCAGATATGTGTTGCAGCGCGATGAAATGATAGACTGGATGTAATTTTATTGCGATTTTATTATAAGCGCCATGTTTTTACCGCAAGGAGTATAGTGGCAGATGGCTAAAGATAAGAAAAAAGGCTTTTTTTCATGGTTGGGTTTTGGTCGTAAAGATGAAAATGAAACCCAGCAACAAGAAGGCCAACAACAAGAAATTCAACAGCAAACTGCAGATACAGAAGCTGATCTTCAACAAAAAGAACAAGATGCTGCAATAGAAGCCGCTAATGCGGAAGCTGAGCGCCAACATCAAGCTGAACAAGATGCAATTAAAGCAGCAGAAGACGAGGCAGAGCGTAAATATCAAGCAGAGCAGTCTGCGATTGATGCTGCGACAGAACAGGCTGAGCAAAAACGTCAGGCTGAGATAGAGGCTATCAAAGCAGCGGAAGAAAAAGCTGAAAATGAACGTAGAGAAGCGGAAACGGCTCGCCTCGCACAAGAAAAGCTAAAACGTGAACGCTTAGAAGAAGATGCTATTCGTCTCGCGGAAGAGAAATTAGAACGTCAGCGTCAAGCTGAAAGTGCCGCGATTAAAGTTGCCGAAGAGGAAGCCGAACGTCAACGCCAAGCTGAATTAGCGGCGATTCAAGCGGCCGAAGAAAAAGCCGAACAGGAACGCCAAG
>NZ_LXEW01000021.1 GCF_001655055.1 Providencia heimbachae ATCC 35613 | reverse complement strand
AGGCTGAAGTTGCTCGCCTTGCCGAAGAAGAAGCTGAACGCCTTGCAGAAGAAGAACGTTTAGCAGAAGAAGAGGCTCAGGCTGCACTGATTATAGAGCAAGAAGCCGAAGCTGAGCGTCAACGTTTAGCCGAGGAGGCTGAAAGCTCACAAGCAACTGAGCAAGAAAAACCAAAAAAAGAAGGCTTTTTTGCTCGATTAAAAAAAGGCTTATTAAAAACTCGTCAAAATTTAGGTTCAGGCTTTTTTAGTTTATTTAGCGGCAAAAAAATTGATGATGACCTCTTTGAAGAGCTAGAAGAACAGCTGCTTATTGCTGATGTCGGTGTTGAGACAACCCGAAAAATAATCAACAATCTGATTGCTCATGCCAGCCGTAAAGATCTTAAAGATGCAGAAGCTTTATATAGCAAGCTGCGTGAAGAAATGTCTGATATTTTAGCTAACGCAGACAAACCACTGGTCATCGAAGATAAAAAACCCTATGTTATTCTTATGGTTGGGGTTAATGGTGTTGGTAAAACAACAACGATTGGTAAATTAGCGCGCCAGTACCAGTCTGAAGGGAAAACGGTAATGCTAGCGGCGGGAGATACTTTCCGTGCTGCTGCGGTAGAGCAACTGCAAGTCTGGGGTGAGCGTAATAAAATTCCCGTTGTTGCCCAACATACCGGTGCCGATCCTGCATCCGTCATTTTTGATGGTATTCAATCTGCTCAAGCCAAAGGTGCAGATGTATTGATTGCTGATACGGCAGGGCGTTTACAGAATAAAGCGCATCTAATGGAGGAGTTGAAAAAAATTGTCCGTGTAATGAAAAAACTGGATGAAACAGCTCCCCATGAAATTATGCTAACACTAGATGCAAGTACTGGACAAAATGCGATTAGTCAGGCGAAACTTTTTAATGAAGCGGTTGGTCTGACTGGTATAACATTGACGAAACTCGATGGCACAGCAAAAGGTGGGGTAATTTTCTCTATTGCAGATCAATTCGGTATTCCTATTCGTTATATTGGAATTGGTGAAGGTATTGAAGATTTACGCCCATTTAAAGCAGATGACTTTATCGAGGCTCTATTTGCCCGAGAGGAATAATTTTCGATGATTCGCTTTGAACACGTTAGTAAAGCTTATCGCGGTGGCCGGCAAGCTCTCCAAGGTGTAGATTTTCATCTACAACCCGGAGAGATGGCATTTTTAACAGGTCACTCCGGTGCAGGTAAAAGTACGCTACTTAAACTCATTTGCGGTATTGAACGCCCAAGTGCGGGTCATATATTGTTTAATGGTCATGATATCAGTCGGTTAAAAAATCGGGAGATCCCATTTTTGCGTAGGCAAATTGGTATGATTTTTCAAGACCACCATTTGTTATTTGACCGAACAGTGTATGACAATGTGGCGATGCCCCTGATTATTTCAGGCGCCAGTACTGAAGATATCCGTCGGCGTGTTTCGGCTGCATTAGATAAGGTTGGCTTACTTGATAAAGCAAAAAACCTTCCTATTCAGTTGTCGGGTGGTGAGCAACAACGCGTGGGGATTGCTCGTGCGGTTGTGAATAAACCTACGATGCTGTTAGCGGATGAGCCAACGGGTAACCTTGATGGTGAACTATCTGAGGGGATCATGCGCTTATTTGAAGAGTTTAATCGGGTTGGTGTTACCGTTTTAATGGCCACCCATGATGTTGCTTTGATTGAGCGCCGTAACTACCGTGTTCTTACATTAAGTGAAGGTCGGATGCTAGGAGGTCAACATGGCTAAAAATGCACGTAGAAACAAGCCTGAGCGTCCTAAACAGTCTAAAAGTAAGGCGTTGAAAGGTGGATGGCGTGAACAGTGGCGTTATTCATGGTTAAATGCTCTGGCCGATATGCTAAGGCAACCTTTGGCGACCTTTTTGACAATTATGGTGATCGCAATTTCATTAGCGCTACCCAGCCTTTGCTACGTTGTTTGGAAAAACGTTTCTCAAGCTGCGTCGCAATGGTATCCAACACCACAATTAACCGTTTACCTTGATAAATCTCTTGATGAGCAAGGTGGGCAGAACGTTGTGACTCAGTTACAAGCCCTCGATGGGGTTGAGCATGTAAATTACCTTTCTCGTGATCAGGCCATGAGCGAGTTCCGTAGCTGGTCTGGGTTCAGTACCGCTTTGGATATGCTTGAAGAAAATCCATTACCTGCTGTCGCTATCATCACCCCTAAAATTGATTTCGAAGGCTCAGATGTTTTAGCAACATTACGCGATAGAGTCAGCCAAGTGGGGGGAATTGAAGAAGTCCGTATGGATGATAGTTGGTTTTCACGGTTAGCCGCACTCACTCGATTGGTTGGGCAAGTGGCGTCTGTTATCGGTATTTTGATGATAGTCTCCTTATTCCTCGTTATCGGTAATAGCGTACGTTTGAATATTTTTGCCCGTAGAGATACCATTAATGTGATGAAATTGATTGGTGCAACCGATGGTTTCATTATGCGACCATTCTTAAACGGCGGTATTGTTCTCGGTGGTCTCGGCGCAATTATTTCATTAATCATGACTTTCTTATTAGTGTGGCAACTTTCTGGTGTTGTTGCTCAAGTGGCGAGTGTCTTTGGTACTCAGTTCAGTATCGAAGGGCTATTGTGGGATGAATCCTTGCTGATCCTATTGCTATCCGCGATTGTCGGATGGGCTGCGGCTTGGTTAGCAACAATCCAGCATTTACGCCATTTCACCCCGGAATAAGCCGTCAATAGTTATAAGCTGATCGTTAGAAATCGATCGTTCATCGGTGCTAAATTCCGCATCGATGAACAGTTAAGCGGTTGATGATTTAATCATTTAGGAACTTACTAAGATATAGTTTGTCCTATATTGACCTACGGTTAACAAAGTTTGTATATAATTTATTTAACGCCACGAGTCTGCTAAACTATTTGTTAACCGCATCGAATTAATCTACTGCCTATTATTTTTATAGAGGATCTGAATGACCAAAGATATGCAATCATTAACGCTAGTTCCGCAAGGGAGTATTGAAGCTTACATGCGGGCTGCCAATGCGTACCCTATGCTTACCGCTGAGGAAGAAAAGGAACTTGCTGAAAGGCTGCATTACCATGGTGATCTGGATGCTGCAAAGCAACTGATTTTATCACACTTGCGTTTTGTTATTCATGTTGCACGTGGTTATGCAGGGTATGGCTTACCGCAAGCGGATTTAATTCAAGAAGGGAATATCGGTCTGATGAAAGCGGTGCGCCGTTTTAATCCAGAAGTCGGTGTTCGCTTAGTTTCTTTTGCTGTTCATTGGATCAAAGCTGAGATCCATGAATATGTTTTACGCAACTGGCGTATCGTGAAGGTCGCCACAACAAAATCACAGCGTAAACTATTCTTTAATTTGAGAAAAAATAAAAAACGTCTGGGTTGGTTTAACCAAGACGAAGTGGACATGGTCGCACAAGAGTTAGGTGTGAGCACGAAAGATGTTCGCGAAATGGAATCACGTATGGCGGCTCAAGATATGGCCTTTGACATGTCTGATGATGATGACAGCGGTGACTTTGGTGGCCCGGTTGCACCTGTGCTTTTCTTACAGGATAAATCGTCCGACTTTGCCGATTCCATCGAAGATGATAATTGGGAAAGCCATGCGACAGATCGTCTTTCAGATGCACTTTCTTCTTTAGATGAAAGAAGCCAAGATATCATTCGAGCTCGCTGGCTTGACGATGATAATAAGACAACACTTCAAGAGCTTGCTAATAAATACGGTGTATCAGCTGAACGTGTCCGCCAACTTGAAAAGAACGCAATGAAAAAATTGCGTTTAGCGATGGAAGAGGACGACGAGGACGAAATGTAATTCGTTCTCGATCCTTTTTTAATCTATCTGCATTTATTGATTCGGCTGTTTAGGAATGCGGACAATAGATGCAGATAGACGCTTATTTCGTCGTTAATTTTTCTGGCTTTAGCTAAGTTTAAATTAAATTTTAAACTATGATGAGTACAGCTCTAATGGCAGCCCGTCGGGGTCTGCAAAAAATGTAAATCGTTTTTTTGTATAAGGGTCGATCCTCGCTGGCTCACAGATAATATCCTGCCCCGCTAAATAAACTACCCACTTATCCAAATCATCAACACTGAATGCTAAATGCCTAAGCCCAACGGCTTCTGGGTAGCTTGCTCTTGCTGGTGGGTGAGGAAAGCTAAATAATTCAATCTGATAGTTATCATCGAAGGCTAAATCTGCTTTCCATGAGTTGCTTTCTGAACGGTAATATTCATTCAGTAAATTTAATCCAAGTATTCGACAATAAAAATCTTTGCTCACCGAATAATTTGAAGCAATGATTGCAACATGATGGATTTTATTTAGTTTCATTTTTTCCATTTAGATTCATTTCCCATTCACCCTGTTTTTCTGTCGCGGTAAAACCACTTGCAGCCAAAAATTGTGTCATAACCATTTCATTTTTTGTATCTAATTCACTAAAACTAAAGTGCCAATGCGTAATTTTGGGTTGTTGATAACAAATTTGTTGTAATAAATACAGTCCGACACCTCGGCGGCGAGTCACTTCGCGGACACAAAAATCATAAATAACACCATGATGTTTATTGAGAGTGATTTTTGCAGCAGCAAGCAACCGGTCATTAAAGCGAGCTGCGTAAAAATATTGCCCAGATTCTAGTGCTTCAGTCAGTTGTGATTGGTTCTGGTCTGTCCAGATTTTATACAAGTCGGCATACTGTTGCTCAGTAGGATTGACCAAAGGGATAATCGTAAGTTTCATGATGTTTTATCTGTTTCCTTGTATATCTTGCAGTCACACCTGTTGTCAGAGTGATCTGTAACTGGTTTTTAGATTTTAGAGCGAATAATTTTGTATGGGTGAATTTTCCGAGTTTAGCTCGGATTAATTTAAATTTAACCCGAATATAACACTAGTATTTAGATAAAAACCACTTGATAACATCAGTTTTTTATTCTGCTTATAACTTAATTACCTACCATATACATTTGCTATTTAGCATAATTATCTTGTTTAATGTCATGAAATATATAGCCTTATCTGCTGTATTTTAAAATATATCTATTATTCTTCAAGCAGTTGTTGATTATGCCTGTAGGTAAAATGACAATTTGAGTGGATAGGATATAAGGCATCACTGACTGCCAACCATAATAATCTATTATAAATCAAACACAAACACTCAAAGCTATAGAGATGGGGACGGTAGGATGAAGACTATGAATAAAGCACTATTAGCTGGCTGTATCGCAATGGTATTCAGCTCAGCAGGATGGACAAAAGAGATTAAAATTGCCGTTGTCGGTGCGATGTCAGGGCCTGTTGCTCAATACGGCGATATGGAGTTTACTGGCGCTCGTCAAGCTATTGCTGATATTAACGCTAAGGGTGGGGTCAACGGCAATACGTTAGTTGCCGTTGAATATGATGACGCTTGTGATCCTAAACAAGCGGTAGCAGTCGCGAACAAAGTGATCAATGACGGTATTCGCCATGTTATTGGGCACTTATGTTCATCTTCAACTCAGCCTGCATCCGATATCTATGAGGATGAAGGTATCATTATGATCACACCAGCGGCAACCAATGCAGATTTAACTACGCGGGGTTACCAGTTAATTATGCGTACAACGGGGCTGGACTCAGACCAAGGCCCTACTGCAGTTAAATACATTTTAGATGAAATTAAACCGAAACGTATTGCAGTTGTGCATGATAAGCAACAATACGGTGAGGGTTTAGCGCGCTCAGTTCGTGAAAGCCTCAACAAAGCGGGCGTAAAAGAAGTCATGTTTGAAGGTGTCACCGCAGGTGATAAAGACTTCTCTGCACTGGTTGCGAAACTGAAAAAAGAGAACGTTGATTTTGTTTACTTTGGGGGTTACTACCCAGAGATGGGGCAAATTTTGCGCCAAGCAAAACAGTCTGGATTAAACACCCGTTTTATGGGGCCTGAAGGGGTCGGTAACTCATCATTGTCTAACATTGCTGGAGATGCCTCAGAAGGGATGCTGGTCACACTGCCTAAACGTTATGATCAAGTTCCAACCAACCAACCTATCGTCGATGCGATAAAAGCCAAGAAAGAAGATCCAACGGGGCCTTTTGTTTGGACAACCTATGCCGCGATCCAAGGCTTAACAACAGCAATGGAACGTACAGGCAGCGTTGAACCTGAAGACTTAGTTAAAGATCTGAAAGCTAATCCGGTTGATACGGTAATGGGAACTTTGAGCTGGCAGCCAAATGGAGACCTGAAAGGTTTTGAGTTTGGTGTTTTTGAGTGGCATAAGGATGGAACTTCCACCGCAGTGAAATAATACCAGTTATACTCCAGATTGCCCATGCATTGGTGCTGGTCATCTACGTTACGCAATCTGGATTATCTAAGGTAGACAAGTAATTAGCTGGGGGTTGGCATACTGACTCCCAGCTTCTGCTCTCCACAGAGGGACAGTAGTTTGAAAGGATAGTCCTATGTCAGATCAAATTCTTTATTTTATTCAGCAATTCCTTAATGGTTTAACATTAGGCAGTACTTATGCACTGATAGCCATCGGCTATACCATGGTGTATGGCATTATTGGAATGATTAACTTCGCCCATGGTGAAGTCTATATGATTGGCAGCTATGTCTCATTCATCGTCATCGCGGGCTTAATGATGTTGGGGATCGACGTAGGCTGGATCCTTGTTGCTGCCGCATTTGTTGCGGCTATTGTTGTTTCTAGCGCTTACGGTTGGAGTATTGAACGCGTTGCCTACCGACCTGTACGCCATTCTAAAAGACTGATCGCGTTGATCTCGGCGATCGGTATGTCCATCTTTCTGCAAAACTATGTCAGCCTTTCGCAAGGTTCACGTGATCTCGCTTTACCCAGTTTGATCACAGGGCAATGGATCTTAGGTGAAAGCGATGGTTTTGAAGCGACTGTTTCTAAAATGCAACTGACGATCTGGGTTGTAACCTTGCTTGCTATGCTCGCTTTGACGGTATTTATCCGTTATTCACGTATGGGAAGAGCTTGTCGTGCCTGTGCGGAAGATTTAAAAATGGCCAGCTTGCTGGGCATAAATACCGACCGTGTTATTTCGTTAACTTTTGTGATTGGTGCCGCTATGGCTGCAGTCGCAGGCGTTTTACTGGGACAATTCTATGGGGTTATTAACCCATACATTGGCTTTATGGCGGGTATGAAAGCATTCACGGCTGCGGTACTTGGTGGTATTGGCAGTATTCCTGGTGCAATGCTTGGTGGCTTAATCCTGGGTGTGGCTGAAGCGATGACATCGGCATATTTTAGTACTGAATACAAAGATGTTGTGTCATTTGGGTTATTAATTGGTGTGTTGTTAATTATGCCTACTGGCATTCTGGGTCGCCCGGAGGTCGAAAAGGTATGAGAAAAGAAAATTGGATCAACGCCATCGTTGCCTCGGTTACCTTCTTTGTTTTAGCCGTTTTTATGTTGGGATTACGCTTAACCCTTGATGGTACAAAATTAGTGGTTACGACAGGCGATTCTATCCGCTGGAATTGGATCTTTGCTGGTATTGTGACCATTTTCATTTATCAGCTTGTACGTCCTTCATTGGTTAAAGTTTGGCAAGGTGTGCCAAAAAAGTCATGGGCAATACCCGATTTTGATGGTTCTACAGCGAAACAAAAAATATTGGCAATAGTTATCATTATTGCTGCCATTATTTGGCCTTTTATCGTGTCGCGAGGGAGTGTTGATATTGCGACGCTGACGCTAATTTATGTCATGTTAGGGTTAGGTCTAAATGTGGTAGTGGGGCTTTCTGGCTTATTAGTTTTAGGCTATGCGGGCTTCTATGCCATTGGCGCTTATACCTTTGGTTTATTAAATCACTACTATGGTTTTGGTTTTTGGGAAAGTTTGCCGATAGCAGGGTTAACTGCTGCATTAGCCGGATTGTTGCTTGGTTTTCCCGTTCTTCGATTACGGGGAGACTATCTGGCGATTGTTACACTGGGTTTTGGTGAAATTGTCCGAATTTTATTACTCAATAATACTGAAATTACCGGTGGGCCGAATGGGATCAGTCAACTGCCTAAACCGACATTCTTTGGCTTAGAGTTTAGCCGTAGCGCAAAAGACGGTTGGGATACATTCCATCACTTTTTTGGTTTGGATTACAGTCCTGGCGATAGGATTATTTTCCTATACTTTGTGGCGTTATTACTGGTTGTGATTACCTTATTTGTGATTAACCGTTTATTGCGCATGCCATTGGGGCGTGCTTGGGAAGCGTTACGTGAAGATGAAATTGCCTGTCGCTCATTAGGGTTAAGTCCCACACGCATTAAGTTAACAGCATTTACCATTAGTGCCGCATTCGCGGGGTTTGCTGGAACATTATTTGCGGCAAGGCAAGGCTTTATCAGCCCTGAGTCATTCACTTTTGTTGAATCTGCATTTGTATTAGCCATCGTGGTATTGGGTGGAATGGGTTCACAGACATCAGTGATTGTTGCGGCGATTATCCTTGTTGTATCAAGAGAAATGATGCGTGATCTCAATGAATATAGCATGCTGTTATTAGGTGCATTAATGGTATTGATGATGATTTGGCGGCCACAAGGATTATTGCCAATGAAGCGTCGGCAAATGAAGCTGAAAAAAGCACAACAGGGGGATGTAGTATGAATACATTAGCAACCCCTTTATTGCAAGTGAGTGGCTTAACCATGCGATTTGGTGGCTTATTGGCGGTAAACAATGTAGAAATTACGTTGAATCAAGGGGAAATAGTCTCTTTGATTGGCCCTAATGGAGCAGGGAAAACCACCATTTTTAACTGTTTAACGGGTTTTTATAAACCGACAAGCGGCACGATTGTTTATCGTGATAAACATTTAGAAGGGTTAACAGGACAGCAAATTGCTCGTCTTGGTGTGATCCGTACTTTTCAGCATGTTCGCTTATTTAAAGAAATGACCGTGATTGAAAATTTATTAGTCGCGCAGCATCAACATCTAAAAAGCGGCATTTTTTCCGGACTACTCAAAACTCCGGCATTTCGCCGAGCGGAATCTGAAGCGGTTGATAATGCAGTAAAATGGCTTGAAAGAGTTAATTTACTCGAATTTGCTAACCGACAAGCTGGAAACCTTGCTTATGGTCAACAGCGTCGTCTTGAAATTGCTCGTTGTATGGTAACTCGCCCAGAAATTTTAATGTTAGATGAGCCTGCAGCGGGTTTAAACCCAAAAGAAACCAATGATTTAGATGAGTTAATTGCAGAGTTGCGGACTCATCATAATGTTTCTATCTTATTGATTGAGCATGATATGAAATTGGTTATGGGTATTTCAGATAGAATTTATGTCGTCAATCAAGGGACGCCATTAGCTGATGGGACGCCGAATGAAATTCGTCAACATCCTGATGTGATTAAGGCCTACTTGGGGGAAGCTTACTGATGTTAGAATTTAAACAAGTTTCCACCCATTATGGGAAAATCCAAGCGTTACATGAAGTTAGTTTGAATATTCAAAAGGGTGAAATCGTGACCTTAATTGGCGCGAATGGGGCAGGCAAAACCACCTTACTCAGTACCTTATGTGGCGATCCTCGCGCTTCGGAAGGGCAAGTTATTTATCGTGGTGTCGATATTACTCAATTACCTACCGCAAAAATTATGCGGGAAGATATTGCATTGGTACCGGAAGGCCGCCGTGTATTTTCACGAATGACGGTAGATGAAAACCTAGCAATGGGGGGCTTTTTTGCAAATCGCCAACAATACCAAGAGCGCATAGAACGCGTTTATAAGCTGTTTCCAAGGCTTTATGAACGCCGTAGCCAACGCTCAGGAACAATGTCTGGTGGCGAGCAGCAAATGCTCGCCATCGGTCGTGCTCTAATGAGTCAGCCTGAACTTTTGTTGCTGGATGAACCCTCCTTAGGGCTAGCGCCTATCATCATTATGCAAATTTTTGATACCATCCAACAGTTACGTGAAGAAGGGATGACCATTTTTCTCGTTGAGCAAAATGCCAATCAAGCCCTAAAGCTGGCCGATCGTGGTTATGTACTTGAAAATGGCCATATCGTACTGGAAGACAGTGGAAAGGCTTTGTTAGCTAATGAGGCTGTGCGAAGCGCTTACCTCGGTGGCTAAAATACGCGTCATCCTTCAAATTGTAGGGGTGTTGGCTTCACTTGGCGACTCGGGTCACATACTTATGTATGCTCCCCGAGATAGCTTCGCTTGCCGCCTATCGACAAGTTGAATGATTTAGCGTAAAGATTCGGTCATCCTTAAAATTGTAGGGGTGTTGGCTTCACTTGGCGACTCGGGTCACATACTTATGTATGCTCCCCGAGATAGCTTCGCTTGCCGCCTATCGACAAGTTGAATGATTTAGCGTAAAGATTCGGTCATCCTTAAAATTGTAGGGGCGTTGGCTTCACTTGGCGACTTGGGTCACATACTTATGTATACTCCCCGAGATAGCTTCGCTTGCCGCCTATCGACAAGTTGAATGATTTAGCGTAAAGATTCGGTCATCCTTAAAATTGTAGGGGTGTTGGCTTCACTTGGCGACTCGGGTCACATACTTATGTATGCTCCCCGAGACAGCTTCGCTTGTCGCCTATCGACAAGTTGAATAATTTAGCGTAAATACGCGTCATCCTTAAAATTGTAGGGGTGTTGGCTTCACTTGGCGACTCAGGTCACATACTTATGTATGCTCCCCGAGATAGCTTCGCTTGCCGCCTATCGACAAGTTGAATGATTTAGCGTAAAGATTCGGTCATTCTTAAAATTGTAGGGGTGTTGGCTTCACTTGGCGACTCGGGTCACATACTTATGTATGCTCCCCGAGATAGCTTTGCTTGCCGCCTATCGACAAGTTGAATAATTTAGCGTATTTTCTTTATTATGATTAGAATCATTTCCCTTCAGGATTAGTTTCCATTTTTATATCTATAATTAGCCTATCATTTATTTCTGGGGTAAGGTTTCCAATATCATCAATTTTAAATTTTGTGATTGTTTTTGTTGCAACTTCGGTATTTCTGATCGGATTATTAGTTTTTATATTAGTTAAATTAAAAACACACTCTGATGTGACCTGATAATGATTAGCCTCTAATACTTCAATAAGTATTGAAGATGAGTTTTCCTTTTGAGATAAATATTCATCATTATTATTTTTAATCATACCAACAACTTCAAAGTAAGCATTTGCTAAATGTGATTGATTTGCGGTATTGCATATATGGCTAATGTGAGAGGGAGGGATATGATAAAATTTTTCGTTAAGGTCATTAATTTCGTTTAAGCGTATAGCTTTATTTTTATTGATTTTAACTTTTATATTCATCCTGTTTAAATCGATACCTATTTGATGAAAACAAGATTTTGATTTTTTTGATTTAACAATAGATAGTTCATTATTTTCAGTTTTAATGAAATTATCATTATTTTGCATAGATATCTGGTAATTTAATTCAGAAATCAATTCATCTCTATTATGAATAATTTTTTTATCACTTATAAAATCACTATCAAAATAAGATTCCATTTTATTATTAATATTAAGGACGATTTTTTGGTTGTTATATGACAAGTTTTCAATTCGAGTATCACAATTTTTCCTAAAATAGAATCTTTCTGGTAGCTTGAAATGCTTACCAACAAAATTAATCGCAGGTATTATTTCTGTAATAGGTGTGTTTTTTATTTGTTCACGTAAGGAACGAGGAACGGGTAATAAATTATTAATATTGTTCACTTGGGAAATATTAATATTCCTTTTTTTATTTGGGCGAAAGTAGTGTAGTGCATGATAAAAAAAATTGACTATCTTGCTACTCATAATGATCTCCAATTTTAAGATTGATGTGAATATACGTGATTTAAAAACGATAAAATTGCAATAAACGTGACCACGAATAAATCGAGGGTCATTAATCTTCGCTGTATCACTGGATTTTTATTACATTCTTATGTGAGGTCACTCGCATTTTCGCTATTTGCTTGTTTCTAGACATAAATTCAAATGTATATACATCTTTTTCTGTATAAACAGCCATCTACTGATTGTTGTATAACCTCACTTTCTATCCCGCTTCTACACTTCATGTAAAAATTCAAATTTAAATGTATATACTTTGTGAAGTAAATGTATATATATTTGATTGCAAGATGAACAAAGCTAAAAGATAGATAGTCGTGAGCAAGTTGATATCAAGTTAACTACTTGTTTTTCAGCAGATAACTGACTTTAAAACTAAAGTGTATTATCACTAAAAAGATATCTCGCTGATTATCGTCGTCAAAATTGTTAAATTTACGTTAAATTAAAATGGATGATAGGGGATAGATTTATGTTAAACCGTACAGACTCTACACGAGTGATCCGTGCACCGCGCGGTAGTGAAAAAACCTGTAAAAGCTGGCTAACAGAAGCCGTGTATCGGATGCTTCAAAACAATCTAGACCCTGATGTGGCAGAGCACCCACAAAGTTTAGTTGTCTATGGTGGTATTGGCCGTGCAGCCCGTGATTGGGAATGCTATGACAAAATTTTAGAGGTTTTAACCACTCTTGAAGATGACCAAACATTGTTGGTTCAATCAGGTAAACCTGTCGGTGTCTTTCCTACTCATCCCGATGCACCGCGCGTATTAATTGCAAACTCAAATATTGTTCCTCATTGGGCTAATTGGGATCATTTTAATGAATTAGATCGCAAAGGCTTGATGATGTATGGCCAAATGACCGCTGGGTCTTGGATTTATATCGGTTCACAAGGCATTGTCCAAGGGACTTATGAGACTTTTGTTTCTCTTGCAAAACAGCACTTTAACGGAAATGCATCAGGGCGCTGGATTTTAACCGGTGGGCTTGGTGGTATGGGCGGTGCGCAGCCATTAGCTGCGACTATGGCAGGATTTAGCATGATTGCCGTTGAATCTGATGAAAGCCGTATCGATTTCCGTTTAAGAACACGCTATGTCGACAAGAAAGCTACTTCAATTGACCAAGCATTGCAGTATATCGAAGAAGCCAAAGCCAATGGTACGCCTGTTTCTGTTGGCTTGCTTGGTAATGCGGCTGATGTCTATAGCGAAATGGTAAAGCGCAATATCACACCTGATTCAGTCACAGACCAAACCAGTGCTCATGACCCTGTTCATGGCTATTTGCCACAAGGTTGGACATTAAACGAGTGGCGTGAAAAGCAGCAAAGTGCTCCTGCAGAAGTGACTAAAGCAGCGAAGAAAAGTATGGCAGTGCAAGTTGAAGCGATGCTGCAAATGCAAAAACGCGGCTCAGCAGCATTTGATTACGGCAACAATATTCGTCAAATGGCAAAAGATGAAGGTGTAAGCAATGCATTTGATTTCCCAGGCTTTGTTCCTGCCTATATTCGCCCTCTTTTTTGTGAAGGTATTGGCCCATTTCGTTGGGTAGCATTGTCAGGTGATCCTGAAGATATCTATAAAACCGATCAAAAAGTGAAAGAACTACTGCCAGACGATAAACACCTACATAACTGGTTGGATATGGCGCGTGAGCGCATCGAATTTCAAGGATTACCTGCACGTATTTGCTGGGTTGGTCTGAAAGACCGAGAAAGATTAGGCCGTGCTTTCAATGCAATGGTGCAAAGTGGAGAGCTAAAAGGGCCGATTGTTATTGGTCGTGACCACTTGGATTCTGGTTCTGTCGCCAGCCCACACCGCGAAACGGAATCAATGAAAGATGGCTCTGATGCAGTATCTGACTGGCCACTACTCAATGCCTTATTGAATACAGCGGGTGGCGCAACATGGGTAAGTTTACACCATGGTGGCGGCGTCGGGATGGGTTTCTCCCAACATGCGGGTGTTGTTATCGTTTGTGATGGAACGGACGCAGCAGATAAACGCCTTGCCAGAGTTCTTCATAATGACCCAGCAACAGGAGTGATGCGCCATGCGGATGCGGGTTATGACATCGCTATCCAGTGTGCAAAAGAGCAAGGTCTTAATTTACCGATGGTTAAATGATGTTGATTGCCGATTTTTTATCGGTCGGCAATCGCCTGAATGAAATAAGGAATTCAGTATGAATACTGTGTCAACGGAGAATAGGCAAGGGCCATTGGCTGGCATCAAAGTCATTGATTTAAGCCGTGTGCTCGCTGGTCCCTATTGCACAGCAATGATGGCGGATCTTGGTGCTGAAGTGATCAAAATTGAAGTGCCTGATCATGGTGATGATAGCCGTCATTTAGGCCCTTTTATTGAGGGTGAGAGTGTTTATTACGGCCTGATCAACCGAGGTAAGCGCAGTATTGAACTGGATCTTAAATCTGAAAGCGATCTTGCCATTCTTATCCAATTAGTTAAAGAAAGTGATGTCGTTGTCGAAAATTTTCGCCCCGGTGTAACGAAAAGACTCAGCATTGATTTTGATAGTTTAAAGCTGCATAACCCTACGCTGATCTACGCCAGTATTTCAGGGTTTGGCCAAAACAGCCCATTAGCAAGCTATCCGGCTTATGACATTGTGGCACAAGCAATGTCCGGGTTAATGAGTGTTACCGGTTTCCCTGAAACAGGGCCAACACGCAGTGGTGAATCGATTGGTGATGTGTGTGCAGGTATGTACGCTTCATGGGCAATTAGCAGCGCGCTATTTGCCAGAGAACGTCACGCTCAAAGTGCACAATATATTGATGTCGCAATGGTAGATGTGTTGTTAAGTATGCAATTAACCGGGCTTTCTAATTTATTTGCGAATAATAAAGCGCCGAGTTTGGTGGGGAATCGTCATCCGGTTTCAACGCCGTTTGATACCTACCAAGCAAAAGATGGGTTGGTTGTGATTGCGATTGCAAGCGAAAAGCTATTTCAACGTTTTTGTGAATGCATGGGTAAACCGTTGCTAAGCCAAGACTCTCGCTATATTGATGACCCGACTCGTACCGTCAATCAAGCTGAATTACGTAAAGAAATTGAAAATTGGACAAAAGAACAAACTGTTGAGGAAGTGTGTGATTTACTGTTAAACGCAGGGGTTCCTGCATCACCTATTCACGACCTACAGCAGGCAACTCAAAGTGAACATGCGCATGTTCGCCAGGTGCTAACTCATCTTAACGACGGTGGTACCCCACTGATTTCTCAGCCCGTATTCTTTAATGGTGTTAAGCCCCACTCAACGCAAAGAGCCCCGAGTTTGGGGGAGGCGAATTCTATTTATAAACCGGCAAAAACAACAACGAAAAGCGCGGAGACAATACAATGAGTTTTGAAATTAATGAAACAGAACACGCAATTGTAGATGCAGTTGAAAAAGTGTGTCGCGATATTCTACAAGCGAATGCCCAGCGTTATGATGAAACCGAAACCTTTTGTGTTGAAAGCCTTACAGCGCTTGGGGAAATGGGATGTTGGGGGATTAATTTACCTGAGCAATACGGTGGCTTTGGTATTGGTAGTATCGCAATGAGTAAAATTGTTGAAGCGGTTGCTGCAGCTTGTGCATCGACATCCTCTGCTTTAACCGCCCATTTTTTAGCCACGGATTCTATCTTAATTGGTGGTACGGAAGCACAAAAAGCGTATTGGTTACCAAAAGCGGCAAGTGGTGAAGCTTTAGGGGCTTTTGGATTAACTGAACCTGCGGCGGGATCGAATCCCGCAGACATGCGAACAGTCGCAACTCGTGAAAAGGGTGGCTGGCGCATTCGTGGTAATAAGCACTATATTACTAACGCAAAAGAAGCAGATTTCATTGTGTTATATGCGAAAACAGACCTCGAAGCAGGCGCGCGTGGTATCAGTGCGTTTATGATTGAAAAAGGTACTGAAGGTGTTGCGTTTTCACAACCCGAAAAAACCATGGGTTTACGCGGCAGCACTATTTATGAATTAGCGCTTAACTGCTGGTTACCTGAATCAGCCCTTTTAGGGGAAGAAAATAAAGGTTTCCACACCGCAATGGAAGTGCTGGATAAAGGCCGAGTCGAAGTTGCGGCAACCTCATTGGGTATTGCTCGCGCAGCGATGGAAAGTGCATTGGGTTGGGTCAAAGAGCGTCAGATTGGTAAAAAGCCACTCGCGGCTTATCAGGGGACTCAATGGCGAATTGCGGATATGCATACACAGCTTGAGGCTGCTCGCATGTTGACTTGGCATGCCGCTGAGTTACGCGATTCAGGAAACCGTTTTAGCTTGCAGTCAGCGACTGCCAAACTATTTGCTGCGGAATGTGCAGGATTCGTTACCGATGCAGCATTACAACTCCATGGCGGGTACGGTTATATTCGCGATCTACCACTAGAACGTTATGTTCGTGATGCCAGAATTTTACGTATCTTTGAAGGCACTTCAGAGATCCAAAAAATCATTATTTCACGCATTGTATTAGATTCAATTTAGTACACCAAGCTAAAGCCGATAATCGGGACAGGCGGTTATCGGTCAATATTACTGCAATAAAATGGATCACCTGACAACAGGATCATGGAATTAAAAACACAACAACAATCAGGTTTAAGAATGTATTTCAATTATTAATGACGGGTAGACAAAAGATAAAATATCACCCGAAGTAATGTCCAATGACTGGATCCTGTAATATTTTTAGTGACATACAATATTTATGGTGAAGTACATTCATTAGGGCTATATCCGAATAATTCACCTTGTAGATAGCAAGGGAAGTGAGACGGGTATAATTGGTTCATTCTTTAGGCCAAGCCTTGCTTAAAGAGGAGTTACCATGACAGTTTCAAACGACATAATCGCAGGAAAGAAAAATAAACAGGAAAATGTTCCACTCATTGAAGCCCGCTCCATTGACTATATTCCTGAATCTGAACGCCATGGCACGCTATCGAGTCAGTTTACCTTGTGGTTTGGTGCAAATTTACAGATAACCGCGATTGTGACTGGGGCTTTAGCCGTTGTACTTGGCGGTGATGTCTTCTGGTCATTAATTGGGCTGTTTATTGGTCAATTATTGGGTGGTGCTGTAATGGCACTGCATGCAGTTCAAGGGCCTAAATTAGGCTTACCTCAAATGATTTCTAGCCGCGTACAGTTCGGGGTATATGGTGCAGTCATTCCTATTTTATTGGTTTGTCTGATGTATGTTGGTTTCTCAGCCAGTGGAACTGTATTAGCTGGACAAGCGGTAGGGCAGTTATTACATATTAGCGACTGGATGGGGATTATCATCTTTGGTGTGGTAATTATTGGTATTACAATATGTGGATATCGTATTATCCACATATTAGGCAAAGCGGCGAGTGTGATTGGCATCGTGGCTTTCTTTTACCTTTTCTTCCGCTTATTTTATATGAATGACGTTTCAGTTTTACTGGAAAATCGCCATTTTGATTGGACGAATTTCTTATTAGCGATGTCATTATCTGCTTCTTGGCAAATTGCCTTTGGCCCTTATGTTGCGGACTATTCGCGTTATCTGCCAACCAAAACCCCAACAATAAAAGCGTTTCTGGCGGTGGGTTCTGGAACGGTGATAGGTACGCAAGCGTCGATGATCCTCGGGGTCTTTGCCGCTGCACTAGCTGGGAATAAATTTGCGGGGAATGAAGTTTCTTATATTGTGGGGCTAGGCAGTACAGGGCTAATCGCCGCGCTACTTTATATCAGCATTTTCTTTGGTAAAGTCACCATCACCGCCTTGAATGCTTATGGCAGCTTTATGTCGATGGCGGCTATCTGGTGTGGTTTCCGAGGGAAAAACCAGATTTCTCGTGGGCAACGACTGCTTTTTATCATCTTAATGGTCAGCTTCTCAACCTTACTAGGATTGGCGGGTCAGCATTCATTTTTAAAACTGTTCTCATCTTTCCTACTGTTCTTGTTAGCTTTCTTTACGCCTTGGAGCGCAATCAACTTAGTGGATTATTACTGGGTCACCAAAGGCCGTTATGATGTGCCTGAACTGGCAAACCCAGATGGTCGCTATGGTCGTTGGAACAAAGTTGGGATCTCAACTTATATCATCGGTGTATTGATTCAATTACCTTTTATTTCAACTGGTTTTTATACGGGTCCACTTGTTGAAGCATTGGGTGGCGTAGATATTTCATGGATTATCGGCTTAGTCGCGACGGGTATTATTTATTACGCGGCAATCAAAATATGGCCAATGTCAGTGGCAGACAGACTGATATTACCAACCGAAAAATAGAGTACAAAACTAGCGATAAATATCGATAGAAAATAGGCGAAAAATAAAAATCGAGCAGGACAATGGCAGTGAATATATCACTGCCAAGGGTTCCTTCAACCTGAAAAGCGCGATTAATAAATTGCCATAAGAATCGTGATAGGAGTTGTTATGAAAATTTTAGTCGCAGTGAAGCGAGTTATTGATCACAACGTCAAAGTTAGAGTCAGAGCGGATGGCTCAGGTGTTGAGCTAACAAACGTCAAAATGGCAATTAATCCGTTCGATGAAATTGCCATCGAAGAAGCGGTACGTTTAAAGGAATCAGGAAAGGCCAGTGAAATTATTGCCGTTTCCATTGGTGATATCGGTTCGCAGGAAACATTGCGTAGTGCGATGGCGATAGGTGCTGACCGCGCGGTCTTGATTCAAAGACCAGCCGATATGATATTAGAACCGTTAGACATCGCTCGTCTATTACAAAAAGTGGTTATTAATGAGCAACCTGATTTAATTTTATTAGGTAAACAGGCTATCGATGACGACTGTAACCAAACCGGGCAAATGCTTGCTGCTTTACTGAATTGTGCTCAAGCGACTTTTGCTTCTCAAATTGTTATGGATGGTGACGCGATACAGGTGACACGCGAAATTGACGGTGGACTTGAAACCCTTTCGATGCCTTTACCTGCCATCGTGACAACAGACTTACGTCTCAATGAACCTCGTTATGCAACATTACCTAATATTATGAAAGCAAAGAAAAAATCATTAGATATCATCAATATTGATGAGATGGATTTTTCACCTTTAGGGCAAGTTAAAACGATTAATGTTTCTGAGCCTAAAAAGCGGACAGGGCAGTGCACTATTTTGAGTAATGCAGCGGCATTAGTCAGCGAACTTCAAGCAAAAGAAGTGATTTAACGAGGGAGAATCACCATGAGCCAATCATTAGTTTTAGTTATTGTTGAACATGATAATCAAACAATAAAATCATCTAGTTATCATAGTATTACGGCTGCTCGCGACATCATTTCGGCTGGCGGAAACTTACATCTTTTAGTCGCGGGTAGCCATACCGCCGCAGTTGCTGAGTTGGCAGCAACAATCGAAGGTGTCGAAAAAGTGATTATGATTGAATCTGATGCCCTTGAGGGGCAGCTGGCAGAACCCATGAGCAGTGCCATTATTTCAGTCGCTCAAAGCTATAGCCACTTACTATTTCCAGCGACAACTTTTGGTAAAAATATTGCTCCACGCGTAGCGGCAACATTGGGTGTGGCTCAAATTTCAGATATTACACAGGTTATTGATGAACAAACGTTTATTCGACCTATTTATGCAGGAAATGCATTAGCTACGGTACAAAATAATGGCAATAAAGTGGTTGTGACTGTACGCAGTTCGGCATTTTCCAGCGCGACAGAAACACAAAGCCCCGCACCAATAGAAGAGATGGTCGTGGAAAATATTCCACAGCATTCTCAATTAAAAAGTCAGTCACTGACGCAGGTTAGTCGTGCGGAACTAAGCTCTGCAAGAGTGGTTATCGCCGGTGGGCGAGGGTTAAGTTCCGGTGAAAACTTCACTTTACTCGAAAATATCGCTGATAAATTAGGTGCAGCAGTTGGCGCTTCTCGCGCTGCGGTAGATGCAGGTTATGTACCGAATGACTATCAAGTGGGTCAAACAGGTAAAATAGTTGCACCTGATTTGTATATCGCAGTGGGGATCTCTGGCGCAATTCAACACGTTGCGGGAATGAAAGAAAGTAAGGTGATCGTAGCGATTAATAGCGATCCGGAAGCGCCAATTTTCCAAGTAGCCGATTACGGTATTGTTGGCGATCTATTTGAGATCTTGCCTGAATTTGATAAAGCGCTCGCTTAGGGGAGATGGATATGGCTATCGACAATAGTGTCAACATAAATGAGGCTCCCGAGCGGGAATCGATGGAATTTGATGTCCTGATTGTCGGTGGCGGGCCTGCGGGATTATCAACCGCAATTCGTTTAAAGCAGTTGGCAATAGAAAAGCAAATAGAGCTTTCTGTTTGTTTAATTGATAAAGGGGCTGAAATTGGTGCGCATATTTTATCTGGTGCGGTTATCGATCCTCGAGCGCTAAATGAGTTACTGCCAGATTGGCAGGAAAAAGTCTCTGCGGACTTAACACCGGTGATTACAGATCGTTTTCTTTGGTTAAAAGAAAATAAAGCGACTCATCTGCCATTAGCTTTTCTGCCCACATGCTTAAAAAATCAGGGTAATTTAATTGGTAGTTTAGGGCAAATAAGTGCCGGTTTAGCCGTCGAAGCCGAAGCGCTTGGCGTGGATATTTTTGCCGGATTTGCCGCCACACAGATTTTGTTTGATACGCAAAACCAAGTTATTGGCGTAACGACTGGCGATATGGGGTTAGATAAAGCGGGTAACCCTACTGCGATGTATCAGCCCGGCATGAACCTAGTTGCTAAAATGACATTTTTTGCAGAAGGCTGCCGTGGGCAATTAGGGAAGCAGCTCATTGAACACTTTGATTTAGCAAAAAATAAAGGAAAACAAGCTTACGGCTTAGGAATTAAAGAAATTTGGCAGATCCCAAAAGAACAGCATCAACCAGGGTTTGTCGTTCACTCGATTGGTTGGCCATTAAATAACCAAACTTATGGCGGTGGGTTTGCCTATCATTATGGCGAAAATTTAGTCGCCGTTGGCTTAGTGGTTGGCTTGAACTATGAAAATCCTTATTTGTCGCCTTTTGAAGAGTTTCAGCGTTTAAAGATGCACGCCTCATTTAGTGCCTTTTTAAAAGGAGGTGAGCGGATAAGCTACGGTGCGAGAAGCATGGTCGCAGGTGGCTTACCCGCTTTACCTGAATTGAGTTTTCCTGGTGGAGCATTAATTGGTGATGATGCTGGTTTTCTCAATGCCGCACGTATTAAAGGCACCCATTGTGCGATTAAAAGTGGCGCATTAGCCGCCGAAGCTTTATTTGATTCATTGGAAAATGGCATTGTTGATCACGCCGTATTTAAAATGCAATTTAAACAAAAATTTGAGCAAAGCTGGCTTTATCAGGAACTCTATTTGGCGCGAAACTTTAAACCCTATATGAAAAAAGGTTTGGTGGTTGGTTCGATGCTATTTGGTGCTGAGCAATTGTTATTAAAAGGGCGTAGTCCTTGGACTTTAAAGCTTAAGCATGACGATCATGAAGGGCTTAAAGATGCGAAAAATTTTCAACCGATTGTGTATCCTAAGCCGGACGGTAAGCTCACATTTGATAAGCCATCATCGGTATTTTTATCCAATACCAATCATGAGGAACAGCAGCCTTGTCATTTACGATTGAAAGATAATACGGTACCAATAAGTATCAATCTAGCGCGATATTCAGCACCTGAAACGCGTTATTGCCCGGCGGGTGTTTATGAAATTATCAATGAAAAAGAGCAAGAAAAACTGCAAATAAATGCCCAAAACTGCCTGCATTGTAAGGCTTGTGATATTAAAGACCCTATGCAAAATATAACCTGGACAGCGCCACAAGGTGGAGAAGGTCCTATTTACCAAGGAATGTAGATTTATTTGTTGTGATGTTTGCCCATTAAATTTCAATTTACAGACGTGATGGCTGTAATGTGAATTATTCTTGGGTATAGATGTGCTTGATGATGTAGTTAATATTTATCAGTCGTTTTGGGGCAGCTTTGCCCCCTTTTTTTATCTTTTTTTTAATTTAGTGCTCAATGCGTGAGTGTAATTTCAACTTATAACGCGAGCCAGCAGTAACCATATTGACATAACTAATAAGCGTATTTCCTGTCCATGTTCGGCGACTAAGTTGCAAGCATGGCGAGCTTTCTTTAATCGATAATGCGTTAGCTATAGGCTTGGTGGCGAGTGTAGCTTCTATCGTATGTTCCATTTCACTCACAGGAAAATGGCGCTGTAGAAAGCCACTGGGTGTTTCATTATTGCCAAATTGTTGCTTCACAAAATCGGGAACAATCGCATGATTAACATAGCGTTCTTCAAGCATTAATGGAATGTCATTTTCGAAATGAAGAACCTTGCAATACCCAACATCCGTTCCTTCAACAATACCTAATTGCAATGCAATTTCTGCTGTTGCAGGGATCACTTTAAGTTGCAGTTGTTGGCCACTATATTTATTTCCGCTTGCAGAAATTTCATCAAATATATCGAACGCTTTAGTGACCGGTAATTCATGCTTTTGCGTTGCAACAAATGTCCCTTTACCTGCGATCCGATTTAAAATACCTTTTTGGCTTAGCTCTGAAATCGCTTTATTGACGGTCATACGACTAACATTAAACTGGGCGCAAAGCTCCAGCTCTGTTGGGATCTGAGTTTCAGCTTTAAATATTTCCAAATCAATGCTACGCAAAATGTAGGACTGAATTCGCTTATATGCGGGTTGTGATGTCATCGTTTTTATTCAAAATTATTGTTAAAAGTAGATTAAACAAAGATTTATTACCTTTAATCACGTCATGTATATCGAAGGCAAGTTTATCAGTAATAATTTGCTTTACTAGTAGGCAACAGTTTTTATCCCTATCGATTTTAAGTGCTGATAAGAAAATCAATTTACTGGAAGTATATAAGAATAACATTAGATTTATCATTTTATTTATATGCTAAAAATATAGACAGTAAGTGTCTCAATTTCATTATTATAAGATAGGTTTCTCTAGGGCTATATACCTTTATTTATTATTATGATGTTAAATTTACTTCATAAAATAAGCTATTGATGAGCGCTTAGTGTGTTGATATCAGATTGAGCCAGTACCGTTAGTTGAAGGTAACTCGATTGGAATGGCAAGATAGAGAATGTCAGATAAGATATTTTTTCAAAATTGATGATTTTAAAGGCAGTAAAGTAAATGGCGTAAATTGTTATTTACCCCATTTATCTGACTTATATTACCATTTTAATGACGATTTGCTGGGAGCATAATGACTGCAGTTGCTGCAATAACCGCAACAACAGCAAATGCAATAAAATTCCAACTAGTGGCAATACCTAAGCTGGCAATATAAGCCCCAAACATAGGACCTGTCATTGCACCAATACGCGAAAAACTTAAAGCCCATCCCGTGGCTGAAGCTCTTGCATTCGACGGGTAATAGTTTGCAATATATCCAGTGAGAATTAATGCCGCGGAAATACTGCCAATACCCGCAAAAGCGACCAGTATGTAATTCATATAGATGTTTTGTTTAAATATTAAACAGCCGACACCGATTG
The DNA here is from genome assembly GCF_001655055.1 of Providencia heimbachae ATCC 35613. Classification (GTDB taxonomy): domain Bacteria; phylum Pseudomonadota; class Gammaproteobacteria; order Enterobacterales; family Enterobacteriaceae; genus Providencia; species Providencia heimbachae. Next base: position 83,745 of record NZ_LXEW01000021.1, on the reverse strand, counting down.
CGCCAAGTAAAAAGAAAAAGGCGACTGAATTACGCACACCATATTTGTCTGCAATTTTTCCTAAAAATAACCCGCCTATGGCAGAGGCTAAGCTGAATACAATCAAGAAGGTTAGACTTGAACCTAGATTATATCCTTCCTTTCTCATGATGGATGGCAGCCAAGTATTTAACCCATAAACCAGCAACATGCCACAAAATAGTGCTATCCAAAAGCAAGCCGTTGCACGTAAATGTTTTTTTGCAAATACCACGGCGATAATTTCTTTTATGCTTTGTGATTTCTGTTGTTGTTCAATTGACGGTTGATAATGAATATCTAATTTATCGGCTAACTTATTCGCCTGACTATGCAAACCTTTATGAGATAAATATTCTAAGGATTCCGGTAAAATACGCGCCATAGGCCATATTAATAATAAAGGTATTGCACCAAAAGCAATGACACTTCGCCATCCAAATTGTTCAAGCAGCCACATTGCGACGAGAGCTGCACTTAAAATGCCAAGTGAATAGCCGGAATACATAATTCCATAATTAAAAGAGCGTTTTTCTGCGGGGGAATATTCTATTGTAAGTGCTGCCGCTACGGGGATGACCCCTCCCAATCCGATGCCACCAATAAAGCGCATTAAGCCAAAAATCCAAGGTGTTGGCGCAAAAGCTGCCCCTAACATCGTTAATGAAAAAAGAGACACACAGGCTAACAGCATACGGCGTCGACCATATAATTCGCTCAATGTGCCAATAATAAATGCCCCAAAAAACATACCTACGAGGGCGTAACTACTTAAAGCACCAAGCTCTAAAGGTGATAGATCCCATTGTTTATATTCAGCAAGCGTGGGGAGCACTGCGCCCATAACACCGACGTCATAACCTTCAAATAAAATGCTCATCCAGCAAATAAGTAAAACTTTAGATGTCGTTTTCGTTGATCTAAATGATTTAACAGCGATAGGTTGTGTCGTCATAAATAACTCTCTTCTCGTGAGCGTTTAATACCTTTTGAAATTGCAGGTAGTATTTTTATTGGTTCAAAATGGCATTAACTACACTTATCTTTTCTAATCGAAAGTACAATCAATTATGTTAACAAATGGTTAAATTAATGCAGAAAATGGATATTTTGTGCAAGAAATAAGGAGGTGACTAAGCTCTGGAGGGTAAATTTTTAAAGTTGTTATCTTCGCTTTTAGTATTCGGAATACTCTGTAATTAAATACTATGGGTGAAATGAAAATACGAAAGAGTAGTCTAAAGTTACCGTATAGATAGTTTTATTTTTATTATTTAGATTAAGGAATTTATATGAAAAAGAGTACATTACTTGCTTTTGGGATCGCAATCGTTATCTCTCCCATGCTCGCAATGGCGAAAACAGCTCCTGCTTTAAAATCACCTGAAAAGAATGTGCTATGTGATAAGTACCTGTGTGTTAGTGGTAAAGACGGTGTATCTATTGAGCTGACTAAAAAATATATCGGCGAAAAGCAGGCGAGTAACATTAAGTTGGCTGGTGATTTTGATAAAACACAGATGACATTTGCAAATGGTATTTTTTGTGATATTCAAGAGAAAAAATGTCATGTAGATCGCTATTTTGAGAATGGGCAACGAAGCAAAGTGTCTAAAAAATACACAGAAATATTATTTGGTGAGTAAAAAATATTTCAGAATATATTAAATATCTCTGTAAAAAAGTATATTTAATTATTAAATATACTTTTTTTGTATTTTTAATCTATATACTATTTAATTATAGATCGAAGGTAAATTAAATTAAAATAAAATTATTAATGTAGAGATAATGTAATTGTGATGTAAAATTTATTTGGGCTGTTTTTTGAATAAAGATCAAGTGCCAATATTTTAAATAAGCCATAATTAGTAAACCTTAGTTATTATGTGAATTAATATTAAGAACTAATTAATATAATCAGTATGCTAGAGGGTGTTACTGATAGGGGTAATTACTAATATTTTCTAGACCATTATTCTTATTTGATGCAAAATGTATTTGTAATAATTATTATCAAAAAATAAATTTAATTGAGAATGCTAAATGAATATATCAAAAATCAGTGTTGCATCTGTTTTTATTGCAAGTGCATTACTAAGTGGTTGTGCCAGTGAATCGTCTCGTTCGCTCGCGGTTGAAAAAGTTGCGACATACAATACAAACTATTCAGGTCCTAAAAGCCCAATATCAATTGGAAAATTTGATAATCGTTCCAGTTATATGAACGGGATCTTTTCCGATGGTGTTGATCGTCTAGGAAACCAATCAAAAACAATATTAATGACACATTTACAGCAAACAGGTCGATTTAATGTATTAGACCGTACCAATATGCAGGAATTAAAAGAAGAAGCGGGTATTAAAGGCCAAACTCAACAATTAAAAGGCGCCACTTACGTTATTACTGGCGATGTGACTGAGTTTGGACGTAAAGAAGTTGGTGATCGCCAATTATTTGGCATTTTAGGCCGCGGAAAATCGCAAATAGCCTATGCTAAAGTAAATTTAAATGTTGTTAATGTACAAACATCAGAAGTTGTATTTTCTTCCCAAGGTGCTGGTGAATATGAATTATCAAATAGGGAAGTTATTGGCTTTGGTGGAACTGCAAGTTATGACTCCACGTTGAATGGTAAAGTTTTAGATTTAGCAATTAGAGAAGCGGTAAATAATTTGGTAACAGGCGTGGAAAGTGGCGCTTGGCAGCCTGCGAAATAAGGGAATATGATGAAAATGAAATTACTGCTAATTATTGCAGGGGCTATTTTATTAAATGGCTGTGTGAGTGAACCTAAACCTTTATATAACTGGGACGGTTACCAAACAACGGTATATCAATATTATCAGCAAACAGATACAAGCCCACAAGAACAAATTGAAGTACTGAAAAAAAATATTGAAACGGGTAAAGCAAAAGGGCTTGCTGTACCACCGGGGCTGCATGCTCATCTAGGCTTATTATATTCAACGACAGGTGCAATCGACTTAGCAATGGCTGAATTTAATACAGAGAAGGCCTTGTATCCGGAATCTGCTACTTACATGGATTTTCTAATGAAAAATAAAGGGAAAATAAAATGAAACGCATAATGATTATGAGTAGCTTAGTTATAGCGTGGTTATTATCCGGGTGTGCGCAGCCGACGAAAGTGGATTATAGTGCCTTTAACCAAAGTAAGCCTAAAAGCATTCTTGTTTTGTTACCTCAAAATAGTACACCAGAGGTACAAGCTAGCCATGGCCTGCTATCTCAAACTGCATTACCTCTAGCTGAAGCGGGTTATTATGTTTTTCCTGTCGCTGTTGTTGAAGAAACGTTTAAACAAAATGGGATGACGAACGCGGGGGATATTCAAGCGGTACCTCCGGCTAAGTTATATGAAATATTTGGTAATGATGCAGTCCTTTATTTAGATATTACAGAGTATGGAACCAGTTATCAGGTGATTGCGAGTGATACTCGGGTGACGGCTAATGCGAAGCTTGTAGACTCACGTACAGGGGCTTTGCTGTGGAGCGGATCAGCGACAGCTTCAAGTACTGAAAATAATTCGTCATCAAATGGGATTATTGGTGTGCTCGTGTCTGCGGTAGTTAACCAAATTGCAGATACAATGACAGACAAAAGTTATGGGATCGCGGGTATAACAAGTGTAAGACTATTATCTGCAGGAAAACCTAATGGCATTCTTTATGGTCCAAGATCGCCTAAATATGGTAAAGATGCGCAGTAGCTATTAAGTTAGCGATACTGATAAATAAAGCTCCTAGTTGGAGCTTTATTTATTTAGGTTAGTCATTTGTTGTTATAAGTTAAATTAATTAGTTAAATTATAAGACTAGCTATTTATCTTCCTCTAATTTATTCATTAAATTTAATTTATGTACTTGATTTTTTTAAAACAATTAATCTTGTGACATGCGTCAAACTGTTATAGTTAAAAACAATAATTGTGTGATATAGGTATTATTACATGACAATACCAGTTAATTTAAAAATCGAACTGTTATATACATAATGCCAATGGTTGTACTAATTCCTTACTGATAGGAGTCATAGTATGTTTCTGTTAAGTGAAGTACTCATATCAAGGTGTTTCTTCTATATGAAGAAATGGTTCAATATTGACATTTCTTTAGCCTTCTTTTTTCCAAATAAATAATCCTTCTATTTTTCCAATTCAATAATTTGTTAGCTTATTTTTTATAAGTTCGAATTTCTATATTTATTATTTAATGAAAAATTAAAGGTATTATCATGGCTAAAAGAATCGTAGAACCGTTCCGTATTAAAATGGTAGAAAATATCCGTATTCCTTCAAGAGAAGAGCGTGAAGTTGCATTAAAAGAAGCAGGATATAACCCATTTTTATTACCAAGCAGTGCGGTATATATTGATTTATTGACTGACTCAGGCACCAACGCAATGAGTGATCGCCAATGGGCGGCAATGATCACCGGTGATGAAGCTTATGCAGGATCTCGTAACTATTATGATTTAAAAGATAAAGTTAAAGAGATGTTTGACTACGATTATGTCATTCCTGCTCACCAAGGTCGTGGAGCAGAAAATATGCTGTTCCCAGTTCTGTTGAAAGTTAAAAAAGATCAAGGTGGTGCGAAGAAACCTGTCTTTATCTCTAACTTCCACTTTGATACAACCGCAGCGCACGTGGAATTAAACGGATGTAAAGCAATTAATATTGTTACCGAGAAAGCCTATGACTCAGAAACATATGATGATTGGAAAGGTGATTTCGATATTCAAAAATTAAAAGATAATATTGCTGAACATGGTGCAGAAAACGTTGTTGCTATTGTTTCGACTGTAACTTGTAATAGCGCCGGTGGTCAGCCTGTATCAATGGCTAATTTAAAAGAAGTCTATGAAATCGCAAAACAACATAATATTTTTGTTGTTATGGACTCTGCACGTTTCTGTGAAAATGCGTATTTTATTAAAGAACGCGACCCTAAATATAAAAACTCAACAATCAAACAAGTTATTTTTGATATGTATAAATACGCTGACGCATTAACCATGTCAGCGAAAAAAGACCCATTACTGAATATTGGTGGGTTAGTGGCGATTAGAGATAACGAAGAAATTTTCACATTGGCTAGACAGCGCTGCGTACCAATGGAAGGTTTTGTAACTTATGGTGGGTTAGCCGGTCGTGATATGGCGGCGATGGTTCAAGGTTTAGAAGAAGGGGCTGGCGAAGACTATCTGCACTACCGTATTGGCCAAGTAAAATATTTAGGTGACCGTTTACGTGAAGCAGGTATTCCAATTCAGTATCCTACTGGCGGTCACGCCGTATTTGTTGACTGTAAAAAATTGGTTCCGCACATTCCTGGTGACCAGTTCCCAGCTCAAGCTGTTATTAATGCGTTGTATTTAGAATCCGGTGTCCGTGCTGTTGAAATTGGTTCATTCCTATTAGGTCGTGACCCAGAAACAGGAAAACAAAAACATGCGGATATGGAATTCATGCGCTTAACAATCGCAAGACGTGTTTATACAAACGACCATATGGATTACATTGCAGATGCTCTGATTGATCTAAAAGAGAAGTTCAAGACACTGAAAGGGCTTGATTTTGAGTATGAGCCACCAGTATTAAGACACTTTACAGCAAGATTAAAACCCATCAAATAATCGGTAGTTCTTCGGGTTCCCGTGCAATGCGGGAACCTTCCCCTTATTTTTAAGGTGAGCACCATGAACAATTCGGCAGCCAAAAAAGAACCCTCCATAATGGTAGGGGGTTTTGTGCTAGGCGGTGCAATGATAGGGGCAGGCATGTTTAGCTTACCCACTATTATGGCAGGAGCTTGGTTTATTAACTCAGTTGTAATTTTATTAATTGTCTGTTTTTTTATGTTTCACTCAGGGATCTATATTTTAGAATGTATATCGAAATATGGTTCAGGAACAAATTACTTTTTTATCTCTAAAGAATTATTACCAAAATGGGCATGCTATCTTGCCAATATCGCTCTAATATTTGTTTTATATATATTAATATATGCATACATCTCAGCAGCAGGATCCGTTATCAAAGAAGCCGCCGTCATTTACGGATATAATATTAATTTAAGGCTTATATTTGTATTGTTTACGTTAATACTAGGTGCGAGTATTTGGTGGAGTGGAATTGGAGCAAGTCGACTTACTTCATTATTTTTATTTATTAAAATAGTATTATTCGTTTTGGCTTTTTCAGGTTTATTTCTCATCGTTAAAACTGATTTATTATTAACATCACCGGTTGAGGGTGGAAATACATCACTACTTCCATTTGTCTTTATTGTTATTCCATATGCAATTACCTCTTTTGGGTATCATGGTAATGTCTGTAGTCTATATAAACTGTATCATGAGAATGAAAGAAAAGTGGTTAAAAGCTGTATCATTGGATGTGTATTAGCACTTGTTCTTTATTTTATGTGGATTTTAGGCACAATGGGGAATCTCCCAAGGCCTGAATTTTTAACTATTATTAATAAAGGCGGTAACTTAGATGCATTTATAGAATCGCTTTATGCCGTACTTAACAGTAAACACATCGCCACATTTTTACTTTGGTTTTCGATTAGTGCTGTATTCTGTTCATTCTTAGGTGTTGCAATTGGGTTATTCGATTACATTCTAGCTTCATTAAACTTTAAAGATAATTCATCCGGTAGAATGAAGACCGCATTATTGTGTTTTGTACCGCCATTAGTTCTTTGTATGTTATTCCCTAATGGTTTTCTTATTGCGATAGCTTACGCTGGAATGGCAGCCTGTATCTGGGCCGTTATTTGCCCCGCAGCCATGGTATTAAAAGTAAGGGAACGTTTTCCAGAATCAAGGTTTAAAGTCTGGGGTGGAAAAGGGTTAATTTATGCCGTTATCGCCTTTGGTGTTGTAGGAATTATTTGTCAGCTATTAGCACAGTTTAATTTATTACCGATATACCGTTAATTTTTCATACCTTGTTATAAAGCTAACTGTAAAGGTACAGCGAAGGTTTGCTGTACCTTTTTTAGGCTTTAGCCATAAAATGTACGCTATTCAAAGAACAAAAAAGCACTTCCTTTATTCAAGGAAGTGCTTCTAAAAACACTGCATAAACCGACTAGGTTTAGTTCATGCCGTATTTTTTCAGTTTCTTGCGCAGAGTACCGCGGTTGATACCCATCATTAGGGCTGCACGGGTCTGGTTTCCACGGGTATATTGCATAACCATGTCCAACAAAGGCTGCTCTACCTCAGCCAATACCAGCTCATATAAATCAGTAACATCTTGATTGTTTAATTGAGCAAAATAGTTCTTCAGTGCTTGCTTAACTGAGTCACGTAACGGTTTTTGCGTTACTTGATCTTGTGAATTTACAGTAGCAACGGTTAGTACGTCAGAATTTACGCGTTGTTCGAACATAGTTCTGTCAGCTCTTATCTTTTATTTACGCAAAAATTTTCAAAAAATGCCTCCAACACCTCCAGCTGTTCGCTGGCATCCTCAATGGTGTTGAATGAGCGCCTAAACTGGTCATCAGGTGCATGTTCTTGTAAGTACCAAGAAACATGTTTGCGCGCTATACGGGCTCCTTTGCCTTGACCGTAAAAGTCGTGCAATTCCTGTACATGCGCTAGCATAATGCGTTGTACCTCTGCCATTGGCATCGGTGGCAATATTTCACCTGTGTCCAGATAATGTTGGATTTCCCGAAAGATCCAAGGTCTTCCCTGAGCTGCTCTGCCTACCATCAAGGCATCCGCCCCTGTGTAGTCTAAGACAGCTCTGGCTTTTAGCGGGTCAGTAATGTCGCCATTGGCAATAACCGGGATGGTAACAGTCTGCTTAACTGCCCGAATATTGTCGTACTCAGCTTCACCATTAAACAAACAGGCTCTAGTTCTGCCGTGAATAGTTAATGCTTGAATACCGCAATCTTCGGCCAATTTGGCAATCTCTATGCAGTTTCGCTCTTCAGGTGACCAGCCTGTGCGGATCTTAAGAGTGACAGGGACATCTACTGCCTTAACAACGGTTTCTAAAATCGATTTAACGATATCTGGATAACGTAGTAGAGCAGAACCTGCAAGCTTACGATTCACTTTTTTAGCTGGACAGCCCATGTTGATATCAATGATTTGAGCGCCACTCTCAATATTAATTTGAGCAGCGGCAGCCATCTCATCGGGATCATTGCCAGCTATTTGAACGGAACGAACCCCAAGTTCATCGCGATGAACCATCCTGAGCCTAGATTTGTCTGTCTTCCACACCTGAGGATTAGAAGAAAGCATTTCTGAGACTGTCATCCCAGCTCCCATGTCATAACAGAGCGACCTAAAAGGTTTATCTGTAATGCCTGCCATGGGGGCAGCAATAAGACAGTTTCTCAACTGATATTGTCCGATTCGCATAACTAAATGGGGGCCATACTGTGACTGCAAGGGCGCGTATATTACGCATTTTTTACGAGATATGAAAGGACAAACTTTGAGCAAACGGTTATTTATCACTAACTTTTTTATCTTGCCTTTTGAGGAAATAAAAAATAATCAGCTTTAACAATCACTTAGGTATAAATTGTGATGATTTATTAAAATAACAGTTGCTCTGTTCAAATCTCGAGCAGAACAGATTATCGCCAGCTATTGAGCATTATTTGAGCTATAAGATAATCTATTCTTGCTTGAATTTCAAAGAAATTATTCTTTAATTTTCATAATATTTCTATTAAAAACGCTTGACACCCGTGATGCGGCACCATTCTTCTTTCTCAGCAACAGGGTCAATTTCAAAGATAGCACGATATGCATCAGCGACACTTTCTGCTTGCGTTGCAAGCACACCCGAAAGACCCAATAAACCGCCCTCATGCGGAAGCACACTAATCATAGGGGCTAACTCACGTAATGGCCCTGCAAGGATGTTAGCAACAACGACATCAGCCTGTAGGTCTTTAGGTTGGTCTTTCGACAGGTATAAAGATAAGCGCTCTGAAACACCATTACGCTGTGCATTATCACGACTTGCGGTAATTGCTTGAGGATCGATATCGATTCCGATAGCTTGAGCAGCGCCTAATTTGAGTGCAGCGATGGCAAGGATACCGGATCCACATCCGAAGTCGATAACTGTTTTCCCTTCAAGATCAATTCCATCTAGCCATTCAAGACACAAAGAGGTGGTAGGGTGCGTACCCGTACCAAAGGCTAAGCCTGGATCAAGCATCACGTTAACGGCAGTAGGATCTGGCACGTCACGCCAGCTTGGGCAAATCCATAAACGTTGGCCAAAGCGCATTGGGTGGAAGTTATCCATCCATTCTCTTTCCCAGTCTTTATCTTCGATTTGCTCAATTTTATGAATAAAACCAGCTTCCAGAAGGGGACTGTTTTCTAATTGTGCCACCACCAGTTTCATATCGGTTTCTGCGTCGTACAGAGCAATAACATCGGTATCGCCCCACAAGCGAGTTTCTCCCGGAAGCGGCTCGAAAACTGGCGTGTCATGGCTATCTTGAAAGGTAATGGAAACGGCACCTGTTTCGATAAGTTCATCGCCGAGTGCTTCGGCATCTCTTGCATTTGAGTTTAGTCGTATTTGTATCCAAGGCATTGTTTGTTCTCTTCATCATGCTCATTACACTTCACGCAAATTATTCAGAGCATAAAATTTATCATTAATAAAAAATATTCTAAGTATTAAAGCCCGCTTTAGGGGGGATTAGATTACTTAGAACTAGCTGTTAGTTCATTTGCTGCCAATTGTACGGGATTTTTACCAAAAAGATTACCAATCATAAATGCAAAAAAGCTAAAAATAAGTGAGGGTACAATAGCGTGAAAGCCCATCATTTCAATTTTAAATGTCGCGAGCAAGGCATAACAAACGCCACCTACAATCATTCCGCTTAATGCGCCAGTCCCATTGGCTTTTTCCCAATATAGACCTAATACGAGAGGCCAAAGGAATACGGCTTCTAACCCGCCGAAAGCCAGTAAATTTAGCCAGATAATCATTTGTGGCGGGTTCCATGCAGCGATCAGCAATAGTGCACCTAAAATGAGTGTTGAGTAGCTCGAAATACGCGCAAGTTTTTTCTCATTTTTAATTTGCTCAGGTGCGACATTAAGGTAAATATCTTTGACGATAGTCGCCGATGATTGCAATAACTGGGCGTTGATAGTCGACATAATTGCCGCCATTGGCGCTGCCAAGAAAATACCCGCAGCAAAAGGCGGTAAAACTTGCACCATCAAGGTTGGGATCACTTGGTCTGGAATGGTTAAATCAGGCAAAATTGCCCGGCCTAATGCACCCGCAAAGTGCATACCAAACATGAGTATTGCCATCACAATGGTGCCAAGAATAATACCACGGTGAACCGCTTTACTGTCTTTGTAAGAAATACAACGTACTGCGGTATGGGGTAAACCTATCACACCAAAGCAAACCAATATCCAAAAGGAAGCAAGGAATGGCCCGCTTAAAATATCGTCAGCGCCTTCTGGTGAGACTAATTTAGGATCGATAGCATGCATTTTTTCAATGGCTGCTGGTAGCCCACCAGCATGATGGATAACGGCAACCAGCAAAATAACCGTTCCCAGTAACATCACCAGCCCTTGTAATGCATCATTAAGTACACTGGCTCGAAAACCACCAATCGCGGTGTAGAGAGCGATAGAGACGCCGAAAATAATCAATCCATAAGTGTATGGGATACCGACGGCTGTTTCTAAAAGTCGAGCGCCGCCGATAAACTGTACTGTCATCGCACCAAAAAAAGCGACAAGTAAGCTAATACTAGCGAACCAAACCAAAAAACGGCTTTGGTAACGGGCATATAGCATGTCATTGAGTGTCACTGCATTGTAGCGGCGGGCTAAAATAGCGAATTTTTTACCCAGTATACCAAGTGCGAGCCAAATGGCGGGCAGTTGGATCATGGCGAGCAATACCCAACCTAAACCATATTTATAGGCAGCTCCTGGGCCACCTATAAATGAGCTAGCACTGATATAGGTTGCGGTGATAGTCATCGCAAGGACAAAGCCACCCATGGAACGATTACCGAGGAAGTATTCGTTAAGAAATTCACCTTTTGTTCGCTTTTTATAAGCGTAAACAGAAAGCAGGAATACCAGAGCAAGGTAACCAATTAATGGCAGGAGAACTTCAGTCTGCATCATTCTCCTCCAGAGGAATGTCTTTAAAAACCAGTTTTACCATCATGATGCACAATAGAATAAAAATAATGGGCAGGATAAGGCATGACCATTCGAACCATAATGGAAGCCCGGTTATGCCAATTGTATTGTCAGGTAGATAGGCGCTGAGTATCCAACCTATCATGTAGGCAACCGTAAGATACAGTGCCCAGCGAGCTTCCTTGTTTGACTGAAGAAAACGTTTATCCATACGTTTTTCCTCCTCATTTCGACAAAAATAATCAGGGATTGTACGATAATCCGTAAGCAGAGTGTGAAAAATACGAGAAGAAAAGTGCGAGGCGGGGTTTTTAGAGGACAAAAAAATACCGAAAAGCAGGGCTTTCCGGTATTTATAGAAGATGATTTAACCGTTAGTGATTCAGAAAATTATTCCTGAATACCCAGTTTTTTCTCCAAGTAGTGGATGTTAGTCCCACCTTTTTGGAAGTTTTCATCATTCATGATCATTTGGTGCAGTTCAATATTGGTTTTAATACCATCAATGATCAGCTCATTAAGCGCATTTTTCATTCGAGAAATGGCAATTTCACGAGTTTCACCAAAAGTAATTAATTTACCAATCATGGAATCATAGTACGGAGGCACAGTATAGCCTGCGTAAATATGAGATTCCCAACGAACACCAAAGCCACCCGGTGAATGGAAACGGGTAATTTGTCCCGGACTTGGTAAGAAGGTATGCGGGTCTTCTGCGTTGATACGACACTCAACAGCATGACCATGCACATTAACTTCTTCTTGCGTCACGGATAAAGGTAAACCTGATGCGATACGCAGCTGCTCTTTGATCAAATCGATACCGGTGATCATTTCAGTGACCGGATGCTCGACTTGAATGCGGGTGTTCATTTCAATGAAATAGAACTCGTTATTTTCGAATAGGAATTCGAAAGTACCCGCACCACGATAGCCGATTTCGATACAAGCTTTAGCACAGCGTTCGCCAATGCTTCGGCGAATTTCAGGGGTGATCCCCGGTGCCGGTGCTTCTTCGACCACTTTTTGGTGGCGACGCTGCATTGAACAGTCACGTTCTGCTAAATAGATAGCATGTCCTTGACCATCAGCCATGACTTGAATTTCAATATGACGTGGGTTTTCAAGGTATTTCTCCATGTAAACTATGTCGTTATTGAATGCGGCTTTTGCTTCTGCACGTGTTAGATTTATTGATGCTTCTAAATCTTTTTCATTACGCACAACACGCATACCACGGCCACCGCCGCCGCCAGACGCTTTGATGATGACAGGGTAACCAATGCGTTTTGCGATGGTTTTATTTTTTTCTGTATCATTGCCAAGTGGGCCATCAGAACCCGGAACACAAGGTACACCGGCAAGTTTCATCGCTTCAATCGCAGAAACTTTGTCACCCATTAGGCGGATGGTTTCAGCTTTTGGACCGATAAAAATAAAGCCTGATTGCTCAACTTGTTCTGCAAAATCTGCATTTTCAGACAGGAAACCATATCCTGGGTGAATTGCTTGAGCGCCTGAAATTTCAGCTGCGGAGATAATCGCAGGAATGTTCAAGTAACTTTTTGCTGATGCTGCTGGGCCGATACAAATTGTTTCATCTGCCAGCAACACGTGTTTTAGATCTCTATCTGCCGTAGAGTGGACAGCAACAGTCTTAATGCCTAGTTCTTTACAGGCACGTAGAATGCGCAGTGCAATTTCTCCACGGTTAGCGATAACAATTTTTTCCAGCATGGAAACGCCTCGTTATTCGATAACAACCAATGGCTCGTCAAATTCTACTGCATCACCGTTTTGCAACAGAATGGCTTTCACCACGCCCGATTTATCTGCTTCAATTTGGTTCATCATTTTCATCGCTTCAACGATGCAAAGAGGATCGCCAACGTTGACGGTTTGACCAACTTCAACAAAAGATTTTGCTTCAGGGCTTGGTGCACGATAGAAGGTTCCAACCATTGGGGAACGAACTTGGTGACCTGAAACCACTGGAGCGGCAGTTGGAGCGACTTCTTGAGCAGGTGCAACTGCATTAGCCAGCGCCGGTTGAGGTGCGGTTGGTGCAGAGTAGTATTGTTGAGGTGCTGCCATCATCTGCGCTGCAGGTGACATGCGACTGATACGTACTGACTCTTCGCCTTCAGAAATTTCTAGTTCAGAAATGCCAGACTCTTCGACTAGCTCGATCAGTTTTTTGATTTTACGAATATCCATGGATATGATTCCGTACTCTTATATTTGGATTGAATTAATTAGGCGCACACGGTTAACTGCTGCTTGTAACGCGAAACTGTAACCGTCAGCCCCAAGACCACAAATTACCCCAACAGCTTGGTCGGAGAAATAAGAATGTTGGCGAAATGGCTCTCTGGCATGCACATTAGACAGGTGAATCTCGATAAACGGGAGACAAACTGCAAGTAATGCATCACGCAAAGCAACGCTGGTATGCGTGAATGCAGCCGGATTGATCAGAATAAAATCGGTATTATCTTTTGCTGCATGAATTTTATCGATCAGCTCATGCTCAGCATTAGATTGAAAGTGACTCAATTTTACGCCTAAACCATTCGCTTCTAGCATCAATTTAGCAACGATATCTGACAGGGTGCGGGCACCGTATTTATCAGGTTCTCGAGTACCTAGAAGGTTTAAGTTTGGTCCGTTAAGGAGCAAAATGTGAATATCTTCTGTCATTGTGCTGCTAACTCCGACGATACGTCAATAATCGGACAACATAACCCGATGTCGAGGGTTTGTCATCTTTTATCATGAAAATAAATGGAATTTTCCGTGACAAGGGATGCATTATAATTATTTCGTAGCATTTAGCAGCAAAATACTGGTCTTATCAGAGAAATTACCCGAATTTATTTTATAAATTGTGCGGTACTCCCAATTTTTATCATGGAACCGCACAATGATGATTGCTAATCGTGCAGATTAACAAGGGTACGCCCTGTGACCTGATTTTTTAAGAGTTTTTTTGCATATTCTACCGATTGTTCTAATGAAATTTCGGAACTGACTTGTTGATAGAATGATTCAGGCAGCAGTTGAGCAAGGCGTTCCCACACTTTTGGACGTTTTGATGCTGGGTAATAAACCGAGTCGACGCCTTGTAGGCGAATATTGCGTAAAATAAATGGCATGACCGTGGCGGGTAAAGTAAAACCACCTGCAAGCCCACATGCGGCAACCGCGCCATTATATTTGATTTGTGTCAGTAAATTTGCCAGAAGCTCGCCACCCACGGTATCAATCGCGCCAGCCCAAAGCTGTTTATCTAATGGTTTCGCTGGATGAGTGAAATCACCGCGAGGGAGAATTTTTTTAGCACCGATGCGGTGTAAGTATTCACTATTTTCTTCACGTCCTGAGATTGCGACAACGTCATAGCCAAGAGCGGTTAATAATTGAATGGCAACACTCCCGACACCGCCACTTGCGCCACTGACGACAACTTCACCTTTATCAGGGGTAACGCCAGCATCTTCAAGGGCATTGACACAAAGCATTGCGGTAAAACCTGCGGTACCAATTATCATGGCTTGGCGTAAAGATAGGGATTCGGGCAATGGAGTTAAATAATCAGCCGGTACTCTTGCTTGAGTGGCGAGACCTCCCCAGTGTGTTTCACCAACGCCCCAACCGGTGAGTAAAACATGTTGTCCGACATGAAATCGAGGGTCTTCGCTATGTTGGATAACGCCAGAAAAATCGATACCAGGAACCATGGGGTAGTTTCGAATAACACCCGCTTTACCATTAATGGCAAGCGCATCTTTATAATTTAGTGTCGACCAGTGAATATCAATAATGACTTCACCCGCAGGCAGTTTTTCTGTCGAGATAGATAAAATTTCTGGGATAACATTGTCGTCTTGTTTCTGTAGTACGAGTGCTTTCATGACTCACTCCTAAATTAGTGATTAATTATGCATATTCGTCATGCTTCATTTCATATAAAAATTTGAGTGCGATCAGCTAGCCGAATGAAATAATTTGTCTATACTTCTTGGGTTGTTTTTGGCTTCACCGACCGAGTACTAGAATTATTTCGCCTAATTTGCCTGCTCCATCATAGCAGAATTGATTTTATTGGCGTCAGAATGCTATTTAGGCTATTAGTATTGTAATTAATTTGTAAAAATGTATTTTTTTCTGGCATAAATAGGCTTTTATCGTGCAAAATATCGCACTGCGACGAGTCATTTTGCATACTGACATAAATTTGTGTCATTTTTAGTCAATAATAGAGCTAACACCGTTTAACAACACCTATTTTGTGGTGAAAAGAACTGGCGTGTAGCAATAATAAAAATATCTAAATATTATTTGAACTTGTAGACATAATAGTTTGTCACACTGGGTAGAAAAAGATGGAGTATATAACAGCCAAAGAACGGTTAGTTGATCTTGCGTAAATTTACTTATAAGTAAATAGCGTATCAATTAAAGGCCGTTTTTGAGGTTTTTATCTGCTTCGTTTTAAAAAGAAGCATGTACAGTACAATACGTGAAAAATAGATGAATTAACCATATTTATTGAAGCAGCTCATTAACGCCTTGAGACCGCTTCGAGTGGTTGGTAGAGTAGACGGGTTTTTATTCGTCCCCAGCTTGCAGGATAACCCATTCGTTATGTTTAAAAAATTTCGTGGCATGTTTTCTAATGACTTGTCGATTGACTTGGGTACAGCCAATACCCTCATCTATGTCAAAGGACAAGGCGTAAAATTAAATGAACCCTCTGTTGTTGCCATTCGCCAAGACCGCTCTGGCTCCGCAAAAAGCGTTGCTGCAGTTGGTGGTGAAGCTAAACAGATGCTGGGACGTACTCCGGGTAACATTTCAGCAATAAGACCAATGAAAGATGGCGTAATTGCCGATTTCTACTTAACTGAAAAAATGCTACAGCACTTTATTAAACAAGTGCATAGCAACAGTTTCCTACGCCCAAGCCCTCGCGTTCTTGTTTGTGTCCCCGTTGGTGCAACGCAAGTTGAGCGTAAAGCTATCCGTGAATCTGCATTAAGTGCAGGTGCCCGCGAAGTGTTCTTAATTGAAGAGCCTATGGCCGCTGCAATCGGTGCGGGTCTGCCTGTTTCTGAAGCAACGGGTTCTATGGTGGTTGATATCGGCGGCGGTACAACCGAAGTGGCTGTTATTTCCCTGAATGGTGTTGTGTATTCATCTTCAGTGCGTATCGGTGGCGATCGTTTTGATGAATCAATCATTAATTATGTCCGTCGTAATTACGGTTCTTTAATTGGTGAAGCAACCGCTGAGCGAATTAAACACGGAATTGGTTCTGCTTTCCCAACTGATGAAGTTTATGAAATTGAAGTTCGTGGACGTAATCTCGCTGAAGGGGTTCCACGTGGCTTTAAAATGAACTCAAACGAAATTTTAGAAGCATTGCAAGAACCGTTAACCGGTATTGTTAGTGCGGTAATGTTAGCGTTAGAGCAGTGCCCGCCGGAACTGGCTTCTGATATTTCAGAACGCGGAATGGTCTTAACGGGTGGTGGTGCATTACTTCGTAACTTAGATCGCTTATTAATGGAAGAGACTGGGATACCAGTGATCGTTGCAGAAGATCCTTTAACCTGTGTTGCCCGTGGTGGTGGTAAAGCGTTAGAGATGATCGACATGCACGGTGGTGACCTGTTTAGCGAAGACTAAATAACGCCATAGGCAGGCTGGGGATAATTCTCCAGCCGCTGCTTTGACTCTATTTTTTAATTCTCTGACATTAGCGAAACTCAGCCATACATGAAGCCAATTTTTAGGCGAGGCCCATCCCTTCAGTTACGCATCTTTTTTGCAGTCATAATTGCATTAGTGCTGGTGGTGATTGGCCATCGTTTCGAGCCATTCAATAAAATCCGTAATTACCTTGATACGGCGGTAAGCCCATTCTATTTTTTAGCAAATGGCCCTCGTCAGTTTCTCGATAATGTCTCAGAAATTTTCTCTACACGTGACCAACTCCAATTCGAAAACAAAGCGTTACATCAGGAATTACTGCTAAAAAAAGCCGATAACCTGTTACTCGAGCAACTTAAACAAGAAAATGCCCGCTTAAGAGAGCTTTTAGGTTCGCCACTTCGCCAAGATGAACACATGATGGTGACTCAGGTTATTTCAGGTGCGAATACACCTTACCGTGACCAAGTGGTGATAGATAAAGGCAGTAATAAAGGCGTGTATGAAGGGCAGCCAGTTATCAGTGATAAAGGCGTTGTAGGGCAAGTGGTCGGTGTCAGCAATTTTAATAGCCGTGTTTTACTGATTTGCGATACGTCTCATGCATTGCCTGTACAGGTTTTACGTAATGATATTCGAGTTATAGCGGCTGGCTCCGGTTGTGCGGACGATCTTTTATTGGAGCCATTACCTGAAAATACCGACATTCGCGTTGGTGATGTTTTAGTGACATCGGGTTTAGGGGGGCGTTTCCCTGAAGGCTATCCGGTTGCTGTTGTTTCAGCGGTTAAGCACGATACTCAACGAGCTTATACGATCATCAATGCTAGGCCGACTGCCGAGCTGCAACGTTTGCGTTACCTGCTATTACTGTGGGGAAATGAAAATGATTCTCTCAAGCCGCTACAACCCTCTGAGGTGTATCGTGCTGCTAATGAGCGCTTGATGAAAGTGCTTCCTCAAGTTTTACCTAATCCGAGCGAAATTCAAGGGCCGCCATTGCCGCCATCAATGTCGCCGGAGTCACCACCTCAGCCATAATAAAAGGGTAACTATCATGGATTTGGGTAGAGGAGCTAACTAAATGGATGAATACCGAGGCAATGGCCGTGGCATTATTTGGTTATCTTTTTTTATCGCACTCATTTTACAAGTTATGCCGTGGCCAGAACAACTCATCTTTTATCGACCTTCATGGCTATTGCTAATCCTTATTTATTGGGTCATGGCGCTACCCCATCGTGTGAGCGTTGGTACCAGCTTTGTTTTGGGGATCATTGTTGACTCAATTCAAGGCTCGGCGTTAGGCGTTCATGCGCTTTCCTTCAGTATCATCTGCTATTTAGTTTCTTATAAGCATCAATTATTAAGGAATATGGCACTTTGGCAGCAAACTTTAGTTATTGTTTTACTTACTATAATTCAAAATCTTGCCATTTTTTGGGCTGAATTTCTATCTTCACAGGTATTATTCCATCCGCAAGTATTCTGGAATAGCCTCGTGAATGGTATCCTGTGGCCATGGTTATTTTTGTTATTACGAAAAATTCGTCGTCAGTTTTCAGTATGTTAAGATTTTATCTGCTGGCGCCCACTGGAAATATAGCTTATGAGTTTGATTTATCTAGCATCGGGTTCCCCTAGAAGACGGGAATTGGTGCAATTACTTGATTATACTTTTGAAATTCTGCGTCCTGAAGTAGAAGAAAAGTGGCAACAAGGTGAAACACCGCAAGCGTATGTGCAACGTTTAGCGCGAGATAAATCGTTAGCGGGAGTGGCCATCGCACCTGAAGACAGGCCTGTTTTAGGTGCTGATACGATTGTGGTGCTGAATAATCAAATACTCGAAAAACCCCATGACATTGAACATGCTGAAAAAATACTGGGTTCACTGTCTGGAAAAACACATCAAGTGATGACTGCCATCGCATTATCTAATCGTCATTTGACTTTAAACTCACTGATTGTGACAGATGTGACATTCCGCGAGTTATCTTTATCGGAAATACAGGATTATATACGCTCAGGTGAGCCAATGGATAAGGCCGGCGCTTATGGTATACAAGGAATAGGTGGTCGTTTTATTCGTAAAATTAATGGCAGTTATCATGCCGTTGTTGGTTTACCTCTGGTAGAAACGGACGAATTAATACAACAATTTTTAGCGTTAGGTGATGGTAAGGGGAACTCATGACTGCCGAGCTATTAGTAAACATTACACCATCTGAAACGCGCGTTGCTTATATTGACGGTGGGATCTTACAAGAAATACACGTAGAACGAGAAGCAAAAAGGGGACTAGTAGGGAATATCTACAAAGGTCGCGTAAGCCGTGTTTTGCCGGGAATGCAGGCGGCCTTTGTTGATATTGGTCTTGATAAAGCCGCCTTTTTGCATGCCTCTGATATCATGCCGCATACTGAGTGCATTGCGGGTGATGAGCAAAAAAACTTTCATATTCGCGATATTGCTGAGCTAGTTAAGCAAGGTCAGGATTTGATTGTTCAGGTCGTTAAAGACCCTCTAGGGACTAAAGGCGCAAGGCTAACCACCGACATCACATTACCATCACGTTACTTGGTATTTATGCCAGGAGCCTCTCACGTAGGCGTTTCACAGCGCATCGACAGTGAAAGTGAGCGTGAGCGCTTAAAGGAGTGCGTTGCACAATATTGCGATGAAAATGGTGGGTTTATTATCCGCACTGCCGCCGAAGGGGTTGGCGAGGATGAAATCAAGCAAGATGCTGCCTTTTTAAAACGTCTCTGGGTAAAAGTGATTGAGCGTAAAAAACGTAATGTTACTCGGACAAAAATTTATGGTGAGTTGTCTCTCGCATACCGAATTATTCGTGATTTTGCAGGCGCATCATTAGACCGCATTCGTGTTGACTCGCGGTTAACCTATACTGAATTACAAGAATTTATCGCAGAATATGTCCCTGAGATGACGGCAAAGCTGGAGCTTTACCAAGGTAATCAACCTATTTTTGACCTTTTTGATGTTGAAAATGAAATTCAACGCGCGATGGATAGAAAAGTTGAATTAAAGTCGGGCGGTTATCTGATTATCGATCAAACTGAAGCGATGACCACGATTGATATCAACACAGGGGCTTTTGTCGGCCATCGTAATCTTGAAGAAACCATATTTAATACCAATATTGAAGCGACTCAAGCGATTGCACGGCAATTACGTTTGAGGAATTTGGGCGGTATTATTATTATCGATTTTATCGACATGATTGATGCCGAGCATCGACGACGCGTTTTAGCGTCATTAGAGCAAGCCTTGAGCAAAGATAAGGTCAAAACCACGATCAATGGTTTTTCTCAGCTTGGTCTGGTTGAAATGACGCGTAAACGTACTCGGGAAAGCCTTGAGCATGTTTTATGTGATGATTGTCCTACCTGCCAAGGGCGCGGTACGGTGAAGTCAGTCGAAACCGTATGCTACGAAATTTTACGTGAAATTGTTCGGGTTCATCGCACGATCGATGCCGATAGATTCCTTGTTTATGCTTCACAAGCCGTTGTTGATGTTCTTAAAGGTGATGAATCTCATGCATTAGCTGAAGTCGAAATATTCGTCGGTAAGCAAGTTAAAGTGCAAACAGAGCCTTTATACAGTCAGGAACGTTTTGATGTGGTGATGATGTAGCATTGCGTTTGAGGAGAAACCGGTGAAACGACTACCACGCGTAGTATTAGTGACGACAGCAATTGTATTGTTGCTCTGCGCGTTAGTGTTGACGGGGCTACGTTTTCTCTTACCCAATATTGACAATTATCGTCAAGATATCATCGGCTATATTGAAAAACGCGCAGATATTGCATTAGACATTAAGCAAATAGATGGGGCTTGGCGATATTTTGGTCCTGTTTTTACGCTATCGAATGTCAATTTAAAAAGTGAAAAAACCGATGCTAGCGTGAGTAAAATTTCAGTTGAATTAGATATTTGGAATTCACTGTTTTCATTACGCTGGCGTTTTCGTGATTTGACCTTCTATCAGCTTCATGTTGATCATAAAGTTCCCTTTAGTTTAGATGGCCCAACAGATAGCACCTCATTAGATGCTGTCGAAGATTTGTTTTTACGCCAATTTGACCATTTTGTATTAAAGGATAGCCAACTCAGTTTTCTCAGCCCTTCAGAACAAAAAATAACACTAATCTTACCTGAGCTTTCATGGTTGAATCAAAATGAGCGGCATCGTGCTCAAGGATTTGTCAGCCTTGAAACGTTAAATAAACAGCACAGTTATTTGCAAATTAAACTCGATGCTTATGACAAAAACGGCGCGTTGAGCGATGGTATTGTTTATTTACAAGCGGATAATATCGATATGCAGCCTTGGTTAAGTCGCTGGCTACGTGACAATACAGGGTTAAGAGATGCTAATTTTAGTCTCTCTTCTTGGGTAACGATCAAAAACAAGCGTATTGATAATGGCTTAGTTCAGTTACGGCAAGGTGAAGCTAATTGGGGCGAAAATACGTTAGCGCAAAACCTTCAGGTAAATGATCTGTTATTGAGAATGAAGCGACAAGGTAATGGGTGGCTTTTTAATATTCCCGAACTGGATACTTTAAAAACCAATGAATATATCTGGCCGAAGGGGAGTGTATCCGTACTTTATTTACCCTCCTCGAAAAAATATCAAGATAAAGATCATTGGCGTGTCCGTGCTAAAAATATCGAACTTGAGCGTTTAAGTGAGGTATTACCCACATTTTCATTTGTGACACCAGAAATGGTTCAAGATTGGCAGCATCGTCAACCGACGGGTGTTGTAACTGAATTCTCCCTCGATTTAACACAAGATACGCTTGATCATACGCAAATCAGTATGGATTGGCGGGATGTTAGCTGGAGAAAATGGAAACAGTTACCCTCTGTTGAGCATTTCTCGGGTGTTTTAGCTGGCGATATGGAAGGTGGTGAGCTCTCCTTTACCTTACAAGATAGTCAGATAGATTATCGTGATGAATTTAAAGCGCCCTTCGAAATTAATAGTGCTAAGGGGCAACTCTATTGGCTGAATAATGACAGTGAATTCAAGTTATGGAGTAAGTCTGTTGATGTACAAGCCAAATCATTATGGGCAAATGGTGAATTTAGCTACGCCCAAGCAAAGAAAAATAAATCTGCTGATTTAGCTATCTTAGCGGGGATACGCCTAGATGATGCTGGGGATGCATGGCGTTATTTCCCTCAAAAATTGATGGGGCAAGATGTTGCAGATTATCTGACAAAAGCAATTATTGCCGGCAATGTTGAGAATGCAACTTTAGTTTATAAAGGCGATCCGGCTAATTTCCCATACGACAATAATGATGGGCAATTTCAAGTTTCGGTACCATTACGCGATGCAACCTTTGAATACGACAGTGAGTGGCCTGCGTTATTAGATTTAGATATTGATTTAGATTTTAAACGTGCGGGTTTATATATGCATGTGCCGGAAGTCAAACTTGGCGATGCCACTGCAACTAATCTAGATGCCATTATTCGTGATTACACCGATCAAATGCTGTTTATTGATGCAAACATCAGTGGAACAGGCAAACAAATTCAACAGTATTTCACCCATACGCCAATGGCTCACTCTATAGGTGATACGTTAGACGAATTACAAATCGGTGGTGTTGTGAACGGTAGCCTTGACTTGTCTATTCCCCTTTCTGCTGGGAAAGAGGTGATAGCTAAAGGACAAGTCCATTTAAATAAAAATGATTTATTTATTAAGCCAATTGATAGCAAAATTTCGGCATTAACCGGCAGTTTTCAGTTTAATAATGGTGATTTGATTGGTGATAAATTAAAAGGTGAATGGTTTGGTCAGCCGATAGCCATTGATTTTTCAACATTAACGGGTAAAAAAGATTATCAGGTTGATGTAAATTTGGCCGGTAATTGGGCGCTGGATAAACTTGCGATGATCCCGAATGCGATTAAACAGAAAGTCTCAGGAAGCAGTGAGTGGAAAAGCCATGTAGGGATAACAATACCTGAATCAACAAAAGAAAATCCAAAGTTGCAAATTGAGTTTACTGCGGGGCTAAAGCAACTAAAAAGCCAATTACCTGCATTAAATAGTGAGTTGCTTCATCAGCTAGGTCAGATTAATGTGCAAGCGAAAGGCACCACGGAGCAGTTAGTTGTCGGTGGTGATATTGGGCAACGTCTTGGTTTTAACACACAATGGTTATTAAGTCGCGAGCCACTCAAACTGGAAAAAGCGCATATTGCTGCGTGGAAGAATAAAGTCCCTGATTTACCTAAAACGTCGATTGTTTTAGTGGATCTCCCACCCGTGACGGATATGGACTGGGAAAAATTGGCAAGTGGATTATTATCTTCAAATGTTGGGGATGGCGTGGCTAAAATTACGCTACCTGAAATTGTGCAAGTCAAAGTACCTTCCCTTTATTTAGGTGGGCAGGTTTGGAATGATTTAAGTTTTTCATACAATTTATACAGTCGCGATCAACTGGTTCGTGTTGATAGTGAAAACTTAAAAGGGCAATTAGAAATATTCGCTCAAAAGCCATGGGCGTTAAAACTGGATTACTTGTATTACAACCCGATATCCATTGCTCAGACACAAAATAGCCCAGAGCAAACATCAACATTTGATTTTAGTGATTGGCCTGCGGTTAATTTTTATTGCCTTGATTGTTGGATTGGTGGGCAAAAGTTGGGCGAAATCAAAGCTAACTTACAGCCAAAAGGCAATGAAATACAGCTGACGGGTGGGACACTCAGTAATAGTGCCGCACAGTTAAAAGTCGATGCACTATGGCGCAGCGGTAGTATTAATGAAACACAAATAGCGGGTTCTTTAACGGGGGATGCGTTTGATGAAACGGCCGCTTATTTTGGTGTCCTTGTCCCGATTATTGAATCCCCATACGCTATTGAATTTGATTTAAATTGGAAAAATGTACCTTGGTCGCCAGATCTAACATCATTAAATGGCAAATTATCCACAAAACTTGGCAAAGGGGCTATTGCACAAATGGGCGGTGGTCGTGCGGGACAAATTTTGCGATTAATGAGCTTTGATGCGCTACTGCGTAAACTTCGCTTAGATTTTCGCGATACATTTAATGATGATTTTGATTTTGACTCTATTAAAGGCGACGCCAAAATTCATAATGGTATTCTGAGTTCAAAGAATTTTTATATTGATGGGTTAGTTGCGGACATTGCGTTAAATGGTGATATTGACTTGGTTAATCGTCAAATTAATATTGAGGCAGTCATCACACCGGAAATTTCTGCTACAGTAGGTGTAGCAACCGCATTTGTGATTAATCCATTTGCCGGTGCAGCGGTGTTTGCTGCATCTAAAGTGCTCGGGCCGCTATGGAGTAAAATTTCTGTCATCCGTTATCGTGTGACAGGTAGCGTGGACGAGCCGAAAATTGATGAAGTATTACGTCAACTTAAGGAGACTCAAGAGTAATGAAAACGGGAAACGTTGCACTTTTGCAGTTATGTAGCGGAGATAATACTAAACACAATTTGGCGCAAATTGAGCAACAAATCAAACAGTTGCCAGAATCAGTTGAGCTAGTACTGACGCCTGAAAATGCGCTGTTATTTGCGGATGCGGCAGTTTATCGTAAAAAAGCCGAGGTAGAAGGAAAAGGGCCCCTGCAAGATGCGATACGTGCAATGGCGAAGCGCTATAATGTGTGGATTTTGATTGGTTCAATGCCAATGATTAGTCGTGAAGATCCGGCTCGTATTACCAGTAGTAGCTTACTTTTTGATTCCGCAGGGAATATCAAAGCGCGTTATGACAAAATTCATATGTTTGATGTAAATATTGAAGATGAGCAAGGCAATTATAATGAATCTGTCATTTATCAACGTGGTGAGCATATCACGGTCGTTGATACCCCTGTAGGGCGTTTAGGGATGACGATTTGTTATGACTTGCGTTTTCCTGGTTTATTCCAAGCATTACGTGAACAAGGCGCGGAAATTATTTCAGTGCCTGCCGCATTCACGCGTTATACCGGGCAAGCCCATTGGGAACCTCTATTACGTGCTAGAGCCATTGAAAATCAATGCTATATTCTAGCGCCTGCTCAAGTTGGCGTACATGGTACGCGTCGCACTTGGGGGCATAGTCTAGCCGTTGATGGCTGGGGCAAGGTCATGAAACGAAACGTTGATGCAGTTGCATCGACGGTATTGAATATTAAAACCGACAGTTTGAGTGTCATGCGTGAGCAAATTAGAGTGGTGAAACACAATCGCTTTAGACCGCAATTGACATCTTTGATTAAGAAAGAAACAACAAAAGAGTAGCCAATATGAGTTTAGCTTCTGTCAGCGATCATTTGCTGACCGCCAATCGCCTTGAGCAAGAAAACCTGCACGATATTTTAGGGATGTTATCTGAGCGTCGCCTTGATTACGCCGATCTATTCTTCCAGTCTAGTTTCCATGAATCTTGGGTACTCGAGGATAGGATCATTAAAGATGGCTCGTATAATATCGACCAAGGTGTTGGTGTTAGAGCGGTCAGTGGTGAAAAAACAGGGTTTGCCTACGCCGACCAAATTTCCTTGCTGGCACTGACACAAAGTGCCACGGCTGCACGCAGTATTGTGAATGAGCAAGGATCAGGTAAATCGCAAATTCTCACGAATGTTGAATACAAAAGATTGTATTCACAAGCTGATCCGTTAAATAGCTTATCTCGTGAAGAAAAAATTGATTTGCTGCACCGTGTTGATCAAATAGCTAGAGCTGAAGATGCGCGTATTATCGAAGTTAATGCCAGCTTAACGGGTGTTTATGAGCAAGTATTGGTTGCAGCCACCGATGGTACTTTAGCGGCGGATATTCGCCCGTTAGTGCGTTTATCCGTCAGTGTGCTGGTTGAACATGACGGTAAGCGTGAGCGTGGAGCGAGTGGCGGCGGCGGTCGTTATGGTTATGAATACTTTTTAGAAATCCATCAAGGGCAAATCGTCGCTGAGCAATATGCTCGTGAAGCAGTGCGCATGGCATTAGTCAATTTATCTGCTATTGCCGCCCCTGCTGGAATGATGCCTGTCGTACTTGGTGCAGGTTGGCCGGGGGTATTGCTGCATGAAGCTGTTGGTCATGGTTTAGAAGGTGACTTTAATCGCCGTGGTACGTCTGTTTTTTCTGGGCAGATGGGTGAATTAGTTGCATCACCACTGTGTACTGTGGTTGATGATGGCACTATTGCTGGACGTCGTGGCTCATTAGCTATCGATGACGAGGGCGTACCAGGACAATATAATGTCCTAATAGAAAATGGTGTTTTGCGTAATTATATTCAAGATAAACTGAATGCTCGATTGATGGGAGTTTCACCAACGGGTAACGCACGTCGTGAATCTTATGCGCATTTACCGATGCCTCGAATGACGAATACTTATATGCTAGCAGGTGATTCGACACCGGAAGAAATTATTGCCAGTGTAGAAAAAGGCCTTTATGCACCTAACTTTGGTGGTGGTCAGGTCGATATTACCTCGGGTAAATTTGTATTTTCGACCTCTGAAGCCTATCTGATTGAAAATGGAAAAATCACTTCTCCAGTCAAAGGGGCAACCTTGATAGGTTCTGGTGTTGAGGCAATGCAGCAAATTTCGATGGTTGGTAATGATCTTGCGTTAGATAAAGGTGTCGGCGTGTGTGGTAAGGAAGGTCAAAGTGTGCCTGTTGGTGTTGGGCAACCAACATTGAAGCTCGATAAGCTAACGGTTGGTGGTACTGCATAGTCTTGAGGTTAAATGAATAAACGTATTGCATCAATGTTAATTATGGCGGTCTTGATTGCGCTTAGCCTCTATTTTAAAGGCAGTGATTTACAAGATACAGAACAGGCTGAAAGGCCTGTTTCTCCGCCAGAACAATCCATTCGTAATGAAAATGCACAAAAAATTGACCAACTAACCCAGCAAAGTAAAGTCGTCAGTTATGTGCAAAAATACCAAAAATTACCTGCTTTTTATGTGACAAAAAAAGAAGCAAGACAAGCCGGATGGGACGCTAAAAAAGGCAATTTGTGTGAAGTCTTACCGGGTAAAGCCATCGGTGGTGATAGATTTTTAAATCGTGAAAAACGTTTGCCTATCTCACCAAATCGCCAATGGTATGAAGCGGATATTAACTATAATTGTGGTCATCGAGGTGCAGATCGCCTGATGTATTCATCAGATGGTATGGTTTTTGTCACCACCGATCATTATAAAAGTTTTCAACAAATGAATTAAAAGGCGACAACCATGAGTAACCGTGTTGTGTTTGATTTTCGTCAGATAAACAATATTGAAGATTTTTATCTTCAATTTCAGCAACGGTTCTCGCTGCCTTCTTGGTTCGGGCACAACCTTGATGCCCTGTGGGATATTGTTTCCGCAGGCATTGAGTTACCTGTTACGCTTATTTTCGCCCATATGACATCTGAGCAGCGTATTGAATTCTCAGACGTAATTGATGTAATGAATGATGCGCAAGACATGTGGGAAGATGAATTTGTTTTTGCCTTAGATATAACAAAAAGCGCTAATGGTTCTACTGGCGAGTTATGATAGAGTCTAAGCATACTGAGTAAATCTAACAGGTAAAATTAGAATGAGTACCATCACTTTCCAACACCTGACCTCTCAAAATATCAGTGCATTGAATGATCGGTTTCTAAACAAGAAATTTGTGATTGTTCATGGCTATACCGCAACCCCTACAAAAAACTGGTTTCCTTGGCTTAAGGCTGAATTGGAATCATTGGGGGCTTTCGTTGAAGTGCCTGAAATGCCTGAATCGTTGTCACCAAACCCTCAAAAATGGCTGCAACACCTAATTGAATTACCTGTTCATATTGATGAAAACACAATACTTATTGGGCATAGCCTTGGTTGTATTACCATATTGCGTTTTTTAGCACATCAGCGAGTTGAAGGTCAAAAATTAGGGGGGTATATATTAGTTTCAGGTTTTGATGATGAGCAAGCTACCTTGCCAGAGTTGAGCGTGCATACTGTTGATAAATTAAATTATGGTGAATTAGTTGATATTGCAGATAAACGAATATCAATCATTTCAACTAATGATGAAATTGTCTCACCCCAGTCTTCAAAAGAATTGGCTCAAGCTTTACAAACGGAAGTGATCATTGAAGAAGGCGCAGGGCATTTTCTCGATCGGGAAGGGTATACCGAATTTCCAACACTTCTTACCACGATAGACAAATATTTCTAGCCATAAAGATGCTCCCCTAGTCATATCGATGGCGTAGGGGAAAATCCATTAAGCGCTTTCTGACAGCTCTTTCAAATATTGAAATATTTGACGGTAAGCTTTGGGTGGTTTATTTCCTTCACGCTCTTTTTTAGCATTGCGCACTAGCGCTCTGAGTTGTTGTCTGTCCGTGTGAGGGAACAGTGCAACGACGTCTTCGATAACCTCATCACCGCCTTCAATTAAACGGGTACGTAAGTCTTCAAGCTTATGAAAGAAAACCGCTTGTTGATTATGACGATTTTTGAGTTTATCGAGAGCTTCAGTGATCGGCTCGATATCGCGAGAACGCAGTAATTTACCGATAAGCTGCAACTGACGACGACGGCCTTCACGCTTAATGCGTTGAGCAAGTTCAATCGCTTCAAGTAGCTGGCTGTCCAATGGGATACGTTCGAGCTCATTTTTGCTCAAATCGACCATTTCTGCACCCAGTTTTTTCAGGATTTCAGCATCACGTTTAATCTCGCTTTTGCTGACCCAAATAATTTCATCGTCCTCTTCTTCCTCTGGCGCTGGGATATCATCCAGCCAGTCTTCAGGCTGTGTGGCCATATCGTTTTTCCTTTTTACATAACACAGTGATGACCTACCGTGTTGTGGATGTTAGTATTTATATATTATGTATTGTAACTGGGAAAAAGCCCTAATGACTACCTGACATTTGCATGTTGGAGAAGAAAGTTGCTTTTTACCCCTCATTATTGGACTAAATGCATGAGTGTAACTGATCAAGTCAACGAACAACGTAAAAAATTAGAAGA
Organism: Providencia heimbachae ATCC 35613; assembly: GCF_001655055.1. Taxonomy (GTDB): domain Bacteria; phylum Pseudomonadota; class Gammaproteobacteria; order Enterobacterales; family Enterobacteriaceae; genus Providencia; species Providencia heimbachae. Next base: position 54,726 of record NZ_LXEW01000021.1, on the reverse strand, counting down.
TGCGGTCGCCCACGCATTAGAATTTGCCAACAGCCGTTGCGATGCCGCCGAAGTGGCTGTAAACAAAAGCACCGGTATTAGCGTAAGTACTCGCCAAGGTGAAGTCGAAAATGTTGAGTTTAACAGTGATGGCGCTTTAGGGATCACCGTTTATCATCAACAACGTAAAGGCAGTGCATCTTCAACAGATTTAAGTCCTGAAGCGATTGAGCGCACCGTACAGGCGGCTATTGATATTGCCTGCTATACCTCAGAAGACCCTTGTGCAGGGCCGGCAGAAAAATCACTTTTGGCTTTTGAAGCACCCGAGTTGAATCTTTTTCAAGCGACTGAAATCTCACCTGAAGAAGCGATAAGATTAGCATCACAAGCAGAAATGGCCGCACTGAATGCTGACTCGCGTATTGTTAATACCGAAGGGGGCAGCTTCAATGGCCATTATGGTGTGCGCGTATTTGGTAACTCCCATGGCATGCTACAAAGCTATAGCTCTAGCCGTTATTCAATATCTAGCTGTGTGATTGCAGAGCATAACGGTGATATGGAACGTGATTACGCCTACACGATTGGTCGTAGCTTGAGCGCGTTGCAATCCCCTGAATGGGTAGGCCAAGAATGCGCTAGGCGCACGTTGGCACGCTTAGCACCAAGAAAGTTACGTACCATGAAAGCGCCAGTGATTTTTGCCTCAGAAGTGGCTACAGGTCTATTTGGTCATTTGGTGGGTGCGATTAGTGGTGGCAGTATTTATCGTAAATCCTCTTTCTTACTTGATAGCTTAGGCAAACAAATTTTACCCAGCTGGTTAACCATTAATGAGCAACCTCACTTAATGGGGGGACTTGCATCCTCACCGTTTGATAGTGAAGGTGTTCGCACCAGTGAACGTAATATTATTGAGAACGGTATATTACAAACCTGGCTGATGACCAGCTATTCAGCCAGAAAATTAGGGCTGCAAAGCACTGGCCATGCGGGTGGTATCCATAATTGGCGTATCGCAGGGCAAGGTCTTACTTTTGATGCTTTATTAAAGCAGATGGGAACTGGCTTGGTAGTTACTGAATTGATGGGACAAGGTGTCAGCGGGATCACCGGTGATTATTCTCGTGGCGCATCGGGTTTTTGGGTTGAAAACGGCGAGATTCAATATCCTGTTAGCGAAATCACCATTGCCGGTAATCTAAAAGATATGTGGGCGAATATGGTCACGATTGCTGATGATATTGAAACCCGCAGTAATATTCAGTGTGGATCTGTCTTGATCCCTGAAATGAGCATTGCAGGGGAATAGTCCTCGCACAAACCTTCATTTTATAAAAAAGGCACTCAAATGAGTGCCTGAATACGCTAGAGGGCTTACTGGAGTTTCTTCGCTGAAACTTTTTTCGCTAAGCCTTCTTTTTAATAGCGAAAAGCCTTAGCGATGATATTCACCTGCCGCTTCTGGCTGGTAAACAATTTCGAGTACTCTAACACGCGTTGCGACGCCGTTTGGCAACGCCCAACTGATTTCATCATTAACACGCAAGCCGAGCAGTGCTGCTCCAATTGGTGCCATTACAGATAATTGTTCTGCACTGTCTTTCAGCGATGCTGGATAAACCAGTGTACGAGTACGTTCCTCGTTACTGATTAGGTCAAGAAAACGAACTGTGCTGTTCATGGTGACTACATCAGCCGGAATTTCCTGCGGAGTCACAATGTCTGCACGGTCAAGTTCGTCATTCAACGCTTCTGCAACGGGAGTATCTGCATAAGCGGGTTGTTCCATGAGCGCATCTAAGCGCTCAGCATCTAAATCATTGATAATAATTGTTGGCTTTTTCATACCACACTCCAAATAGAGACATACAAAGCAAACACCCCCCACCCAAAAGGTAGGGGGTGTCGCTATAAATAAATTTGTTTAAAATATTAGGCGCTATACGCTTTAAAGGGAAGAGATCGCGATCACGAACTCAGGCCTGTACCTGTAAAAATACGCACATTGATAAGTTGATTGAGGAGTTATTGATGTTGCTACTCTTCATCAAATCCATTTTCGAATAGGTTAATTATCGCGGATAATGCCAAGTGTTCATCTGGGCCGCTAACCTCAATATCAATTTTGCTACCTTGTTCTGAGTCTAACATCAACATGGCAATAACGCTATCGGCCTCAGCCTCAATTTGATGATTATTACGCAAAACAACCCTAGAGTTAAATTGTTTAACTAAATCATAGAGTAACATAGCTGGTCTTGCATGCATACCGAGCCGATTTTTAAGCGTAATGGTGGCTGTTACACTCATTACTTACGTTTTTCTAGTGTTCTGTGACGTGACTGGACGTTTTTCCCTCTAGAACGGAAGTAATCTGCCAGTTGTTCCGCAACATAGACTGAGCGGTGTTTGCCGCCAGTACAGCCAATAGCGACCGTTAAATAACTTCGGTTATTGGTTTCTAACATCGGTAGCCATAATTCTAAATAGCTACGCGTTTGATAAATAAAATTATGCACCTCAGTGTGCCTATCCAAGAATGCAGCAACAGGGCGATCTAAGCCCGTCATTGGACGCAGTTTTGGATCCCAGTGTGGGTTAGGCAAGAAACGCACATCAAACACATAATCAGCATCAATAGGAATGCCGTGTTTAAATCCAAAAGATTCAAACACCATCGTCAGCTCGCGTTCACGTTTGCCCATTAAACGAGTTCTTAGCATCTCGGCTAGCTCATGCACTGACATTTCAGACGTGTCGATGACTAAGTCTGCTCGTGAGCGCAGAGGCTCCAGAAGCTCATTTTCTTCATCAATGGCGCTTTCAAGAGAGAGATTTTTACTTGAAAGAGGATGAAGCCTACGAGTATCACTGTAGCGACGAATTAGTGTATTGCGATCGGCATCCAGAAACAGTAGCTGTGGCGAGAAAGTTGATGGTAATTTATCAATTGCTTCTTCGAAAACTTCTGGATTATCCGGCATATTACGTACGTCAATGCTAACCGCTGCTGAAATGTTACGTTCAGCGAGTGAATTAGCCAACTCCGGAAGTAGCACAACCGGTAGGTTATCCACACAATAGAAACCCATATCTTCCAGCGCACGTAAGGCAACGGATTTCCCCGAACCGGAACGGCCGCTGACAATCATCAGCACCATGAACTCACTCCCTTCTATTTCTTGATGGCCAATAGGTGAATAACTATGTGACCATAAGTTATCAAGTAAATTTAACGGTTTTGCTCTTTAACGTAACCATTATCTTTTAACAGTGTAAACCATAATGATTTCATTGTGATACCACAAAAAGTTGCAAACTTATAATTTACTCAGTAATTATACTATATAACTCATTATCGCTTTGTGCTGACCGCAAACGCTTACAAAAGGTTTTATCAGCCAGTTTTTTAGCAATCAGCGACAATGTGTGCAAATGCGTTTTGCATTGATCTGCTGGAACAAGTAGTGCAAAAAGGAGATCAACAGGTTGATTGTCAATTGAATCAAACGCAATCGGCTCTTCAAGGTGTAAAAAAACACCAACAGCTTGTGCATTTTTACCCTCAACGAGTTTGCCATGAGGTATTGCTATGCCTCCACCAATACCCGTTGTACCCACTTTTTCTCTGGTTAATAACGCTTCAAATACCGTATTTTCCGGTAATTCCAACTCAGCGGCAGCCAATTCGCTAATAATTTCTAAGGCTCTTTTCTTACTCGTGCACACGATGTTATTACGTGTACAGGCTGATGATAAAACAACGCTTAATTGGATTTCTATATCACTATTCATTTTATTATTCACTTAGGACTACAAAACCAGATGGCGTATACCACCATCTGGTTTGGAACATTCATCGATTAGGACGCGAAAACGCCCTAGATCGCATCAATGTATTAGTGTTGTCTCAGTTTTTCTTTGTGCTTAGTTAATTGGCGCGACAGTTTGTCTACCAGTAAATCGATTGCAGCATACATGTCGTTCTCTTCCGCTGATGCATGAAGCTCCGCACCATTGACTTGCAGGGTAGCTTCAGCAATTTGCTGAACTTTTTCAACTTTAAGGACAACTTGAATACTGTTTATACGATCAAACAATTGCGTTAGTTTTTTGAGTTTTTTCTCAACCGTTTCACGCAATGCAGGAGTCACTTCAATATTGTGTCCAGTAATCTGAAATTCCATACAATCTTCCTTATTTTATCAATTAAACCAGCTGTTTACGCTGATTAGAGGGCGGAATAGATAACGATTCACGATACTTAGCAACAGTTCGACGAGCAACTTGAATACCTTGTTCGGCCAGCATACTCGTCAATTTACTGTCACTCAATGGTTTTGCTGGGTTTTCAGCAGCAACCAGTTTTTTCACTAGAGCACGAATAGCTGTTGAGGATGCTTCTCCTCCGCTATCAGTACTGACGTGACTAGAGAAAAAATACTTCAACTCAAAAATACCTCTAGGGCTATGGAGAAACTTTTGAGTTGTCACTCTTGAGATAGTTGATTCATGCATATCCACCTGATAGGCAATATCGGCCAGTATCATCGGTTTCATGTGTTCTTCACCTAACTCAAAGAATTCTTGCTGCTGTTCAACAATGCACGTCGCGACTTTTAACAGTGTCTCATGGCGGCTTTCGAGACTTTTTATTAGCCATTTCGCATCTTGCAGATGACTACGAATATACTGTGAGTCACCTTCATTAGCTGAATTATTAATTAATGAAGCATAATGATTATTAATACTTAGTTTAGGGATGCTATCTGTATTTAACTCAACTTGCCAGTGTCCGCTGATTTTTTTCACCAGAACGTCGGGTATCACATATTCAGATTCACCCGTATTAATCGATTGCCCTGGTTTGGGATTCAAGGTGAGTATCAGGTCTATGGCGGTTTTTAGCGCATCTTCTTTTAGACGAGTTAATTTACTCAGTTGACGAAAATCGCGATTAGCCAGCAAGTCAATATGATTGCTAATAATCAGCTTAGCTTCAGCTAACCCATTGGTATCTTTTGGGTAAAGAGAAAGTTGGATGAGTAAACACTCTTTTAAATCCTGAGATGCGACACCGAGTGGATCAAAATGCTGGATCCGTTTTAGAACGGCAATCACTTCTTCTAGAGTAATGTCAGGGTTATCAATCCCTTCATGGATATCCACAATTGTGGATGTGAGATAGCCTGAATCATCAATTGAATCAATTATTGAGGCAGCAATAGCGCGATCGGTATCAGTAAAAGGGGTTAATTCAGCTTGCCAAACAAGGTAGTCTTGCAATGTTTGCGTTGTTTCCCCTTGATAAACAGGAAGTTCTTCAAAGCTATAATCATTGCTTGTCCCTGATGGCGTACCTGCGGAGTAAATTTCATCCCAATCTGCGTCAAGGGGCAATTCATCCGGTATGTCATTTTTTTCTAGCGCATCTTTGGTATCAATTTCACTACTATCTGTATTTTGCTCGAAATTATCGATGGGCTCTAATTCCGTGTCCTGCTCATCTTGTTCCAGCAATGGATTAGTTTCAAGGGCGAGTTGAATCTCTTGTTGAAGCTCAAGTGTAGACAACTGTAACAGACGAATGGCCTGTTGCAATTGGGGTGTCATTGCGAGCTGTTGGCTGACTCTGAGCTGCAAACTTTGCTTCATGAATGTGATTCTTCTCCATCTTAATTAACGAGCATCTTAACGAACGACCTCTTCAATGAATCTTCCACTAAAGTGCTAGGATTTAATGGCTTATAGCCTAAAACCTTCACCTAAATAAACACGCTTAACTTGTTCATTTTCAAGGATCATCGTAGGTGTACCATGAGCAATCAAGTGACCTTGGCTCACGATATAGGCTCTTTCACAGACATCTAACGTTTCACGCACGTTATGGTCAGTTATTAGGACACCAAGGCCATAATCACGTAAATGCTGGATGATTTTTTTGATATCGAGGACAGAAATCGGGTCGACCCCCGCAAAAGGTTCATCTAATAAAATGAACTTTGGATTTGCAGCAAGTGCGCGTGCAATTTCGACTCGACGGCGTTCACCACCGGAAAGTGATTGACCCATACTGTTGCGTAAGTGAGTGATACTGAACTCTTCCATCAGCTCTTCTGCTCTTTCTTTGCGCTGCTGGGTGTTTAAATCGTGGCGGATTTCTAACACTGCCATTAGGTTATCATACACACTAAGACGACGGAAAATTGAGGCTTCTTGTGGAAGGTATCCGATACCTCGGCGAGCACGCTCATGCAGTGGAAGCAGACTGATGTCTTCGCCATCAATCATAATTTTGCCTGCATCACGTTGAACGATGCCGACCACCATATAAAAGGTGGTTGTTTTACCCGCTCCGTTGGGGCCGAGTAGACCAACAATTTCGCCAGATTTAACCTCAAGGCTAACATCTTCAACAACTTTGCGTTTTTTGTACGCTTTTGCCAGATTCTCTGCGGTAAGTGTTGCCATAACGATTATTTACTCTTACTCGTGTTGGTGGACGAACTGTTCGCAGCAGGGCCTTTCTCTTGTAATTGCGCTGGCAGTATTACAGTAGTGACACGTTTACCTTTGTCGCTGAAAGCTTCCATTTGCTGAGTTGGTACGACATAAGTGATTTTATCACCTTTAATGTTGCTATCGAGCTGTTCAAGATAAGCATCGCCCGTTAATGTGACGAGTTGTTTATCAACTTCATAGCGCGCTTTTGCCGCATGCCCTTTGATAGGTTTGCCATCATCTTGTAACTGATAAAAGGTTACAGGAGTACCAAAAGCTTCGATAACAATTTTATCTGAATCGCTACTTGGGCGTGTGACAACAACTTTATTGGCTTTAATATCAATAGAGCCTTGTTTTATCACAACATCATCAGTAAAAGTGGTAATGTTCTTTTCTAAATCAAGGGATTGCTTGACAGAATTAATCGTCATTGGCTGTTGTGTGTCACTTTTTAGCGCCATAGCGGGTAGGCTAAGAGCTAAAATTGCACTGGCAACGGCTCCTTGAATAAAACGCTTCTTAGTTACTTGGTTCATTTTTGTTGCTCTTTTGGTTGTAACTCATAATAAGTTTTCACATCTTCGATTAATTCTGCGGTTCTCGTACGTAGGTTACCCTTCATTTTTAAACCTGTAGAATTGAGCCCATGCCCAGTAATGGTGACTTTATCTTCAGATGAAACGTCTTGTGTTGTCAAATTGACAACCGCACTTTCAGTTGTAATTTGTTGAATTTGTGACTCTTTATTTAAGCTGTCGACCTGCACATCACTGTAAAGGTATAAGACCCTATCGCTTGTTAACCTTGCTTTGAATGCTTTGACTGTCCAAGTGGGGACCCCAGCTTCGTTATAGGTTGTTAAAACAGGTTGAGAAAACCAAGTGATCTTACTTTCAGTGTAATTATCAATTTTCGTGGCGATGAGTTTGTATGCTAAATCGCCTGCAGGATTATAGACGAAAGTCACAGAATCATCAGTTTGATAATTAGGTTGGCCGTCATTTATTACGCTACCCGTCGTTTGTCCTGAATCCGAGCCGGAAAGGTTCCAGCCAATAAGCCCAAGTACAATGAGGGATAGAATAATGATTAACCACTTTTTCGTATTGCTCATGAATTATTTCTATTCTTTAAATCGATAAGCCTTTAGCTTCTTTCAATTTATTTTGTGAAAGAAGGATGAGGTCACAGAGTTCGCGAACGGCGCCTTTACCGCCACCAATTTTGGTAACGTAGTCAGCCTTCGTGAGCAGTAGAGGATGTGCGTCAGCTACTGCTACAGATAAACCCACTTTTGCCATAACAGGCCAATCAATTAAGTCATCACCAATATAGGCGGTTTCATCTTCAGTTAACTGTAGTGTATCTAACAGTTCACGATACGCCAAAAGCTTATCGCTTTGACCTTGGTAAAGATATGTAATACCCAATGTTTTGGCTCTATCTTCAAGGAGTTTAGCTTGTCTGCCTGTAATAATGGCGACTTCAATGTCTGATGTGAGTAAACAGCGTATACCATAGCCATCACGGACATTGAACGCTTTGAGCTCTTCACCGTTATTACCCATATAAATTAAGCCATCCGACATCACACCATCGACGTCGCAAATTAATAATTTAATTTTAGCGGCTTTTTCTATTACTGAGCGGGCGATAGGGCCGTAGCAGGTGTTTAATTCCATTGTTATTCCTTGTTATACCTTATACAACACCCGCTTGGAGCAGGTCATGCATATGCAGGACGCCAACCAATTTATTGTTTTCGGCAACCAATAAAGAGGTCACGTGTTTAGACTGCATTAAATTCAGTGCTTCAACTGCGAGTATATTTGGAGAGACTCTGATCCCGCCGGGGGTCATGAGATCAGCAATTTTAGCATTATTTAGGTCGATCCCCATATCAAAGATACGGCGTAAATCCCCATCGGTGAAAATGCCTTCAATATTCATCTCATCATCACAAATGACAGTCATACCCAATTTTTTACGCGTAATTTCAACCAATGCTTCACGTAGGCTTGCACTTTTGGAGATGTAAGGGATGTCATCACCTCTACTCATTAAATCACGAACAAGCAGTAAAAGCTTGCGTCCAAGTGCGCCGCCAGGATGAGAAAGGGCAAAATCGTCAGCGGTGAATCCTCGAGCCGTCAGTAGTGCGATTGCAAGTGCATCACCCATAACTAATGTTGCGGTAGTACTGGTTGTCGGCGCCAGTCCAAGTGGGCAGGCTTCTTGTGGAACCTTTATGCACAGATGGATATCCGCATACTTACCCATGTTACTGTCGGGGTTGTTCGTCATGCAAATAAGTGGAACTTTGATTCTTTTTAATACGGGTAATAAGGCTAAGATTTCACCTGATTCACCAGAGTTAGATATCGCTAAAACGACATCTTTGTTGTTTATCATCCCTAGGTCGCCATGGCTGGCTTCACCTGGATGAACAAAAAATGAGGGAGTTCCGGTACTGGCTAATGTCGCTGCGATTTTCTTGCCAATATGTCCCGATTTACCCATTCCCATGACAACGACTTTTCCTTGGCAGGTGAAAATTAGCTGGCAAGCGCGGTCAAAGTCATGATTGATATATTGTTCGAGATTATTAAGGCCTTCACGTTCGATACGGAGAACATCTTTACCTACTTGCTGAAAATCGAAGTTTGACATTTCTAGTTCCATGCGTAGCTTTTCAGTTAATCGGATTAGCGAAATTGGATTGTATAACGAATACTTAGTATCAGTAAGTATTTTGTCTGTTAAGCGCTTTTTAGTGCTACTTTAGCGTCTAATTACTATTTTATTATTAGTCGACGCCACTGTTAATCAGATTAATGGTATTTTATTAGCACCGAGAACCAAAAAATATTTATAAAATCGCGTATTCTCAATGAGTGACAAATATATTTGTTATCAGATCTATCTGCTGTTTTTTAAGGCAAATATTGATTCATAATGAACATCATTAACTGTTTTTAAGACATTTCATTTATATACACATACAGTTGTAACATTAAAAATCACATTTTAAGCGTTATAATGCTATAAGCTAAATTTAATGTGATATTTGACGATTTTCGGTTTATCTTTCTGTAAGATTCAAGCTTATAAAAGATAAAATTAGGCGTGATGTAATGAGCTATCAGACAAATGCAAGCACAGACAGATAACTTAATTGAAGTACGGGACATGTCGTTCACCCGTGGTAATAGGCAAATATTTGAAAATATTAACCTATCTGTACCTCGTGGTAAAATTACAGCGATCATGGGGCCATCAGGAATTGGTAAAACCACGTTACTACGCCTGATTGGTGGGCAACTTCGTCCAAATCAGGGAGAAATCTGGTTTGATGGTGATAATATTCCAGCATTATCGCGCTCTAAATTGTACCAATCCCGCAAGAAAATGAGCATGTTATTTCAGTCTGGCGCGCTGTTTACCGATATGGATGTTTACAACAATGTGGCGTTTCCATTGCGTGAACATACCAATTTGCCCGAATCTTTAATTCATACTACGGTGATGATGAAATTAGAGGCGGTGGGGCTGCGCGGTGCAGCAAAACTAATGCCATCTGAGTTATCAGGGGGAATGGCTCGTCGTGCCGCTTTAGCACGTGCGATAGCACTTGACCCAGATTTAATTATGTTTGATGAGCCCTTTGTCGGGCAAGACCCAATTACAATGGGTGTGTTAGTTAAATTGATTGATGAATTAAACCAAGCTTTAGGTGTGACTTGTGTGGTGGTTTCCCACGATGTACCCGAGGTTTTGAGCATTGCTGATAAAGCGTATATTGTCGCCCAACAGCATGTTATCGCCAAAGGGACAGGGGATGAATTACGCGATAACCAAGATCCTCGTGTGAGGCAATTTTTGGATGGTATCGCGGATGGTCCAGTTCCATTCCGTTTTCCCGCCGATGATTATCTGGCTGATTTATTAGGGTAAAATAAGATGATTATAAAGGCGATTGCTGCCTTCGGACGTCGATGGATTGATACTTTTTCAGCGTTTGGTCGCGCTGGATATATGCTATTTCGCGCACTGTTTGGCAAGCCTGAAGTTAAAAAACAGTGGCCGTTATTAATGAAGCAACTGTATGCGGTTGGTGTGCAGTCATTGCTGATTGTCGCGGTCTCCGGATTATTTATTGGGATGGTTTTGGGGCTACAAGGTTACTTGGTTTTAACGACTTTTAGTGCTGAAGCGAGTCTCGGTATGATGGTGGCGTTATCGTTGCTGCGTGAATTAGGGCCGGTTGTCACTGCTTTATTATTTGCAGGTCGTGCGGGTTCTGCGTTGACGGCAGAAATCGGTTTAATGAAAGCCACTGAACAAATTTCCAGCCTTGAAATGATGGCGGTCGATCCACTAAGACGCGTCATAGCACCAAGGTTTTGGGCGGGGTTTATCAGCATGCCGCTGTTATCACTTATTTTTGTGGCGGTCGGTATTTTAGGCGGTGCATTAGTCGGTGTGGACTGGAAAGGTATTGATGAAGGCTTCTTTTGGGCTTCGATGCAATCCTCAATTGATTGGCGTTTAGATATCGTCAACTGTGTTATCAAGAGCTTAGTTTTTGCATTCACAGTGACTTGGATAGCACTCTTTAATGGTTATGATGCGGTGCCTACCTCGGAAGGAATTAGTCAAGCAACAACGAGAACGGTTGTTCATGCATCATTATCGGTTTTGGGATTAGATTTCGTACTTACTGCTCTGATGTTTGGGAACTAAGTCATGCAAAGTAAAAAAAGTGAAATATGGGTAGGTTGTTTTATGTTGCTGGCGATCGCCGCAATTATTTTTCTATGCTTAAAAGTGGCTGATTTAAAATCGATCGGTAGCCAGTCAACCTATCAGGTTTCTGCGTCGTTCGAAAATATCGGTGGCTTAAAAGAAGGTTCACCCGTAAAAGTGGGTGGCGTTGTTGTTGGTCGAGTTTCCAGTATCATCTTGAACAAAGACAGCTATGTACCGGATGTTAAAATTGATTTGCTCAGTGAATATGACAATATTCCTGATTCTAGTTCACTTTCTATTCGCACATCAGGTTTGTTGGGCGAGCAATATATCGCAATGAATATTGGTCCTGACGGTGAAGAGTTCGATACTCAAATATTAAAAGATGGTGGGCGTTTGGAAGATACCAAGCCTGCAATGGTATTAGAAGATTTAATCGGGCAGTTTTTGTATAAAAGTGGTGATAGCCAAGCCGCTGAGCCAGTATCACATTAATTTTATGTTCCCTATGAATTTTGAAGGAATGAATTATGTTTAAACGTTTAGTTATGATTGCGATGTTAGCGATTGCGCCTTTTGCGATGGCGATAGATCAAACGAATCCCTACAAGCTGATGGATGAAGCAGCGGATAAAACATTTACGCGATTAAAAGCAGAACAATCAAAAATTAGACAAGACCCTGAATATTTAAGAACGATTGTTCGTCAAGAACTTTTGCCTTACGTTCAGGTAAAATACGCAGGTGCCTTGGTTTTAGGTACTTACTATAAAGCAGCGACACCGGCTCAACGTGATGCTTACTTTAAAGCATTTGAAGCTTACCTTGAGCAAGCTTATGGTCAAGCACTTGCCATGTATCATGGTCAAACCTATCAAATTGCTCCAGAGCAGCCTTTAGACAAGAAAAACATTGTTGCCATTCGTGTCACCATCAATGATAGCAATGGGCGTCCACCTGTTCGTTTAGACTTCCAGTGGCGTAAAAACAGTAAAACAGGTTACTGGCAAGCTTATGACATGATTGCGGAAGGTGTCAGTATGATCACCACTAAGCAGAATGAATGGGGTGATATTCTTCGTAAGCAAGGTATTGATGGTCTAACTAAGCAGTTAGAGGCTAACGCCAAAACCCCGATTACTTTAGAAGAGAATAATTAGTATGAGTAACACGTTAGCATGGGAGCAAACCGAAACGACCTTATTTCTATCTGGGACATTGGATAGAGACTCGTTAATGTCATTTTGGAATGAGAGACATCCATTGTTTAACAGTGCTAATCGTATTGAAAAAATTGATCTTTCTGGCCTTGTTCATGTGGATTCAACGGGGCTTGCCATGTTAGTGCGTCTTAAGGGTGAGATTAAAGCCAAAAATGACGCACTGGATATCATTGGCGTTAGTGATAACTTAAATACCTTGATTGAGCTGTATGGGGTGAAAGCAATACTGCTTAATTAAGTCAGTTTATGTAAAAAATAGCGCCTCTGCCTGTATTTCTGCTTCAGAGGCGTTTTCTTTGGTTTAAGTGTTATGCTTAATCCTTTAGGATAGATACACATCCCTGTCATATTCCGAGTTGAATGGTTATCGATATCGCTTACATGCAACTTGAATTATTTAGGGTAGTATTATCAATTACAAATAATCATAAAATTGAGTCATTATGGAAATCAATGAAATTAAACAAGTACTGATGGAAAAACTGTCACTGGATGAAGCTATTGTCACGGGTGATGGTAGCCACTTTCAAGTTATTGCCGTTGGTAATCTATTTGACGGCATGAGCCGTGTTAAGCAACAGCAAGCCGTTTATGCACCTTTGATGGAATACATTGCGGATAACCGCATCCATGCACTTTCAATCAAAGCGTACACGCCTGCCCAGTGGGAACGCGATCGCAAGCTAAGTGGTTTTTGATTTCAAAAATCAAGCGAACAGTATGTAAAATTCGACACACGAGAATACTTGAATGGATAAGTTTTTAGTTAAAGGACCAACCCGATTAGAGGGTGAGGTCACTATATCTGGCGCAAAAAACGCGGCATTACCAATCCTGTTCGCTGCTTTATTAGCTGAAGAGCCAGTAGAAATACAGAATGTTCCTCACCTTAAGGACATCGACACAACCATTAAGTTGCTTAATCAATTAGGGACTAAAGTTGAACGTAATGGTTCGGTTTTCGTCGATGCTAGCACGGTAACAACTTACTGTGCGCCTTATGACCTAGTTAAAACAATGCGTGCATCTATATGGGCACTTGCACCGCTGGTGGCACGTTTTGGTCATGGCGAAGTTTCTTTACCTGGCGGTTGTGCTATTGGTGCGCGTCCAGTCGATTTACATATTTCAGGTTTAGAGCAGCTTGGCGCAAATATCGTATTAGAAGATGGTTATGTTAAAGCAACAGTCGATGGGCGCCTTAAGGGTGCTTGCATTGTTATGGATAAAGTCAGTGTGGGTGCGACTGTCTCTATCATGACGGCGGCGACTTTAGCGGAAGGCACAACAACCATCGAAAATGCAGCGCGAGAACCCGAAATTGAAGATACCGCTAATTTCTTAAATACTCTAGGTGCAAAAATCACTGGCGCAGGCACTGACCGCATCGTGATTGAAGGTGTTAAGCGTTTAGGTGGCGGAACATACCGAGTGTTGCCTGATCGTATCGAAACAGGCACTTTCTTGATTGCCGCAGCGGTATCAAGAGGCAAAGTGATTTGCCGTAATGCTTGCCCTGATACACTTGATGCCGTTTTAGCTAAATTGCGTGAAGCAGGGGCTAAAATTGAAATTGGTGAAGATTGGATAAGCTTAGATATGGAAGGCAAGCGCCCTAAAGCGGTCACCTTGCGTACAGCGCCGCATCCCGGCTTCCCAACTGATATGCAGGCCCAATTTAGCTTACTGAATTTGGTTGCTGATGGCGCGGGTATGATCACCGAGACTATTTTTGAAAATCGTTTCATGCACATTCCAGAACTGATTCGTATGGGGGCTCATGCTGAAATTGAAAGCAATACCGTGCTATGTCACGGTGTTGAAAAGCTGACCAGCGCACAGGTGATGGCAACCGATTTACGCGCTTCTGCGAGTCTTGTTATTGCAGGCTGTATTGCGGAAGGTACTACAACGGTTGACCGTATTTATCATATCGATCGTGGCTATGAACATATCGAAGATAAATTACGTGGTTTAGGTGCAGATATACAACGTGTGCACTCAGACGAGTAATTAGCGAGTTTAGTGTTAAGTTTATTACGAGATAAAAATAAAAAGGTTGTTCAACATATTGTTTGAACAACCTTTTTTATTTGAATTCATTTTAAGTTTCAAGTGAACTTTTTAGCATTTAGCTAGCTTGACCGTCAGGATTTTCTTCAATGACGACATCAATATTTTTGATTTCACCATCACGTAAAACTTGAACTGAGATTTTGCTGCCGGGACGTATTTCGGCGACTAAGTCCATCGTTTCAGCCGCGGATATTGCTGGCTTGCCATCAACGGAAAGAATGATATCCCCTTGGACAATTCCTGACTTATCTGCTGGACCGTCTGGGGCAACTTGGAATATTCGCAAGCCTTGAATTTGATTGATATTGTTATTATTAGAGCGTATTTGTGGTAACTCGCGTGCAGTAATACCAATATAACCGCGGATAACTCGGCCATCACGGATAAGTTTACCCATAATTTTAGCGGCAAGTTCTGTCGGAATAGCAAAGCTGAGTCCTTCAGAGGTAACACCTTGACCTGCGGTAAAAGATAGCGTGTTAATACCGATGAGTTCGCCTTCGGTATTAATCAAAGCGCCCCCTGAGTTACCTGAATTAATCGAGGCATCCGTTTGTAGAAAGTTTTGCCGGCGAGTGGAGCTTAGGCCTACGCGACCTGTTGCACTGATAATTCCTTGTGTCACCGTTTGTCCAATATTATAAGGATTACCAATCGCAAGGACGACATCACCGACATGCGTAATGCGCTGAGTGTTGATTGGGATCACGGGGAGATTATCGGCTTCAATTTTTAGGACAGCAAGATCGGTTAAGGAATCAGACCCGACAAGTAGTGCATCAAAAATAGCACCATCTTGTAAGGCGACAAGAATTTGGTCTGGGTTATCAACCACATGCTTATTTGTGATGATATAACCATTTGCAGTCATGATCACACCAGAGCCTAAAGACTTTAGCTCTCGGCCTGACTGAGAAAAGCTGCCTTTAGAGCTACTGTAGACATAAACAACAGCAGGGGCTGCTCGACGAACGGCTTTATTATAGCTGACGGGTTCGCTGTTGGTTTTACCATAGAGTAAGTCCGCAAGACCTTGTGGGCGTAGTGAGGGAACCGTAACAATAATAATTAAGGCGGTTAATAACCCAAGCATGACTGACAAAATAAGCTTTTTTACCATATTAGCTTTTCACCACAGGATATACCGAATATTCAGCTATTTAATTAAGATATCTTGAGCATAACATAAAAAAACAGGTACAGCAGAATGATACTGTACCTGTTTTATTGGTATTAGGACTCAATTTTGATAATTAGTTTCGCATCAACAAGTACAACGTTTCGCCATCGCGTAGGACTTTCATTGCAAGTACAGGCGGTTTTGCATCAATTATTTTGCGGAATTGGTCAATAGTTTCAACACGTGAATCATTCACCCCAAAGATTAAGTCACCTTTGACTAAACCAATAGCAGCCGCAGGTGATTTTGGTGCGACACTATCAATTTGCACACCTTTAGTGTTACTCACTGTTGCGTTAGAAATTGTTGCGCCTAGCAGTGATTCACTTAACTTTTCAGCTTTTGTGGTTTCGCCTTCGTTATTTTCTAAAACCACTTTAACATCCATTGGCTTACCTGAGCGGATCAAGCCAAGCGTGATTTCTTTGCCAATTTGGCTAGTACCAATTTTGGCTCTTAGTTCAGCAAAACTATTAATGCGTTTACCATCAACAGAGACTAATACGTCACCGGACTTAATGCCTGCTTTTGCCGCAGAAGATTTTGGCATAACTTCGCTAACAAAAGCACCACGTTGAGCATCAATATTGAAGGCTTGCGCAATATCAGAGGTCATTTCTGCCCCTTTGATACCTAAAATTCCACGCTTGACTTCACCGTGCTTAATTAACTGCTCACTCAGGTTTTTCGCCATATTGCTTGGAATAGCAAAGCCGATACCGATATTACCGCCGCCAGGTGCTAAGATCGCAGTATTAATACCAATCAGTTCACCATTGAGATTCACAAGTGCGCCACCCGAGTTACCGCGGTTGATAGATGCATCTGTTTGGATAAAGTTTTCAAGACCTTCAAGGTTTAAACCGCTACGGCCCAAGGCTGAAATGATCCCTGAAGTGGCAGTTTGACCTAACCCGAATGGGTTACCTACAGCCACGGCAAAATCACCAACACGCAGTTTGTCTGAATCAGCCATGCTGACTGCGGTTAAGTTTTTAATATCTTTAGCATTGGATATTTTTAGTAATGCGATATCCGTTTGCGCATCTTTACCGATCAATTCAACATTAATTTCACGCCCGTCATTGAGCTGAATTTTAATCTTATCAGCACCTTCAATAACGTGGTTATTCGTTAATATATAACCTTGTTTATCATCAATAATTACCCCTGATCCTAACCCTTCAAATGGGCGTACACTTTGTTGCTGTGACGGCACATTCGGGCCAAAGAAGAATTTAAGTTCTTCAGGGATTTGTTGGTTCTGCACACGAGTACCAGAAACATGAATATTCACGACGGCAGGCAACACTTTTTCAAGCATTGGTGCCAAGCTTGGCATATTTTGGTTTTGCTCTGTCGCGGGTAAAGTTGCAGGTAACGCAGCACTGCTGATCGCTGGGATAGCTGAAAGTGTTAACCCTAAGCTCATTGCAACAGCGGTAAGAAAGAAATTTTTTCTTTTCATCATTCCGTAGATTCTCTCAAAAATAACATATCAATGCAGAGTGTGAAGCATCCAGTAAACACACTGTGCCCGAAATATTTGTTGGTGTTAAATTTAATTTTACTGAAGACTATGACCATGGATTATGCGTAAAAGTTCCAGAAACGGATAGCGACTATCCATTCTTTTACATCTATTTACATGCAACTTAAATGAAACTTTAACTTCTATACAGTATTGAAATAAAACAAAATGTTTATAACGAGAGGATATTTCGAATAGTATCGTTTATTGGTGTTTTTTTAGAATAACACAGGGAGTATCGCCCTAAGTTAAGCGATTATGATAGGAAATTGCCAGTAAATGGGCTTTACTGGCAATTTTGAATAAAAGGTTACTTCTCTTTTTCGTCTACTGGACGAAACAGACCTGATGCACCTTCAGAGTAATCTCTAGGTGGCATTTTCACAGGCGCCTGATCGTTATCAGCTTCGGATTCCGTTAAGCGATAATTGAATGGATTATCTTGTGCGGGCAAATCAGGCATTAATTCGGATGAACTTTGTGCCATGTGCTTATATAGCTGACGGTAATCACGGGCCATATTATCCAGTAATTCAGCGCTGCGAGCAAAATGGCCGACCAGCTCTTTACGGTACTCTTCGAGTTCAGTACTTTTTTTATCTAACTCAGCTTGCGCTGTTTTTTGTTGACGAAGTTTTGGATTTCCGTAACGGACAACCAATGCGCCGATGATAAAACCAATAACTAATCCTATTAGTGCATACTCCCAAGTCATGCTGACTCCTTCGTTTACTTCAATGTTCATCGAGATTAAAGCTTAGTTATCCTAACTATACCTTAAATAATTCAGGTTGCGTGTCGTCTTTGCGTTATGTGCTGAAAATGGCAACTTAAACGATGACAGGTACTACCTGTAATAACTAAAGAGTGGAATATAAAGGTAAATTTCCTTACTCTATGACGACTCGTTAACCGAAAGTTAAATGATAACTGAATCTGGCTATAATAAAGGCAGTGTATATCATATAACAGTAAAAAAACCGAAAAATTTTTAAGGATTATTCAGTTAATGTCACCGATAACCCCTACCATACGTTACCAACAGGCACTGGCCGATGGTAGCTATCAACCTGATGAAGTACAAAAGAGTGCTGTCGAACGCTTAGATAAGATATATCAACAGCTTTTGAGCATTCCACCGTCCTCTACTAATGAAAAAACGTCAGGGCTAAAGCAACGTTTTGGTCGTTTATTGGGTAAAACGCAGATTAAACACAATGAGCCAGTACAAGGGCTTTATATGTGGGGTGGTGTTGGGCGAGGAAAAACATGGTTAATGGATATGTTTTACGAAAGCTTGCCGGGTGATCGGAAGCTTCGTTTGCACTTTCATCGATTTATGAAGAAAGTCCAAGAAGACTTAATGTCATTGCAAGGGCAAGAAAACCCACTAGAAATTATTGCTGATGAATTTAAAAAGCAGACCGACGTTTTATGTTTTGATGAATTTTTTGTGTCTGATATCACCGATGCAATGATTTTGGGAACCTTATTAGAAGGGCTATTTGCTCGAGGGATCACGCTGGTTGCTACGTCAAATATTATTCCTGACGATTTATATCGTAACGGCCTTCAGCGAGCGCGTTTTTTACCGGCAATTGAACAAATTAAACAATACTGTGAAGTAATGAATGTCGATGCTGGCATCGATTATCGCTTGCGCACATTGACACAAGCTCATCTTTTCTTATCGCCAATCAATGATGAAACTCGCCAGCACCTAAACGAGGTGTTCGTTAAATTAGCGGGTAAGAAGGGCGAGCAAAATCCGGTATTAGATGTTAATCACCGGAAGATGCAGGCAATTAGTTCCACAGAAGGCGTTCTCGCTATCAGCTTTAAAGTGCTGTGTGAAGAGGCGCGTAGCCAGAATGATTATATCTATCTGTCAAATTGTTATCACACCGTACTTTTATATGATACGCCGGTGATGGGAAGACAAGAAGAAAACTCAGCCCGAAGGTTTATTGCATTAGTCGATGAATTTTATGAGCGTAAAGTGAAGTTGATTATTAATGCTGAAGTTCCGATGGAATCCTTATATCAAGGCCAGCTATTAGTGTTTGAGTATCAACGTTGCTTGTCTCGTTTACAGGAAATGCAGAGTGAAGAGTATTTAAAGCTCCCTCATTTGACTTAATTTAGTTACTTTTTGTCACCAATAAGTGGGGAAGCGGGATTTAATGGCATTATTCGTATAATTAAAGTACAAATTGTACTGCTTATTCATTAAAACGTAAAAAAAATACATTTGGGGTCGATTTTTATCTCGGAGTTCTCTATAATCTTGCGACCCCACGTTACAGCATTATTTTTTATTTCCCAAAAAATAATGCATTACTGCCAGTTAGGCTGCTCGAAGGGGTAGGTTTACTGGACAAAAAGTCGTGTGAACCTCGCAAAGCTTATGAACACGAGTGTTCACCAACGTGTAACTTCAATATTGGGTAAGTTTTAATGAAAACTTTTACAGCTAAACCAGAAACCGTAAAACGCGACTGGTACGTTGTTGATGCAGATGGCAAAACTTTAGGCCGTCTTGCAACACAAATTGCTAGCCGCTTACGCGGAAAGCATAAAGCAGAATACACTCCGCACGTAGATACGGGTGATTACATCATCGTTCTGAATGCAGAGAAAATTGCTGTTACCGGCAATAAACGCGAAGACAAAATCTACTATCGCCACACTGGCTATGTAGGTGGACTTAAGCAAGCGACTTTTGAAGAAATGATCGCTCGTAGTCCTGAGCGTGTGCTTGAAATCGCGGTTAAAGGCATGTTGCCAAAAGGGCCTCTGGGTCGTGCAATGTACCGTAAACTGAAAGTTTACGCAGGTAATGAGCACAACCACGCGGCACAACAACCGCAAGTTCTTGACATTTAATCGGGATTATAAGCAATGGCTGAAAATCAATACTACGGCACTGGTCGCCGCAAAAGCTCATCTGCTCGTGTCTTTATTAAGCCGGGTAGCGGTAACATCACAATCAATCAGCGTTCACTGGAACAGTACTTTGGTCGCGAAACTGCGCGCATGGTCGTTCGTCAGCCGCTAGAGTTGGTTGAAATGTTGGAAAAATTTGATCTGTACATCACTGTTAAAGGTGGTGGTATTTCAGGTCAAGCAGGCGCAATCCGTCACGGTATTACTCGTGCACTGATGGCTTACGACGAAACTCTTCGTTCTGATCTGCGTAAAGCTGGTTTTGTTACCCGTGATGCGCGTTCTGTTGAGCGTAAGAAAGTGGGTCTGCGTAAAGCTCGTCGTCGTCCACAGTTCTCCAAGCGTTAATTTATTGCCCTCTGGGCATGAAATTGATGAAAAAACCCGTCTTTATGGCGGGTTTTTTATTACCTTAATTAACGTGAGATAAATTATTTTAAATGGGATAAATATTGTTTTTTGTTATTTAAAATAATTTATTGATAATTTAACTGATCTTAATGCAGCAAAGAGTGGAGTTAACTCTAAGGTTAATATTGTTTTATTTTTGTTTTTTGTAGTTTAATTTACTGTTTTGGTTCTTCGTTTTCTTGTTTTCTGAAATTAAGTTAGGCTTTTTCCTACTTAGTCCCCCTAAGTTGTGCGAAATCTGTTAGAATATGTGCCTGTTTTTTTATTTCATAATTTCTCACTTTATTTTGTGAGAGGGTTGTGCTGGCTTTCGATATGGATTTTTGAAAGTTGAGTACAGGGGATTTAAAAATGGGTAATGGGTAATTAAAAAATTAATTACTGTTTCGTCCATTTTTGTAATTTGGAGGTTTTAATGGCTGTCGCTCCTAATAAACGTTCGGTAATGACATTATTCTCAAGCCCAACTGACATTTTTTGCCATCAAGTCCGTATCGTATTGGCTGAAAAGGGTGTTAGTGTTGAGGTTGAAAATGTCGAACCTGGTCATCTGCCTCAAGATCTTATTGATTTAAACCCGTATCAGAGTGTTCCGACTCTTGTTGATCGTGATCTGACTCTGTATAACCCATTGATTATTATGGAATATCTTGATGAGCGTTTCCCTCATCCTCCATTAATGCCAGTTTACCCAGTAGCGCGTGGGACTAGCCGTCAATTAATGAATCGTATCGAGAACGATTGGTATTCTTTGATGCACAAAATTGAAAAAGGCAATTCACTCGAAAGCTCAAATGCCCGTAAGCAATTAACGGAAGAATTACTGGCTATCTCTATTATCTTTAAAGAAAAAGATTTCTTTATGAGCGATGAGTTTAGCTTGGTAGATTGTTATTTTGCACCACTATTATGGCGTTTGCCAATATTAGGCATCGAATTAAAAGATTTGAGCAGCAGACCTCTACAGATGTATATGCAAAGAGTGTTTGAGCGTGATGCTTTCTTAGCTTCATTGACTGAGTTAGAGCGTGAAATGCGCCCAACGATCAGAGGCTAAGCACAGTGATTGAAATGGCACCAATGACACCTCGTCGCCCTTATCTGTTACGCGCACATTACGAGTGGCTGCTCGATAACGATATGACTCCGCATTTGGTGGTTGATGTCACCGTTCCTGATATTAATGTTCCAATGGAATTTGCTCGTGACGGGCAAATTGTATTGAATGTTGCTCCTCGAGCGGTTGGTAACCTTGAAATTACCAATGAAGATGTGCGTTTTAATGCACGTTTCGGTGGTGTGCCACGTCAGGTTTATGTACCAATGGCTGCTATAATGGCAGTTTATGCCCGTGAAAATGGTGCAGGTATGATGTTTGAACCTGAAGCAGCGTATGATGCGGCATTATCAGCTGAGTTTGAGACTTCGGAAGAAGATCTTGCTGATAAAATCACTTTAGTTCACGAAGCTGAAATACAAAGTGAAGCACAAGATGATGAGTCTGCTTCTCCAGATGACGAACCGCCAAGACCGCCAAAAGGTCGACCTGCGTTAAGAGTGGTTAAATAGCGCTGATTGACCAATAGCAGTATTGTGTATTTTGATGAAAACAGAGGGAACTTCTCTCTGTTTTTTTGAATCACTAGAAAACAATACCAAATACCCTGATTAAGTTTATCTTCATTAAACACCTAAATATAACATAATTCCTTCAGCCGCATTTCGGCCATCAGCAATCGCGGTTACGACTAGATCCGATCCCCTGACAGCATCACCACCTGCAAATATTTTAGGATTAGATGTCTGATAAGGTAAATCTGTATCTCGATTTGCTTGAATTCGTCCTTTATCATCAAGTTTTACCTGATAATTTTCTAACCATGGCATTGCATGCGGGTGAAAACCAAATGCGATGATAACCACATCAGCCGCAATAAAGTGTTTTACATTTTTATGGGTATGGTTGAATGTGACGCCATGAACATGGTTCAATTGATCGGCTTCAATCTGAGTAGCTTGTAAATTAAAATAAAACTGAACTCCTTCTTCTTGTGCATTGGCAACTTCCCGAGGAGAACCGGGCATACTATTTTTATCGCGACGATATGCGCAAGTAACCTGTTGGGCTCCTTGTCGAATCGCACTCCGAACACAATCCATCGCAGTATCACCACCTCCTAGCACGAGAACCCGTTTATCTTGTAAATTGAGATAAGGTTGAAGAGGTGTTTGGTGATATCCCATGCGTTGTCGTGTATTGGCAATTAAATAAGGTAATGCCTCATAAACGCCTTGTATACTCTCGTTAGGTAATTGACCACTAATTGACTGATAGGTCCCTGTTCCTATAAAAATAGCGTCATATCCATTAATAAGGCTATCTAGGTGTATATCACGGCCTATCTCGATGTTTAATTGAAAGTTAATCCCCATTGAACTGAATATCTCTCGACGCCGAGTCATTACGTTTTTTTCTAATTTAAATTCGGGGATACCGAAAGTGAGCAGACCCCCAATTTCAGGGTGACGATCAAAAACGGTGGCGTGGATGCCATTTCTGGCAAGTACGTCAGCACAAGCAAGTCCGGCGGGTCCCGCACCGATGATTGCAACGCGTTTAGTCGTGTACTTAACATGAGAAAGATCAGGACGCCAGCCAAGTTCTAATGCGGCATCATTAATATAGCGTTCGACATAGCCAATAGTGACCGCACCAAAATCATCATGTAATACACAGGCTGCTTCGCATAACTTATCTTGTGGGCAAACCCGACCACATACCTCGGGTAAACTATTTGTCTGATGGGATAACTCTGCGGCTTCAATAATACGCCCTTCCGCGGCTAATTTTAGCCAAATAGGGATCGGGTTATGGACAGGACATTTCCATTCACAATAAGGACTACCACATGAAAGGCAGCGTTTCGCTTGTGATTGCACTTCAATCGCATTGAGTGGTTCATAAATTTCGACAAATTCTATTTTTCGAATATTTAAGGCTTTTTTAGGTGGTTCAACGCGTAGTGGATTAAATGTGTTGTTATGCATGCTTGTCCTCGCTGTACTTATTCTGATTTTAATCTGTACAGTCTGTTATTTAACACTAATCATAATAAATGGCTATTGAATGAGCGGGATCGACATTTTACATGAATAAGCATCCGAAATTGGCCTGTTTGATATATGATTCAAAGAGAATTTTACTAAGGGGTGGTTATGAAAGTACTTCGCGGTCTTGCACAATACTATGTTGACCTAATGATGAAGCTAGGATTGGTGCGATTTTCTTTATTACTCGCATCTGCATTAGTTGTGCTTGCCATGATAATGCAAATGGCAGTGACCATCGTGTTACGAGGGCAAGTTGATAGCTTAGACATGGTTGGCTCCATTTTTTTCGGGTTAATTATCACCCCTTTAGCCGTTTATTTTTTATCTATTGTCGTTGAACAACTTGAAGAGTCCCGTCAGCGCTTATCTCGAATGGTTGATAAGCTTGAAGTCATGAGAAAACGTGATGCTGATCTCAATACTCAACTGCAAGGCAATATTGAACAGCTCAACTTAGAGATTGTCGAGCGAGAAAAAGCAGAACGAGCGCATTTAGAATTATTAGAACAACTTAAACAAGAAATGCAGTATCGAGAACAAACTAAGATTGAACTTGAACAGCAATCGGTATTGCTACGTTCATTCCTTGATGCATCCCCTGATTTAGTCTATTACCGCAATGAAAATAATGAATTTTCAGGCTGTAACCGAGCCATGGAATTGTTGACCGGTAAAAGCGAAAAACACCTCGTTGGTTTAACCCCTTTAGATATTTATGATGCAGAAATTGCGTCTAAAGTGATGGAAACTGATGAAAAAGTATTCCGACATAATGTGTCATTAACCTATGAGCAGTGGCTTGTATATCCCGATGGGCGTAAAGCGTGTTTTGAACTCCGTAAGGTTCCTTTTTATGACCGTGTTGGAAAACGTCATGGTCTCATGGGCTTCGGACGCGATATAACCGAGCGTAAGCGCTATCAGGAAGCTTTAGAGAGTGCGAGCAGGGAAAAGACAACCTTTATCTCAACGATCAGTCACGAGCTGCGTACGCCGCTTAATGGGATTGTGGGACTGAGTCGAATTTTATTAGATACCGAATTAACCGCAGAGCAATTAAGCTATCTCAAAACAATCCATGTAAGCGCGATCACGTTGGGCAATATTTTTAATGATGTGATTGAAATGGATAAAATTGAGCGACGTAAAGTCCAGCTCGATAATCAACCGATTACATTATCCGAATTTGTCGATGATCTTGAAAATCTAAGTGGCTTATTAGTTCAACCTAAAGGGCTCAAATTTGTCATGGATGTGGCACCCGCCCTACCGAAAAAAGTGCTCACCGACGGTACGCGTCTGCGCCAGATCCTCTGGAATTTAATTGGTAATGCGGTCAAATTTACCCAACAAGGGGAAGTGAGACTGAGTATCTGGCAAGAAGCTGAAAATAAATTATTTTTTAGAGTTGAAGATAGTGGCATCGGTATTCCGCAAGATGAGCTAGATAAAATTTTTGCCATGTACTACCAAGTAACAGATTCTGCGGGTGGAAAACCGGCGACTGGAACGGGGATTGGACTTTCTGTATCGCGTCGACTAGCACAAAATATGGGCGGAGATATTCAAGTTGAAAGCCAAATTGGGAAAGGTTCAACCTTTACGCTTTCAATTGCTGCGCCTGTTGTAGAGGAAGAAATTGTCGAACAACAAGAGAGTGAAGATGACTACCCGTTGCCGGCTTTACATATCCTATTGGTGGAAGATATCGAGCTGAATGTGGTTGTGGCGTGTTCTGTGCTTGAGAACTTAGGAAACACTGTTGATGTGGCGATGAACGGTAAGGATGCTTTAGCGATGTTCTCACCGGGAGAATACGACCTAGTCTTGCTCGATATCCAATTGCCTGACATGACGGGGTTAGATATTTCTCGCCAGCTTAAGCAACAGTATGATAAAGCCGATTTACCGCCGCTGATTGCGTTAACTGCCAACGTGTTAAAAGATAAAAAAGAGTACTTTGACGCAGGGATGGATGGCGTATTAAGCAAGCCGCTATCTGTTCCTGCCCTAACTCAAATTATTGAACAGTTTTGGGGGGAGAGTATGTATCAAGGTGAAGGGCATGAAAAAGATGAAACTTCTGTTGATGTTGATGAATCGATATTAGATATCGATATGCTGGAGCAATACCTTGAGCTCGTTGGGCCGAAATTGATATACGACGGGTTAGATGTATTTGAAAAAATGCTTCCCGGCTATTTAGCGATACTCGATTCAAACATGGTCGCGAAAGACCAGAAAGGAATTGTCGAAGAAGGTCATAAAATAAAAGGTGCCGCGGGCTCTATTGGCTTAAAGAACTTACAGAAAATTGCTCAGCAAATCCAATCACCTGATTTACCAGCATGGTGGGATAATGTTCAAGAATGGGTTGATGAATTAAAGCAGGATTGGAAAAAAGATATAGAAACTTTAAGAAACTGGGTTGATGGCCGTACAAAAAAATAACCCCAACCGAAGTTGGGGTGCGCGAATACTGCGCCAACACCAGGGAAATCGTTGATCTGCCTATGGTTTTCATTCTTGGCAAATCATTAAATCATGTTCATCGCTTAACAGAACAACACCAAGATACCAAAATTTAGCGAATCTGTTACAAGAATCATTAAAATCTGTGATGAAGATTGATGTTTGCTAGCTTAAGCGATCGAGAGATAATTTACTACAAATGGAGTCAGATATGAAATCAATTGCGGTTATTTTATGTGGGTGTGGTGTTTTTGATGGAAGTGAAGTGCATGAATCTGTGCTAACAATGCTTGCTTTAAGCAATAATAATGCAAAAGTTCATTTTTTTGCACCTGATGAATTCCAACCAACTGTTATTAATCATATTAATGGTGAGTTAAAAACAGATAAACGCAATCAAATGGAAGAGTCTGCACGTATTTCACGTGGAGAAATAGCACCTTTGTCTTCTGCGGATGCCTCTAAGCTGGATGCACTCATAATTCCGGGTGGTTTTGGCGCAGCAAAAAATTTATGTGATTTTGCAGTTAAAGGAAGCGATTGTGAAATTAATAAAGAACTATTAAGTTTAGTAAGGCAAATGCATCAGCAGAAAAAACCGCTAGGGCTGATGTGCATTGCACCAGTGATGCTTCCGAAAATGTTAAATACTTCAGTTGAATTAACGATTGGTAATGACAGTGAAACGATTGCTGAAATAGTCAAAATGGGTGGGAAGCATATTGAGTGTACCGTCGATAACATTGTTGTTGATGAAAGTAACAAGGTTGTTACAACGCCTGCTTATATGCTGGCTCAATCAATTGGCGAGGCAAATATAGGTATTAATAAACTCGTTGAGAAAGTATTGGAAATGGCGTGATTAATTGAATGATAACTCTTGTTTCCCGATTGTGGTACTGGTTAAAGAAAGTCACAGTTTTATTATTAATCATTTGGTTTGGCTCTGTCATCGTATTCAAATATGTGCCAGTACCATTTTCTGCTGTGATGATGGAGCGGCAAATATCTGCATGGCTAAACTTTAATTTTTCTTATGTATCTCACTCTGATTGGGTAGACGAACGTCACATTTCGCCATACCTTTATTTAGCCGTTATTGCTGCCGAAGATCAAAATTTCCCACATCATTGGGGTTTTGATCTGGATGCAATAGAGCGGGCATATAAACATAATCAGAGTAAAAAAAAGACAGTTAGAGGGGCTTCTACTATCTCTCAACAAACGGTAAAAAACTTATGGTTATGGGATGGTCGAAGCTGGGTAAGGAAAGGTTTTGAGACTGCAATGACACCAGTAATGGAGGTTCTGTGGTCTAAAACAAGAATACTGACTGTTTATCTTAATATAGTAGAGTTTGGTGACGGGGTTTTTGGGGTAGAAGAAGCATCTAAAAAATTCTTTAATAAGCCAGCTAGCAAGCTCTCGATGGAGGAAGCTGCGCTATTAGCCGCTGTTTTACCAAATCCACATAGATATAGCGTAAAATCACCCTCTTCATATGTATTGAAAAGGCAGGCTTGGATACTGAATCAGATGCACCTACTAGGAGGTAAGAATTTTCTGAAAATCAACGATGTCCGACCAGATTAAAACAAAAGCCATGATTTTTAACACACGGCTTTTGTTTTTATACCAATATATTATTGTTTATGATTAATTGAGATAAGTAAACGCGGTCGTCACACGACGAACACCATCAGTTTCGCTAGCAATTTTTGCCGCGGCGTCAGCTTCTTGTCTTGTTAATACACCCAATAAGAATACTTCACCGTTCTCGGTGATCACTTTGACACTACCTGACTTCACGCTATCACTAGCCAAGATCTTAGATTTAACTTTAGTTGTTAACCAAGTATCTTTTGATGCAGTACCTAAATCGACAGGTTCGCCATTACGAACTTCATTGTAAACAGCACTCGTACCTTCAACATTAGACGCTATTTGCTTAGCACGTTCAGCCCAGGCCGCATCAGGACTTTGTCCCGTCAGTAAAACATTGCCTTTATAAGCGGTGGCGATAATACGCGCTTTGCTGGTGATATCTTTGTCTTTGTTAAGTTGTCCGCTAACACGGGCTTCCAACGTTCCATCATCAACTTGCTGACCGACACTACGTGGATCTGAGGCACTTTTAGTTGCTACAGCTGCAGAGCCAACGACTGCCGCACCAATACAACCTTGTAAAAGTACTGTACTGAATAATATGGCAAAAATCGGGATTAATCGCATTTTGTCTCCTTAATCATCCTGATGGGGGAAAAGAGTGTTGTCTATCAGATCTGACAAACAGTTAACAGTAAGAAGATGAACTTCTTGGATCCTCACACTACGTTGTGAAGGTATACGAATTTCAACATCTTGTGGGCCAAGTAACCCAGCGAGCTCACCACCATCGTATCCGGTGAGTGCAACAATCGTCATATCACGCGTTACCGCAGCTTCAACCGCTTTAATAATATCGCTATTATTACCATGGGTTGAAATTGCCAGCAAAACATCACCATGTTGGCCTAATGCTCTGACTTGTTTCGCATAAATTTCTGATGGTTGCTTACTACCAAAAATTGCAGTCAGTACGGCATTATCCGTATTGAGTGCCAGTGCTGGCAGGCTAGGGCGTTCCGTTTCAAATCGATGTATCATACTCGTTGCAAAGCGTTGTGCTGTTGCCGCTGATGCGCCGTTACCACAGCACAAAATTTTGTTACCGTTGAGCAATGATTGCACCATCATCATTGCAGCTCGAGAAATCGCATCAGGCAGCGCTTCAGCTGCTGCTATCTGAGTTTGAATACTTTCTGTAAAACAAACTTTTATTCTATCCAGCACTTACTTATTTCCTGTGAAGTTAACTATGTATAGTCACTATCGTTAAATGCGTTTTGTATCCATTCAAATTGGTTACCCGTGATGGCACAGATATCAAAACGACATGCGCTAGTTTCGAAGCTTTCGTGTCTTTGTGCTAGCCAATATTTTGCTGCGGCTAACAGTTTTTTGCGTTTATGCCAGTTTACTGATAAAAGTGCGTCGCCGTAATCACAATTCTTGCGAAAACGCACTTCAACAAATATCCAACCCGTTTTATCTCGCATGATAAGGTCAATTTCACCACGGCGATTTCTGGCATTGCGTTCGACAAAGGTTAACCCCTGTTGCTTTAGGAAAGCGAGCACTTGATTTTCATAGTACCGGCCAGTTAACCATTTTAATGATTTTTTTATTGCTTGCATGACGTCCTTGTCTGAAAAATAGGCAATCATCCTGATTGCTTGCGTTATTAATACATTTATTGCGCGAGCTGAACTTGTCCTTGTTTAAACTGCAACCAAGGTAATTC
The DNA here is from genome assembly GCF_001655055.1 of Providencia heimbachae ATCC 35613. GTDB lineage: Bacteria > Pseudomonadota > Gammaproteobacteria > Enterobacterales > Enterobacteriaceae > Providencia > Providencia heimbachae. The sequence goes on along the minus strand of NZ_LXEW01000021.1, from coordinate 25,195 downwards.
ACGGTAAACAACGCAGTTATCGGTAATACTCAAAGAGCCTGAAGCGCCTTGAATACGGAATTGTTGATTTTGCTGTAGCTTGTCGTAATTATTGGCTAAAGACCATGCATCAATTCCCATTGCATATAAACGGAAAAGTGAATAATCATTATTGATTTTTTGTTGGGCTTGTTTGCGTAAGTTATTGTTCGCACCAGCAAGTAATGGGATCTCACTGAATTTAACGCCATCCATCTCGAAGCGATAATCAGCGCCTGAGCTAGCTTGGTTGCTTCGTGAGCTAGCATAAAGAGCAGGGCGTGAGCGTGTGCTAATCGCCATTTCAATCATGGGTTTTACAAGCGTAAGCTCGTCGCGAGTCGCAACGATATACACAGCATCAATCGATCCGCTGGAACCTTCTAGCTGTGGCATTGCTTGCCCACTGACATTAACCGGGGTTCCCGTCATACGAATGCCCGCACCACGGTTAATTGACTCTTTTAATGAGGAGACGGAGCCAAAAGATTGGGTCAATACTGTTGATCCCCCTTTGGCTTGCCACTCTTCGGCAAATGCTTTTGCAATTCTTTCGCCAAATGGGTTGGCGGGTACTAACACTAATGGCATTTGTTTGCCGTCAGCTTTAATGTGCGCCGCTGCATTTTTGGCTTCATCTTCTGGTGATAAAGAAAAATAGCAGAGGTTAGGGCGAGGCTGTAATTGGTTTTGATCAAGTTCATTAAGGGCTAATACGCTAATTGGTGCCCCAGTTTGGGCGATAGTTTGCACGTCAGACTTTAATAATGGGCCAACAACAAGGTTAAATCCTTCACGCTTGGCTTGTTCCAACAGCTGTGGCATTTGTTTGCCGGTTGTATCAAACACTTTCACACTTTGTGTATTTGTCGGTACGTTATCGATACGTAATGTGGAGTTAACAACATCGGAGTCAGAACTTGTTTTAGGTTCCCCAACGGTAGCGGCAACTTCTGCATAAATTTGGTCAAGGACGTCATTGTCACTACTTTGTGCTGGTGCTGGAGCCTGTGTTACTTGTGAAGTCGGTGTTTGAGGTAACCCTTTTTGAGCATCCATAAAACCTTGCATGATTGCTTGACCAAAGACTTTTCCTTGACCACTCATTGGCAGGAATAGCGCAATTTTAGGATTTCCGCCGACACGAGGAAGCATTGCTTGCAACAGTGGGTTTGGTGGCATTGTTGCCGCCGGGTTATTTGGATAACGCGTTTTCCAATCGTTGTAACCCGTGCGCAGTGCGTCAGGGTCGTCTTGATTGTTTTGATAGATATCGAGGAGGTCAACCCAGCCGATGAGATTATACTCGTCAGCGCCAATTCCTTGAACCTTATCTGGCGTCATTTGTGTTAACATCTGCCATAGGCCATCGATATTAGTTTGACGCTCAGTTTGGTCTGTCAGTAAAGGCTCTTGGCTTATATAAGCACGCACAACGTCCATTGACGGCTTACCTTGAGCAGCATCAATGATAGATTGATAGCGTTTTGCCTCAGAAGTCGCTTGTTCTGGCGTTTTTGGCGTGGTCGGAGTCAAATAATCCGATACGAGTTGGCAGCCTGACAATGCAAAAGTGAATAGCATTGTTGTGCAGATTAACCCTTTTTTCAAATACAAAAAAATTGAAGGACGCATACAGTATCCATGGTGTGTTTTTCAATTGCTTAATTTTAAACCGGCTATTCGGATGAAACAATGAATCAACCTAATCAAGCAGTGGTTATGGCATCCACGCTGTATATCGTGCCAACCCCTATAGGTAATATGGGCGACATCACGCAACGCGCGTTGGATGTTCTTAAACATGTTGACCTTATTGCTGCAGAAGACACACGGCATTCGGGTATTCTTTTACAGAATTTTGCGATTAATGCACGCATGTTTGCTTTGCATGATCATAATGAACAGCAAAAGGCAGACCAATTAATTAGCAGGCTTCAACAAGGCGATAGTATCGCATTAGTCTCCGATGCAGGTACACCTTTAATTAATGATCCTGGCTATCATTTAGTCAATCGGTGCCGTGCTGCTGGCATTCGTGTCGTCCCTTTACCCGGTGCTTGTGCTGCGATTACTGCGTTATCAGCAGCAGGTTTACCTTCAGACCGTTTTTGTTATGAAGGCTTCTTGCCTGCAAAAACAAAAGGCCGTAAAGATGTTTTACAAGCACTCGAACAAGAACCTCGCACACTAATCTTTTATGAATCAACACATCGTTTGTTAGACAGTTTAGCAGATATGGTGGAAGTGTGGGGGCCTGAGCGTCATGTTGTGTTAGCACGTGAAATAACGAAAACATGGGAGTCGATAGAAGGCCGTCCTGTAGGGGAATTATTAGCTTGGGTGATAGAGGATTCTAATCGCCATCGTGGTGAAATGGTGTTGATTGTTGAAGGCTATAAACAACAAGATGATGATTCTGCCATTTCGCCCGAGGTTATTCGCACGTTGAATTTGTTGCAAAAAGAGCTGCCACCGAAAAAAGCGGCGGCCATTACCGCTGAAATATACGGCTTAAAGAAAAATCAACTCTATAAATTGATGTTAGAACAGCAAAGCAATGAGTAATTTTTGGGCTGTAAATTAATAATAAGACCGCTTGACACAAATTGGATGCGTTTGAGTATGTACAAGCCGAGATAAAGTGCCTATAATTCGCCGCGGAGTTGGCTAGACAACCGCTGCTTTATCGTAGTCCCTTCGGGAGACGGGTAGAGGGGAGGAAAGTCCGGGCTCCATAGGGCAGGGTGCCAGATAACGTCTGGGAGGCGCGAGCCTACGACAAGTGCAACAGAGAGCAAACCGCCGATGGCCTGTTTACAGGATCAGGTAAGGGTGAAAGGGTGCGGTAAGAGCGCACCGCGCGGCTGGTAACAGTTCGTGGCAGGGTAAACTCCACCCGGAGCAAGACCAAATAGGGGTTCATATGGTGCGGCCCGCATTGAACTCGGGTAGGTTGCTGGAGCCAGTGCGCAAGTGCTGGCCTAGAGGAATGGTTGTCCACGACAGAACCCGGCTTACCGGCCAACTCCAATTTTTTCTTCATACTTCAAGTTGTGACTGTGTTGACTTCATTCGTCAACCCTAGTCGCATACTTGTGTATGCTCCTAGGGATTTCCTCGTTTCGTCGCCTTGCCACAACTCGAATTATTTCTAAAAATTTTTTTGTCATATTTCCAACCCAACCCATCAACAGCATAACCCTCTGATGCAAATCAATACGCCGTCTGAATATTTAAATACAATAATGGCATTTGAAATGCATGTTAAAGCGATGGGCTAAATGATGAATAAGCCGCAGATAAGGTACAAGCGCCGCCCGGGCACGGTTGGCGGTAAACTTCCTTGGAATGATAGACGGAATGCTTCAAGCTGGCGAAAAGTAGTACAGATAATTTTATTGGCGATTAATGTCTATATTGGTATTACCTTTTATTACTGGGTTCGTTACTACGAAACCGGTGGGGAAACGTTATATCTTCCTCGCCCTGGGGGAATTGAAGGTTGGTTGCCTATTGCAGGGCTAATGAATTTAAAATACGCATTAGAAACAGGAAGTTTTCCGGCAATCCATGCGGCTTCGATGTTTCTTTTAGTTTCTTTCATTATTATTAGTCTTTTTTTGAAAAAAGCCTTTTGTTCATGGATGTGCCCAATAGGCACTATATCGGAATTTACAGGGAAGATAGGGCAAAAAATCTTTCGTTATCAAAACCAAATCAATTTACCTAAAGGGTTAGATATCCCCTTAAAAGGCATCAAATATTTATTATTAAGTTTCTTCCTCTATATTGCGCTCTCGATGCCAGCACAGATGATCCAATACTTTATGATGTCGCCTTATGGGATCATCATTGATGTTAAAATGCTTGATTTCTTTCGCTATATTAGCGGTATTACACTGGTTAGTGTGGGGATTATTGTCGTTATAAGTTTGTTTGTTCGTAACGCGTGGTGCCGCTATCTTTGCCCTTATGGCGCATTATTGGGGCTATTTTCTTTATTCTCACCAGTTAAAATTCGTCGAAATGTGGAAAGTTGTATTGATTGCGGAAAATGTGCAAAAAATTGCCCATCGCGTATTCCTGTCGATAAATTAATTAAGGTAAGAACACTCGAATGCACCGGGTGTATGACGTGTGTTGAATCTTGTCCAGTCTCGTCAACGTTGAGTTTTTCACTACAAGTTCCAACTAAAAAACGGCAAATAGCATTATCGGGTATCGTTATGTTAATTCTGACCCTTGCTATTTTATTTATCACTATTGGATTTGCTGTGTATGCTGGGGTTTGGGATAGCCCTGTGCCTGATCATTATTGGTTCGATATTATACCGAATGCAAGAATGATAGGTCATTAAGACATAATGAAAATGCCCCACTAGATACGGTGATGAGTGGGGCATTTATTGTTTTGTCATTTGTTACAATGACTGATTTTGTGACTTCTCGCTTATATTTATTTTCTGACTACACTTTTTATGGTTACAACAACATCAATTAACAGCTTGCTTTACCATCTGCAATAACTGACGAACATCATCAGGGCGTGTATTGCCCGAATCTTTATCAATAATCGAACTATAGATGTGTGGAATAATTTTTTTCACGCCAGCATCGAGAGCAATCTGCAAAATTTCAGCAAAATTATCTAAGTCAATTCCACCAGTAGGTTCGAGGGAGAAATCAAATTTAGCGCAGGCTTTGGCGATGGCTTTGTATTCTTCAATATAGGTTAACCCTTGCATATTAAAGAATTTAACTGAATCGGCCCCCATATCTTTAAGCATCATAATGGCGGTTTCAATGGGGACGATACCATCAGGTGATTGTGAGCTTAATGGACCCGTTGATATTTTTACCATGCCGATAGTGCCGCTGGGTGAAATTAATGCATTCACAAACGTTTCATTTTGGCCTAATAATGCACGGCTGATTGGTGCGCCAGTAAAAACTTGGTTGACGTGTTGAGGTTGCACTTCCTTTGAAATCAAAGACACCATCATAGATTGATTCGGGTCGCCAGCACCTAGTCCCACCGATAATGCATTATCGGTTTCTTGTGCATAGATTTTCATATCTGCAATAGCGCTTTCAAGGTCTGGGTAATTTTTCGATAAAACACCGACCACGACAAAGCTTTCAGCCGCTGCGTAGATATCTTTGGCGTTTTGGTGGCTGCCTGCCAATACATTCAAACAAACGCGGTCACGGTAAAAATTCGGTGACAATTTCATGTTAAATTCCTTTCACTAACAAACGAATACGTTCAGATATAACATCAAGCTGTTCATTACTAACACTACGAATGTCGGCTTCTACCTTACCTTCATTGGCTTTGTATTCACGAAAATAGATAGCGGTATCCCCTTGCTTTAATTCAGACATAATTTGATAAGTGGTTTTACCAATCTGTTTTTCATCAAAGCTAATTTCAGCTCTGGCAATATCTCGCCCGGCGGCATCCCATACGATTTGTGCGGAAATCGCTGGGATCGCATTTAAATCAGCGATAAATTTATTCATCCGATTGACCATCTCAGCACCCGTTTCTTTGGTTGCAGTCAAGTACTGTTCGATGGCGAGAGTTAGGCCTAGAATGCCTTCTTTACCCACTTTCATCGCTCGACCGATACCTTGGCTTTGGCGTTTAACCCATTCAACATACGGTTTTTTACCGATCACTAAGCCGCTGGTGGGGCCTTCAATGGCTTTTGCGCCACTGTAAATCACTAAATCAGCGCCCGCTTGGTAGTAAGCGGTTAAATCTTCTTCTGCGGCGGCATCAACAATTAAGGGTAACTGATGTTCACGGGCCACTTTGGCAGCATCGCTGACCGTCAACATGCTTTTTTGCACGGTATGGTGAGATTTAATATAAAGAATAGCGGCAGTTTGTGGGGTGATCTTGGCGGCTAATTGGGCGGCATTACATTCGTTAGCAAAACCCGCTTCAATCACTTTACCACCACCTAACGCCACCATCGTATCGACGGGAGCGCCAAAGTTAACGTTATGGCCCTTTGGTAAAATAATCTCACGGGGAACAGACTTACTTGATGAGTGCAGGTTGAGCAGTAAGTCATCATCATCTTTCACAATAACCGCAGCCACGGCTTGGGCAATTCCTGCTGATGCGCAAGAAACCACAACCGCATCTTCAACCTTGAGTAACTCGGCAATAAATTCACCAGTTTTATTCACCAAATCTTTAATTTCAAAGTAATGATTCAGGCCGTAAGCCACACGCTCAACCACTTCAGGAGTTGGTGTTGAAACACCGAGCATCGTCATGCGACCAGAAGCGTTAATAACGTGTTTAAGCTGGTATTTCTCATAAATTGATTGCATGTTCACATTCGCCTTGTGCATGAATAATATGTTTTCCACCAACGATGGCGGCGACTGGGACGAAACGGTGTGTACCGATGCGATGTTCGCCTTCTGCATCCGTCAGTTCAGTGGGTTCTTCTTTAAGATTAAATAGGGTGATATCGGCATCAAAACCCGGTCTTAAATAGCCTTTGGCTGGAAGAGCGAGTAAATCTGCGGCTTTTTCTGTGACACAGCGTAAGACTTGTTCTGCACTAAAGCCCATGCATAGAAATTTGGTCATCACAAATGCGAGGCTATAAACAGGGCCATTAACCCGGTTTCTGTGGTAGATATCTGAGCTGATAATGTCAGGATAAGTACCGATACGCATGGCTTGTTCGGCTACTTTAAAGCTAAAACTTTCACCACCATGACCGACATCTAAGATCACACCCCGCGCCAATGCCCGAGCAATTGATGGCTTAAGATAGCCCGCATCATCTAAAATTTTGTTGGGTTTACCATTAAAACAGTGGGTAATAATGTCGCCACGTGTCAGTAAATCTGCAACTTGATCAATATCAGGTGGGTTATTACCAATGTGTACCATTAATGGTAGACGGTGCTTTTTCTGCATTTCTTTGGCTTTGATCAGTGGGGCAATGCCATTTTCGCCCACCACACTTTTACTCATACGCGCTTTCAAGCCAACAACGAAACCGTTATGGCGTTCAATCGCTTGTTGAAAGCAAGTATCATCGATATTGTTCATATCGGATAATTCATTTTGTGCAATGATGCCAATGCGTGAAATATTCAATAAAGAAAAGACATTGGTTTTGGATTTGAGCGTCAATTGGTAAAATTTGTCGATATCATCGGCACCAACGCTACCTGCATCAACCAGAGAGGTGACTCCGCCCGCAGCACCTGCTAGGTCAGGGTCATCGAAGTAGATAGGTGATTCAACAAAACAGTGTGCATGGGAGTCAATCCATCCCGCACTCACGTATGTTTCCCCTTTAAGGTCAATCACTTTATCTGCTTGTTGATTACAGGCGAGTTCAGAGCCTGCCGCTTCGATTTTTCCGTCTTTGATAAGAATATCGATAATTGATCCATCGATACGTTTACCTTGTTTGATGATTAAGGAGTACATGGTTACCTTCTTTATATTTATCATACGCATCATACTCGTCATAGTTCAAACCGCAGCGTTGTTGGCTGCTCTTAGCTACCCGAATCACATACTTATTATGCTTATCGGGATATCGTCGTTTGCTACCTAGCTGCACTTTGGACTATTTAGAGTATGTTCTGAATGATTTGAAATATGTTCTCATATAATACAAACCGCAGTATTGCTGGCTGCTCTTAGCCCCCAGATCACATCCATTTACGTAAGATCCGGGGGACTTGAATACGAATTAAGCGACCAGTGGGAATAAATACCCAAACAACATGGCCCCTAAAATTGCACCACCGGCAACGGGTTTTTGCCACACATAGAAAATCAATGCGCCAATTAGCGAGCCAATACCAATTGGGATAGATGCAGCCATGGCGGCTAAAATAATCAAAGGACCGAGGAAACGTCCTGATGTATTACCGGCACCCATCATGACATCCGCACCAAACGTTGAATTTGCTTGAGCGATAGTGAATTTACGGGCAAAAACAACGATCAGGCCTATTAATACGCCAAGAAATAGACCCGTTAGTAAGGAAAGCCAAAAATTAGTGACTAAAATATCCCATCCTGCCGCAAGGAGCAGTGCTGGAATTCCAAGCCCTACACCTGTTTGCAGTGCGCCACCGATATCCAAAATACCAACCAGTGATCCTTCAATAATTCGCGCAAATAAGAAGCTTGCACCGAAAGCGGCGACAGCGCCGTAAACCCCAGTATCGAGTCCAGCACGTAACATCGCCACAAAGGCCACTTCGTTAAATGCACCGAAACCGTAGACGACATACATGTGTGTACCCGCGAAGATCCCAGCAGATAACAGTCCGACAAAGATAGGGAAAGACCACTCCGCGTACCAAAAATCTTGTTTATTAATTTCAGTTGTCATGATTATTTTCCGCTCAGTAGCCCGTGGACATATTCAAGCCACAATGGTTTATCGAGGTTGAAAGAAGTGATCATCTTCAGGTCGAACTCACGGAAGAATCCACTGAGAACGAACAGCAATACAACGGCGATCATCATTGTGCGGGTGATACGGTTCCAGCCATTATCATCAACACCTTTACCAATTAAGATACCAAGGACTAAACCTGGGATTGCATTACCCATAATCAGCTGAGCACAACCACCGAAAAGCGTTGCCCAGAAACCTGAACGGCGGCCTGCATCCATTGCGGCTAACCAGAAAATAACTGGCATTACTGTGTTAACCAGTAAGTTGGCAGCCGGAACTAGCACGTTGATTGCGGTTGTTTGTAGCGCAGCAGGAACGGCTGACGCCGTGGTATTTAAGAATGCGACGACAAAAGCCCCAATAATGGCACAGGCTATCGCCATTTTTTTCGGGTTATGCAGTGTTTCTGCAACGTTACGGTTTTTTGTCAGTAGAGCTGCGGCACCCCAGTTAGGAATGATACGGTGGTCAACGTCTTGCGTGAATGCCCCCGCAGCAACAGAAGATGCCCATGCGTTAAAGAAGAACCCTAAGCCAAAAGAGAAGTGTGACGCAGGGTCACCTTCACAGGCGTTTAACTCGCCTAATGTACGGAATGCCCCCATTCCCTGTATGGTTGGCGCATGAAACATACGTGCTGCCCCAGCCCCTAAACCAAAGCCGCAAAGGCCACCAATAATCAGGGACATACCCAATATTTCAAAGAAAGATGCAGTTTCACTCATGGAATTAACTCCAGACCTGATTGCTTTTATTGTTCTGTAAATGGTATTTCGTTAACAGAAAGTAAGGTAACATCCAGCGAAACGTCGAGCACAACACGGAAGTGTTCGCGTTTACGTGGCAAAAAGATAAAAAGAAATTTTTCTGTCCGTGACTGCGAATGAGCACTAATCACCTCAACATCCTTTGGTTCAATTCGTAGGATGATGTCGGAGTTGTCTTTGAGTACGGTTTTTTGTATTGAATTCAAGGCGTCAGCAATCGCTTTTTGCTTTGTGTCGCCTTGCCCTGTCACCCGCACAACCGTTTCGATAGATTTTTTCATTAAGCGTTGCCGTATTTTTTATTAAATGCTTTAACTAAGCGCTCACCTAACTCTTCTTTGTCCATAAAACCGAAACCGAGTACGTTGCAACCATCAGCAATCGCCGTTTCTCCCTCTTCAATAGAGCGCATTCCATAACGTGCTTTATAGCCATATTTAGTTTGAGCAGTAATTGCACCTGCACCGCCGCTACCACAAAAAGAAATACCGAGATCGGCTTGTTCTGCATTCATGACGTCACCCAGTTTCATATCCGCAGCAACACCTGGAACCACAATTGCTTTCCCTCCCGCAGTTTCAACGCCGACAGCCACTTTTTGCCCTTTCCCTAAACGATCTCCGATAACAATAACGATTTGTTTCATATTTTTATTCTCCAAAAATTAGTCATTAGAACGAACAACTTCAAAGTGAACAGAGAGTAAGTACGCTTCTTCAAGTGCTAGTCCGGGCAAGGTGTCTACAACCCGTTGAGCCAACGTAATCGAATGTTCAGATATTTCATCGAATAAGCTGATATCCACTTCGGGTAATGCTTCACCTGTTTTTGCTCTGGCAACCATGGCGCGTAGATGAGATACCAACATTTGTTGCTGTACATCCGTGGTGTAGCAGTCCTCTTGCTTGAGCCAGTCAGTAATTACTGCCAGCAGTTTTTGTGTTACCTCATCAATATCGAGGTTGTGTTCTAACATCTTAAAAACGACAACTGATTCGCTCATAACTATTTAAAATCCAAAGTAATAATGTAAGTTTGACTACTCTGTTCCTTGATGACTAATACCTTAATCCGTTCTGTCTTATTTGTGCAGGCAGTGAATTTCCACTTAGAAGTGGAAATAATATGGAAGAGTCCAAAGAGAAGTGGTGTTCGTTTTTTGACCTAAACGGAAAATAAATGGAAAAATGAACATTAAAAGAGAGTTTTAATAAATTTATATGCGGTATGCGTTGAGGTTTAATTGTGTAAATTCAGTTAGTTAATAATATTGTGGCTAAGATGGAAATAACAAAAGAAGGATTATTACTAAGTGGAAATGGAAAAATAATCGGTAATGATATTTGTGAGATATAACTTCCACTTGGGGTATTTGAAGGTTAAATGAGCCGAAAAGTGTTAGAAATTAAATGGTGGAGTTGTGGTTAGGATCACGTAAAAATGGCAACTCCCGCTTTTTCCAAAATAAGTGGAAGTCGCCAAGAACTCAGAGAATACGGGCTAAGCTGTCTTTAGCTATCACTTGGAATTCATTGAAATTTTTAACGGTAATTAAGCGGCGAGTGGTTTTTTCTTTGACAAAAGTGACAAATAAATCATATATCGCCATGGCTTCTTCATAATCAGCCTTACTAATTGCGAGTAGAAAAATGACATAAGCGTTTTCTTTTGTTTCTTTATTCCACTCGATGCCTTTTGGTGCAACAACGGTGACAACAACCGTTTTGTTAGCCAGTAACCCTAAGGAATGAGGCAGTGCGATACCTTCACCCAGTAAAGTGGAAACAATCGACTCACGTTCTTGCAGTGAAGGATAAAAATCAGAAGTGACATATCCATCGTGTTGTAATTTTTGGCAAACCGTTTGAAATAATGTTTCTTGGCTAATCTTTTCGTTGATCACCATAAAAAAGCGCTCATCAAAAAATTGCTCAATAATATAAGGGCGAGTTTGATCAACCATCGCTAAGCGACCCACTTGTTCGAGCTGATAGGGGGTAGGGAAAGGCGCTATTTTTATAACAGGTTTATTTTTTTCAGAAATTCGCACGGTCGTAATCACAAAATCTTCATCAACTTCTTTAAGTGATTCATACTCTTGCAAAGTAAGGCCACGGCTAAACTTTAATTGTGGAAACTCACGCATGATCTTAGACTCAACCACTCGAAATGTTGAATTACCGGCATCGGTAACAACAAGCACTTCTGTTTGTCGGATAGATCCCGCGCCGTAGTTTCTTTCAAGACTGACACCGATATGGACAGCTAAATAACCGAGTTCATCTTCACTAATCGGATGAGGAAGTAATTGTTTACTGGCACTTGTCAATGCGCTGAGGGCAACATCATAAGCAAAAGGGTAATATTGCTTTATATCTGATAACAAAGGGTTAGGTGTGGAAATGTGGTACTGAAGCCGTGTGATTAATGCCGCAAGATGGGTATTAAGATCCTTTTTTAGTTTTTCGTCACTGCGTAAATCGTAGTTATAGAGAGAGTTAATATAATTTAAAATATATTCAGCTAACTCATTATGACTGCCATTTTTTTGGCTGGTGGGATCTTGGCTACTAATGCGTTGGGCAATAATTTGGTCATGCAAGTAACTAATTTCAGCAGTAGAAAGGTCGCTGCCTAAAAAGTAAATTAGCCCTTTAGATATTTCACCACAGGCTTTGAGGAGCACTTCTTCATTATCATTATTTTTGACCATTGAGGTTAATTCATGGCCGCGGGTAATGCGCAAAATAGTGACTGCACAATTGAATACAAGATAAAGATGTCCTTCATTACTGAGTCGAATATCGAAGCGATTCATGCTGTTATGCAGTACTTTATCAATATAAGTAAGGTCAAGATTATCTAAACACTCGGGAGAAAAAGTGGCTAAGTCGTGATTGATTTGTTCTGAAAAACGACGCCATAACGTTTCGGTAATACAGGCTCTAATTGCCCATTCGCTGCCGTTTAATCGAATGCCTTGATGGGGAATGCTTTCTAAACTAATTTGATATTTTTGCAGGTGCTCCCTGACTGATCCCATATCTTGCTGCAGCGTACCTCTACTGATAAACCATTCTTCTGCAATATCATCTAATTTTACTGGGAGTGATAACATCAAAAGTTTTAACAATAATGCATCGATTCGCTCTTTGCTGGTACGCGGAATACTATTTTCTGCTTCACTTTGCTGAGTGAAGGACTCAAAAAGTGCATCGTCTTCAATTTTTAAACGATAGCCATGACCGCGCTCATAAAGGATATGTGCACTATAATCTTCAATCAATTCATTGATTTCATTGATATCTGATCGGATTGTCCGTGTTGAAACGGCAAAGCGCTTTGCGAGTTCATCTTGAGGAACAACCTCATTGAGAATACTGGCAAAAATTTGGTTGTGTCGCTGTTGAGTGAATAGAGCCACGAAAACACCTTTAAAATCAAAGCTAAAAGTATTGGAGGTCAAAACATAATCATATTTTTGACGGTCTGGTGGCTGGACTTTATCACAGGCTTGTCAATTTATAGGCTATAGAAATGCTTAAATTTGCGAAGCGTTCCGCAAATTTAAGCTATTTTATGGAAGTTAATTCGTTTTGTTCAGATAAAAGCGTGCTTATAGTGAATCTATTGAGGTTCATTTTTTATCTTTATTCTCCAAGGTCAATTAGTAAGCCTCGAAATACTTTATCTGTCGTGATGGCAAATTGTGTTTCCTCTTGGATAAATATGCCATCATTACAACCCATATTGAGATGATTACCCGAATTTAAACGAATATTAGCGCCCCCATGAATTGATTGCAGATAAGCGTTTTTACCTTTCAAATTAGCAGTGAATTTTTCTGTCGAATCTAAACAAATTTGACTTATCCAAATCTGTTGACGCAAATGAATGCTATGGTTTTCACCATCAGGTGATGCGATGAGTTTATTTTCTTTCGGTGAGAGTGTGATTTTTTGGTACGGGCTATACTCTTGCTGTGGGCAAGCATTTAGCCATAATTGTAATCGAGTTAAAGGCGTTTGCGGGCAGACATTTTGCTCAGCGTAGCTTAAGTCAGGGCGTGGTGATAAACGTATACATTCCCCTTCGTTTGCACTAATGACATTGCCTAAGCTATCTCGATACTCTGCATGCCCTTGAAGAATGATATTCAATATATCAACGTGTGGATAGGTTCTGGCTTGGAATGCACTTTGTGGTGATATAACTTCTTGATTAAGCACCCTTAATGTTTTAAATCCCATAAAATCAGGATCAAAGTAGTGTCCAAACGAAAAAGCATAGCGTGCTTGTAGCCAACCGTAGTCAGCTTTACCGCAATGGTTAACGGGTCTTAATGTCATCATAATGGTTAACCCTCATACAAATAAATACATTAGTCATATGCTGATATAATAAATAGCTGGACGTTGAATTGTTAGCCAGTTAATCTGTTTTCCTTATTCAAATTTCCTGAAAGAGATACATCATGAGCAAAGAGAGAGCATTAACGCTTGAATCATTAAGGGTGATGGATGCGATCGATCGTCGTGGTAGCTTTGCAGCAGCGGCTGATGAACTCGGTCGTGTTCCTTCCGCACTTAGCTACACCATGCAAAAATTAGAAGAAGAACTCGATGTTATTTTGTTTGACCGCTCAGGACATAGAACCAAATTTACCAATGTCGGCCGGATGCTATTGGATAGAGGTCGCATTTTATTGGAAGCCGCAGATAAACTGACCTCAGATGCAGAAGCGTTAGCAAAAGGCTGGGAAACACATTTAACGATTGTTTGTGAAGCTTTAGTGCCCGTGAACTCATTATTCCCTCTTGTCGATAAATTAGCTCAAAAATCTGAAACGCAATTATCACTGATTACCGAAGTACTTGCTGGTGCATGGGAGCGTCTTGAAAATGGGAAAGCAGACATTGTTATCGCACCTGATATGCACTTTCGCTCATCATCGGAAATTAACTCTAAATCCCTATATAGCGTCAATCATATTTATGTCGCGAGTCCGTCACATCCTATCCATCAAGAACCTGAGCCTCTCTCTGATGCGACCCGCGTTAAATACCGCGGGATTGCTATCGCCGATACGGCGCGTGAGCGGCCAGTAATTACAGTACAATTGTTAGATAAACAGCAAAGGCTGACGGTTTCGAGCTCAGAAGATAAGCACAAAGCATTGTTAGCAGGACTTGGCGTTGCGACGATGCCGTACCCAGTAGTGGAGCAGGATATTAAAGAAGGTCGCTTGAGAGTCGTGGGTGCGGAGTATAGTCATGAGACAAATATTATTATGGCGTGGCGGCGAGATAGTATGGGGGAGGCTAAGTCGTGGTGTTTGCGAGAAATCCCTAAGTTGTTTCGTTCATAACTTCGTCATACTTCGCACTGTCGCTTTGTTGGCATCACAAAGTTACCCTAGTCACATACTTATGTATGCTCTTAGGGATAACTTCGCTTGCCACCTTGCTACAGCACGAATTATTTAGAAGTTGCTCTAGTATGTCATTTCAAATTTACGGTATATATTTGAAATAAAAATATTTCTAGATTATTTCCATAGATCATCTGATGCAAAAAAAACACCTCCCGAAGGAGGTGAAAATTGGACAAGAATAAAGGTAATACCAATGAGGCTGATTATGAAGCGAGGGTTACCACTTTTTATTTAGTAGTGCATCGATGCTAAATTTGCCTGGGCCTGTTACCGCTAGCAGTAAGAAACCACCTGCGATAGTAAAGTTTTTCATAAACATTAGGCTGTTAGGCGCAACGTTAAAATCCATGTGGAACATTAATGCGGTTAATACCGTGAAGCCTGCAGTAAATAACGCAACTGTTCGAGTTAAAAAGCCCAGAAGGATTGCAATCCCACCACCTAGCTCAAGTAAAATAGTCAGTGGCAATAAAAAGCCAGGAACACCCATTGCTTGCATATATTGCTGAGTGCCTGCGTAAGCATCACCAACTTTTCCATAACCCGCGACGATAAATAGGATTGGCATCATAATACGCGCTAATAATATCGCACTACTTTCTAAATTTTTCATCGAAACTCTCCAGAGAAAAAGGTCATTAAATATAAGTTAATTGCGATATATCTCGCGTTATAAAACTATTTTTAGCACAAAATGGCTAGAAATCATTTGATGGGCTTATAGTAGTGATTGTCTCATTCAATAAAAAGCTAAGCTTATTAACAATGATAAACAAAAAAATTGAACAATATTTTTAGTGCATAAAAAAAGCCTAAAAAGTAAATATTTTAGGCTTTTTAACGAATTGAATTAATTAATGAAATTTATTTTTTAACCGCACTTTGGAGAGTTCGAACTAAACTCCATGTTGCCAGTGCTTTTTTTCCTAATGAAAAAATACGCTTTGGACTTTTCAGGGTATAAATAGAAATAAGCCCAGTGGCTGCGATAAAGATGGGTTTAAAGGTAACAACCGTCTGCCAAGCTTTATCGAATGTTGAGGTTGCTTGTAACCAATCGCGTGAGGCAGCAGATAAGTCAATGCGTTGTTGTTCTATTTGGCTAACTAAGCGTTGTTTTCTTGCGATCAATAGCTGATGCTTACTTTTGCTCATCATCCACTCCTGTTAATGCCTTGGAGTCATTGCTAAGTTGCTCGCGAGTTGCCCCTAATAGAGTCGATTGTTTCGCTTTCTTCAGTGTCCAAATGGCAAAAATAATTGCCAATAAAATGAGGGCACCTGTTGTGATCGCTAAGGCTTGATAGCGATACACGGGATCAACGGACCAGAAAATAAGCCCAATTAAACACATCAAACCAAATGCAGTAAATAGAAGTGTTATGCCGACAAGTAGCATTAGATGAATGAGGTTGATTTTCTCTTCTTCTAATTCGACAGCAATAAGCTGAATGCGAGTTTCGACCATTTTGACGCCGATACCCGCAATTCGCTGTAATGAGTCAAGGACCCCTTTTCCGGGGCCCTGACGTTGTGGTTGTTGTTCCGTTTGTTTCATAACGATTCGTTATTAGCGTTTGGCAAGAAGAACACCAAGAACAACACCAACCGCAGCACCAATACCAATACCTGTCCATGGATTTTCACGTACATAGTTATCAGCACGGCCAGCAATTTCTTTGGTTTGTTCTGTGATCCTTTCGCTTGCTTGACTCAGCTTTGCTCTGGATGAACAGAGTGCATCTTGCGCTTTAGATTTTAGGCTTTCAATTTCTTCTTTCGATTTGTTTCCAGTATCATTTAGCATAGCTTCGAGAGAATCAGCCAGTGATCTTAGTTCTGCGCGTAAGTCTTCTGATGAATGATTTGATGACATAGTAAAACCTCCTATCAATAGAAAAAATCTTTATCGTTTATACTATAACAATAGCGATTTTTACACTAAGTGCAATGGATTTATACTCTTCATATTTCAAATAACTTGTTGTGCTAAGCATTAATATCTCCTGAGCTATTTAAGTATATACCTGCAATTTACATAAAAACGTAAAAAAGATTAAAGTTAGTAGAAGATATTTTAACTAATCAAATAGTTAAATAAGGGTAAATAAATTTTAGATGTGAGATAGGTAAAGTAGGATAAAAGGGAAAAAATTTGAGAATACGGGAGTCATACAGCACTCCCGCAAATTAAATTAGTCGGTTTTCTTGCTAGAAAATTTTTTCTTAACGACAACGGCAATGCTACCGATAAGCCCAATAATCAAGAGTCCAACAGGCACTAGCATTAGAACATTCATAATACGATGTTCATATTGCAGGAAAATAGGGCTTTTACCGAATCCATAACCGATAGCGGTTAAAATCAGTACCCATAATAATCCACTGAGCCAGTTGAATATTTGGAATCGTCCATTTTTTAATCCAGCAAGACCGGCAATTGTTGGCAATAATGTTCTGACGAAAGCCAAAAAACGGCCGACTAATAATGCAGCGAGCCCATGGCGGTGAAATAAGCTATAAGCGCGCTGGTGATAATGTTCGGGTAAATGTGAGAGCCAGCCTTTCACTAATTTCGTATTTCCAAGCCATCGTCCCTGTATATAACCGAGCCAGCAACCAAGGCTTGCCCCTGCGGTTAAAATAACGATGGTTAAAGGGTAGCTTAATGTGCCTTTAGCAATTAAAACACCAACTAAAATCAACAAGCTATCACCGGGTAAGAAAGCCGCCGGAAGCACCCCATTTTCTAAGAAGAGAATAGCGAACAGCATGAAATAAATCGCCCATATTAACGATGGGTTAGATAGTGTGACGTAATCTTGGTGCCAAAGGGCAAAAAATAGTTCTTTAACTAATTCCATTAATGTTTCCTAAACGGCAATAACAGCAACAAACTTGTTGTTGGGCAGGGAGAAATGGATTAAGCGAATACCTAAGTGAAAGTCGCATTTCCTCAGGCTGTTAGTGTAAAGCTCGCTCACTTTAACAAAACAGAAAATAACAAAACAGCTAATTTTAAGCTTATTTTTAGTCTTCATTTAAGTTTCGGGTGATTTTTACAATTTATCGACTACATTACCCTCGCAGTAAAGTACCGAAAAAGCCGCTTTAGAGCTATAGTTAGTCTGAAAAAATCATGAAAATTTGGTTAATTGAACTTTGGCAGTCAAAAAAATACGGTAATCTCGCTTTGCTAATTATTGCATTTTAAGATTATTTACTTTATCTTACGCACAAAGCAAAGGGGAGTAACTTCTTCTTGTCGGTTTATCGTCATTACGGTGCACACATTGCGCCCGGTAGCCGAGCACCACAATTTCCTAACCATTGGGTTATTTGTGTTGTAAGTGAGACCTTGCCAGAAGGCGAGGTTTGCTCACTGTTTACAACCCAAAAGATAACTCCTTGAGGTTAAAACATTTTAAGCGGCTGATGTCTTCTGGATATCAGCCGTTTTTTGTTTTTTGAAGGAAAGAAAATGAACTCTGTAGGTAACCCAATTTTATGGGGTAGTTTTGCGGTTATTATTTTAGTTATGTTACTTGTTGATCTGTTTTGGCAAGGGAAACATAAAGGCCAAGCCATGTCGATGAAGCAAGCGGCGAGCTGGAGTATTGTTTGGGTCACTTTGTCGTTGATTTTTGCCGGTGGTTTGTGGTGGTATTTCAATGATACGGTGAGTCGTGAGTTTGCGGATAGTCAAACAATGGCGTTCCTGACCGGTTACTTGCTCGAAAAAGCGCTTGCAGTTGATAACGTATTTGTTTGGTTAATGCTATTTAGTTATTTTGCGATCCCTGCGAATTTGCAGCGCCGTGTTTTAGTTTACGGGGTATTAGGGGCGATTGTATTACGTACCATTATGATTTTTGCAGGTAGCTGGTTAGTTACCCAATTTAGCTGGATTTTATACGTTTTCGGACTATTTTTACTGTTTACTGGTCTTAAAATGGCATTTTCGAAAGAAGATGATTCGCCAATTAATGATAAACCATTAGTTAAATGGGTACGCTCACATCTGCGTATGACGGATGAATTGCACGGCGAAAAATTCTTTATTAAGCGAAATGGCTTACTTTTTGCTACGCCATTGATTCTAGTCTTAATATTGGTCGAAATCAGTGATGTTATTTTTGCGGTTGATAGCATACCGGCGATTTTTGCTGTTACAACCGACCCATTTATTGTTTTAACATCTAACTTATTTGCAATCTTAGGTTTACGTGCAATGTATTTCTTACTTGCAGGCGTTGCGGAGAAATTTACGATGTTGAAGTATGGTTTAGCCGTTATCCTAAGCTTTATTGGTGTGAAGATGTTGTTGATGGATATTTATCATATTCCTACGGCGATATCATTAGGCACCATAGCTGCAATTTTAGTTATAACACTCGTTATCAACACCATTGTTAATAAACGTAACGAAGCTAACCTTTAATCGATTCATTCCGACTCTTAAGCCTCCTCGTTAGAATAGGGGGCTTTTTTGTTTTAACTAACTGAAAAATATAATCCATTTTCTTTGTCGCTATTCTACTATAAGAAACAAAACTCTATTGCGATCACAGTTGTGTAAAATATTTGTTAAATATATTCAATCCTTGTGTATATTTTGAATAATAGCCTTTTCAGGCGATTATTATTCCTTATACTGGCTCAGCAAACACATTTAATTCCTAATAAAGATAAATAATATAGGTCTATTATGGAAACAAACAAAGCAGGGTTATGGCGAGTAATTACTCACGGCAGCTTA
This sequence comes from Providencia heimbachae ATCC 35613, assembly GCF_001655055.1. Lineage (GTDB taxonomy): Bacteria > Pseudomonadota > Gammaproteobacteria > Enterobacterales > Enterobacteriaceae > Providencia > Providencia heimbachae. The sequence goes on along the minus strand of NZ_LXEW01000021.1, from coordinate 5,755 downwards.
GTCAAACAAATTCTTGTTGGACTCGTTGCGGGTATTTTACTTGCTTGGATTTGGCCATCAGCCGCAAAAAACGTGGGTCTGTTAGGCGATTTATTTGTTAGTGCATTAAAAGCGGTAGCACCGATTTTGGTTTGGGTGCTAGTTATGTCATCAATTGCTAATCATCGACAAGGGCAAAAAACCAATATTAAACCAATTTTGGTTTTGTATATTTTAGGTACATTTTTTGCTGCTGTTGTTGCCGTTATTGGCTCATTCATCTTCCCATCAAGTTTAGTTTTGGCGGTAGGTGATACACAACTCAATCCACCGAGTAATATTGCTGAAGTACTGAAAGGTTTACTTATTAATGTATTTGCTAATCCGGTTGATGCATTAATCAAAGGTAATTACATCGGTATCTTAGCATGGGCTGTTGGGCTTGGTATCGCATTGCGCCATGCCAATGAAAGCACCAAAAGCGTTATTCACGATTTATCAAATGCCGTTACGCAATTAGTCCGTGTTGTGATCAGGCTTGCACCATTGGGTATCTTTGGTTTAGTTTCTTCTACCATCGCCATCACTGGGTTTGAAACCTTAAAAGGTTATTTCCATGTTCTCGCCGTTTTGATTGGCTGTATGCTGATTGTGGCGTTCATTGTTAATCCACTGATTGTTTACTGGAAAATGAAACGTAACCCATATCCGTTGGTATTTGCTTGCTTACGCGAAAGTGGTGTTACTGCATTCTTTACACGTAGCTCGGCGGCAAACATTCCGGTGAATATGGGAATGTGTCGTCGAATGAATCTACATGAAGATACTTATTCGGTTTCCATTCCGCTAGGTGCAACCATTAATATGGCAGGGGCGGCAGTGACGATCACCGTATTGACGCTAGCTGCGGTACATACTCTTGGTATTCCTGTCGATATCCCAACGGCCTTGTTGCTCAGTGTCGTCGCTGCGGTCTGTGCGTGTGGTGCATCAGGTGTTGCAGGTGGCTCATTACTGCTTATTCCATTGGCTTGTAATATGTTCGGGATTTCAAATGAAATTGCGATGCAGGTGGTAGCGGTTGGTGTAATGATTGGTGTGCTGCAAGATTCGGCTGAAACAGCGCTTAACTCTTCAACAGACGTTTTATTTACGGCAGCAGTATGTTTAGCCGAAGATGAGCGTTTGGCTGATCCAGAAGCTCAGTTATCTCATAGAGACTAACCTGTAAAAAATAAGCCCCGCATAATCATTGGCGGGGTTTATTTTATTCAGCTATCACCTGATCTAAAGTTGATACGCAACCTGCATTCCTTGCTCAATCGCTCTTCGTGCATCAAGCTCCGCAGCGATATCTGCACCGCCAATCACATGCGCATTAATGCCTCGAGCCGCAAGTTGATCTTTGAGCGGGCGATAAGACTCCTGTCCGGCACAAAGAATAACGTTATCAACGGGTAGGCATTGCATTTTTTCTTGATGGCGAATGTGTAATCCATCATCATCAACTCGCATGTATTCAACCGCATTTAGCATTTGAACACCGCGCTTCATTAATGATAAACGATGAACCCAACCTGTGGTTTTTCCTAACCCTGCACCCACTTTGCTATTTTTACGTTGTAATAAATAAAGGTGACGAGCAGATTTAGTCAGCTCTTTTTTGGGTGGAAATACGCCGCCAGCGACCTTAATTGAAGTATCGATATTCCACTCTTTATTAAACAACGGCGTATCTAAACTGCTACTTTCTCCTTTTTGAGTCAGTAACTCGGCGATATCAAACCCAATCCCCCCAGCACCAATAATTGCCACATTTTTTCCGACAGGGCGCTGCTTAGTGAGTACATCAATATAGGACATCACTTTATTGTGCTCTATACCATCAATTTTGATGGGACGAGGGATAACACCGGTTGCAATAACCACTTCATTAAACCCGAGCAAACTGGCGGCATCCGCTTGTTGTTCTAAGCGTACATCTACGTTTAGTCGTTGTAGCTGGCGGCAAAAATAGCGGATGGTTTCATGAAATTCTTCTTTGCCAGGGATTTGCTTGGCTAAATTGAATTGCCCTCCGATTTGATTGGATTTTTCAAACAAGGTGACTTTGTGACCTCGTTTTGCTGCATAAATCGCACAGGAAAGGCCTGCCGGACCGGCTCCAACAATCGCCACTGATTTTTTATGAGGTGCTTTTTCATTTGGGTAGTCAATTTCTCGGACAGCTTGTGGATTAACCAGGCAGCTAGCAAGCTTGCCATTAAAAATTTGGTCGAGACAGGCTTGATTACAGCCGATGCAGGTATTAATTTCATCCGCACGATTTTCCTCAGCTTTACGCACAAAGGCCTCATCAGCTAAAAAAGGGCGAGCCATTGAGACCATATCAGCCTGGCCACTTGCAATGATTTGCTCAGCTACAAAAGGGTCATTAATACGATTGGTGGTAATTAACGGAATAGAAACTTTGCCCATTAATTTTTCGGTTACCCAACTAAATGCACTGCGAGGAACTTGTGTTGCAATGGTTGGGATGCGGGCTTCGTGCCAGCCAATTCCGGTATTTATCATACTGGCGCCAGCTTTTTCAATTTCTTTTGCGAGATATTCAACTTCTTCCCACGTCGAGCCATCCTCCACTAAATCCAACATGGAAAGGCGATAAACAATAATAAAATCAATGCCTATAGTTTGACGAATTTGTTTTACGATTTCCAATGGGAAACGGATACGATTGGTATAGCTTCCGCCCCATTCGTCGGTTCTATGATTGGTTCGTTTGGTAATAAACTGGTTAATTAAGTAGCCTTCGGAACCCATAATTTCAACGCCATCATAGCCTGCTTGTTTGGCTAGTTTAGCGGTGTTCACAAAGTCATTAATGGTTTGTTGGATCTCCGCACTGGATAATGCTTTGGGAACAAAAGGATTAATTTCTGCTTGGATCTCACTCGGGGCAACGAGTTGAGGGTGTAAGCTATATCGCCCTGCATGTAAGATTTGTAAGGCTATTTTTCCATCTGCTTGGTGAACGGCTTGGGTTATTCCTTGATGAAATGGTAACTGTTTTTCATCATTTAACATCGCTCCATTTGCTGTTAGCGCACCTTCTTTGTTGGGTGCGATGCCACCTGTGATGATCAAACTCACACCGTTTTCAGCGCGTAAGCGATAAAAGTGAGCCAGTCGCTCGCTGCCTTGTGGGTGCTCTTCGAGGCCGGTATGCATTGAGCCCATAAGAATACGGTTTTTCAGTACCGTGTGCCCCAAATCAAGGGGGGTAAAAAGATGTGGAAAATTGCTCATATTATTCTCCCAAGAGGGATTTTAGTAACAGGTCAGATGAGTTAACTCTAGCTTAATGATGCGATGAATTAAGAATAATGTTAAAAATTTGTGATTTTTATCATATGTTTTATTAGAAACAGGTAAATTAATAGGAATAAGACGCGGGATTTTATTTTATTGTCATAAAATCCGGTTAAAAAGATATCCAGAGCGACATAGGCTGTCATTTAAATTATCAATTCAGGAATTCATTATGAAAGAGATTTGCCAAGCTGTAACGTTAGAAGGCGAGTATGTTCGACTGGAACTATTATCTCATCAATATGACACCGTATTTTCTGAAATCATCGAAAGAGATGCGCTACATAAATTATGGTACACCTCTGTACCAGAACCGGAAAATGTCCCCGCGGATATCGATAGCCGCCTTGAACGTTTTCGCAATAAAGAGATGTTACCTTTTGTGGTGATTGATAAAAGAACCGAAAACCCAGTTGGTTTTACCGCTTACTTTCGGATTGAGAAGGGGATCCGTCGTGTTGAAATAGGCGGCACATGGTATGGCATTGAAGCACAAAAAACGGCGATTAATACAGAGGCAAAATACTTATTACTTAAATATGCTTTTGAAGAACTTGATTGTGTTGCAGTCGAGTTTCGCGCTAATTTTTTGAATCAACAAAGTCGTAAAGCGATAGAGCGTTTAGGGGCAAAGTTAGACGGAATTTTGAGAAGGCATGCCTATACTCGCACGGGCGAGCTGCGAGATACCTGTATTTATAGCATTATTGATGCAGAATGGCTGGCAGTGAAGCGCCATTTAGAATGGCAAATGATAAAACCGCGTTAATAGCCGTTATTTAAATGGAATCAAGAAAGCCCACCGGTTTGAGGTGGGCTAAATACATTTATAGATATTCGTGCATTGGTTTGGTCATATAGATGTTATTTGGCATTTTTTCTGTCGTGGTATATCCCGCAGGGCTATTGATCAGTGCTGGAATACGATTAACTAGATTTGCACAAGTTAATTCAACGGTCGCAGGGTTATTGACTTCAATGGCGGTGTCCGGCTCACCAATTAGCTGCCAACTATTTTTATCACACTCATCGGCAGTTAAAATCTTACCAATACACTCGGTTTCGAGGGTAACATCTTCGGCAGTTTCGGTGATCACCACTGCTGATAAACCAAGAACATCACCTTTTTTGACTGTCATTTTTAAGGTGTCTGAATAGACATCTGTTTGCGCTATTTGGGGTACACAGCGTTGAGTTTGGCTGGTGATCGTTAATCCTAGTCGGCTGCACAGCCAACCATTTTGTGTCCACATATAAGGTGGAGCATATTCACCACTTTCGATTTTTTGTGAAATAACGTCATAAGGCAGGTCGTTATAGTTACCAATTTGCGTGTCAAATTCCTCAACGCTTAAACCTGCACCATGGCCTATTGCTAACGCAATACCGTAGTCTTCCACGTTATAGCAGCTAGAACCCTTGATTTTAATTAGTTTGTGCATTGAGCCCGCTAGCGTATCGATTAAAACACCCCAAAACATGTCGGGATAGCCGCTACCGGCGAGGGTGCAATTATTTTCTTTCGCTAATGCATCGAGTTTCTGGGTGATTTCAGGTGATGAATTCCAAGGGTAGAGCGCTTCTTCTCCGGTTGAAATCGCGTTAACGCCGTGGCGAGCAAATAAAGAAAAAGCTTCTTCTAAATCGGCCATGGTACTGAGTGTTGCAATAATACCGACATCCGGTTTTAACGCAGCGAGAGTTTTATCGGCTTCGTTCAATGGCTGAACTTTGACGCCTGTTGGCGCTGTTCCTGCTATTTCACCAATATCTTTACCAATAACAGCTTCGTTGATATCAAAAGCCGCCACAACTTCAGCTCCATGTTCTTGCAGGTAGCGGATCAAGAATTTACCCATTTTTCCACAACCATATTGAACTGCACGTACTTTTTTCATTTTCTATCATCCTATGCGAATTATCTATAACCATATTGTGAGATCTAAAGTATAAAATTATTGTTCCATATCAAACAATTGAATAAAGAATGTTTAATAAAAAAGATTAGGGTTATATAGCGGTTTTGTTGGTTTGTTTTCTATAAGTTAGAGATTAATGTGTGTAAATGGAGATTGGAGCAGTTTAATAAAAAATAGTGATTTTTAATAAAAGGGATTAATTTGTTTTGCAGGTATAAATCTTGGTAATGCTATCACCTTGAATTATAAGCGTGAGGATTGGTTTGCACACAAATTCGCCATACAGTTTCGAAAGACTAGACCTACGATAAAACTGCACGTATAATCCTCTCCACTTTGGCCCCTTAGCTCAGTTGGTTAGAGCAGTCGACTCATAATCGATTGGTCGCTGGTTCAAGTCCAGCAGGGGCCACCAAATTTTAGCTGTTAAATCAGCGCATTAAGCCACTTTGAAAGAAGTGGCTTTTTTGTGTGTGCGCCGAGCA
>NZ_LXEW01000020.1 GCF_001655055.1 Providencia heimbachae ATCC 35613 | reverse complement strand
GCTCGATCTAAATTTTCTTGTGCTTTCATCATTTATTATTAACCTATATTTCCCAACAACCATTTTTGTTGATCTCAAATTAAGATTTACTTATCAATTGGCGAGAAAATAGCGACCTTGGCATCGCATCGAGGGGCGTGAAAATGCAAAACGGGATACAACTGCGGATTAAAGGTAAGGTGCAAGGGGTGGGGTTTCGGCCTTATGTCTGGCAACTTGCTCATCAGTGTCACCTTTATGGTGATGTCTGTAATGATGGCGAAGGCGTGCTCGTCAGGCTGTTATCCGGCACGGATATTGCTGACTTTACACAACTATTGTACCAACAGTGCCCACCGTTAGCGCATATCGAAAGCATACAACCACAATCATTTGAGTGGGATGAGTTACCTGATAAATTTTCAATTCGTCATAGTGGTACTGGTCGAATGGATACACAGGTGATCCCCGATGCGGCGACTTGTGAGTCTTGCCAGCGTGAGCTATTTGACCCTGATAACCGCCGATTTGATCACCCGTTCACTAATTGCACCCATTGCGGGCCGCGTTTTACCATTATTCGACAAATGCCATACGACCGCCCGAATACGGCCATGGCTGATTTCCCTTTATGCCCTGAATGTCAGCAAGAATATGAATCGCCTGTAGATCGTCGTTTTCATGCTCAACCTAATGCCTGCCCTGTATGTGGTCCTGAAATTCAATTGTACAATAAAGTAGGACAAATTTTAGCAAGCAAGCAAACTGCTTTAATGCAAGCTACGCAGCAACTATTGCAAGGAAATATCGTTGCAATTAAAGGGATTGGCGGTTTTCATCTGGCTTGCGATGCGACAAATGATGAAGCTGTTAGAAAATTGCGGCAGCGTAAACATCGACCAACAAAACCGCTGGCAGTGATGGTTCCATCATGTGAATGGTTAACCGAACAAGGTATTAATGTGAGTGATGGGTTACGGGCTTTATTGAAAAGTACCGCATCGCCAATTGTTTTAGTGAAATTATGGAATCGCTACCGATTAAGCGACGAAATCGCACCGAAATTACGCGAAATTGGTATTATGCTGCCTTCTAACCCGTTGCAGCATTTATTGATGGCGGCAGCGAAACATCCGCTAGTGATGACATCAGGCAATGCGTCAGGTAAACCGCCGGTTTTAACGAATGAAGAGGCGTTATCTGATTTGGCTGATATTGCAGATGTATGGCTGATGCATAATCGCGATATTATTCAGCGAGCAGATGACTCGTTAGTGCGTTATCACGACGGGCAAGCTGAAATGCTGCGTCGTGCTCGAGGTTATGTCCCTGATGCGATTGATTTACCTGCTGGATTTGAAAAATCACCTTCAATTTTGGCTCTGGGTGCCGATTTAAAAAATACATTCTGTTTGTTGAGAGATAAAAGTGCCGTGCTGAGCCAGCACCTTGGCGATCTGGACGATATTGATATTTTTCAGCAATATCAAAATGCAATTGCGTTGTTCGAGTCAATCTATCGCTTCAAGCCAGAGGCACTTGTTGGTGATATGCACCCTAATTATGTGAGCCATCGATATGGCAAACAATTATCAGAACAACTGCAAATCCCATTTATTCAAGTTCAACACCACCATGCTCACATTGCGGCTGTAATGGTTGAACAGGGTATTCCCATTCATGGTGAAAAAGTGATTGGGCTGGCATTAGATGGTTTAGGTTATGGGGACGATAATCGCCTATGGGGTGGTGAATGCTTGCTGGTGGATTATGCCTCTAGTCAATATATGGGTGGGCTGCCTCCTGTTGCCATGCCGGGAGGAGAACTAGCTTCTCGTCAGCCTTGGCGCAATTTGTTGGCACATTTACAGCAGTTTGTACCGAATTGGCAAAACCAAAGTATTGCCTCGGTGTTAACGCCATATCCTTACCCTGTCATACAAAAAGCGATTGAACGAGGCATTAATTCACCTACGGCATCATCAACCGGCAGGTTATTCGATGCAGTCGCGGCGGCATTGGCGATCTGTACTGAAAACATTAGTTGGGAAGGCGAAGCCGCATGTCAGCTAGAAGCGCTAGCATCAAGTTGTCCTCTATCTGAGCATCCCGTCAGTTTGCCAATTATTGGTAACTACCTTGATTTAGCTACTTTTTGGCAGCAGTGGTTAAATTATCAAGCACCAAAAGCGCAGCGTGCACAGGCTTTTCATATGGCGCTAGCACAAGGTTTTGCCGATCTTGCCAGACGAGCCGCACATCAATATAAAGTGAAAAAAATCATCTTATCTGGCGGTGTAATGCATAATCAGTTGTTGAGAAGTTTGTTAATTGAAAAGTTGAATGAGTTCGAGGTGTTGTCTGCAAGGCAGTTTCCGATGGGGGATGGGGGAGTGGCATTAGGGCAGGCGGCAATTGCTTTTACCCGATACCGGTCATACCCGTCATACTTCAAGTTGTAGGGGTGTTGGCTGCATTCGGCTCCTCGGATCACATACTGGTGTATGCTCCCCGAGCTATCCTTACTCTGGCCGCCTAACTACAACGTGAATTATTTAGGGGATTCCCGTCATAATTCAAGTTGTAGGGGTGTTGGCTGCATTCGGCTCCTCGGGTCACATACTAGTGTATGCTCCCCGAGCTATCCTCACTGGCCGCCTACCTACAACTCAATTATTTAGGGTATTCCTGTCATTCTTTAAGTTATAAAGGGTTGATTACATTCGATTATTCAGGTCACATACTGGTGTATGCTCCCCGAGCTATCCTTACTCTGGCCGCCTAACTACAACTCAATTATTTAGGGTATTCCTGTCATTCTTTAAGTTATAAAGGGTTGATTACATTCGATTATTCAGGTGACATACTGGTGTATGCTCCCCGAGCTATCCTTACTGGCCGCCTACCTATAACTTGAATTATTTAGGGTATTCCCGTCATTCTTTAAGCGGCAGGGATATTTTCCAACGTTCATTTGTGTTCATGTGTTTTTTATTAGTATGATGAATTTATTGATTATACATAAATTCATCATACTAATAATTAAAACCAGCTATCCTTATCAATTGATTAATATAGTCTGATTTTTATAAATATAAGGTTTGTTAAATTTACTCTTTCAGTCGAGTAATTTGTCAAACCATGATGATGCTGTTTTTTCCAATATTTTATTTAATTGGCAAATATTTTTTTTACCTTCAGTCTGCAGCCACAAGCGAGCTGCGTTTTCGCTATCAGTAGCGAAATATTCAACGCTATTAGCCCAAGTGGCGCGACCACATAAGACACCATTAAAAGTTGAGCCTGATTTTTTAGCAAAAAGTAGTGTTTCTAAAAAAAGATTTGAACTGACTCCCGCACTTAAAAATATAAAAGGTAAGTTTGTCACCATCGATTGTTCTTTGAAATGGCTTTCGGCTTGTTTCTGGGTATAAACATAGTCATTGTCATCAGAATATCCTTCAACAAATAACATATTTACAGGAATTTCAACTTTTAAAATATCAATACTATAATTTTCTTTTGAAAATTCTTTCATCATCTCATTAACTTTATATGGTTTTAATTTGGCATACTCTCTACTGCTACTATCGATATTTGTAGCGTCATAAGAAACCAATTCAAGAAAGAAAGGAATATCTTCTGCTGCACATTCTGCTCCTAATCGTTCTATGAAGGCATGTTTATGGTCGTTAATGGATTGTTCTTCATCAATATCGTAATAAAGTAAAAATTTTATGGCATCTGCGCCGCTATTTTTCAATCGTTTTACGGACCAATTATCGAGTAGGTCAGGAAGACGGCCTTTCTTAGCCGAATCATATCCTGTTTTTTCGTAAGCAAGTAATAATCCAGCATTTTTATCTCTTACTCTTGCTGCGGGGAGGCCATATTCAGGATCTAGCAAAATTGAGGATGCATAGGGCGTTAATTCAGTAGAAACTAAAGATTTAAAATTAGTAATATTTTCGTTTTCATTATGTGATTCTTGATAGCTATTAAACATTTTTTTTAAAGCACCACGCTGGTCGATTGCTAAAGCAGCAATAATACCCGATTTACTTGATAGTTTTTTCAGCGCTTGCACTTTTTTATTAGTTAATTTAATCATATATAGCCTTATTCTTTTCGTTGTAATAGATTCGTAATAAAAAATAAATAATATGTTTTGTGATTAAACACTTAACTCTGCCTTCTTTTAAATAAAAAAAACAAAGCTTTCGTTTGACTTCGATTATTTGCGTATTCTTTGTTTTGTTTCATTTCGATTGTTCCTGTTGATTTAAAGTTATAGCATATAATAGATGATTAATTCTTTTTTTTAGATTGATTTTTAATCTAATTATAACGTTTTGATTTGTTTTTTTTATCTGTGACAAGTTTGTTTTTATTATAATCAATTGAAATAAATGGGTTATTATTTGTTTTTTTTGGATGGCAGCTGATTTCATCCTTCGTATTGTTTCGTTTTCTTTTTATCTCTTTCGTGATTTGACTCACAATCATGTTATTTTTCAGATGAAAGATAAGTTTTGTAAGTTACAATAAAAAAAGTGAAAATCGTAATATATAGGAATGGATATGAAGGATATTATACAAAGACATAAATTAGGTGAAGAATTAGGTATATACTCAGTTTGTTCTGCTCATCCACTTGTCATTGAGGCTACATTTCTGTTTGAGATTAATAGCAACCGAAAGGTTTTGATCGAAGCTACATCCAATCAAGTTAATCAATTTGGTGGTTATACGGGAATGACGCCAGAGCTCTTCAAAAATTTTGTATATGAAATTGCTAAGAATGTTAATTTTCCAATAGAGAGATTAATTTTAGGTGGTGATCATTTAGGGCCAAACTGTTGGAAAAATGAGTGTGCTGAAGAAGCCATGCAAAAATCAGAGGTTTTGATTGAGCAATATGTATCAGCCGGATTTTCTAAAATTCACCTAGATACGTCAATGTCTTGTGTAGACGATCCTATCCCCCTTGATCCCCAAATTGTGGCTGAACGTGCAGCTAGACTATGTAAAGTGGCTGAAAATACCGTAACAGAGGAGCAAAAAAAACAATTATGTTATGTCGTAGGTACCGAAGTTCCGGTTCCTGGCGGGGAAAAAGAATCAATTACTTCTCTACATATTACAACACCTCAAGCGGCGCAAGAAACAATCAATAGCCATTATACCCATTTTAAAAATATTGGATTACATGAAGCGATTGAGAGAATTATTGCAATTGTAGTTCAACCAGGCGTTGAATTCGATCATTCTTCAGTAATTCACTACAACTCAGAGAAAGCGAAGGATTTATCGAAATATATAGAAAAAACAAAAGTTGTTTTTGAGGCTCATTCAACTGATTATCAAACTAAAGAGGCTTATAAAGAGCTGGTGCGTGATCACTTTGCCATACTAAAAGTAGGCCCTGCACTGACGTTTGCCTTACGTGAGGCAATGTTTTCTTTGTCACTAATTGAAAATGAGCTTATTCCAGCAGAAAAACGGAGCGAATTAATATCGGTAATTGACCGAGTTATGCTCGATGAACCTAAATATTGGAAAGACTATTATAGCCCTATTTATTCAAAAGCTGCTATAGATAGACACTATAGCTTGTCTGACCGTTTACGATATTATTGGCCTCATACGGAAATTAATAATTCGGTTGAAAAAATGTTGAGTAATCTTAGCCAAGTTGAAATTCCTTTAGGTATTGTTAGTCAGTTATTTCCTGAACAATTTAAAAATATTTTATCGAAAAAAATAATATTAACACCAAAAAATTTAATTATAGCTCATATACAAAGTGTATTAGCTCTTTATTCATTTGGCTGTAATCAGTGAGTAGAAAAATGAAAGAAATTATTGTTAGCGAAAATAATAAATTAGAAATTAAAGAGGTTGATATTCCTCAATGTAGTAATAATGATGTTTTAGTTAAGGTAGCATACTCTGGTCTATGTGGTTCTGATATTCCTAGAATTTTTCATCATGGAGCTCATTCTTACCCAATTCGATTAGGGCATGAATTTACAGGGCATATTGTAGATATTGGTAAAGATGTTTCGACTGTTAATAT
>NZ_LXEW01000019.1 GCF_001655055.1 Providencia heimbachae ATCC 35613 | reverse complement strand
CGGTTAATATAGGAGATAAGATATGTTGTGTGCCTTTAATTCCTAATTTTGAAACAGAAGAAAGCAAGCGTGGTTATTATTCTTTAGGTAAAGGGTATTCCTTTATCGGATCGCGCCAGCCAGGTGGTAATGCAGAGTATGTTGTTATGCCGGAAAGTAGTTGTTTTATATTACCAGATGATATTACTGAAATTGAAGGTGCATTTTTTGAGCCCGTCACTGTTGGGATTCATCCGATACTAATGGCTGGCGGTTGTAAGGATAAAAATGTCGTTATTGTAGGAGTAGGCACTATTGGTATGTTAGCAATGCAGAGTGCTAAAGCTTTAGGCGCAAAGACGGTAACCGCAATTGATATTAGTGATGAAAAATTAGCATTAGCTAAAGAGCTTGGCGCTGATTATGTTATAAATAGTTCTAAAGAGAAAGAGAACCAAGAAATTGAATTTTTAGAAATTATTAAATTTGATCAGCTAATTTTAGAAACGGCAGGAGTCCCTCAAACATTTAAATTATCTTTAGAACTTGCAGGTCCTAGAGCACAACTTGCCTTAGTTGGAACATTACATAAGGATTTATTATTAGGTTATAAAGAATATGAACAAATATTACGTAAAGAATTAACAATTATTGGAAGTTGGATGAACTATTCAAAGCCATTTCCTGGGGATGAATGGGAAGTAACAATAAATTTATTTAGAAATAAAAAAATCGTCATTAATCCTCTGATTGAAGAAGTTGTTAATTCAGATAAATATATAAAAAAGGTCATTGGCCTAAATGGTTACCCAGCTAATGGGAAAATCCTTCTGAAATGGGACTGAGGTTATTGCTTTTTAAATTAATTTTATTTTTATAAATATAGGTAATAATATGCTAAAAAAAATAAATCCAATAATATCTCCTGATTTACTATATCAATTATATTGCATGGGACATGGAGATGAAATTATCTTAAGTGATAGCCACTTTCCTGCTCATACGATAAATACAATTGTAATAAGAGCTGATGGTAATAAAATCGAGGATTTACTCGAAGCTATTATCCCATTATTTGAGATGGATAGTTATGTAGATGATTCTGTAGTTATGATGGCTCCATATAAAAATGACCCTTTTCCTCAAGATGTAGTTGATGATTATCGTAGAGTCTTACCGATAGGTCAGGAAATAACATTTATAGAACGCTTTGATTTTTATGAGCGAGCGAAAAAAGCCAGTGCCATTGTAGTCACTTCTTCAGTTCGTAAATATGGAAATATTCTTCTTAAAAAAGGTGTTACACCTTTAGGTAATTGAATATTCGATATTCTCAATGAGGTGTTTTATGCAGCAACCATCAATCGTTAAGATGATGAATATTTCAAAATCTTTTACAGGTGTTCATGCATTAAAAAATGTTAATTTTGAATTACGAAAAGGAGAAGTTCATGCCCTAATGGGTGAAAATGGAGCAGGGAAATCAACACTGATGAAAATACTGACTGGTGTATATACCTCAGATGCAGGGACAATTACATATAACGGTCAAGAGATAAATTTTAAATCTGTTTTAGAAGCACAAAATAGCGGCGTAAGTATGATATTTCAGGAATTAAATTTAGTTCCTCATTTATCCGTTGCTGAAAATATTTTTTTGGCTAGAGAACCATTAAAGAATGGTTTAATCGATTATCCTTGCATGGAAAATAAATCGGTAGAGTTATTAGAAATGTTTGATATTGGAGTGTCTCCAAAAAGTATTGTTAATACATTATCTGTAGCTCAACAACAAATGGTAGAAATTGCGAAAGCATTATCTTTTGATGTGAAAGTTTTAATTATGGATGAACCTACATCTGCATTGACTCGTAAGGAAATAGATAAACTTTTTATTCTTGTAAATAGACTAAAAGAAAGAGGTGTTTGTATAGTTTATATTTCTCACCGCATGGAGGAGCTGCAAAAAATTTGTGATCACATCACAATATTTCGCGATGGTACTTATATTTCTGATCATAAAGTTAAAGATATTACAATGGAAAGTATTATCACAAAAATGGTTGGGCGATCACTAGATAATCATTTTCCTGAACGAAAATCTACAGTCCAAGACTGTATCTTATTATCCATACAAAATGCGACCCGTCATGGAGTCTTTGAACATATTAATTTTGATCTTTTAAAAGGAGAAATTCTTGGAATTACTGGTCTTGTAGGCGCTAAGCGAACTGAGCTTGCCCGTGCAATTTTTGGAGCAGAAAATCTTGATGGGGGGCAAATAATTGCTTTCGATAAAGAAATCACGATAACAAGCCCAAATGATGCCATTAATGCAGGTATTGCTTATCTTTCAGAAGATAGAAAACTTAATGGTTTAGCTATCGATATGTCAGTTAAGAATAATATTATTATGGCAGCTATTGATAAAGTTTGTAACCAGTGGGGGGTTATTTCTTCAATTAATGTTAAAGACTCATGCGAGCAATACATTAAAAAATTACAAATAAAAACACCGGGAATGGATCAAATAGTCAAAAACTTAAGTGGTGGTAACCAGCAAAAAGTGGTTATTGCTAAATGGTTATTTCGTGATGCCAAAATAATGATTTTTGATGAACCAACACGTGGAATTGATGTTGGAGCAAAATATGCAATTTATGAACTTCTTGATGAGCTCGCTAGCCAAGGTATTGGAATTATCATGATTTCATCAGAATTACCCGAAATTCTTGGTATGACTAACCGAGTTGTTGTTATGAAAGAAGGTAAAATGACTGCAGTGTTAGAGACAAAAAAAACGGATCAAGAAGAGATAATGCAATATGCCACAGGGTATAAAGATATGTATAAATTAGAGCATGGGGTCGATTAAATGAATAATAGCAAAAAAGAATTATTACAAAAACTTGCTGCTCTTGGGGGATTAGTCATTCTGATAATCATTTTTTCATTTACAAGTGACAATTTTTTTTCCATAAATAATATTATGACTGTTGGCTTACAAACATCAACGATAGCTTTTATTGGAATGGGAGTAACCTGCGTTATCTTAACTGGTGGCATTGATTTAAGTATTGGTTCAGTTGTTGCTCTTTCTGGTGTTGCTGCGGCAATTGCTGTTAATGCTGGTGTTCCTGTTAGTATTGGAATGGTGATTGGCGTTTTAACAGGGGGTTTATGTGGTTTTGCAAATGGCATTTTAATTGCGGGGTTACGGTTACCTCCTTTTATCGCAACACTTGGTACTATGATGATTATCCGAGGTATTGCTCTTTATATCACCGATGCAGCTCCAGTATCAGGCATGCCTGATTCATTTGGTGATCTAGGAAATGGAGCCCTATTTCGAATAATTAGAGAAGGTGAAAATGGATTTCCAGAAGTTATATTTCCAGGAATACCATACCCTGTTATTTTAATGATAATCGCTGCAATTCTTTTTACTTTTGCATTAACAAAAATGCGTATTGGACGTTATTTATATGCGATAGGTTCTAATGAAGAAGCGGCTCGTTTATCGGGTATAAAAACAAACAAAGTTAAACTATGTGCTTATATTATTAGTGGCACTTTTGCTGGAATATGTGGCGTGATTATTGCTTCACGTCTCGTTACTGCACAGCCTAATGGGGGGATGATGTATGAGCTTGATGCTATCGCTAGTGCAGTTGTTGGTGGTACTTCATTAATGGGAGGCGTTGGAACAATACCTGGAACATTAATAGGTGCATTTATTATTGGGGTATTGCGAAATGGTCTTAATATGAATGGAGTTTCTTTCTTTGTTCAACAAATTATTATAGGTGCAGTAATTCTTTTAGCTGTTGCGTATGACCAATTTCGACAAAGACCAAGTAAAAATGTAAAGAAATAAATTATTAAAAATAGAAATTGTATTACTTTTATCTCAATTAAAACCCTACAAAACTAGGAAGGTAAAATGAAAAAAATAATAGCATGCACAGCATTAAGTCTTTCAATGATATTTACCGTGAATTCAAATGTGGCTTATTCAAAGTCTAATGAAATAGCTGTAATTGCTAAAACAGCAAATTCTAATTTTTGGCAAAATGTTAATAAAGGCTCTATGGCTGCAAGTAATGAGTTAAATGGAAAATATAAAGTAACATTCCAAGGACCTGAAGCTGAAACTCAAGTTGCTGAACAAGTTAATATGGTTGATAATGCGATTAATCGAGGTGTAGCTGGTATTGTTCTTGCCCCTTCAGACCCTGACGCTCTAATTCCAGTAGTAAAAAAAGCGTGGGAAAATGGAATAGCAGTCGTATTAATTGATTCTTCTTTAAATCCTAAAGCTGATAAATATTATCAGTCATTTTTATCTACTGATAATCGTAAAGCTGGCGTGATTGCTGCACAAGAATTAATTAAAGCTAATGGAAAAGTTGGAAAAGTTAGTATTATGTCATTTACGCCAGGTGCGGGTTCTGCAATTGAAAGAGTTGGTGGATTTACCGATACTATAAAAAAAGAATCCCAATTAAAAATTATAGGACCATTTTATTCTCAGGCTGATATGGCAACAGCATTAAATCAGACCATAGATGTATTGTCGTCGAATAAAGACATTACTGCTTTATTTGGCGCTAATGAGCCAACTGCAGTAGGTATGGCAAGAGCGATTAAACAGATGGGCTATGATGGTAAAGTGGTTGCTGTCGGATTTGATGGCAATGATGCATTACAAGAGTTTGTACGTAATGGAACCTTAAATGGAATTGTAGTCCAATCTTCATATCAAATGGGTTTGCAAGGTGTTAAAACCGTTGATGAAATACTTAATAAAGTAAACGTAGATAAATATATCGATACTGGTGTCGTTTATATTGATAAATATAACATTGATTCACCTGAATCCCAAGCTGTGCTCTATTAATCAAGAGTATATTAATTTATTAGGACATCAGATATGAATATAAAAAATAGTATTATCAGGATGGTTCCTCAGGATCTTATTCCATATAAAGTTCTTGCTAATGGAGAGAAAATTCCAGTGATTGGTATGGGAACTTTTGGTTCAGATAGATATACAGCTGATGAAGTTTCCCAAGCAGTAAAATATGCAGCCGATGCTGGATTTCGTTTCTTTGATTGTGCATCGGTATATGGAAATGAACATCTTATTGGTGATGTTTTTACCGATATTATGAAGGGAGGCATCCATCGAGATGAATTATTTATTGATTCTAAGGTTTGGAATGATCAGCACGATAATGTTATTGCATCATGTAAACAAACGTTAAAAGATCTACAACTTGATTACCTCGATCTTTATTTTGTTCATTGGCCTTTTTCTAATTATCATGCACCGGGCTGTAATGTAGATTCTCGAAGCCCAAATGCGAGACCTTATTCTCATGAAAAATTTATGCATACATGGGAGCAAATGGAGCTACTTGTTAAAGAGGGGTTAGTTAAAAGCCTTGGAACTTCTAACATGACAATCCCAAAATTAGAGCTATTATTGCGTGATGCGAGCGTTAGACCTGTTGCAAATGAAATGGAATGCCATCCTCATTTTCAGCAACAGGCGTTATATGATTATCTTGTTGAAAAAAATATTCAACCTATTGGTTTTTGTCCTATAGGCTCTCCAATGCGTCCAGATAGAGATAAGTCAAAGGGCGATACTTGTGATATAGAAGATCCTACTATTGTTCAAATTGCTCAACGCTTAAATGTTCATCCTGCAATCGTTTGCATTAAATGGGCGGTACAAAGAGGTCAAATTCCAATACCTTTTTCTACTAATAAAGAGCAAATTTATAGCAATCTTAATAGCATCATTAATAATCCATTAACTGAGGATGAAATGTCTAAACTTGCTACTATTGATTGTAATAATAGGCTAATCAAAGGGCATGTTTTTCTTTGGGAAGGCGCGAGTTCATGGGAAGAACTTTGGGATATCGACGGACAGATAGCTAAATAATGATAAGTGCTGTGGGCAGATGTATGCTCACAGTATTATACCTATAGGTAGGAGTACATTATGTTGTATTTAGGTATTGACTGTGGGACTCAAGGAACTAAAGCTATTCTATGGGATACACATAAAAATTGCATTACTTCTACGGCTTATCATTCATATGGTCTTATTAGTTCGCCAAATGGACGTAAAGAGCAAGATCCAGCTTCTTGGTTGCAAGCCATTAAAATTACAGTAAAACAAGTTTTAGATAATCATCTAGTTTCACCAGACCTAGTTGCAGGTATCGGTATTTCAGGGCAGCAGCATGGATTGGTTATACTCGATGAACATAATGATATTCTGTATCCAGCTAAATTATGGTGTGATACCGAAGCTAACCATGATTTACAAAAATTTATTTTTTCATTTAACCAAAAACACACACAAAATATCAATGAAATTATAGGTATTCATATCCCTGTTGCATTTACTATTGCTAAATTAATTTGGATGAAAAACCACAAGCCAGAGATTTTTTCTAAAATTGAAAAGATTTTTCTGCCTCATGAGTATATTAATTTTTGGTTAACGGGAAAGTATTCTGCGGAAAGTGGTGATGCTTCAGGTACTGGTTATTTCGATACTTATAATCGCTGTTGGTCAAAAAAAATAATAGATGAAATCTCACCAAGATTATATGCAAAGCTACCTCCAATAATAACAGCTGAAGAACCATCAGGTTTTCTTTTACCTCATGTGGCAAAGTTATTAGGATTGCCGGTAGGGGTGCCAGTATCTAGTGGTGGTGGTGATAATATGATGGCTGCAATTGGGACAGGGAATGTTTGCCCTGGTATTTTAACCTTAAGCCTAGGGACATCTGGCACACTATTTACCTGTTCTAATCAGCAAATAAATAATAACCAAAATACAAACATTAATAGTTTTTGTTCATCATCAAATAGCTGGCTACCATTGATAAGCACTATGAATATGACGAATGCGGTTAATGCTTTTCGAGATATTTTAAATATACCACTTTTGGATTTTGAAAGATTTCTCAGTAATAGTTCTCCTGGGGCTAATGGCTTAATTTGCTTCCCATGGTTTAATGGGTCTCGTTTTCCTAACGAGCCTAATATGAAAGGGAGCTTACAGGGTATTACGATAGATAATTTTACTAAATCAAATATGTTAAGGTGTGTAGTCGAAGGCGTAACTTATAAAATATGTAAAGGTATTGATGAATTTAAACAGCAAGGACTCGAATTTAATCAAATTAGAGTTATTGGGGGTGGTGCAAAAAGTATTATTTGGTGTCAGATGATTGCGGATATAACTGGTATTGACGTTATCCGACCAAAAATCACTGAGGCTGCAGCTTTAGGGGCTTCATTACAAAGCCATTGGTGTCATGAAAATATTAGGAAACCAGAAAAAAATATTAAACTGAATGATATCCTCCCTCCATTCTTACGTAAAGCTGAAGGTGAGTATTTTAAACCTAATAATAAGATACATGATATTTATATTCCATTATATGAATATTATCACATTGAATTGAATAGGCTCATAAATATTAATAACTGATATTATATATTCATACTAATTTAACTTTTAAGTTTATTTATAGTTAAACTAATTAAATATAGTAGGTATGACTTTCACTTGTACTCAATTTAGATAGGTATTTGTATGATATTAATACAAATATCTATCTTTTTTGTTTGTTATGAGAAAATCGTTTGTCTTTCATATCCTTTCGATTAAAATGTACTTAACTAAATATAGGTCAGTTAAAATGAATACATTTGAAAGAAGAAATGAAATCGTTGATTTAATAAACAAAAATGCGAGTATGCTAGTTACCGAACTTTCAGATATTTTTGGTATTTCAGAAGTAACGATTCGTACCGATTTACGTTTGCTTGAACAGAAAGGCCTTATCACGCGTTTTCATGGTGGTGCTGCGAAAGTTACCAATATTATTAATAAAGATGTTCAAGAAATTGAGTTAGCTGAACGTTATAAGATTGCTAGTGATCCTAAAAAGCGTATTGCCCATGCTGCTATTAAAATGGTAACAGAGGGTATGACTATTATTTTAGATAGTGGGAGTACCACTATGCTTATTGCTGAAGCGTTTGCCAGTATGTCAAACATTACGGTTATAACTAATAACCTTCCCGCTGCTTATGTTATATCAGAAAATAAAGATATAACACTCGTTGTTGTGGGTGGAACGGTACGGCATAAAACTCACTCAATGCATGGAACAATTGCAGAATTGTCTCTTAGAGGGATCAATGCAGATATCATGTTTGTTGGTGCTGATGGTATTGATATGACTAATGGGATTACTACATTTAATGAAGGGTATTCAATCAGCGGTGTTATGGCTGATGCTGCAAATAAAGTAATTGCTGTTTTAGATTCAAGTAAATTTAATCGCCGAGGTTTTAATCAAGTTTTACCACTGAAAAAAATTGATTGTATGATTACGGATAAACACTTGGCTGAGATAGATAAGGCTGCGTTAATGCAAAGTCATATTGATTTAATTCTTGTTTGATTAAAAATAGTTAAATACTTCATAAGTAAGTATAGTGTTTGATGTAAATTCCTATTGTGAGTTTAATCATTTAAATGTAGTACGTTAAAAGCTAAATATAGTGTGATAAGCCACGTTAAGATGGCTTTTTTACCTATTTTATTATCAGGCATTAGTGAGTTTCTTCCTTGCTATTTTTCTTTTAAATGGGTGCTCATATACCTTGGTTGCAAAATTTTTTGATTTTGGTTAATTAAATGTTTCTGAGTGATTAAATCAAATAAAGTATAAAGATAAGTAAGATAAAAGGTTATTTGTTCGAGCTCTATCTTTTACCTAGGTTGAACATATCAATGTTTATATCGTAGCGGCGATAATATGAACAGTATAAATAAATATCACTTATGGATATTAAATTATTTAATTAACAAATAAGAATTTTTATTTTTTGATATTGATTCGCATTTGCTATTTTTATTTAAATTTAAATTATTATTGTCTTTTTTTTAATACACTAAATTTGGTTAATTAATTTATTGATGATTATTGTTTTTAGTTAATTTGTTGATTTTAAATATATTTTATATTTTTATTTCTGTGATGAATAACCCGGTATTGAAGTGTGAATTCTTGATTATTAATAGGGTTGTTTTTTTAATTCAATCGATGCTGAATCGATTTTATTATCAAATATATAAAAAAAATACGGCTATCTTATTTCCTGTTGATAAAGATCAAATGATTAAAATTAAGGAGGAATAGGATCACACCTATTATTCGTACATCAGGCAATGTCAAATAAACACTATACCCAAAGTAACTCGATATGCATGTTGCTAGCTCCCGTGCATATCGAGGTATAAAGGGCATAAGCTACATATAATAGGAAAAAAAGGAATGGCAGGAGACAACTCTATTATTTCTCCTCATGGCGTTAACCGCCGTGATTTTATGAAATTATGTACCGCATTAGCAGCAACAATGGGGTTAAGTAGCAACGCCGCAGCCCAGATGGCTGACGCCGTAAGTGACCCAGGACGTCCTCCCGTTATTTGGATTGGTGCTCAAGAATGTACGGGATGTACAGAATCTTTGCTGTGTTCAACTCACCCAACGTTAGAAAATTTAATTCTTGATACCATTTCCCTTGAATACCACGAAGTATTATCTGCTGCATTTGGTGAGCAGGTAGAAGAGAATAAACACAATGCAATGGAGAAATACAAAGGTAAGTATGTTCTCGTTGTTGATGGTTCTATTCCACTGAAAGATAATGGTATTTATTGCATGGTGGCAGGCAAACCCATTGTTGAGCATATTCGTGCGGCAGCGGAAAATGCGGCGGCGATTATTGCTATTGGTTCTTGTGCTGCATGGGGCGGTGTTGCAGCTGCGGGAGCTAACCCAACGGGAGCCGTAGGTTTAAGTGAAGCCTTAAACGGTAAAACAGTCATTAATATTCCGGGCTGCCCGCCAAATCCACATAATTTCTTAGCCACTGTCGCACACTTAATTACCTTTAATCGCCCACCAAAATTGGACAGTAAAAATCGTCCGCTATTTGCCTATGGCCGTTTGATCCATGAGCATTGCGAGCGTCGTCCACACTTTGACGCGGGTCGTTTTGCCAAAGAGTTTGGTGATGATGGTCACCGTGAAGGCTGGTGTTTATACCACTTAGGATGTAAAGGCCCTGAAACTTATGGTAACTGCTCAACATTGCAGTTTTGCGATGTGGGAGGCGCTTGGCCGGTTGCTATTGGTCATCCATGTTACGGCTGTAACGAAGAAAACGTCGGTTTCCATAAAGCGATTCATCAGTTAGCGGATGTTGAAAACCCAACCCCGCGAGCGGATAAACCAGACGTAAATAATCGTGAAGGTGGTGATATTTCATCAACCGCGGTTGGCTTGATTGGTGGGGTTGTCGGTCTTGTTGCGGGTGTCAGCGTGATGGCTGTGCGTGAATTAGGACGGCAAAAATGCCAGAATGATTCAGACTCACGGGGAGAATAACCGTGAATAGACGAAACTTCCTTAAGCTCTCGGCAGGGGGAGCATTGCTGGCGAGTACCACTTCGCCCAGTTTAGCGGCGGCAGAAAATAGACCGCCGATCCCGAATTCCCTTGGCATGCTTTATGACTCCACCTTGTGTGTTGGCTGTCAGGCCTGCGTGACTAAGTGCCAAGAAATTAACAGCACTGAACTTAATCCCGCAGGGGAAAAGACGTGGTCTAACAATGACAAATTAACGCCATACACCAATAACATTATTCAGGTTTGGAGCAGTGGCACAGGGGTAAATAAAGATCAGGAAAAAGATGGTTATGCCTACATTAAAAAACAATGTATGCATTGTGTTGACCCAAACTGTGTGTCTGTTTGCCCTGTTTCAGCGCTGAAAAAAGACCCTAAAACTGGCATCGTTCACTATGACGCCAGCATCTGTACGGGTTGCCGTTACTGCATGGTGGGTTGCCCATTCAATATTCCTAAATATGCTTATGACGACAAATTTGGTGCGATACATAAATGCGAATTGTGTAACCAAAAAGGGGTTGAACGTTTAGATAAAGGCGGCCTACCGGGGTGTGTTGAAGTTTGTCCGACAGGGGCTGTCATTTTTGGTACTCGCGAAGAATTATTAGCCGAAGCAAAAAAACGCCTCACATTCAAAGTGGGTGATGAGTACGGCTTCCCAAGACAAACCTTACATAGCAATGACCCTAACGTCATGAAAGTCCCTAAATATGAAATGCATGTTTATGGTGAGCTTGAAGCAGGCGGCACGCAAGTGATGGTTCTATCTGGTGTTCCATATCAACATCTAGGCTTACCTGAACTCGAACAATTATCGACAGGCGCGCGTTCTGAGTATGTTCAGCATACCTTATACAAAGGGATGGTTTTGCCATTGGCAGCCCTCGCGGGTTTGAGTTTCTTGGTATATCGCAATACCAAGAAAGACGGTAAGAAAGGAGATGACAATCATGACGACGCATCATAAAGAACAGCCCCTTGGCGGGCGTTTGGTCAGTTGGCCCGTGATTGTCTTTGGTCCATTTATTCTACTATGCGCTTTTTTCATTATTAAGCGTCTTGTTTTTGGATTGGGCTCTGTTTCTGATTTAAACGGCGGTTATCCTTGGGGAATATGGATTGCTTTTGACTTGCTGATCGGTACAGGGTTTGCCTGTGGTGGTTGGGCATTGGCTTGGGCGGTTTATGTGTGCAACCGAGGGGAATACCACCCGTTAGTGCGTCCTGCATTGCTGGCAAGTTTATTTGGTTATTCCCTTGGTGGGTTATCCATTGCAATCGACGTAGGTCGTTATTGGAACTTACCGTATTTTTATATTCCTGGTTTCTTTAATACCAACTCGGTGCTGTTTGAAACCGCGGTCTGTATGACGATTTATATCGGCATTATGGCATTGGAATTTGCCCCTGCAATATGCGAACGATTTGGCTGGAAAGTCTCATTAAAACGCTTAAACAAGGTGATGTTTATTATCATTGCGTTTGGCGCATTGCTGCCAATGATGCACCAATCATCGATGGGTTCACTGATGATTGCTGCGGGTTATAAGGTACATCCAATTTGGCAAAGCTATGAAATGCTACCGTTATTGTCATTATTAACCGCTTTTATTATGGGATTTTCGATTCTTATTTTTGAAGGTTCTTTATTGCAGGCGGCGTTGAAAGGGCAAAGTGCGGATGAGAGACCATTGTTTATTCGGTTAACCAAAATTCTCCAAGTCTTTTTAGTCCTGTTCTTAATCTGTCGTTTCGGCGAGCTTATCTACCGCGGCAAGATACATTACATCATGGCATTTGATTTTTATTCGATGATGTTTTGGATTGAAATCGCCTTGTTGGTTTTCCCGTTGATTATTTTCCGTATCCCATCATTACGTAATGATTCGAGATGGTTATACATCAGTGGCCTAAGCATGTTGATTGGCGCAGCGACGTGGCGGATGAGTTACTCTCTGGTGGCGTTCAATCCCGGCGGCGGTTACGATTATTTCCCAACAGCGGAAGAGCTATTAATTTCAATTGGTTTCGTGGCTATCGAGGTATGTGCTTACATCTTGTTGATACGCTTGTTACCGATTATTCCAGCATTGAAAAAATCTAATTTGAATCATTCTCAGGCCCGAGGTAAAGCATGAGCCAACGTATAACAATTGATCCGGTCACTCGTATTGAAGGCCATTTGCGCATTGATTGCGAAATTGAAGATGGAAAAGTCACTAAAGCGTGGGCTTCAGGAACCATGTGGCGCGGTATGGAAGAAATCGTAAAAGGTAAAGATGCCCGTGATGCATGGATGATCATGCAACGTATTTGTGGTGTCTGTACCACAGTACATGGCATCGTTTCGGTTCGTACGATTGAAAGTGCACTGAATATTGATGTGCCAGTAAATGCACAGTACATCCGTAATATGATTTTGGCAGCGCATACTATTCAAGACCACATTGTCCATTTTTATCAATTATCGGCGCTAGATTGGGTTGATATCACCTCAGCATTGAATGCGGATCCAAATAAAGCAGCAGAAATCTTAAAAGGTGTCTCTACATGGCCATTGAACAGCCCTGAAGAGTTTACTCGCGTCCAAGACAAGATTAAAAAGCTGGTGGCAAGTGGCCAGTTAGGTATTTTTGCCAATGGTTATTGGGGACACCCAGCGATGAAACTGTCGCCGGAAGTTAACTTAATTGCCGTTGCCCACTATTTGCAAGCACTGGAATGTCAGCGCGATGCTAACCGTATTGTTGCCTTGTTAGGCGGTAAGACTCCACATATCCAAAACTTAGCGGTGGGTGGCGTAGCGAACGCCATTAATCTTGATGGTCTTGGTGTGTTAAATCTTGAACGTTTGATGTATTTGAAATCATTTATCGACCGTTTAGGCGATTTTATCGAGCAAGTTTATAAAATTGATGCTGCCGTTATTGCTGCGGGTTATCCAGAATGGCTCGAAGTTGGGCAAGGTGCAAAACATTATATGTGTATGCCTGAATTACCGATGGACGGTAAAAATGGCAGCTTCTTGTTACCAGGTGGTTATTTGGAAAATAGCGATTTTAGTACTTATCGCCCAATTACCACGCATACAGATGAATACTTAATTAACGGTATCAAGGAAAGCAGCAAACACGCTTGGTATAAAGAGAACGAGCCGCAAGCGCCTTGGGAAGGCACCACTAACCCTGATTACACGGGTTGGGATGATGATGGTAAATATTCATGGGTGAAAGCGCCAACCTTCTACGATAAAACCGTTGAAGTGGGGCCTTTGGCTGATTTGCTGTGCAAACTAGCCGCGAAACATGAACCCACTGAAAAACACTTTAATGATGTTGTGAATCTGTATCAAACCTTGACGGGCAATACCATTACCGTTGATCAGCTTCATTCTACGTTGGGTCGTATTATTGGTCGTAGCGTACGTTGTTGTGTATTAAATGAAACCTTATCGATTCAATGGCAGGCCTTAGTCGACAATATTGGTCGAGGTGATTTCACCACTTTCGTTAAGCCCGTATTCCCTGAAAACACCGTGATTAAAGGGGTTGGCTTTGGGGAAGTTCCTCGTGGCTTGTTGTCACACTGGGTGGTTATCAAAGACGGCAAGATTGAAAATTACCAAGCGGTGGTGCCTTCAACATGGAACTCCGGTCCACGTAACTTTAATGATGAACCCGGTCCTTACGAGCAAGCACTTGTTGGCACGCCAGTCGCTGACCCATCAAAACCGCTTGAAGTGGTGCGGACAATTCACTCATTTGACCCTTGTATGTCTTGTGCGGTGCATATTGTGGATACCGAGGGTTCTGAAGTCACTAAGGTTAAGGTGCTCTAATGCGTATTTTAGTTTTAGGTGTGGGCAATATTTTGCTCAGTGATGAAGGGATTGGCGTTCGCATCGTTGAAGCGCTAGAAGAACGTTACCATTTACCTGAATGTGTTGAGGTGTTAGATGGTGGCACTGCAGGTATGGAATTGATGGGCGCGATGGCAGATCGCGACCATTTGATCATCGCGGATGTGGTGCTCTCTAGCCAGAAACCCGGCAATATTTTAGTGCTGCGTGATGATGAGGTACCGGCACTGTTTACGCGTAAAATTTCCCCGCATCAATTGGGGTTATCTGATGTGCTATCTGCTTTACATCTCACCGATGAATTTCCCCAACGTTTAACGCTGGTGGGCATTGTGCCTGAATCATTAGAACCTCGAATTGGCTTAACAGCGGTGGGAAAAGCCGCTTTCGAACCTGCATTGCAAACAATAATTGAAATACTGCGCAGTGAAGGCTTAGAGATTGTTGAGAAAGAAGAGAGTTTGCATGTCTGATGAAATCAAAGGTTATGCTCAAGACCCGTGGTCGCTCGTTCAAGCTGCGTTTGAGCGGGTTTCTGAGCAGTCGATGCACGACCTTTCGTTCCTTCATCCTTCAATGCAAGTTTACGCAAGTGAATTTGCCTTGTTTGAAAATCAATGGGTCGGTGCTGTTATCACTCCATGGATGCTTACTGCGATGATTTTACCGGGACCTGAGCAATATTGGCCTCGTCGTACGGTTGGGGAAAAATTAGGTTTGATCCTGCCGTATGGGGAGATGACCTATACGGTGGGTGAATTAGAAGGATTAACACAATATCTTGCTTGTTCATTAATGTCCCCGTTGGATAGAAAATTGAGGGCAGAGCAAGGGCAACATCTTGCAGATGACTGCCGTCGTATTTTGCTGTCATTGCCGGTTACGGATCCTAATGTGCCTCAGGCACCCGAACGCAGAGCCTTATTCACGCGTTATCGAGGAGAGTTGTAATGCATGAGGTTTCTTTGTGCCAAAGCACACTGGAAATTATCGAGCAGCAGGCTAAGCAACACAATGTGAATAAAGTGACAGGCATTTGGTTAGAAGTTGGGGCGCTTTCGTGTATTGAGGAAAGCGCTTTTCGTTTTAGCTTCGAAGTCGCTTGTCGCGGCACGGTCGCGGAGGGCAGCCAGTTGCATATTGTGCATTGTCCTGCGCGGGCTTGGTGTTGGGATTGCAGTGAAAGTGTTGAAGTGGGCGCTCATGACGCAGTTTGCCCAAAATGCCAAGGATTTAACCTAAAAGTTGAAGGTGGCGACAGTTTGAAAATCAAAGAATTGGAAGTGGAATAGATTTCTTGTGTGGACTTTGAGGCTAATCAATTCATTTTTTTGATTTTGGACTAATCTAGTTTATAGAATCTACGTAGTTGGGAGAGACCATATGTGTAGTACTTGTGGATGTGCGGCGGGTGAACGCCGAATTGAAGGTGATGAACACGGTCATCATGACCATCACGATCATCATCACCCGCATGATCATGACCATAGTCATGAAAGCCATCATCATCATGATCATGAAAGTCACGACCACGATCATCACCATCATGGGCATGACCACAGCCATGAGCAGGGTCATACTGATGAAAGCAAAGGCCAAACGGTCATTGTCCATCATCATTACTACCATCAAGGTGATGTAAATCACTATTATTACCAGCCTGAAGCCCCCGCAAAAAATGAAAAAATAAAAAAGCAAAAACATAAGCATAAACATAAGCATGTTTATGCAGTGGCTGAAAATAGCTTTAAACCTGAAGGTGAACACCATGACCTTGATTATGGTCATGGGGAAGCGGGAACTCATGCACCGGGTCTTAGCCAAAAGCGTATGCTACAAATTGAAATGGATGTGTTAGGTAAAAATAACCATCTGGCAGCACATAATCGTGAAGCATTTGCGGAAAAAAATATTCTTGCGTTAAATTTGGTCTCGAGTCCCGGTTCAGGAAAAACGACGTTATTAACTGAAACGTTATTGCGTTTACGCGATAAAATTAAATGTGCAGTTGTCGAAGGCGATCAACAAACCACCAACGACGCCCAGCGTATCCGTGAAACGGGTGTACCAGCGATTCAAGTTAACACCGGCAAAGGTTGCCACCTAGATGCGCAAATGGTGCAAGATGCGATGGCGCGTTTAGCGTTAGAAAACGATAGCCTCTTGTTTATTGAAAATGTCGGCAATTTAGTGTGTCCTGCCAGTTTTGATCTTGGTGAACGCCATAAAGTGGCAGTTTTATCAGTCACTGAAGGGGAGGATAAACCCCTGAAATACCCACATATGTTTGCCGCAGCAGACATCATGTTGTTGAATAAAATTGATTTGTTGCCTTACCTACATTTTGATGTAGAAGCCTGCATTGCCAATGCAAAACGTGTCAATCCAAACATTCAAGTGATCCAAGTTTCTGCCACTAATGGGGAAGGTATGGACGCTTGGCTTGCTTGGTTGGAGACTCAGTTATGTGCTTAGGCATTCCCGGTAAAATTGTTGCCGTGGGCGAAGATATTCATCAATTAGCACAAGTTGACGTCTGTGGCGTAAAACGTGACGTCAATATTGGGTTAATTTGTGAAGGTGACACAGCCGATTTATTAGGCCAATGGGTATTGGTACACGTCGGTTTTGCCATGAGTATTATCAATGAAGAAGAAGCCCAGTCGACACTTGATGCGTTAATGGCGATGAGCCAATTAGATCATGAAGTCGGCGATTTTAGTGGTTTGAATTCAGGAGTAGCAGATGCAGTACGTCGATGAGTTCCGAGACCCTGCTTTAGCGAAAGTATTACTGAACCACATTCGACAACGAGTCTCCGAAATACCAAGGGCAAAACAGCGCCCACTACAGCTAATGGAAGTTTGTGGGGGACATACCCACGCAATATTTAAGTTTGGTATCGACCAGCTTTTACCCCCTGAAATTGAATTTGTGCATGGACCGGGTTGCCCGGTCTGTGTTCTTCCGATGGGGCGAATTGATGGCTGCATTGAAATCGCCGAACGACCTGAAGTGATTTTTTGCACTTATGGTGATGCGATGCGAGTGCCCGGCAAAAATGGCTCATTATTAGATGCCAAACGCCGTGGTGCGGATATTCGCATTGTGTATTCCCCATTAGATGCGTTGACCCTTGCTGAACAAAACCCAGAGCGTCAGGTTGTTTTTTTTGGTTTGGGTTTTGAAACGACCATGCCGAGTACCGCATTAACCCTGCAGCAAGCGCGTCGCCGCCATCTTGATAATTTCACCGTCTTTTGCCAGCACATCACCATTATTCCTACGTTACGTAGTTTATTAGAGCAGCCTGATGTTCGTATTGATGGTTTCTTAGCACCTGGTCATGTCAGCATGGTGATTGGTTCCCATCCTTATCAATTTATTACCGATGATTTTCACAAACCATTGGTCGTGACCGGGTTTGAGCCCCTCGATATTTTGCAATCATTGGCAAGGCTGGTGGATCAAATTGCGGATGGTCGATGCGAAGTAGAAAACCAATATAAACGGGTTGTTACCGAAGAAGGTAATTTATTGGCATTGCAAGCCTTAGCCGATGTATTTGAACTGAAAGAAACTAGCGAATGGCGAGGGTTGGGTGAAATTGCGGGCTCAGGAGTTCAATTAACCGATGCCTATAAATCGTTTGATGCAGAATTGCGCTTTGATGTACAGCCGCATCAGGTGGCAGATGATCCTCAAGCTCGCTGTGGTGACGTTTTAACAGGGCGTTGCAAACCGAATGAGTGTCCTCTCTTTGGCCAGCGCTGCACGCCACAAACCGCATTTGGGGCTTTGATGGTTTCATCGGAAGGGGCATGTGCAGCCTATTATCAATATCGTCGTGAGGCATAAATGAGCATAAATGCGAACGAAGTTGTCACCATGGCGCATGGTAGTGGTGGCCTAGCAATGCAGCAGCTAATCGAACAATTGTTTTTACAGGCTTTTGCTAACCGCGCTTTGAATGAGCGAGAAGACCAAGCACGCTTACCATTGGCAGAATTGATCGCGCTTGGCGATAGACTGGCTTTTAGTACGGATAGCTATGTGATTGATCCCATTTTTTTCCCCGGTGGAAATATTGGCAAGCTGGCAGTTTGCGGCACAGTCAACGATGTTGCAGTTAGTGGTGCAGTACCGAAATATCTCTCTTGCGGGTTTATATTAGAAGAAGGTTTTCCTTTAGCGGAATTACGCACAATTGTCGAATCAATGGCAGCAACGGCCGCCGCCGCTGGGGTTGAGATTGTCACGGGTGATACCAAAGTGGTGCAACGTGGTGCGGCGGATAAAGTATTTATCAATACCGCGGGTATTGGGGTGATCCCGACCGATATCCAATGGGGGACTCAGCAAATCCAGCCAGAAGATAAAGTCATTGTCAGCGGTACGTTAGGCGATCACGGTGCGACAATTCTAAATCTTCGTGAACAACTTGGACTGGAAGCGGAACTGAGTAGTGATTGCGCGGTATTAACGCCATTAATTGCACCACTACGTGAAATTGACGGAGTTCGTGCATTACGTGATGCAACGCGTGGCGGTGTAACGGCGATTTTACATGAATTCGCTGACGCGAGTGGTTGTGGCATTGCCATCAATGAAGCTGACTTGCCCGTGGCCTCTGCGGTACGCGGTGTCTGTGAATTATTGGGCTTAGAGCCGCTCAACTTCGCCAATGAAGGTAAATTGGTGATTGTGGTCAAACCTGAGGCAGAAGAAGCCGTTTTAGCGGCATTACATCAGCACCCATTAGGGGTAAATGCAAAAACCATCGGCAGTGTCACTGCCAATAAACAAGTCAGATTGGTGGGGATTTTTGGCGCTTCTCGATTACTGGATTTACCACACAGTGAGCCACTTCCACGAATTTGTTAATTTTTGTTCGTTTCGAAAATAAAAACAAAGATAAATAAAAGAGGGATGCATGTTAAAAAAAATCGTCATTGCCATGCAGGCAGCTTGCCTGCTGGGGTTATCGGTACACGCACAAGCAGCAGAACCACAAAATAATCAAACCTTGCGCTTAGCGATTGGGGCAGAACCTACCGAAGGTTTTGACCCAATGCTTGGCTGGAGTCATGGGAGTTATTTACTGCTTCATAGCCCGTTATTAAAACAAAATACCGACCTGTCTTGGCATAGCTATATGCTTGAAAGCTACAAGCACAATGATGATGGCAAAGAATGGACATTAACGCTCAAAAAAGAACTTAAGTTTTCTGATGGCTCCCCGCTAAGCGCTAAAGATGTCGTCTTTACCTATAACAATGCCGCAGCCAGTGGCGGTAAAGTGGATATGGGTAACTTTGCTAAAGCAGAAGTTATTGATCCTCTCACTGTCAAAATTACGCTGTCCTCCCCACAAAGTACGTTTATTAATGTACTGGGTTCTTTAGGGATAGTTTCAGCGGATAAATATGATGCAAAAACCTATGCACATAACCCTATTGGGGCAGGGCCATACCGTTTGGTTGCCTTCCAACCGGGTCAACAGCTGATTGTTGAACAAAACCCTTACTATGCGGGTCCGAAGAACAGTTTCAATAAAATGGTATTTGTGTTCCTTGATGAAGATGCCGCATTTGCGGCGGCACAAAGTGGTCAATTAGACATTGTACGTATACCTGCTGCCGTTGCCACTCATGCAGGGGATGTCAAAAACATGAAACTGACAGAGCGCTATAGTGTTGAAAATCGGGGAATTTCTTTCCCAATTCCACCGGCGGGTGAAAAAGATGCTCAAGGTAACCCTATCGGTAATGATATCACTTCCGATGTGGCTATCCGTAAGGCGATTAACTATGCCCTTGATCGTAAATTATTGGCGGAATCAGTATTAGAAGGCTTTGCTATTCCGGCTTATACGGGCGTTGAAGGCCTACCGTGGAACAACCCACAATCTGCATTTAAAGATGGTGATATTGAAAAAGCCAAAACTATTCTTGAGGATGCAGGTTGGAAACTTAATTCAGCGGGTCTAAGAGAGAAAAATGGGAAAGTGGCTAAGCTGACATTATGGTATGCCAGTGGTGACAGTACACGACGTGATTTAGCGCAAGCTATCCGCGCTAGCCTAAAACCTCTCGGTATTGAAATGGATTTAAAATCAGGTAGCTGGGAAACTGTAGAGCGCAATATGCATGCCAATCCAACCTTATTTGGTTGGGGAAGCCTTGACCCAATGGAGCTAGTGCATAACTACAGCAGTAAGGCGGCAGGTGTCGGTTTTTACAACGCGGGTTACTATAAAAATACCGCCGTTGATCAAATTATTGAACAGGCACTACGTCAACCAGACCAAACGGCGGCAATCCCATTATGGCAACAAGTGGATTGGAATGGCAAAACGGGTACAGGGATCCAAGGGGATGCTGCGTGGGCATGGTTGATGAATGTCCAACATATTTATTTGCAGAACAAGTGTGTTGAGATAGGCACAAGTGCGCCAGAAATTCATGGTTCTTGGTCAGTGCTTAATAATGTTGATCAATGGGCGTGGACTTGCCAGTAATGCGTTCAACCATCGGGCTTTTATTGCGATTTATTTGCTTATTAACGGTCACTGCGGCAGGTATTTTTATTCTATTGAGCTACTCGCCTATCGACCCGATTAAAGCCTATATTGGTAATGATTTAATGCATGTTCCCCCAGAGCAATATCCTTTAATTGCAGCACGCTGGGGGCTTGACCAGCCGCTTTGGGTTCAATTTTGGCGCTGGTTTTCTCAAATGTTGCAGGGGGACATGGGCTATTCCATGTTGTACAACACCCCAGTGATGCAAGTTATTTCTGATAGACTCATTCCTTCATTGGCTTTATTAGCGTCTGCTTGGGTATTTTCCGGTGTGGTTGGTTTTGCATTGGGATTGATAGCGGGACGCTATTTGAATCGCTGGCCAGATAAAATCATATCAACGTTCTGCTATTTATTGGCATCTATCCCTGTGTTTTGGATAGGCTTGTTACTTCTGTCCTTGTTCGCCGTTTCGTTACAGTGGGCGCCTATTTGCTGTGCGTGGCCTATTGGATTAGATGAACAAACAGCAACACTTTCGCAAAAATTGCAGCACCTTGTTTTACCTGTAATTGCCTTGGGCATGTTGGGGGTTGGCAACATTGCGTTGCATACGCGAACGAAAGTGGGTGAGGTAATGAATAGCGAGTTTATCCACTACGCACAAGCGCAGGGGGATGAAGGCTGGCCAATGATGCGTTTTCATGTTTTAAAACATGCTATTACGCCAGCAATTTGTTTACAATTTGCCTCGGTGGGGGAATTACTCAGTGGGGCACTTTTGGCAGAAAAAGTATTTGCTTACCCAGGGCTAGGACAAGCGACCATCGATGCAGGCCTGCGGGGTGATATTCCACTCTTAATGGGCATCGTTATGTTATGCGCCACACTGATATTTTTCAGTAATACCATTGCGGATATCTTGCTGAGAAAAGTGAATAAGGGAGTGATTAGAACATCATGACCTATAACCCAAATCGAGCCTTATTCAAATTAATCATTTCACTTTTCTGCCTTATTGCATTAGCGGTTTACGCCTTTTGGCTTTCATCCGTCGATATTGATATGAATTTACTCGATCGCCGCCAAGCACCAACTTTTACCCATTTATTTGGCACTGATAACTTAGGTCGTGACCTTTTTGAACGCACCTTTCAAGGCCTCGCGACAAGCTTACAAATTGGCTTAACCGCCGCAATATCCAGTGGTTTTATTGCGTTAGTAATGGCGGGTTTATCATCGTTCAGTAAAACGATGGATTATCTCGTTCGTGGCGTGATCGATGCCTTGTTAGCATTACCGCACTTATTATTGTTGGTATTGATTTGTTTTACTCTAGGAGGGGGGAAGTTTGGTGTCATATGGGCAGTGGCGCTAACTCACTGGCCTAAGCTAACCTTAATCTTACGCGCTGAATTATTAAGTGTGCAGCAAGCAGATTACATCATGCTATCTCACCGTATTGGAAACAGTGCTTTTTACCGTATACGGCACCATTACCTTCCCACGATTTTACCTCAATGGATGGTGGGGACATTATTAATGTTTCCCCATGCGGTGCTGCATAGTGCGGCCTTGAGTTTCTTAGGTTTTGGTTTATCCCCTCACGAACCCTCATTGGGTATTTTATTATCTGATGCGTTACGTTATTTAAGTACCGGGGCATGGTGGATGGTGGTTTTCCCCGGTTTGGCATTGATGGGACTGGTGCTGCTATTTGATCAATTTGCTAAGGCGATTCAACAATTGTGGTTAAGGGGGGGATCATGCTGAAATTTGATAATTTAACCATTGATGTGGCGCAGTTTCGCTGGTTAGGTAAAAAAAGTTGGTCTCCTTTACTGCAAGATATTTCGTTGGATATTCAACCTGGTGAAATGGTGGCGTTAGTTGGCGGAAGTGGTGAAGGAAAAAGCCTTTTGCTACAAAGCGTTCTCGGTCTATTACCGAATAATATGCGTTGCCATGGGGATATCGTTTTAAACGGTCAAGCATTAACAGAAAAAACCAAGCCACAGCATCGTGGTAACGCTTTGTGTTATATTCCCCAAGCAGTGAGTGCATTGAATCCATTGATTCAAATAGGCCCTCAACTTGAACGCGCGGCAATCTTAAGTGGGCAACATATCAAAATGCACGATATTGCACTGCACCTTCAACAATATAATTTGCAAGCGGAATTGGTGAAGAGTTATCCAAGCCAATTATCTGGTGGTATGGCGAAGCGTGTGTTGGCAAGCAGTGCCACTTTGTCTCACGCAGAATATATCTTAGCGGATGAAATATCCTCTTGGTTAGATGATGAGCATGCGGTTCAACTTTTGGAAAACATGAAATCCTTGTGCCGTAATGGCCGAGGTATTTTATGGGTGACCCACGATTTAGCAATGGCGGTTCGCTTTGCCGACCGAGTCGCTTTACTGCGTAATGGGATGTTAGAAGAAGTATTGAGCAGCCAGAAACTAAAGCAAGGTGGTGGCGGTAAGTGGTTACAATCATTATGGAATGCTTTACCTGAGCATCAGTTTATGGCAATGCGCTAATGGAAACTGAAAATATGGGAACGGAAAGCATACTCGAGGTTAAAAACCTGCGTATTGAACAGAGTGGACAAACGCTTTGGGACAACCTTTCTTTTTCATTAGCCAGTAATGAATGCCTTGGCATTTCGGCTCCCAGCGGTTTCGGTAAAACCACATTAGGGCGTGTTTTAGCCCAGTGGCAAGCACCGACACAAGGCACTATTCTATTTGAAGGCAGGCCATTGACCCCAACAGGTTATTGTCCAATCCAACTTATTTCGCAGCACCCTGAAAAAAGTTTTAACCCTTATCGTAGCGTTGGGGCCAGCCTACATGATGCATGGCAGCCCAATGCAGATTGGTTAGCACAACTTTCGATTAAACCTGAATGGCTACAAAGGCGTCCTTACGAACTGTCGGGGGGGGAACTTGCCCGCATCGCATTACTTAGAGCTCTTGACCCGCGTACTAAAGTATTGATTGCGGATGAAATTACTGCGCAATTAGATGCTCATTTGCAAAAACAAGTTTGGCAATTGCTGAAAAAACTTTCTGAGCAACGCCCCCTAGCAATGATTATCTTTAGTCATAACAAAGTATTACTTGAGAAAGTCTGCACATCGGTTTGGACAGCGAGCCTTTAAGTATAAGTTATTCCGTGATTAAAACAGACTCTCCTTATTTGACAAATGTTATAGAATAATGATGAATTTCTGTTTATTGCGACGTAATACTAAAGCTGCTATTTTTTAGGAAAATAAAAAATGTTCAATTACTTTATTTTTATTTGTCTGACATAAATAACTCACATGAAAAATCAATCATTTGATTTAATAAACAGCTATTTAATCATAATGTTATTTTATAAATAAGCTTTATCGAAATAATGCTCTAAATAATCTAAGCTGTGGATAATAATTGAACTAAATTCCTAATTTAAAAGTAAACTATTTCTCGATTATAACGTTAATAATTAAAATGAATTTGGCTATCTAATTAAATTACAGGCTTGCTATAATCTATATGTTTCTAAAAAATAGTTAAATAGAATGATGCATGGAACCTTGATTGTATGAACTATTTTTTTAATAGTACCTAAAAAATGTGTATTTAATTGAGCGTCTAATTTGGGTGAATTACAACCAGAAATATAATATATATTTATCTATTAATTTTTTCTTATTCTATCTAATCTTTAGCATTAGAAAAATAGACTAAATATTTATACCTAACAGTAAAAAGTATTATTAAGATTAAAAATGTTTGAATATCTTTAGAATATGCATTTTAAGTGTGGTTTCAATATAAACACACGATTATTGGCCATAATATATGCATATGTTATTTTTGATATGATATAAAATTATAATTTAGTTTATTGTTAATAATAAGTAGTGATATGGAAGAGAAAATTATCAAAACGTTGCTTGATTTGACATTCAGAGGAAACGATGATGTGAAAATTGAAGCGATTTCTGCGTTAGGCGACTATAAAGCAACGACTGAACAGCAAGATGCGGTAACTAGGTTAATTGAGTTGTGCCAAGATCCAAATAAAGAGGTTGCAGTCTCTTCGATAAAGTCACTCAGCAAGTTATCAGAGTATTTTGGTAAAAAATAATTTTATATAGGAGTGTTATTTAAATGCAATAAACTCGGTTTAATTGTTATTTTAAAAATTAATGAATAATAAAACTTTGCTTTTATTCGATAGTCTTAATTGTATTTATCTTGTGTACTATATTTTGAGCATCAAAAATAGATTATATGAAAATTAATATAACTATGGTAAAAATAAACAGCCATATAGTTATGCATTATTAATACACATTGAGAGGCTTATAATGAAAAAGATTTTTATCTCGAGTATTTTGGCTGTCACGGCTGCATTTTCTTTTAGTGCAATGGCTGCTGACTCTAATGTTGTTACACCTGAAAAAATGACATGCCAAGAGTTTATTAACTTAAATCCTCAAAGTTGGGCACCTGTTGCATTATGGGTAACTAATCAGGAAACGCAATTTAAAGGTGGAGACTATGTTGCTTTAACTGAGCAAAGCATAGCTGAAGCCCCTCAAATTGTAGAGTTCTGCAAGAAGAAACCAGAAGGGACATTACAAGATTACTTAGCGGCTAAAAAATAATTTATCTCGCCTCATTGCAAGGTGCTTGGTGTTTATACATCTCGCGCCTTGCATTATAGCCCCAACTAAAAATACACCCTGCCTCCGAATACTTAAACAAATTCACCTTTAACCTCTTATTTTTATATCAAAAATCGTTTATCTAACAAAAAGTTTGGTTGGTTATTGTTCCGCATTAAGTGCATTTTTAATGAATGAATCACTTTATCTTGCTGTATTATAAGATATTTAATATTATTTATGGAAGTGCTACAATT
The DNA here is from genome assembly GCF_001655055.1 of Providencia heimbachae ATCC 35613. GTDB lineage: Bacteria > Pseudomonadota > Gammaproteobacteria > Enterobacterales > Enterobacteriaceae > Providencia > Providencia heimbachae. Next base: position 28,922 of record NZ_LXEW01000019.1, on the reverse strand, counting down.
TATCCTTATTGACGAGAACAGAATATTTGTTAGCCATAATCAAGACGGAGATCACAAATTGCTCAAATCTTGATTGAGTCTCTATAATTATCTAACTAATATTTAGTTAGACTAAAAAAAAGTTTGGTAACATATGAAAATTATTCAGAACAACTTTGAAATGTTTTTGGCCGTGATGAAAGGTGTGGCTGGCCAGTTTGGTGAGAGTTGTGAGGTGGTATTACATGATCACAGTAAAGGGCTCGAAAGTAGCATTGTCGCGATTATTAATGGGCATGTGACTAATCGAAAAGTGGGTGATCCGAGTAGTAATTTAGGCCTCGAGGTTATACGTGGCACAGATGTTGATGGTGATAAATATAATTATTTCACCCAAACAAAAGATGGGAAAATGTTACGTTCAACATCGATATACTTACGAGATGAAGACGGCAAAGTCGCTGGCGCTTTATGTATAAACCAAGATATCTCTGAATTTATTGCGGCAGAAAAAGCGATTCAAAGTATTACACAGCGAAACAGTATTGAGCAAAATACGGTAAAAGAAGTCTTTGTGACTGATGTAAATGAGATATTGGATCACTTGATTCAAGAATGTATGCAAGTAATTAAAGTTCCTGTCATCAATATGACCAAAAAAGACAAAATGGATGCCATAAAATTCTTTGATGATAGAGGGGCTTTCTTAATTAAAAAATCCGGTGAAAAGCTTTGTGAATTTTTAAATATTTCCAAATATACCCTTTATACCTATTTGGCAGAATTAAAGGGAGATGATAATAATGAAAAGTAAGAGAGGTATTTATGCCAATAACGCCTTATGTTGCCTTAGATTTACAGCAACTTGAAAAAAATGTCAGGGGCATGATCGGCAAGCTAATACAGCAGGGAATTGAACATTGGCCGCACATCAAAACGCATAAATCCGTTGAGTTGGCTAAATTTGAAATCGAATGTGGAGCCAGTGGTATTACCTGTGCCACTCTGCATGAAGCAAGCGTAATGGCAAAAGGTGGAATCAATAATATCCTTTTAGCCTACCCAATGGTGGGGGAAGATAAATGCCACCAGTTTGTTCAATTAGCGAAAAACATTAACCTTAGAACTATTGTTGATAGTTTGCTGGGGGCTGAACAACTCGCTAAGGCGGCAAGCCAAGTAAATATTATTATCGATATTTATATTGCCGTTGATTATGGCGCTCATCGAGAAGGCATTCAAATTGAAGATCTTGAGCAATTTGCTTTATCGATTCAAAAACTATCGAGTCTAAATATAATTGGTATGTTTACCTATGCAGGAACAATCTATCAATATAGAACTGAACCCGAAATTCGTAGAGCGGCAAAAGCGGAAGCTGATTTATTATTATTATGTGCACAAAAATTGAAAGCGATAGGAATTAACGCACAAAGAACATCGGGCGGTTCAACTCTATCTTCTTTTTATGCTAATGAGCTTAATGGAATTACGGAGTCACGAGCTGGAAACTTTATTTTTGGTGATATGAATGCCATATATGGGGGCATTTATACACAGAAAGATTGTGCATTAACCATTCGAACTTCTGTAGTGAGTATTCCGGTTGCAGGTTATGCGACTATTGATGCAGGAACAAAAACATTAACTTCTGATCAATCAGCAGAGTCTGGTTTTGGTTATATTGTCGAAAATCCAGATATTAAACTCGTTAAGCTAAACGAAGAACATGGATATTTACGTTATGACCCAGAAAAAATAAAATTAAATATTGGTGATATATTAAATATTATACCAAATCACAGTTGTGTTATTCCAAATTTAACAAATAAAATTTATGCACTGAATAATAATGAGTTTGACCATATTATAATACCAGACGCACGATATTAATTATCGGAGAATAAAATGTATAAATTAAATCATCAGCAACAACATGAGTTGCTAGAGCTTCTTTGTGCCTTAATTCGGTATAAGTCAGAAAATCCACCGGGTGAAGAACAGCAAGTTGCTGAGTTCATTTATCACTATTTTAAACAGGAGAATATTGATGTTGAGCTACAAGAAGTGGCTCCAGGTCGCCCTAATGTTATTGCACATTTAAAAGGTACGGGAACAGGAAAACACGTGCTATTCAATGGCCATATTGATGTTGTACCTTGTGGATGCGGTTGGAGTAGCGATCCCTTTGACCCCTTAATTAAAGATGGAAAAGTATTTGGCCGTGGTGCCGCGGATATGAAATCAGGTGTGGCTGCCATGATGTATGCTGCCACCTTATTAAAGCGCAACCAAGATAAATTCACTGGGAATTTAACCTTAGTTTTTAATGTTGATGAAGAACGAATTAATCTGGGTATGTTGCATTATATTAAAAATGGAATATCAGCGGATTATGCCATTATTGGTGAGCCAACATCACTAGATGTTTGTATTGCCCATAAAGGTGTCAGTCGCTATAACTTGAGTACTAAAGGTACCGCGGGTCATGCGGCCAAAACGCGTTACCCTGATAGTGCTATCGTTAAAATGTCGAAAATTTTACCTGCACTCGAACAGCATCGTTTATCTGTTGAGGAGATTGAGCACCCATTATTAGGCAATGCTTCGATGATTATCACCACAATAAATGGCGGGACAGCACCTAATATTGTTCCGCAACATTGTGATATCGAAATAGATAGAAGATTAGTCCCCGGAGAAAATCAGCAGGAAATAGTACAAAAAATACATCAGGCTATTGCTGAATATAATGGTGGTGAAAAAATAGAGTATGATCTTAATAACTATTTATTTATCCCTGCATCAGATATCCCTGCGGATCATGAGCTCACGATGACAGCATTGGATACGGTGAGTAAATTTACTCAAAGAGATGCTCAGCCTCAAATATTCGAAGCAACCTGTGAGGCACCTTTTTTCTCTGTAACCAGTAATATTCCAACATTGATACTGGGGCCTGGCGGATTAGCACAAGCGCATATTAAAGATGAGTTTGTTGAAATATTAGAATTAAACTTTGCTGCCGAAATATATTATGACATGGCAAAAAATTTATTAAATAAATAGGATGAAGTAATGCTCATTGAAAAAAAATTAGAAGAAAAAGGAATTAAACTTGCCACACCAGGGGCACCAAAGTTTTCATATGTGTCAATTAAGCAATATGGTGATTTACTCTATACTTCCGGACACGACTGCCAGAGTAATGGTGCCTTAATTTATCAAGGAACGCTTGGAAAGGAATTAACCATTGAGCAAGGAAGAGAAGCCGCTAAACAATGTATTATTAATATATTTTCATCCTTAAAGGCTCATTTAGGTGATTTAGATAGAATTGATGAATGCATTAAATTACTTGGTTTTGTACAAAGTACTAATGAATTTAAAAATCAGCCACAAGTTATGAATGGCGCTTCGGATTTTTTGATTGAAATATTAGGAGAAAAAGGCAAACACGCTCGCTCAGCAATAGGGACAAATACATTGCCATTTGATACGCCAGTAGAAATAGAATTAATATTAAAAATTAAACCTGAATAATAGATTAACAATAACGTAATATTAAAAAAATCATATTAATAATATAAAAATGAGGAATATATTTTTATTCCTTAAGATCCCGTTACGTCTTAAAGGTACTTAACTATGTCACTACACGCGAGTAAAAGATTAAAGCGTTGGCAATTTATTGCGCTAACATTCTTGTTGATAGCAGGCATTATTAATTTTCTTGATAGAGCCTCACTGTCAATTGCTAACTCAACAATCAGTAAAGAATTAGGATTTAGCGCAACCCAAATGGGGCTGCTACTCTCTGTTTTTTCTTTTGGTTATGCCTTATGTCAATTACCTATTGGCATGGTCATGGAGCGATTTGGTGTTAAAAAGATTTATGGCTTCGGGCTATTTCTTTGGTCATTAGCACAAACAGTCACCGGGTTCTTATCCTCTTTTACGCACCTTGTTATTGCCCGTGTTTTCTTAGGAATTGGTGAAGCGCCACATTTACCAACTGGCGTGAAAGTCGTCAATGATTGGTACAATATTCGTGAAAGAGGGCTGCCAATGGGGATTGTTAATATGTCCTCTACATTGGCTCAAGCATTAGCACCTCCTTTGCTGATTGCGCTGATGCTTGCATTTGGTTGGCGTACCATGTTCATTATTATTGGTATCAGCGGTATTATTTTATCTATTCTTTGGTTTATGTTTTACCGTAACCGTGAACAATTAGACTTAACAGACGAAGAACTAAATTATTTAAATGATGGCGCGCCGCCTTCATCAACCAATAAAGTGACTTTTAAAGAGTGGGCTTCATTATTTAAACAACGCTCTTTATGGGGAATGATTATTGGTTTCAATGGGGTAGGTTATATGGTTTGGCTGTATTTAACTTGGCTACCCGCTTATCTTGAAAACTCACGTGGGCTTAGTTTAGAAAAAATAGGTTGGGTCGCTGCAATTCCATTCTTATTTGGGGCTTTAGGGATGCTAGTCAATGGCGTTATCGCTGACTGGGTCGTTAAGCGCGGTGCCGATAAAATGAAAAGCCGTAAATGGATGATTTGTTTAGGTCTATTATTTGCCGCTATGTTTACTTTACCTGCCGCTTATACCGATAGCACATTCTCTGCGGTTGCATGCATTAGTCTGGCACTCTTTTCTATTCACTTTGCCGGAACGTCAGCGTGGGGGTTAATCTTAGTTTCCGTTCCTTCCCGTTTGATTACATCAGTAAGTGGTATTCAGAATTTTGGTGGGTTTATTGGCGGCTCTTTCGCTCCGATTATTACAGGCATTATTGTTGATAAAACCCATTCGTTTACTTTAGCCTTAGTGGTGTGCGCAGCTGTGGCATTTTTAGCATCATTGGTTTACTTCTTCTTTGTTAATGAGCCAATTAAAGACCCTGCGGAGATGGAGTTAAAATCGGCTTAAATATTTTATAGCTTTTCATTAAGGCGGTCATTTTTTAAGTGGCTGCCTTTTGTATTTAAACGATGAGATGGCTAACCAAAAAATCAATAAATGCCCGCGTTTTTGCGGGTAATGCAACGGTGTTTGGGTAGAGTAACTGAATGTTTTGAGTCGGTAATTTAAATTCAGGTAATAAGCGAATTAAACGCTTTTGCTTAATATCATCATTGACTAGCCAAGCGGGGCAAATAGCAACTCCCAAAGAAGCCAATACCATTTGATGAATAACCGCTGCCGAATTAGAGTCGTATTGGCTTTTTATCGCAGGTAATGGAATTTTTTCACCTTTACTATTTTGAAGTAAATATTGAGTATCTTGCCAGTTTAATAAGCTGTGAGTGATCCAAGGAACATCGGCCAAATCGGCAACATTCTCTATTGGATAAGTATCGACAAATTGAGGTGTCGCAACGAGATAAATAGGGTACTCACCAACTTTTCGTGTTTTTAGTGATGAGTTTTTTAAATTACCTAACCTAATTGCCATATCTAATTTTTCAGTAACCAAATCATCGAGAGATGAATTAAATGAATATTGCACGCGTAGTTTAGGATAAAGGCGACAAAATTCAGGTAACAGAGGCAAAATAAATCGCTGGCCAAATTCATTGGTGGACGAGAAACGTAATAATCCCGTCACGCTAGTTCCGAGGTTTTGGCTTCGCTCAAAAGCCTCTTCAATTTGAAGTTGAATGCGTTTGAAATCATCATAAAAATATTTCCCAACCTCGGTCAACGCGATATTACGAGTGTTACGGGTTAATAAACTGATATTTAATTGAGTTTCTAGCTGCTTAATATCAATACTAATCATTGAGCGGCTCATTCCCAAAATATCGGCAGCTTTGGTAAATGATCCTGAATCAACCACCTGTAAAAAACTCATAATTTGCTTAAGATTTCTTTGCATAATTAAGTCTATTGTTTGTTTTTATTAAACAATGATTTTACTGCGCTTGCATCGACAAAGATAGGGCTAAACCCTATTCTTTGCCGCCGGAGGTCGTTATGTCTTATCGATATAAAATCGCAACAGTATTCTTAATTGGATTCTTTATAGATTGTATTAATATTTTTATGTCAGCAATTGCTTTGCCTGACATAGCCGCATCATTTTCTACCAGCCAATCAATGGTCGCTTGGGTAGCTAATGGCTACATTCTAGGTTTAGTGCTAATTATGCCAATAAGCCTATGGTTAGCAGGAAGGCTTGGTAATCAAAAGTTGTTATGTTATTCGATGTTATTATTTTCCATTAGTGTTTGGTTATGTGGTTTCAGTGATTCCATTTATAGCCTTATTTTTTGGCGTTTTGTTCAAGGTATGTCTGGGGGGTTATTAATCCCTGTGGGGCAAGCTCTGGTATTTGCCTTATTTCCAGGGAGTGAGCGTCACCGTATTTCTACTTTAATTATGGCAGTGGCACTCATTGCTCCCGCGTTCTCACCTGCACTTGGTGGGATTATTATTGATTCGCTATCATGGCGTTGGGTCTTTTATTCTAATCTCCCGTTCTCAATACTTGCCGCTGCATTAGCTTGGTTTTGGGTAAAAAATAGCGAGCGTCAAGAAAGGGAGAAACCCGATATCTTTGGTTTATTAATGGTCAGTGTTAGCTTACTAAGCTTGTTACTATCATTCTCTTTTTATAATGATTATCACAGTATTTCTTTAGCTGTTAGCAGCTTTATATTCTCAGTTGTTATGTTGTTTTTGTATATTCAGTACGCCAAAAAATGCCAAGCGCCAATACTTAATCTTCAATTATTGAAAAATTATAATTTAAGAAATGCATTTATTGTTTATTACGCTGTTCCGGGAATTTTTACTGGGGTTAACTTACTCAATATTTTTAATTTACAAATAAACCTTGGTTTTAATGCAGGGCAAACGGGCTTATTTATGCTGATATATGCCGCAGGAGCATTAGTCTCCATGCTAAGTGGCGGGCACCTTTATCATCGTATAGGAAAAAAGCGTTTATTTGTTGTAGGTATCATATTGCATAGCGTTGGTATATTTCTTTTATTTTTAGTATCGAGTTATACCGATTTAAGCATACTTATTTTTGCTTATCTATTAATGGGAATGGGGGGAGGCCTTAGTGCGAACACCGCACAGATCAGTTCATTAATTGATTTCGCGGATAAAGATTTATTACAGGGTAGCGTACTTTGGAATATCAATCGACAGGTTGCATTCAGTGTTGGAACGGTCGTATTAATTTCCATCTTTAGCCTATTCACTATTCAAAGTGATTTAACCCGCTATCAATACACTTTTTTGGTCGCATCAGTACTTGGCCTATTATCATTAATTTCAGTATTTAAAGGAAAAGCCTAATGAGTAAAATGAATAAAGCAATACAAAGCGTGGTAGACCTACATATTCTCATTGAAAATGTTTTTACTGGCAGCAATGGGGAAGAAAGCCTTAAGCCACTGTTATCAAGCTTTAGTGATGACTTTAAAATGGTAACAATTCAAGGAAACCGTATTGGATTAGCGGAGGTGACTGCCTTGTTTAGCCAAAATGTAGGTAAAAAGCCTTTATTAAAGATAACGATGCATAATATTACTCCGTTGTTTGAGTCAGAAGATTTGTGTTGGATTCAATATCAAGAGCAGCAACAAACAGAAGGTGCAGATACATTACGAACATCGGTAGCGGGTATCAAAGTTGAAAATGAAGAATGCATTTGGGTTTATTTACACGAGACGCCTGCACTAATTAACGCGTTGAGCTGTAGCTAAATTTATATCTATCATACTTCAAGTTGTAGGGCGGTTAATTATACTTAACGATCTACACCTTGAAGTATTTTGGATATTTATTCCATTAAGGCGATATTAATAATGATATTTATTCTCATTTATAATTGACCGTCGGTCGGTCGATGTTTATGATGCGCTCATGACCAAAAATGAGGCTTAAAATATGAGACGTATTTTTTTGATCCTAGCGGTTTGTCTGGGAACATTTATGGCAACGCTGGATATTAGCATTGTGAATGTGGCTTTACCTGCAATAGGGCAAGATTTAGATGCAAATATGTCAATGCTACAGTGGATCATTGATTCTTATGCACTTTGCTTATCGGCACTTATATTATCGATCGGGCCAATTAGTGACCGTTATGGCAGGAAAAAAATTTGGCTGCTCGGTATTGTCATTTTTACGTTAGGTTCTGGAATTTGTGCTTTTTCAGTTACATCAAATATGCTGATAGTAGGGCGTATCGTCCAAGGGGTTGCTGCGGCAGCGTTAATTCCAGGGGCACTTTCTATTATTACACAAGCATTTACCAATGATATTGAGCGAATAAAAATTATTGGTATTTGGTCGGCTGTTAGCGCGCTTTCATTAATTATTGGTCCAATACTTGGCGGGTTTTTGGTCGACACCTTGAATTGGACGACCATTTTTTTGATTAATATTCCAATAGGGCTATTAACATTGCTATTAGGGTGGTTAGGCATTAATGAAAGTGCAGATCCCGATAAAGCGGCATTTGATCCACTCGGGCAATTACTCAGTATTATTGCATTAGGTGGGATCACTTTTGCCTTAATTGAGGCTGGGGACAAAGGTTGGGGAAATTATTTCACACTCAGTGGATTAACGCTCGGTCTAGCTGCATCCTTTTGCTTTGTTTGGGTTGAATTAAAAGTGAGTAAGCCGCTTCTGCCTCTTTTTCTATTTAAGAAAAATGCCTTTTTCTTTCAATACAATATGGCTTCATTTGCGCTCGGTTTTGCAACCTACAGTAATGTTTTTTTTATCGCATTATTTTTACAAAAAGGGCAAGGGTGGGGGGCGTTAGAGGCCGGTTTAAGAATATCGCCCGAATTTATTGCAATGGCTATTTTTTCATTTTCTTTTGGCAAACTATCACGCTATTTAAGTGTACGAAACTTAATGATTGTCGGCTTTATTTTAATTGCAACGGCATCGATTATGTTTACGCGTGTTAACTCAGATACCGCATATTTACCCATTGCGGTGATACTTTTTATATTAGGCGCGGGTATGGGCATGGCAACACCCGCAATTAGCGCGTTGGTCATGGCGAGTGTTGAAAGGTCCTATTCAGGCATTGCTTCTGCGGTGATGAATGCCCTGCGACAAACAGGAATGACGCTAGGTATTGCGTTGTTAGGAACTTTAATGACTCATCGCGCCGTAGACGTGCTATTACGTGATAACCGATTAGTATCCATCATGTCATCACAGGAAATTGAGCAACTAGTTAATGGTTCGGCTCATATGCCATCGACATTTATTGAACAAGTGACGCGTTCTGCTTTTGTTTCTGGTTTTAACTTAGCGATGTTAGGCGGTGCGATAGCAATTATGGCAACGCTATGCTTAATGATGAAAAAGAGATTGGCGAATTAGCCTAGGGGCTGTTAATCTTTGCTGCTTATTTTTACAACCTAAAAAGAGTAATAAACAATCACTTCAATTGAAATTTGTAGTGATTATCGAAAATAATCACTATTTCAACTAAAAAAGCGATCAAAAGCTGCCCTTCAGGTTCGATTAAAGAACGTTTCACTCATTTTATTCTACGTTGAGTGGCTCTTGCTTAGTTCACTAAGCGGCGAACCTCTCGCCTTGCCTAAAAGGTCTTTAATTCGAATAAAAATTGACCTTCAAAGATCAACAGCCCCTAGTTTAGATAAAAAAAAACACCTGCCAGAGCAGGTGTTTTTAACGGCTTTATCGAAAATTATTCATCAAGGAAACTGCGCAGAACTTCTGAGCGGCTTGGATGACGTAATTTACGCAGCGCTTTCGCTTCAATCTGACGAATACGTTCACGGGTAACGTCGAATTGCTTGCCCACTTCCTCAAGGGTGTGGTCAGTATTCATATCGATACCAAAACGCATACGCAGAACTTTCGCTTCACGAGCTGTTAAACCAGCTAATACTTCGTGAGTTGCGGAGCGTAGACTCTCTGACGTTGCAGAATCTAAAGGCAATTCTAAAGTAGTATCTTCAATGAAATCACCTAAATGTGAATCTTCATCATCACCGATTGGTGTCTCCATTGAGATAGGTTCTTTAGCAATTTTTAGCACTTTACGAATTTTATCTTCCGGCATTAGCATGCGCTCAGCCAGTTCTTCTGGCGATGGCTCACGGCCCATTTCTTGCAGCATTTGGCGAGAGATACGGTTCAACTTATTGATAGTCTCAATCATATGAACCGGAATACGAATGGTGCGTGCCTGATCCGCGATTGAACGAGTGATAGCCTGACGGATCCACCAAGTTGCATAAGTTGAGAACTTATAGCCACGGCGGTATTCAAACTTATCAACCGCTTTCATCAAGCCGATGTTACCTTCTTGAATCAAGTCGAGGAACTGTAGCCCACGGTTGGTGTATTTCTTCGCGATAGAAATAACCAAACGTAAGTTTGCTTCAACCATTTCTTTCTTCGCACGGCGCGCTTTCGCTTCACCGATAGACATACGACGGTTGATATCTTTAACTTGCTCAATTGTCAGGCCAGTTTCTTCTTCAATTTGACGCAATCTTTGCAAGCAGCGCAGAATTTCTTCTTCAACTTCAAGCAGTTTTTCAGACCATGGCTTGTTCATTGCTTTGGCAGCAGTCAACCAAGTCTCGCTGGTCTCATTACCACTAAATAAAGTGATGAAGTTTTTCTTTGGCATTTTGCACTGTTCAACACAGAATCTCATGATGGTACGTTCTTGAGTACGTACTCTGTCCATCATTTCACGCATGTTGTTGACGAGATAGTCAAATTGCTTCGGTACTAGGCGGAACTCCTTGAAGACTTCAGAAAGCTCTTCAATAGCGGCCGCTGTTTTCTTATCACTACGCCCATATTGTTTAATATGTTGACGCGTTTTTTCATACTGCACTCGAAGATCAGAGAATTTTTGACGCGCTAATTCAGGGTCGATGCTGTTATCGTCTTCAGCTTCTTCCTCTTCCTCGTCTTCATCTTCATCTTCATCTTTATCGAGCTCTTCTTTTGGTAATTCAGAGCCAACGTGTGTTGCAGTAGGAGCGATCTCTTCTTCGGCGTTAGGGTCAACAAAGCCAATAATCAGGTCTGATAGACGACTTTCCCCAGCTTCAACACGGTCGTATTGTTCGAGAAGGTAAGTAATGGCTTCAGGGTATTCTGCAACAGAACACTGAACCTGATTGATACCATCCTCGATACGTTTTGCGATATTGATTTCGCCTTCTCGAGTGAGAAGTTCAACGGTTCCCATTTCACGCATATACATACGCACTGGGTCAGTTGTACGGCCAATTTCACTTTCAACACTGGATAATACTTGAGCGGCAGCTTCTGCTGCATCGTCATCTGTATCGGAAGTATTTTCAGCCAAAATTAAATCATCAGCATCAGGTGCTTCTTCCATGACCTGGATGCCCATGTCATTGATCATCTGGATGATATCTTCGATTTGATCTGAATCGACGATATCTTCCGGCAGATGGTCGTTGACCTCAGCATAGGTTAAATAACCTTGCTCTTTACCCTTGGTGACGAGTAGCTTAAGCTGCGACTGCGGGTTTTGCTCCATAAGACGGTATCCACACTTCTGAGTATTTAGATTGGTGTCGGTCGGCGAAACTATCGGCCAACAAGAACATATAAAGGGTATTTTTATTATTTGCTACGCCCTTTATATTTCGTAGCATTTTAAGGCATCTGCCTTGTTTTATGCGGCACTTAAGCCGTTTTGTATACTAATTCTAGAATCTGTTTATGTATTCATTCGAGAAAGCGTAATTAAATGAACCTCTTCGCGCTCTTCAGGGGTCAGCCTTTCAGTTCGAGCTTTCGCCATTAAATAGTCGAAACGTTCGCTAAGGGCGCTGTTAAATAGATGGTTTAATGCATCTATAAAGGTATTTTCCGCTATCTCCTCTATCTCTATATCGTTCCAAGTTGCCAGTTTTTCAAGCTGTTTTGCATATTTATTATCGCGATAGCTTTCTAACAACTGCCCAGTCGTCATTCCGGGGGTAGAACGGCATACATCAACCAATTCCTGAAATAGAGAAAGCCCCGGCATTTGTATATGGGCAATTCCCTCTAATGAGGGAACGAGATCCGAAAGGTTCGGATTTTGTACCAACAACGCGATAAGTATTCGCATTGTCGTCGGTTTCAGTTTTGGCGCCTGATAATTTGAAGGTTCAACGTTCTCTCTATCAATCATAGCAAGAACTTGAGAAATATCCGGTATACCAATAAAATTTCCTAATTCTTGCGCCATATAAAGGCGCAGAGTCTCACCTGGTATCTGTTTTATCAATGGGATAGCAAGCTTACTAAATTTTGCTCTCCCTTCAGGTATTTTTAAATCAACCTGAGGCACCAGTGAATCAAATAGAAACGTCGAAAGAGTTTGTGCACTTTGCATTCGCTGCTCAAATGCATCTTTACCTTCTTTACGCACTAATGAATCAGGGTCTTCGCCATCAGGTAAAAACATAAAACGCAGTTGACGACCATCGCTAAGATAAGGGAGTGCGGTTTCGAGTGCGCGCCATGCGGCTTCTCTACCGGCTCGGTCTCCGTCATAACAGCAAATTACCGTGTCTGTTGAGCGATATAATAATTGGATATGCTCAGATGTTGTTGAGGTTCCCAGTGAAGCAACCGCATAGCGGATGTCATACTGAGCCAGAGCAACAACGTCCATATAGCCTTCAACAACCAGTAGTTTTGTTAGGTCGTTACTATTTTTTGTTGCTTCATATAAGCCAAATAATTGCCGGCCTTTATGAAAGATATCTGTTTCTGGTGAGTTTAAATACTTAGGGACTGAATCACCTAATACTCGCCCACCAAAAGCGATAACGCGACCTCGCCTGTCCCTAATGGGAAACATGACTCGCTCTCTAAAGCGATCATACACTCGGCCATTATCATTTGTGACAAGCATGCCTGCATCATCAAGCTGCTTGCGGCTTTCTGGGTTAGTTGCAAATTTCTTGAGCAAATTGTCCCAACCCGGAGGGGCGAAACCTATTGAAAAATGCGCAATAATTTCTGCACTTAAACCACGTTGGCTTAAATAATCGTTGGCTTTATTTGCCGTAGGATGATTTAAGGCAGCGCAGTAAAACTGATTGATTTTCTCCATCAACTGGTAAAGATTTTGCCGTTGATGTAATTCAATTTGGCTTGCACCTGTTCCTTTTTCGTAAGGAACGTCAAGGCCATGAGACGCTGATAATTCTTCTATTGCTTCGACAAAATCAAGTTTGTCGTAATTCATTAAAAAATCGATTGCATTACCATGAGCACCACAACCAAAACAATAATAAAACTGCCTTTCACTATTAACGGTGAAGGAAGGGGTTTTTTCATTGTGGAACGGGCAGCAAGCGTGATGGTTTTTACCCTGTTTCTTTAACGGGACTTTTGCATCGATTAAATCAATGATGTCTGTTCTTGCTAACAAATCATTGATAAATGAACGAGGAATTCGTCCAGCCATAAGCCTCTTTTTCGCCTGTTGATGAACGATAATAAGCCGCGCTTCCTTTAGGAAAGCACGGCCTTTAACTGCTTACTACTACTGTCTGCGGAGGTTGCGATTAGTATCGCAGCCTACTAATACAGACGAGTACGGCGTGCGTTTTCGCGAGCCAGTTTCTTAGCATGACGTTTAACAGCAGATGCTTTAGCGCGTTTACGCTCAGTCGTTGGTTTTTCATAGAATTCACGACGACGAACTTCAGCTAAAACTCCTGCTTTTTCACAGGAACGTTTGAAACGACGTAGTGCAACGTCGAATGGCTCGTTTTCACGTACTTTAATTACAGGCATGTGCCTCTCACCTCAATAGAAATCGGTTTGTCGCTGGTATGGATTCACCAGCCTTCATTTAAAATGGTGCGGAATTTTACTTCAATGAGTACGGGTTTGTAAAGTGCCGTATAAAATTGAATCACATAAAATTAGCTGTTTTGTGATTGCGATGATGAAAAAGCAAGCAAAACCAGATAATAATGAGAATTAGCCACACGAAATTTTTATTACAGGAGGTTGATTATAGACTATACAGTAAGGAAAGTCAGCCTTTTGCCAACATAAATTACACGATAATGCGAATTTAGTGATAGACTCGTCAGTCTTCGGGTTGCCTGCTGTTGATGAATACATCGCGAGTGAAAATATTGTGTAATTTACTTTACTACAGTATGAGTATGCACCTTGAATCTCCTGAGTCTAACTGAATAAATTTAGTCATAACTTACTGCCATGCAATAAACAAGGGTAGGGCAATGCGCGTTTTAGGTATTGAAACATCTTGCGATGAAACTGGTATCGCAATCTATGATGATCAACAGGGTCTATTAGCTAACCAACTATACAGCCAAATTAAAGTTCATGCTGACTACGGTGGTGTCGTGCCTGAGCTAGCTTCTCGCGATCATATTCGTAAAACAGTGCCTTTGATTCAAGCGGCGCTAAAAGAAGCGAATTTGACGAGCGAAGACATTGATGCCGTTGCATATACAGCAGGCCCTGGCCTAGTAGGTGCATTAATGGTTGGGGCAACAGTAGGGCGTTCTTTAGCATTTGCTTGGAATGTACCGGCAGTTGCTGTTCATCACATGGAAGGCCATTTATTAGCGCCGATGCTTGAAGAGAAAAGCCCCGAATTTCCGTTTGTCGCACTGTTAGTTTCGGGGGGGCATACCCAGTTAATTAGCGTGACGGGGATCGGTGAATATGTGTTACTTGGTGAGTCGATAGATGATGCGGCAGGTGAAGCCTTTGACAAAACGGCAAAACTTCTTGGGTTAGATTACCCCGGAGGGCCTGTATTATCACGTATGGCACAGCAAGGTGTTGAAGGTCGTTTCATTTTCCCAAGACCGATGACGGATAGACCAGGGCTTGATTTTAGTTTCTCAGGATTAAAAACTTTCGCCGCTAATACTATTCGTAATAATGCTGATGATGAACAAACTCGCGCTGATATTGCAAGAGCGTTTGAAGATGCGGTGGTTGATACCTTAGCAATCAAATGCAAACGAGCCTTAGAGCAAACAGGTTTTAATCGTTTAGTGATGGCGGGCGGCGTGAGTGCTAACCGTGCACTGCGCGCCAAAATGGAAACTGTGTTGAAACAACGTGGTGGTGAGGTCTTTTATGCTCGCCCTGAATTCTGTACAGACAATGGCGCGATGATCGCTTTAGCTGGACTGATCCGGCTTAAAGGGGGCTCGACAACCGGGTTAGCTGTGACAGTCCGACCGCGTTGGCCGTTAGCGGAATTGCCACCACTTGAGCCTAAATAATAACAAAAATTCCAATAAAGGGCTGATTGTTCAGCCCTTTATTCTATCTATCAGTTTAGTGTAAAATAGTGACTGCATCTTCCAATCGAATAGAACGGTTTCTAACCATATTGGATGTTTCGGTGCTTTGCTCAACTAGCAGGGTACTTTGTTGTGTAATTGATTCTAACTCACTCACAGCTTGAGTGATGTCAGACAAGCCTATGGCTTGCTCCGATGTTGCATGGCTAATATGCGAAATCAATTGAGTGACATTCTGCACTTGATCAACAATATCTTTCATCGTCCTTCCTGCGGTATTCACCTGAACCTTGCCTGAATTTACTTTTTTCTCACAGTCATTTATCAGCTCTCTAATATCATTCACGGCACTGGCACTTCGGCTTGCAAGACTACGAACTTCATTAGCAACAACGGCAAAACCTTTTCCTTGCTCTCCTGCTCTAGCAGCCTCAACGGCAGCATTGAGTGCTAATATATTGGTTTGGAAAGCGATATCTTTAATTACATCAGTAATCGAATTAATTTTACTGGTGCTATGCACGATTTCATCCATCGTATTGACTACCGCATCCATAATGGCTCCACCACTAACGGCGGTTTCACTGGTTTCATTTGAAAGCTTATCGACTTGCGTGGTGTTGTCCGCATTCATTTTTACGGATACCGCCATTTGGTTCATGGTTGCTACAGTTTGTTGCATATAGCCGACTGTTTTCAGGGTGTGCTCATCAAGCTTCCCACAATCATCGACGATAGATTCACTGCCTTTGCGGACATTATCAATTTGTTCCGAAACATCGTTAATAAGCCAGCGGCAAATTAAGCCTAACTGGCCAATTGCACGTAATAATAAACCAATTTCGTCTACTCTATTCATGTGCTTAACGCTGTTACGCTCTCCTCTCGCGATATCGAGCGCTTGTGCGGTTATATTTTCGATAGGTTTTGCAATTGTTCGTTCAAGTAAAAAATTACCGAATACGAGGGTGAAAAATGTGCAAAGGCTTGAGATTAAAAGTGGCATTTCACGTAAGCCAACTAAGAATGCCATTGCCATCCAAACTGCAAACAATAGGCTAGTTAATAAACGGATCCGCCAGCGGGTAGATAGGGTTGAATAGTGGAATAATCTATTTTTTGCTAACAAAATTCCTTTTTGAATTTTTTGTTTGCAGCTATTCTTACTCATCGCGGCATATAGGGATTCAACCGCCGCTATTTCTTGGCGAGTTGCCCTGATTCTAATCGACATGTATCCCGTAATGACGCCTTGCCTTTCCATTGGAATAATATTAGCTCTTACCCAATAGTGGTCACCATTTTTACGCCTATTTTTGACAATTCCCGTCCAAGGTTCACCTTTTTTCAGTGTGGACCACATATCGGCAAATGCTTCTCTGGGCATATCAGGGTGGCGAATAATATTGTGAGGTTTTTGTAGCAATTCATCTAAATCATAGCCACTAACTTGGACAAAGAAATCATTAGTTTGAGTGATGTTTCCTTGAAGATCGCTAGTCGTCATTAGTGTAATGCTTTCGTCTAAGATATGTTCATTTTGAGTGATATAAGGGATTTCGCGCATGTTATTACCATTTTTATAGTTAAGTTTTCCTTTATATAGTCGACAGTTTTTAAATATTCATTAGTAATAATTTTGCAATAATTTAACTTTTTGTTAAAAATGTGCGCTAGCAGCGGTTAATCATGCCAGTAGCACAATTCGCTACTAATACACTTTTAAGTGCAGATATAACGCTTTTGATATTTAGAGGTAAGATTTTGGTGATGAGAGTATGGAAGGGGTAAGAAAAAATGCGTAAAAAAGGCTGATTTCTCAGCCTAGCTTATCCGTTAATCGTCTTGTTCTTGCTCTTTAGTTTCTTGCGCGATTTCTTTTGGTGTTTTTTGTTTTCTATTTTTTAATTTTTGCCAAATACGACTTTCTTGACCTCGCCATAGGCGCTGTATATTGCCGTGATGACGAACAAGTACTAAGCATGAAAGCATGGCGACGGGAAAGGTAAATTCAGGCTTAAACCACCAAACGTAAAATGGGGCAAGTAAGGCACTCACGATCGCGCCTAGGGATGAATAACCACTAAGAAGCACCGTTAATAACCATGTCCCCGCAATAAGCCCAGAGAGATCCCAACCAATCGCAGCGATTGAACCAAATGCGGTTGCTACCCCTTTTCCGCCTTTAAAGCGAAAGAAAACAGGATAAATATGTCCCAGGCAGGCTGCAATTGCGACAAAGCCAAGATAGAATGGTTGCACATTTAAATAATAAGCAAGCCAAACTGGGATCATCCCTTTTAAAACGTCGCAAATAAGTACTGCGGCAGCGGCAACTTTACCGCCAACGCGTAATACGTTGGTTGCACCGGGGTTACCAGAGCCGTGCTGACGAGGATCGGGTAGTCTCGCCAAACGGCAGATGAGTATTGCACTGGATACTGATCCACAAAGGTAGGCGAAGATTATCATGCCAAGCGCGATTGCACTCATAGCTAACTCCAAACGGTTAAGGCATACACCCATTATATTTCGAACTGGATATAGCTCGAACTATTTGGGGTATATATTAGTATTCACTTCTATCTTGGATAATACGCATATTTTTCCAGAAGTGGTATCAATTCAGCACATAAACGAGAAAATGACGTGATGGATATCGTATTTATTGAACAATTATCAATCATCACCACGATTGGTGTATATGACTGGGAACAAGGTATTGAACAAAAATTAGTGTTCGATATCGAAATGGGATGGGATAATAAAGGCGCGTCAATGAGCGATAATGTTGAATTCTGCTTAGATTATTCAAAGGTTAGTAACGCGATTATTGCTCATGTCAGTCAAAATAAATTTGCTTTAGTTGAACGCGTCGCTGAAGAAGTCGCGCAGCTTTTACTCAATGATTTCGAATGTCCTTGGGTACGAATTAAAGTGGCTAAGCCGGGTGCGATACCACAGGCGCTTCAAGTCGGGGTAATTATCGAAAGAGGTAATAAAACCGTCTAAAAGATGACAGGCGGTGCTGTGCCGCCTGTCTCATTCGTCTTTATTGTTTTATGACTAAAATAGATTGCTGTTTTTGCCAATCAGCCAGACAATTAATTCGTTGACGAGTGAGTTCTTCGCGAATTAGCGGGCCTTGGAAGCCTTGTTCCACGATCGGTTTTACACTCACTTTTTGTGCTATTGCAAACGCTTGTCTTAAAAACTCGGCTTGTGGATAAGGCTGTTGTTCTAGTCCTTTTCTTCCTCGAGCATCCGCTTCACTGACAATGCTTAGCTGTAAAATACGTTCGGGTTTACGCCAACTATCTAATCCATCAAAAATTTGAATTAAGCTGGCTGCACTTAACTTATCAATAATATGAATTTTATCATGATAGCGAGCCACAAGACGCGCCAAATCGCGAGCGCTTGTCGGTACTTTTAAGCGTTCACAAAGCTGCTCAATTAAAGGTATTCCTGCTTCTCCGTGATTGGGATGGCTAGGCCAAACTTCTTTAGGCGTTAGCCCCTTACCGACATCGTGGCACAGAGCCGCAAAGCGAACATCAACATCGTCCGATAAAGTCGCAACCATCGACATCACCATCAGGGTATGAATGCCTGTATCAATTTCAGGGTGCCATTTTTCGGGGGCAGGAACGCCAAATAAATGATCGATTTCAGGAAAGAGGATCACAAGAGCACCGCATTGGCGTAAAACATCGAAGTAGACTTGTGGCGAGTGTGACATTAATGCTTTCTGTGTTTCAGTCCAGACTCGCTCTGCCGTTAAATGAGATAATTCGCCTGAAATTGCCATCGACTGCATTAATTTTAGAGTTTCGGGGGCAATACGAAAACCCTGTTCATAATAGCGAGCAGCAAAACGAGCAACGCGTAAGACGCGCAACGGATCTTCGGCAAAAGCCGCAGAAACATGGCGCAGTATCCGATTGTTTAAGTCATCGACCCCACGGTGGGGGTCAACGAGGAAACCGCTATCATCTTGAGCAATGGCATTGATAGTCAGGTCACGGCGTAATAAATCATCTTCAATGGTGACATCTGGCGCACTGTAACAGCTAAACCCGGTATAGCCTGAACCTGTCTTACGTTCAGTTCTTGCTAAGGCATATTCTTCATGGGTTTTCGGATGTAAAAAAACGGGGAAATCCTTCCCTACCTGTTGAAAACCTTGCGCTAGCATTGATTCTGGCGTTGTACCAACAACCACATAATCTCTGTCTGAGATAGGCAAACCAAGCAGTTGGTCACGCACAGCACCACCAACGAGATAGACTTTCATGGTAATTGTCTCAATTCATCCAACGATCATTACGTTTTTTACGGCGCGGAATAAGATGCGGTAAAATCAAGCCGAAAATAAGACCGGCACCTGCAACACCACCACCATACATAAACCATTGTAAAATAAGCTCACGGCGACGGTCATCGAGGTTAACTTCTGCGATATCTAATTTTTTGCCTGACTTAATCAATTCATTTTTGAGTTTTTCATTCTCAGCTTTTAGCTGACTCACGATGCTGTCGTTATCGGCAACACGTTGTTGCATGTCAGCAGTACGGGTATTCCATGTGTTATCGATATTATCTAATTGCTGACGAAGTTTTTGATTTTCTGCTTCAAGTTCAGGAATTCTGGTTTTCATGCTAGGCACGTTGCTTAATTGCTCAACAGGTAACCAAACAGTTCTACCTTTTTCATCTTTGACTTGTGCAAATTGGCTGTCCGTTGAGATTAATTCAACGGGTTCGCCTGCATTAAGAGTCCCGACTATGCGATATTTAGTCCCAGGACCGCTATGTACATAAGTTGATAAGTCATCGGATACATAACGTTTTTCTGCCGCTTGAGCGCTAACGGATAGGCCTAGCCCCATGATTGAAATTAGTAATAATGGAATTTTTCGCATGGTGTCTATTATCTTTCTGTGTGTGGTGAATGAATGTGATATTAATTAAATACTAATGAGTAAACAGTCCATGTGCAAACGTTAAACATGGACGCGTCCGCTAGCGAAACAAGAATGAGAACTATCTGAACTCACTAAATTATGTATTTTTTTGTGTTTTATTTGATATAACCATCTAAAAGAAACTCAATGTGTAGAATTTTTGGTTTCTGTGCGGTTTCTTTTCTCTGCCACTGTGGATTGGGGTAATATGAACACAGTGATATTATCAAATAAGGATACGTATGAGCCACATAGAAGTCGAACTCAAACTGGCAGTAAAGAGTTCCGCTATCGATGCTGTCCGCCAGTGTATAACAACACTTTCTCATCAGCACGTCGAACCGAGTAAACTGACAAATATTTACTTCGATACGCCACAAAGACAACTGCGACAATGGGATATGGGGCTTCGGATCCGTGGTTTTGATGGTCGTTATGAAATGACCATCAAAACAGCTGGACAAGCAATTGGTGGATTACACCAAAGACCTGAATATAATGTTGATATAGATTCCCCTGAGTTGAATTTATTGGCCTTTCCTGAAGATATTTGGCCGAAAGGGACTGATCTTGCACAGTTACAATCTGAGCTAGAAGTCCTTTTTAGTACCCATTTTACCCGTGAAAAATGGATAACCACATTTGAAGATAGCGAAATTGAAATTGTTTTTGATCAAGGTGAAATTTCAGCCGGCTCAAAAGATCTTCCTATTCAAGAGTTTGAGCTGGAATTGAAAAAAGGGTTTGTCGCTGATGTCCTGAATCTGGCTAAAAAATTTGCAGATATTGACGGCTTACATCTTTCATCAACGAGTAAAGCGGCGAGAGGTTATTCGTTACTTGAACCTGAAAAACTACCGTTAATTCAACCTGAATCTGTATTTGATTATGAGCAACAACCGATTGAAAAATCGTTAACTCACATGCAATTATTGTGTCAGCAGCATGAAGAATATTGGTTAGCTGATGGTAAGGGTGCACGCCAAGGTTTTAGTGAGTTTTTACGATTTGTACAGGCATTTTTAGTTCACTATCAAAATTCAGCCCCTCATTTCGTTCACGATACTCCCCTTGAACAACTGCGCTTGGATATTGCCAATGAAACTATCAGTGCGGATACATTTTGCTACAGTAGCCAGTGGTTAAAGTGCAAATTAGCCTTTATTCAGTGGTTAACCGCTTTAACGTATTCTGATGTTCAATAAGGTTTGATGATATGCATCCTTTTCCTGATTATCTGCAAATTCAACGTGAGCGAGTTTTAAGTCAGCTAACTGAGCAAGGGAGCGATTTACTGCCACTGAGTGAGCAAGAAATTCAATTTTTGGCATTTAGTGACTTTTCACTTAAGCAGGTTTTAGCACACTCTCGATTTTTAGAGAATATTCGCGTTTTAGTGCCGAAGCCTGATGAGTGGCGACATTATGCAGATTGGTTGGCAAAGGATATTTCATCGGTAACCAATGAAGAACATCTTATGCAGGTATTGCGCACTTTTCGCCATCAAATGTTAGTACGCGCGGCATGGATGCAGTTTTTAGCACTTTGCACACAAAAAGAGACTATTTTACAACTTAGTGAGCTTGCTGAAAGCTTGATTGTGGCGGCAAGAAATTGGTTGTACAAAGAGTGTTGTCATTCATGGGGTACTCCTTGTGATAGCGAGGGGAATCCACAGCCTTTACTCGTGCTTGGGATGGGAAAATTAGGTGGGCGAGAGCTGAATTTTTCATCCGATATCGATTTGATTTTTGCTTACCCTGAAAATGGGGTGACAAAAGGGGGTCGTAAAGCGCTAGACAATGCACAATTTTTTACTCGCTTAGGGCAAAAATTAATTCGTGTTCTTGACCAAGTGACAGTTCATGGTTTTGTCTATCGGGTCGACATGCGCTTGCGTCCTTTTGGTGATAGCGGTCCGTTGGTCTTTAGTTTTTCAGCGCTTGAAGATTACTATCAAGAACAAGGACGCGATTGGGAACGCTATGCGATGGTGAAAGCCCGCATTATGGGTCCCGACAGCCTAAATTATGCCGACACGCTGCGTAAATTACTGCGTCCGTTTGTTTATCGTCGCTATATTGATTTCAGTGTGATCCAATCACTGCGCAATATGAAAAATATGATTGAACGGGAAGTTAGACGCCGTGGTTTAGTGAATAATATTAAGCTAGGCGCCGGTGGTATTCGTGAAATTGAGTTTATTTCGCAAGTATTTCAACTCATTCGCGGTGGTCGAGAGCCCGCGCTGCAGTCACAATCTTTATTTTTAACTTTTCAAGGCATTCGCGAGTTGGCTTTATTGCCGATAGAACAAGTCGATACGCTAGAAGAAAGCTATCTTTTTTTACGGCGCATAGAAAATTTATTGCAAAGTATCGACGACCAACAAACTCAAACACTACCCGACGATACCCTTAATCAAGCCCGTTTAGCATGGGGGATGGGGTTTGCGAGTTGGTTAGATTTTCACTGTGTATTAGCGCAAAAAATGACTGCGGTTCATCATATTTTTACGGAACAAATTGGTCAGGATGATGATGAGGATACAACCGGTGAACTTGACGAAATTTACATTACCTTATGGCAAAGTGAATTATCTAAAGAAGAATTAGCCCATTACTTGCCTTCAAATAGTGAAGCAATTGCGCAAAAAATTATTCACGCTATTTTGATGTTTCGCCATGACTTAAATAAGCGCACCATTGGTCCTAGAGGGCGCGATGTCCTTGATGATTTAATGCCAAAATTATTAGCTAAAGTCGGTGAGCGGGAAGATGCAGGGCAAGTTATTGAGCGTATGACGCCATTATTGCTTAGCATCGTGAGTAGAACCACATACCTTGAGCTTATGCTCGAATTTGATGAAGTCTTAACACACGTTATTCGCTTATGTGCGGCATCGCCGATGATAGCGGAGCAATTGGCTCGTCATCCTTTATTGTTAGATGAATTACTCGATCCGCAATCCCTCTACCAGCCTCTGCCTTTAACTGCTTATCGTGATGAATTGCGCCAATATTTAATGCGAGTGCCTGAAGATGATGAAGAACAGCAACTTGAAGCACTTCGTCAATTTAAACAAGCCCAATTATTACGTATAGCCGCTGAAGATATTTCGGGCATTTTGCCTGTGATGAAAGTGAGCGATCACTTAACTTATCTCGCCGAAGCTATTATTGATGCAGTGGTACACCAAGCTTGGCAAAAGGTGGTGAAACGTTATGGTGAACCCGCTCATTTATTACAGCAAGATGAAAAACAATACGGTTTTGCCGTCTTGGGTTATGGGAAGCTTGGCGGCTGGGAACTTGGATACAGTTCCGATCTTGATTTGGTTTTTTTGTTTGATTGCCCGATGAATGTGATGACCAATGGCGAGCGCTCCATTGATGCATGGCAATTCTATTTGCGTGTTGCTCAGCGGATTATTCATCTTTTCAGCACGCGAACGACCTCTGGCGTTTTGTATGAAGTGGATGCCCGCTTAAGGCCATCAGGTGAATCAGGCATGCTGGTCAGCACGATTCAGTCTTTTGATGAATATCAGAAAAAAGATGCATGGACATGGGAGCATCAAGCCCTTATTCGAGCTCGCATGGTATTTGGTGACGCAGAGTTACAGCAAAAATTTGCACAAATTCGTCATGAAACGTTATGCATTGAACGTGACCCAGAATTACTACGCCAGCAAGTCCGCGATATGCGCTTAAAAATGCATCAACACCTTGGTAGTCATGAAATTACCCAGTTTGATCTAAAAACAGACCCCGGTGGTATCACGGATATTGAGTTTATTGCACAGTATTTAGTGTTACGTTTTTCATCACAAAATGATGTACTTACTCGTTGGTCGGATAATGTACGTATTTTTGAGCTGATAGCTCAGTATGACTTTATGCCAGAATCCGAAGCAAATGCATTAACCGAAACCTATGTGACGATGCGTGATGAGTTACATCATCTTGCATTGCAGTCGTTACCAAGCCGAGTTGATATTAGCCGTTTTTCAAGTGAGCGAAAACAGGTACTCGATAGCTGGGAGCATTATCTAGGTAACACTCTTTAGTTGTATCATATCTGTTCACAGTAATTTGAATTATAGGGAAAATAGCCCGATCTGAATTATTTAGCTGATGCGATGCAATATGCTAGTATTGGTATCAATGATTATCAGATTTCTTTTTAAAAACTGGAGCACGGGATGAAAGTAACACTTCCTGATTATAAGCAAGCAGGTGTATTAGTGGTGGGTGATGTCATGTTAGACCGCTACTGGCATGGCCCTACAAATCGAATTTCACCTGAAGCTCCGGTTCCGGTTGTGAAAGTCACTATGGTTGAAGAGCGTCCCGGTGGCGCAGCTAACGTGGCAATGAATATTGCATCATTAGGTGCAAATTCTCGCCTTGTTGGGCTAACGGGTATTGATGATGCAGCTAAAGCTCTGACAGAGAACTTAAATACCGTTAAAGTCCGTTGTGATTTTGTGGCTATTCCAACTCATCCAACGATTACAAAATTACGTGTTTTGTCTCGTAATCAGCAACTTATTCGCCTCGATTTTGAAGAAGGTTTTGAAAATGTTGATGTTCAACCTGTCTTAGAACGTATCGAGCAAGCTTTGCCACATATTGGCGCGCTGGTGCTTTCTGATTATGCAAAAGGGGCACTGACCCACGTCGAGAAAATGATTGCACTTGCCAATAAAGCCGGAGTACCGGTTTTGATCGACCCGAAAGGCAATAATTTCGAACGTTATCGTGGTGCAACATTGCTGACACCTAACATGTCAGAATTCGAAGCTGTTGTCGGTCGCTGTAAAGATAACCAAGATGTTGAAGAAAAAGGCATGCAATTGCTTAAAACCTTGGATCTTACCGCGTTACTGATCACTCGCTCGGAACAAGGCATGAGCTTGATTCGTCGTGATGAAGCTCCTTTACATTTACCGACCCAAGCGCAAGAAGTGTTTGATGTGACGGGGGCGGGGGATACCGTTATTGGTGTATTAGCAGCGTCAATCGCATCAGGTCGTCCATTACATGAAGCTTGTGCATTAGCCAACGCAGCTGCGGGTGTCGTGGTTGGTAAGCTTGGTACTTCAACCGTTTCACCAATTGAATTAGAAAACGCTATCCGTGGGCGAGCAGACACTGGCTTTGGTGTAATGAGTGAAAGCCAATTAAAACAAGCCGTCGCGAATGCAAGGCAGCGTGGTGAGCGTGTTGTTATGACCAATGGCTGTTTTGATATTTTGCATGCAGGCCATGTATCGTATCTCGCAAATGCACGTAAGCTTGGGGATCGGCTCATTGTTGCGGTAAATAGTGATGCATCCACTCGTCGCTTAAAAGGGGAAACACGTCCTGTTAACCCATTAGAGCAACGAATGATCGTACTGGGTGCATTAGGTGCTGTTGATTGGGTTGTGCCATTTGAAGAAGATACGCCCCAACGTTTAATCGCTGAAGTTTTGCCTGATATCCTAGTGAAAGGGGGTGATTATCGTCCTGAAGATATCGCGGGCAGTACAGAAGTATGGGCTGCTGGTGGCGAAGTGAAAGTGCTTAACTTTGAAGATGGTATTTCCACAACCAATATCATTAAAAATATTATGAAAACTAGTTAATCGACTTTCAATATTCTATTAATGTTAATAAAGCCTGCGAATAGCAGGCTTTTTATTCTCTATCAGAGCCCGATTGTCTGGCTGCAAATCAATCAGTGGATTTTTCTTCAGCGCTATTCTCATCAGTAAAGCGAGCTTCTAGGGCGCTGACGCGTTGTTCCATTTGCATCAGTTTTTCGCGAGTGCGTAGCAAAACTTGAGTCTGAATATCAAATTCTTCACGGCTGACTAAATCTAATTTGCCAAGTTGTGATTGTAAAAGCGAGCGTAGCTTTTTATCAAAGTCTTCACCTAAATCACGGACACCTTGTGGTAAAGCACCTTGGATTTGACGTGCTACTTGTTCAAGTTTTTTCGGATCGAGCATTTCGCGGGCCCTTAAATTTTAGGAAAAATAGTTGCTTGTAGTGTAATACTTGCAGGGCAATGAATAAACCTCTTTATTTCCGTCATACTTCAAGCCGTTGCTGCGTTAGCTACCCTAGTCACATACTTGTGTATGCTCCTAGGGTTATCTTCCCTTGCTGCCTTGCTACAACTTGAATTATTTAGGAAATATGCGTTGATGAAGTTTTTTTGTCATACTTCAAGTCGTTGCTGCGTTAGCTGCGCTCAGCTACCCTAGTCACAGACTTGTGTATGCTCCTAGGGTTATCTTCCCTTGCCGCCTTGCGACAACTTGAATTATTTAGGAAATATGCGTTGATGAAGTTTTTTTGTCATACTTCAAGTCGCAAAATTTTAATTCCCCTTTTCTTACATATTGTTTTTATTGACGAAAAGTGTGAGTCGCTCGCCAATATTGGTTTTGATCGTTGCACTGGCTAATTATTGGCGTTATATTGATCGCGTTTATCTCAGGGCGGGGTGTAAGTCCCCACCGGCGGTAACATGCATCACGCATGAAGCCCGCGAGCGCTTTATCATTTTGGTGGTAAAGGTCAGCAGATCCAGTGTGAATCTGGAGCCGACGGTTATAGTCCGGATGGGAGAGAATTAACTGTATCTGCATGTTTGTGCCAGTTGGCGCAATATTGTTCTGCATACCTGAATTTATGAATGGCATTATTGGCTATTTATCTATTCATCATTTCTCGTACTCCTAAGACTGCCTTGATTCTGGTAACTAGTTAATTACTATTTAAGAGGTTTTTACCATGGATCATACGCTACTTTCCGAATTCGGTAATCCAATCGAACGTGTTGAAAATGCAATTGAAGCATTACGCCAAGGCAAAGGTATTCTTGTCCTTGATGATGAAGATCGTGAGAATGAAGGCGATCTGATTTTTGCAGCAGAAACAATGACAACTGAGCAAATGGCTTTCACCATTCGTTATAGCAGTGGCATTGTTTGCTTATGTATTACTGAAGAGCGACGTAAGCAACTTGATATCCCGATGATGGTGGAGAATAACACTAGCCAAAATCAAACCGCATTTACTGTCACTATTGAGGCAGCAAAAGGTGTGACAACTGGGGTTTCAGCCGCTGACCGAACCACAACCATTCATACCGCAATTGCTGATAATGCCGTACCAGCTGATATCAATCGCCCAGGTCACGTGTTCCCATTGCGTGGCCGTGAAGGTGGTGTATTAGCACGCCGTGGCCATACAGAAGCTTCAATTGATTTAGCGTCGATGGCAGGTTTCAAACCCGCAGGTGTATTGTGTGAATTGACTAACGAAGATGGTTCAATGGCTCGCACTCCGGATGTCGTTGCATTCGGAAGAGAGCATGGCTTAACGGTTGTTACGATTGAAGATTTAGTCAATTATCGTCTACAAACCGAAAAGAAAGCGAGCTAGAATTTTCCTCGTCATATTTCAAATAGATAGCATAAAGACGTTTCGCATATATACCCAAAATAATTCGAGATGCAGGTAGGCGGCAAGTGAAGATAGCCCGATGAACATAGGTAAACTATGTGATCCGGGTAGCTGAACGTGGTCAACAACCCTGCGGCTTGAAGAATGACGGGTAAAACAAAATAATTCGAGGCCACAGAGTTGCACACCTTTGTGGCCTTTTCAGTTTTTTTGATGATCATACTCATCTTTACCCCACTGTATTTTACGTTAAAAAGCGTATGCTGATAATAGAATCAGTTTTGAGTGGAGTGTGAACTATCATGTCAATGAATACCTTTGAACAATTAAATAGAATGCCTGCGATTTTTATCGGCCACGGTAGCCCGATGAATGCAATTGCTGATAATCCTTACACGAAAGCATGGGAAACGTTAGGTAAAACATTACCTCGGCCAAAAGCTATCTTAGTGATTTCTGCGCACTGGTATACACGTGGAACTGCGGTCACTTCGATGCTAAAACCAAAAACAATTCATGATTTTGGTGGTTTTCCTGATGAACTTTACCAAATTCAGTATCCTGCGCCAGGCTCACCCGAGTTGGCGAAGAAAGTCGCTAAAATACTTGCGCCAGAACCTATTCATTTTGATGAACAGGAGTGGGGGCTCGATCATGGGACATGGGAAATATTAGTTCGTATGTACCCAAAAGCGGATATCCCAGTAATTCAACTCAGTATTGATGGTACAAAGCCTGCTGTATGGCACCATGAATTAGGCCAAAAATTGGCAGTTTTGCGAGAAGAAGGGGTATTGATTATGGGCAGTGGTAATGTGGTTCATAACCTAAGAGCGATGAACTGGCAAAACGCAGACGCTGAACCATATCCATGGGCAATTTCATTTGAGCAATTTGTTTATGACAATTTGCGCAGCCATGAAATACCACATCCTTTGACGGATGGCTTAGAGCGAGAAGATGGTCAGTTATCGAATCCATCACCTGAACATTTTTTGCCAATTTTGCCTATATTGGGTACGTGGGATGGAGAAGAACCTATAGCGACGCCGATCGAGGGAATTGTTTCGGCATCACTGAGTATGATGTCCATTATCATCGGCTAATCCCCGTCATTCTTCGAGTTACAGGGGCGTTGGCTACGCTCATTCGCCCTAGTCACGTAGTTATCTACGTTGCTAGGGTCTCA
>NZ_LXEW01000018.1 GCF_001655055.1 Providencia heimbachae ATCC 35613 | reverse complement strand
AAATTATTTAGGATGTTGTGGGAGGTTCTTTGGGGAAACCCTAAAAGATAAGAAACATACAGGAAAAAGCCCAAAGCACATCAATGCTTTGGGCTAATTTAAATGATTAACGTATTTTTAGTCGATGATCGTATGTGGATAAAAACGCGATAAATCTTGAGTGATCAATTCTTTATCTTCACGAATACAGATCCCTGCAGGCTGATCATTTACCAACCAACTTCCGACTAAGGTATAGCTACCTTCAAATTGAGGGAGTGGGTGGAATTGTTGAATAATCATCCCTTCTTCGCCATATGGGCCATCAGCAGAGGCAATTTCTTTACCGTTATCGATAATACGGATATTTGCACCTTCGCGAGAGAATAGTGGCTTAATCACATATTTATCAAGTTCTGGCTTGCTATTACCATCAGCAAAGTATGCGGGCAGTAAATTTGGGTGATCTGGGAACATTTCCCACAGCATTGGCAATAACGCTTTGTTAGAAATAATACTCTTCCATGCAGGTTCTAACCAGCGAACACCGGCATCTTGCAATTTAGTTGAGAAAATTTCGCGTAGCATAAATTCCCAAGGATACAATTTAAACAGGTTACTAATAACCTGATCTTGCGTATCGGAGAACTCACCTTTTTCACCTAAACCAATTTCATCGATATACAAAAATTCAGTGGCAACACCTGCTTCATTTGCACAATCTTGCAGATATTGCACGGTGCCTCTATCTTCATCAGTATCACGACAGCATGACATGTGCAGTAGACGGAAACCGTATTGATCTTTTAGCTGTGTAAAACGTTCGATCAATTGCTCTTGAATACTATTAAATTGATCCGCATTTTCTGGTAGATTCCCAGCTGCGATTTGATCTTCCAGCCAAACCCATTGAAAAAAGGCAGATTCATACAGAGACGTGGGGGTATCTGCATTATTTTCAAGTAGTTTTGGTGGATTCACGCCATCATAGGCTAGATCAAGCCTTGAATATAATGAAGGCTGTTCGCTTTTCCATGAACTACGGACAAACTCCCAACAGTGCTTAGGAATTTGAAAACGCGCGAGCAATTCATCACTTTCAATAACACGCTCAACGACTTTCAAGCACATTTGGTGCAATTCAGCCGTTGCATCTTCAATCTCTTCAATTTGAGCCATCGTAAATTGGTAGTAAGCATCTTCAGACCAGTATGGCTCACCATACATAGTGTGAAATTCAAAACCAAATTCAGAGGCTTTTTCACGCCAATTCGGGCGTTCAACAATGGGTACTCGTTTCATTACTTATCAACCACCCATTGAACGGGAGGAAGTTGATTTTGCAGATGAAGACGAACGTTGCGCCATAGCTTGTTTATTAATGCTATCACCAAAACCGCCACGAGTGACAGTCGATGTTGTCGGTGGCTTAGGCGCCATCGCAGTTTTTGGTACACTCATTGAACGGCCACCGGCCGTTGCAGAGCCATAGCTTTTGCCGGATGCATCAACAAATTTGCCGTTAGCTGGGCTAGCTGGATTTTTTGAGCTAAATAATGGTTGAGAGGCTGCACCGCCGCCCATCATACGGCCCATCATGTAACCCATCATCAATGGCATCCACATGCTGCCGCCACCGCTTTGTGCTTGTGCAGTTTGTTCACCATTGGTTGAGCTAGTTCCTGCAAGGCCTGCTTGCGCTGGTGCTTGAGTACACATGGATTCACCAAACTCAGCAATACAGTCCGCTTGCGTTTCATATTTAGGCGCAGTTTTTGCTGCTTCTTGTAAAGCATTGTTATAAGCAACCGTGCACTGTTCAGCTTGTGAAGGATTCGCTTGGCTACAATCCTGTGCATTGGTATACAGCGAAACGGTTTCATCACTTTCTTCACAGGCAGAAAGCATAAAAACAGCACTAACTGCAACGGCAACTGGCGCTAAACGATATGAACGCCAAGACTTACGGAAGGCGTTTTGGTTAATATTTTTGGTGCGCTTCATGGTCATGGTTATTACCCTGAATAAAAGTAAGTAAGGTGTTATACCCAAAATACTCGAAGCTGCATGGCAGCAATAGCCCTGTAACTTGAAGTATGGCAAGTATATTAATAATAGCTCTAGGATAGGGGATATGCGCTGAAAATTAAAGCAGAAATGCAGTACAAATAAGGCGAAATTATCATTTTTATGAGATTAACCCAGTTTTTGATGATTGATTCATTATCTTAATCTTACTAATTATTGATTTTTCTTTAATATCAATGGATTAATAGATGGTTTTTTTTGAAGCAAAATAAAAGAAAGCAGAGTGAGAATTGGCTAAGTTTTACAAAAGAAGGTAAATAAAAATTAATCTGACCAGATTAGTGCAGTCAACGTTGTATATTTATATTTTTATGCTTATTGAATTGCCAGGACTTTTGAATAAGCATAAAAAATAACCCGCTATTTTAGCGGGTTATTTTATTGAAAATTAAAAATTAATTAATTTTCGGGGCATTGATATTACGGATAATACTACTTGGTGAGGTTGCAATTTCTTTACCCAAGCTAGCATTCAGACGAGAAATATCGTCTTCATTTAATGTTCCGCGAGCAAATTCAATATTCAGTTGATTGATCATGTAATCATAACGGGCATTGGACAGATTTTGTTTTGCTTGGTAAAGCGCTGTCGTTGCAGTTAACACGTCAACAATAGTACGAGTACCTACTTGGTATCCTGCTTCCATTGCATCTAAAGAGCTCTGTGCAGATACAACAACTTGTTTGTATGCATTGATGCTACTAATAGATGAAGAAACGTTGTTATAAGATGAGCGAACTAATTGAATAACATTGCGATAAATGCTTTCAAGCTGTTCACTGGCACCTTGGAAGCCATATTGAGCTTGTTCAACTTGTGAGCTGATTGCACCACCAGAATAAAGAGGAACGCTTAAGGTCAGGCCAACACTGTTTTGACCGTTATAGCTATTGCTAGCACCCGTGCCCGTCATTTGGTTGTTATAACCACTGCCATGGTTATAAGTATTCGTCACGCTGGTTCCTGCGTCTAAACTCACCGTTGGCATATGACCTGTTTCAGCTAAGCGGATGTTTTCACGTGAAACATCTTGCGCTAAGCGTGCGCTCAGTAAGCTAAGGTTACGCTCTTCTGCTTCTTTTAAAATGGCATCAACATGATCAGGATCGGTTGTTTTAAAACGGTCGATATTCAATGATGCAAGCTGGTTATAGTAAACACCACTGACTTGGCGTAATTTTTCAACCGCATTTTCTAAGTCGTTACGACCCGAAACTTCTTGGGCAATAACGCTATCATAGTTAGCACGGGCATTTTGCACGTCAGTAATGGCGACTAACCCAACATTGAAGCGTTGAGTTGTTTGGTCTAATTGACGGTAAACAGCTTCTTTGTTTGCTTCAATATAAGATAATGCATCAATGGCTTTTAACACATTAAAATAAGCCGTTGAAGTATCTAAAATAAGTTGTTGTTGGCTTGTTTGGTAAGTGACATCGGAAATACCGGCTGTTTTTTCTTGAACAGTCAGTTGACGCCATTTAGCCATATCAAAGACGACTTGGGTTAATTTCAATGACGCATTCAGGCCTGTACTTTCTGTATTTCTTGCATCACGGTAACCACTGCCATAACTTGCACCAGCCCCTAAACCGAGTTGCGGTAGTAATGGACTACGTGCTTCATTGATTTTCTCAAAAGCTTGGTTACGTTCTGCTAATGATTTTCTGAGCTCAGGGTTACCTTCTTTTGATTTTTGATAAACCTGAAGTAAATCTTCTGCATAGCTATTAGCACTGAGACCCACAAAACTCATTGCAATAAAAAGGGGAAGCAGTTTCTTCATTTGGATTCCTTGATTAAACAGCAAATTATGTTGAGCCTATTACCGAAAACGTATCGTGCTTCTTGATGGTCAATGACATTTAATTATTACTGTAAATAATTCAATGTCATTGACTCTAGAGGCAGTCATTACAACAGGCCTATTGTTGCTCATAAATTTAAATAATGGCGCACATTGTAACAGAGTATCGGTTGTGATAACGGTAGCCTTTTGTGCCATTTCGTCCCAATTTGTTTAAACATTACCTCATTTGAGGTTAAAAAGCCTTAAAAACTGTTTTAATCCACAATTTTTCCTTAATATGGAATTTGTGGCTTAGGAGAATGCAATGGAAAATAAAACAGAACGCCCATTTAAATACGGTAAAGATGATATTGAAATTATATCTAAGCGTAAATTATTTAACGGTTTTTTTCAAATGACAGAATACCGTTTTCGTCATCGATTATTTGAAGGTTCTTGGAGCAATGAGATAACCCGAGAAGTATTTGAGCGCGGACACGCTGGCGTTGTTTTACCTTATGATCCCAAAACAGAAAATGTCGTTTTGATTGAACAAATTCGCCTTCCTGCAATAGAAACCAGTGAGACACCGTGGTTGCTCGAAGCCGTAGCAGGCATGATAGAGCCAAATGAATCACCAGAAGAGGTTATTCGTCGTGAATCGGTGGAAGAAGCGGGTTTAGTGATTGAACGGGCAGAAAAGGCATTAAGCTATCTTTCGAGTCCCGGGGGAACAACCGAACGTATGCACGTTTATATCGGTGAAGTCGACAGTAAAAAAGCCAAAGGCATACATGGATTATCGACAGAAAATGAAGATATACGAGTCCATGTCGTGAGCCGTGATCAAGCTTATCAATGGGTTAACGATGGTACTATTGACAACGCAGCAACAGTCATCGCTATCCAGTGGCTACAACTCAATTATCAAAAACTCCATGAAAAATGGATGAAAGTGTTTTAAATTAGGGAAGTGTGTGCTGATTAGCAGATATTCAACCCATTACTCGTCATACTTCAAGCTGCAAGTGCGTTGGCTGTACTCAGCGACCCAAGTCACATACTTTTGTATGCTCCTCGGGGTAGCTTCGATTGCCGCCTTCTTGTAACTCGGGTTATCTAGAATAATTACGGTAAGCTATACTTCAAATTATATAGATGTTGAGTCTCTGTATAGTTATAGCGAATAGAATAGTTTAGGGTTTAGATAATATTTTAAGGAAAAGGAATACTTTTGGACAGCCAGCTTGAAGTGACTGCAAAGAACTCAAACGTCGTGAGAATTTTACAGGTTACTGATACGCATCTTTTTGCTGATACGGAAAAAACCCTTTTAGGGATTAACACTTACCGAAGTTATCAAGCGGTTCTTGATGCTATTATAGAACAAAATTTGCCTATCGACCTAATCGTGGCGACAGGGGATTTAGTTCAAGATCAATCACCAAAAGCGTATCAACATTTTGCTGAAGGGATTGAAAGAATTCCTGCACCTTGCGTTTGGCTACCGGGCAACCATGACTATCCACCCGCGATGGTGGAATCACTGAGAGTCGCGGGCATTTCCTGTGCTAAGCAAATTTTGATTGGTGATGAATGGCAGGTTTTGATGCTTGATAGCCAACTGCAAGACGTCCCTCATGGGGAGCTTTCGGAACAGCAACTCGAATGGATGAAGCATTGTCTAGATAATCAACCAGAACGAGCGACATTAGTGATGTTACATCATCATCCTCTCCCTTCTGGATGCACATGGCTTGATCAGCATAGTCTGAGAAATTCGCATATATTAGCTGACTATCTAAAGCCTTATACCAATGTAAAAGCCATGTTATGTGGTCATATTCATCAAGAAATGGATGAACTTTGGCATGGTATTCGTTTATTGGCTACGCCATCCACATGCGTTCAATTTAAACCTCATTGCACTAATTTTGCGTTAGATACCGTTGCACCAGGTTGGCGTTATCTTGAGTTGAGCGTTAATTCTCAAGGCGAAAAGCAGGTGAATACGATAGTTCATCGTTTAAATACCCGGGAGTTTAGCCCTGATTTAGATTCAGACGGTTATTAATTTACTTATGCCAACTCTCCTTTATATACATGGTTTTAATAGCTCCCCTCAGTCTGCTAAAGCGAGTAGCTTAAAGCAATGGGTTGAAGCCAACTATCCACATATCAATATGATTGTGCCGCAATTGCCGAATTTCCCACAACAAGCAGAAGCCATGTTGGATGAAATTATTTCACAGCATCAGCATGAGAAAATAGGCCTAGTCGGTTCTTCTCTTGGTGGCTATTTTTCTATTTGGTTTTCTGAGCGTTACCGCCTTCCTGCGGTGGTCATTAATCCTGCGGTTCGTCCCTTTGATTTGTTGCAAGATTATTTAGGGGAAAATACTAATCCCTATACGCAAGAAAGTTATATGTTGGAACCAAAGCATATTGATGAGCTAAAAGCGTTGCATATTGAACACTTGAAATCACCCAATTTGATTTGGCTTC
Source organism: Providencia heimbachae ATCC 35613 (assembly GCF_001655055.1). Taxonomy (GTDB): domain Bacteria; phylum Pseudomonadota; class Gammaproteobacteria; order Enterobacterales; family Enterobacteriaceae; genus Providencia; species Providencia heimbachae. The sequence goes on along the minus strand of NZ_LXEW01000018.1, from coordinate 105,043 downwards.
TTCAACAAATGGGTGATGAAGTACTTGATTATCGTGAAGCTGTTACCTATCTTTCAAAGAGCAAGCAAACGGTAGAACCCGATGGTAATCATGCATTTGTTGGTATTGAAGCCTACTTCCCTCAAATGATACGTTTTCTGGAATTAATAGAGAAATAGTGCCAAAACGTATGTTCACTGTTATTATCACCAGTAACTCACTGATTGAATAGTTCAATTAATCACCCATTTACCGCAGAATGACAACATGACTCAATCTAGTTATAACGCAGAGGCCATTGAAGTCCTCAGTGGTTTGGAGCCTGTTCGCCGTCGTCCTGGTATGTACACCGACACCAGTCGACCGAATCATTTGGCACAAGAAGTAATTGATAATAGTGTCGATGAAGCCCTTGCTGGGCACGCGGGGCACATCGAAGTTATTTTATATCCCGATCAATCATTAGAAGTTATTGATGATGGTCGTGGTATGCCTGTTGATATTCACCCTGAAATGAAAGTTTCCGCTGTTGAGTTGATCTTAGGTCAGCTTCATGCGGGGGGGAAATTTTCAAATAAAAATTACCAATTTTCTGGCGGACTACATGGTGTAGGGATTTCCGTCGTTAATGCACTGTCTAAACGCATCGAAGTTACTGTCCGCCGTGATGGTCAAGTCCATCAAATCGCATTTGAAAATGGTGATAAGGTCGAAGATCTACATGTAATAGGCACTTGTGGTAAGCGTAACACCGGAACCAGTGTACATTTTTGGCCTGATGTCAGTTATTTTGATAGCCCTAAATTTTCGGTTTCACGGTTAACTCATAACTTAAAAGCAAAAGCCGTTTTATGCCCTGGCGTGAAAATCACGTTTAAAGATAAGCTCAATAATACTGAGCAAAGCTGGTGTTATAGTGATGGGTTAACGGATTACTTAATGGAATCCGTTGATGGCTTAGAAACGTTACCTGAAAAGCCTTTTACTGGCGAATTTTCGAGTGAAACAGAAGCGGCGCAATGGGCGTTATTATGGTTACCTGACGGTGGGGAAATGCTCACCGAAAGCTATGTTAACCTGATCCCAACAGCGCAAGGTGGTACTCACGTTAACGGGTTACGCCAAGGGTTATTGGATGCCATGCGTGAATTTTGCGAGTTTCGCAATATATTGCCCCGTGGTATCAAACTATCGGCGGAAGATATTTGGGAGCGCTGTACTTATGTTCTCTCCGTTAAAATGCAAGATCCGCAATTTGCAGGGCAAACAAAAGAACGTCTTTCTTCACGCCAATGTGCGGCATTTGTTTCTGGTGTCGTGAAAGATGCCTTTAGCCTATGGCTGAATCAAAACGTCCAAATTGCAGAGCAAATAGCCGAAATGGCGATATCGAGTGCTCAGCGTCGTATGCGTGCGGCGAAAAAAGTGGTTCGCAAAAAACTGACCAGTGGCCCTGCATTACCCGGTAAGCTGGCAGATTGTAGCTCACAAGATTTAAGTATGACTGAGTTATTTCTTGTGGAAGGGGACTCCGCGGGGGGCTCGGCGAAGCAAGCACGTGATCGTGAATATCAAGCCATCATGCCGTTGCGCGGTAAAATTTTGAATACTTGGGAAGTCTCCTCTGATGAGGTACTCGCTTCACAAGAAGTACATGACATTTCTGTTGCGATCGGTATGGATCCTGACAGTGAAGATCTGAGCCAATTACGCTATGGTAAAGTCTGTATTCTTGCGGATGCGGACTCGGATGGATTGCATATCGCAACCCTGTTGTGCGCGTTATTTGTGCGTCACTTTCTTGCCTTAGTGAAAGCAGGGCATGTTTACATGGCCATGCCGCCGTTATATCGAATCGATTTAGGTAAAGAAACCCACTATGCATTGGATGAAAGCGAGAAAAATGCGATCCTCGATAAGCTAAGCCGCAAAAGAGGCAAGCCAAACGTCCAGCGTTTCAAAGGGCTAGGGGAAATGAACCCGCTTCAATTGCGTGAAACAACGTTAGATCCTAATACACGTCGCCTTGTTCAGTTAATCATTGATGATGAAAACTACCCACAAACTCTTGCTGTGATGGATATGCTTCTCGCGAAAAAACGCTCAGAAGACCGTCGAAACTGGCTACAAGAGAAAGGCGACATGGCGGAAATTGATGTCTAACATCCGAAAAGTGATGAGAAAGAGTAAGGAACGTATTGAATGAGTGAAATTACTCATGATGGTGTCGAGCGTTTACCGCTCCATGCCTTTACTGAGAGCGCCTATCTGAACTATTCGATGTACGTCATCATGGATAGGGCGTTACCGTTTATTGGCGATGGACTAAAACCTGTTCAGCGCCGTATTGTCTATGCTATGTCAGAACTTGGACTTAGCAATTCAGCTAAATATAAGAAATCAGCCAGAACCGTCGGGGACGTACTGGGTAAATATCATCCACATGGTGATAGTGCTTGTTATGAAGCAATGGTCTTGATGGCTCAACCCTTTTCTTACCGCTACCCATTAGTTGATGGTCAAGGTAACTGGGGGGCGCCAGATGATCCTAAATCATTCGCTGCGATGCGTTATACCGAGTCACGCCTATCTAAATACGCAGAAACATTGCTCAGTGAACTCGCACATGGCACCGTTGATTGGGTGCCTAACTTTGACGGGACAATGAATGAACCGAAAATGTTGCCAGCGCGTTTGCCGAATATACTGCTTAATGGCACCACTGGGATTGCGGTGGGAATGGCGACCGATATTCCACCTCACAATGCCCGTGAAGTTGCCAATGCGGTGATTGCGTTACTGGATAAACCGACCCTAACACTTGAAGATATTATGGCCTTTGTGCCAGGGCCTGACTATCCAACTGAAGCGGAAATTATTTCGTCCCCCTATGATATTCGTAAGATTTATCAAACGGGTCGTGGTTCTGTGCGCATGCGTGCTGTTTGGGAAAAAGAAGACGGTAATGCCGTTATTACTGCATTGCCTCATCAGGTTTCTGGTGCCAAAGTCCTTGAGCAGATAGCCAGCCAAATTCGGGGGAAAAAACTCCCGATGGTAGAAGATTTACGTGATGAATCCAACCACGAAAACCCAACACGTCTGGTGATTATTCCTCGCAGTAATCGCGTTGATCTTGAACAGGTAATGACCCACCTATTTGCAACAACAGATTTAGAAAGAAGCTATCGTGTTAACCTAAATATGATTGGCTTAGACAACCGACCATCAGTGAAAGGCCTGGTTGAGATCCTTAATGAATGGATCCAGTATCGTCGTCAAACTGTACGTAATCGGTTAAGTCATCGCTTAGAGAAAGTGCTAAGACGTCTTCATATCCTTGATGGTTTATTAATTGCTTATCTGAATATTGATGAAGTAATTGAAATTATTCGTGGAGAAGATGAGCCTAAACCTGTCTTGATGTCGCGCTTTAATATTTCAGATACGCAAGCTGAAGCAATTCTGGAGATAAAACTCCGCCAGTTAGCCAAACTTGAAGAAATGAAAATTCGTGGTGAGCAAGATGAATTAGCAAAAGAGCGCGATGAATTACAAGCTATTCTAGGGTCAGAACGTAGGCTCAATACTTTAATTAAGAAAGAAATTCAGGCGGATGCCAAACTGTATGGTGATGATCGCCGTTCCCCATTGCATGAGCGTGAAGAAGCGAAGGCAATGAGTGAGCACGAGATTTTGCCGTCAGAGCCGGTTACCGTTGTACTCTCCGAAATGGGTTGGGTACGCAGTGCTAAAGGCCATGATATTGAACCGACTAACCTGAATTATAAAGCGGGTGATGGCTTTAAAAGCGCAGCAAAAGGTAAAACTAATCAAGCCGCGGTATTCCTCGATACAACGGGGCGAAGCTACTCGGTTGATCCATTAGAGCTACCTTCTGCCCGCAGTCAAGGTGAACCACTAACTGGTCGGTTAACGCTACCGCCTGGTGCAACCATTGAACACGTATTAATGGCGCCAGAAGAGCAAAAATACTTGATGGCATCAGATGCCGGCTATGGTTTTATCTGTACATTTAATGATTTAGTAACGAAAAATAAAACGGGTAAAGCACTAATTTCATTACCTGAAAATGCAAAAGTTCTTGCGCCCATTGAGTTGCATAACGAGCAAGAAGATCTCTTGTTGGCAATCACCAAAGCGGGTCGTATGTTGATATTCCCTGTTGCTGATCTACCTCAACTTTCTAAAGGTAAGGGGAATAAAATTATTAATATTACCGGCGCTCAAGCGGCAACGGGCGAGGATTTACTGGCTTGGTTAATGATATTACCCTCTCAAGCGTCGATGACACTTTATTTTGGTAAGCGTAAACTGAAATTTAAAGCAGAAGACTTGCAAAAATATCGTTCAGAACGTGGGCGTAAGGGGACATCTTTACCTCGTGGAATGCATAATATTGAACGTATAGAGATTGAGCCTGTAGACGCAAGTTAATAATATTTTAAGTAAAAACTCCATTGTTTCCGGTAGAAATAATGGAGAAGTAATTTTAACTATGGGGCGGTAAGCCCCTTAAAATTTGGGGTTAGTATGTTAGCGCTGATTCGAGCGATTATTATCATTATCTGTACGATATTGATCTGCGTGGGAGGAACAATTTATTGTCTGTTTAGCCCCCGTAATCCTAAACATGTGATGACCTTTGGTCATATGTTTGGCCGACTGTCGAGAGTACTCGGTATTAAAATGGTTTACCGTATACCTGAAGCGGCAAAAAAGTATGGCCCAAGTATCTATATTGGTAATCATCAAAACAATTATGACATGGTCACTATATCTAATGGTGTTCAGGCAAGAACGGTAACCGTGGGTAAAAAAAGTTTACTGTTTGTGCCGTTTTTTGGTTTTTTATACTGGATCACGGGAAATATTTTGATTGATAGGGCGAATCGCTCTAAAGCGCATAATACAATTTCCCAAGTTGCTGACCAAATTACTAAGCGTAAAATATCAGTTTGGATGTTCCCTGAAGGAACGCGTAGCCGTGGTCGTGGTTTATTACCTTTTAAAACAGGTGCATTCCATGCCGCGATTGCTGCCGGTGTGCCGATTGTACCCGTCTGTGCCTCTAGCACTGAAGGTCGAGTCAAGTTAAACCGTTGGGATAACGGCCATGTCATTATTGAAATGTTAGACCCAATAGACACTTCAAAATACAGTCGTGAACAAGTCAGGGAGCTGTCTGAGTATTGCCATCGCCTAATGGAAGATAAAATTAAACAGCTTGATCTTGAAGTGGCTCAAATGAATAAAAAAGCACAAAAGTAACTGTTTTTTAAACGGAAAAATTATTGGTGAGCGAGTGGCTTCTTGTAAGTTTCTCGCTCATTATTCATTTTAAGAGCGTCATTACAAACTGCCTTATTTTTTAATGAAATATTTGAAGTAAGAATTATTTTTATTTAGCGACATTTATTTTGCATCCATCTAATAAATAACCCTTACTATTTTTATACCTATTAATTAAATTTTAATTATTCACAAAGATACTTTTAGAATTTAAGCATCTTTCGCGATATCATGATACGAAGATACCGTTCCATATAGTTTTATTAATTCGAGTTGCTAAACATAATCAACAATTAGGCGACTTAAAGTATGGCGAGTATTAATATTGCTGGCGCTAACCTAAAACAGCCATAAAAATGGCGAAACATTTCGAATATCTAACAATAACAAGCGCTGGAATTTTTATTTAGCGGAGAATTTATGTCATTCAGTCGGTGCCAATCCCTTCTTATCGCAGGGGTGGCTTTGTGCCTGTCTTATGCGCCAACTATTGTTAGTGCGAATGGAGCAAGGGCACTTCCTGTTCCTCCATTATTAGAGTCACGCTCAGGCCAACCTTTATTTTTAACATTACAAAAAATACATTGGTCATTTGATGGTAAATACTCAGCAGATACATGGGGTGTAAATGGTTCATCACCTGGACCTACAATTAGAGTCAAAGATGGAGACGATTTAAAGCTAATTTATAGCAATAGATTAACGGTTCCCGTTTCCATGACAATCAGTGGGTTGCAAATCCCTGGGACGCAAATTGGTGGTGCGGCGAGATTAATTTCCCCCAATGCGGATTGGTCCCCAGTGATCCCAATCCGCCAAAAGGCAGCAACACTTTGGTATCATGCGAATACACAAGGACAAATGGGCGAGCAAGTTCATAATGGTCTGCTTGGTATGTGGATTATTGATGACGACTCAAGTAAAAGTTTACGTTTACCGAACCATTACGGTGTTGATGATTTCCCCATTATTATTCAAGATAAAAGATTAGATAACTTTGGCGTTCCTGAGTATAAAGCTGAAGAGCGTGGTTTTCTCGGTGACACATTGCTTGTTAACGGAGTGCAGGATCCTTATGTTGAAGTTTCGAGAGGTTGGGTGCGTTTACGATTATTAAATGCATCTAACTCAAGACGGTATGTGATGAAAATCAGCGATGGTCGACCATTTGCATTGATAGCTTCAGATCAAGGTTTCTTGACCGTGCCAGTCAATATTCAAGAACTTTCACTTGCACCCGGTGAGCGTCGAGAAGTTTTGGTTGATATGACGAAAACCCAAGAGTTGACGATCTCCGCAGGGGAGTCAGCGACATTTATGGATAGAATGAAAGGGTTATTTGAGCCATCCAGTTCATTAATTTCAACTAATGTACTAACGATTAAAGCAACAGGGTTGATGTCATTAGTGACTGATGCTTTACCAACACAACTTGTTGAAGATAAAACGCAGATTACCTCTGGGATCACTAACCGCGAGATCCGCTTAGACGAGCCCTTTGGTATTAATAATGTGACCATTGATACTAACCGAGTGGATATTGCAAGCCGCCAAGGTAATTGGGAGCGTTGGACGGTTACGAGTAGCGAGCCCCAAGCGTTTCATATTGAAGGTGTACGTTTTAAAGTGATCAATAGCAACGGGCAACCAACGCAACCTGAAGACTATGGTTGGAAAGATACCGTTTGGGTTGATGGACGCACAGAGTTATTAGTCCAAATGATGCAACCATCGTATAACCATTTTCCATTCTTATTCTATAGCCAAAATTTAGAAAAAGCGGATTTAGGTTCAGTAGGACAGATGGTGGTTGCGCCACAAGAGTAAATAAAAAAAGCAGGCTAAATACCTGCTTTTTTTATATGTTTTCAAGTTTAGTGAATATATTAGCTCAGTGCAACACGGATTCCGAAGGCAATTAAAATAACGCCTAACACTCTATCAACATATTTTTGAACTTTAGCTAAACCCCTTCTAACGGGGGCACTTTGAATCAAAAATACTAATATTGGCCAGTAAATAATGGCTAATCCCCAGATAATAAATGCGTACCATAATTTTTCATTGAAGGTAGAATTAATATCAAGTACTTGGGTAAATACGGCAAGGAAGAATAATGTTGCTTTGGGATTTAAAACATTACATAGGAAGCCCTGCATAAAGGCCTTTTTAAATGACACTCTTTCATGTTGAGTGGTATTTAAATCGATGTGTTGCCCCGATTGTGGCAATAAGCTTTTAATGCCTATCCAAATCAAATACACCGCACCTGCGTATTTTAAAATATTAAATAGCCAAGGCGTAGTGGTGATTAATACGGCAAGACCGGCAACGCAGTAAGACATATGTAGCGCAATGGCGGTAATGACGCCTAATGCTGTCATCAATGCGGCTGAGCGCTGGTATCGCGCCGCATTTTTAACGATAAGAAAGAAATCGGGTCCTGGAGAAAGCATGCCAAGTGCTGCAATGGTGGCAACCATTATACTGGTTTCGTACATGTTATTATCTCTTTTATATAGCCTGTCATACTTCAAGTTATGCATTGGTTTACTAATGGCGATTTAGCGTATGGGATAATCGTCATGAATCGGGTTTTTTATAGGCCGATACGCATATTTTGGGTTTGTCTGGGGGATAAATTTTATTTTTTAATGTCACTTTATGTATTGAATTTAACATTTCGAGTATAAGTTAAGAGTTCCTGTTTAAGGAAGCTTAAATTTAGTCGACGAAGCAATTCTCTTTACGTATAGTGTGCTCAATTTTTATATCTATATCTAGTTTCTAAGGTGAGTAAATGAATATTAGCTTAATCGCAGCAATGGCGATCGATCAGGTTATCGGCATGGAAAAAGCGATGCCTTGGAATTTACCTGGCGACCTCGCATGGTTTAAACGTAATACGTTAAATAAACCCGTTATCATGGGGCGTGTGACTTATGAATCAATAGGCCGTCCATTACCTCAGCGCGTTAATATTGTTTTAAGCAGCCAACCGGGTGCTGACAGCGGTGTTATTTGGGTAACCTCCATAGAAGAGGCATTGGCTGCGGCACAAGCTATTGAAGGCAATGATGAAGTTATGGTTATCGGTGGTGGTAAAGTTTATCAGCAGTTCCTACCACTCGCGAACAAGCTTTATTTGACACATGTAGATGCAGAAGTTATTGGTGATACTCATTTCCCTATTTATGAGCCGGATGAGTGGGATTCAGTATTTACTGAATATCATGAAGCCGATGAGCATGATACGCATGGGTATTGTTTTGAGATTTTAACTAAGCGCTAATACCCTTCATTCTTCAAGTTGTCGCGTTGTTGGCTACGCTCACTAACCCTAGTCACATACTTTTGTATGCTTCTAGGGCTTAGCTTCACTTGCCGCCTAGCGACAACTCGAATTATTTTGTGTATTGATTGGTCTAGATGATACTTCAAGCCGCTGCGTTGTTGGCTACGCTCTATTTTGGGCTTGGCTGACTCGAATTATATTGGGTATTATTGATTGAGCTAGATGATACTTCAAGCCGTCGCGTTGTTGGCTAAAACTTGAAGTGTTTTTCTGAGGTCATTATCTCTAGATATTTATTCTTTACGGCTTTTCTGATAAGACTTCTGTCGATGATATTGCTGTGTTTCCCAATGATATAGTGTTAAATCGCCACCCCAGCAGCAGCCCGTATCCAATGCATACACATTCTCTGGCGTACATTTTCCTTCTAGAGAAGCCCAGTGACCAAAGAAAATCGAATAGTCTTCTGGGATTTGGCTAGGAAGGTCAAACCACGCTTTTAGTGGTGCGGGCGCTTTTTTCGGATTCTCTTTACAAATCATATCCAGTTGGCCATTAGGGAAGCAGTAACGCAAACGAGTGAGCGCGTTGGTGCTAAAACGCAGTCGTGCGAGCCCCATTAAGCTATCAGACCAATTGTTTGGCATATCACCATACATAGAATCAATAAATAGCGGGTAGGCATCGCTAGAGAGCACGGCTTCGACTTCCCTTGCACACATCCGTGCGGTTTCTAAATTCCATTGTGGCGTTATTCCCGCATGAGCCATTATCATCTTTTTCTCGTCATCAACCTGTAATAAAGGCTGGCGACGCAACCAATTGATTAACTCATCAATATCGGGTGCATTAAGCAATTCATCAAGATGATCTTTAGGCTTATTACGGCTAATTTTGCAGTAAATACCGAGAAGATGTAGGTCATGATTACCAAGCACTAAGCGAACGGAAGAGCCTAAGCTTTTAACATAACGGAGAACTTGCAGAGACTCAGGCCCTCGGGCGACTAAGTCACCCGTTAACCATAAAGTATCTTGCTGAGGATCAAAATTAACACTTTCAAGTAATTCACGTAGCTCACGATAGCAACCGTGTATATCACCAATAACGTATGTCGACATAATTAATTAATCAGCGTTGGTATTGCAAGACGGAAAGCAGGGATATCAACGTGGAAGTTGTTACCCTGACCGCTTATCATGACGTAATAGCCTTCCATCGTTCCCATTGGTGTTTCTAGGATTGCACCGCTGGTGTAACGATATTCTTTTCCGGGAGGAATAATTGGCTGTTCGCCTACAACCCCTTCACCTTGAACTTCAGTTTTATGGCCATCACTGTTGGTAATGAGCCAATAACGGCTCATTAATTGTATCGTTTCCCGACCTAAATTACGGATGCAAATGGTATACGCAAATACATATCTGGCAATTTCAGGTTGAGATTGACTCTCTATGTAGACACTTTGAACTTGGATGCTTACATTCGGTTCATTAAGCATAGTGCCTCCTACGACATTCTATTCTGAACGGTTAGAAAGATAGTTTGCCATTTTACAATATTCTTCAACAGTAATATTTTCAGCGCGCGTTCCGGGATTGATACCGAGTTCAGTGAGTTCTTCAATACTGAATATATCACCGAGACTATTACGGACAGTTTTACGTCGCTGATTAAATGCCTGCGTTGTAATACGGCTTAAAAATTTAATATCTTTAACAGGATAAGGATTTTCACGATGTGGAATAAGCTTAACAATAGCGGAATCTACCTTTGGTGCTGGCGTAAATGCAGTAGGTGGAACCTCTAATACGGGGATCACATTGCAATAGTATTGTGCCATGACACTTAAACGACCAAATGTTTTACTACCAGGACCTGCGACTAATCTATTCACGACTTCTTTTTGTAACATAAAACTCATGTCAGCGATGGAACTTGTAAAGGTGAATAAATGGAACATAAGGGGCGTAGAGATATTGTAGGGTAGGTTACCAAATACGCGTAGCGGCTGATCTGCCTCTTTAGCAAGTTCACTAAAATCAACTTTCATCGCATCTTGTTGGATGATGGTCAGTTTATCTTTGAGCTGCGGGTGCACGTGTAAACGCGCAGCCAGATCGCGGTCAATTTCAATAACGGTCATTTTATCCATTCGGCTGCCGACAGGCTCGGTAAGTGCGCCGAGGCCGGGGCCGATTTCTACGATGGCTTGACCATGTTGTGGATTCATTGCATCCACAATACTGTCGATAATAAATTGGTCAGTTAAAAAGTTCTGCCCGAAACGTTTGCGGGCAAAATGCCCTTGGTGGACTCGATTATTCATGAATTCTTATGTGTCATTTGGATAGCTAACTTCAATGCGGTGATAAAACTTCCCGCATCGGCATGACCCGTACCGGCTAATTCTAGCGCTGTGCCGTGATCGACAGAGGTACGGATAAATGGCAGACCTAAGGTGATATTCACCGCTCTGCCGAAACCTTGGTATTTTAGCACAGGAAGACCTTGATCGTGATACATTGCCAGTACTGCATCAGCATTTTCTAAATACTTAGGCTGAAAGAGAGTATCTGCAGGCAATGGTCCGATAAGGTTTATACCCAGCTTTCTTAAATTTTCAAGAGCAGGGATGATGGTATCAATTTCTTCTGTACCCATATGACCGCCTTCACCTGCGTGTGGGTTGAGGCCACAAACGTAGATATTCGGCTTTTTGATACCAAATTTAGACTGTAAATCCTGATGTAAAATAGTGATCACTTCTCGTAAACTTTGCTCTGTGATCGCACCAGAAACATCCTTTAAAGGAAGATGTGTGGTGGCTAATGCAACACGCAGTTCCTGTGTTGCAAGCATCATTACAACACGTTCACAATGGCTTCTGTCCGCAAAAAACTCGGTATGTCCACTAAAAGGGATGCCCGCATCATTAATAATGCCTTTGTGTACAGGCCCAGTCACGACTGCCGAAAATTCACCATTTAAACAACCATCACAGGCTCTTGCTAGCGTTTGGGTGACATAGTCGCCATTTTGTACATTCAATACGCCTGCGGTAGTTGGAGTATTCAGGTAAACAGGTATAACGGACAAAGTACTTGGCGCTTGAGCGCTAGAGTTTGTATTGGCTGAATATTCTGTCAACGTCAATGGTAGGTTAAGGGCTTTGGCTCGCTCAAGTAGCAAATTGGGATCAGCACAAGCAACCAGTTGAACAGGCCACGATGTTTGTGCGAGTTGAATCAACAGGTCAGGACCTACCCCGGCAGGTTCGCCGGGGGTTATCACTATGGGTTTACTTAGTTTTTTCATCATCTGATTGGCTGCTACGACCATCCATGATATTCACATAAGCAGATGCTCTTTGTTCTTGCATCCAGCTTTGTGCTTCTTCGTTAAATTTACGATTAAAGAGTAAGCGGTATGCTTGATCTTTTTGAGCCGCATCTGTTTTATCAACATTACGGGTATCTTCTAACTGAATTAAGTGCCAACCAAAGTTTGAAGGTACAGGCTGACTTAGCTCGCCTTTATTCAATTTCATCAAGGCATCACGAAAGGCTGGGTCGTAGACATCAGGCATGTTCCAACCTAATTCCCCCCCTTTTAGTGCGCTACCTGGATCTTCTGAGTTTTCTTTAGCAGCGTCTTCAAAAGAGATTTTTCCACTACGAATATCTTGAGCAATTTGAACCAGCTTTTGTCTTGCTTGGGTATCATCCATGATTGGGGATGATTTGATCAAAATATGGCGAGCTTTAACTTCAGTCACTGAAATCGGCTGGTTACCGCCGCTTACATCATTAACGCGCAGAATATGGTAGCCGACACCTGAGCGAATTGGGCCAACAATGTCAGATTTTTTCGCATTTTTGAGTTTTTCTGCAAAGACGACCGGTAGCTCTTGTAGACGAGACCAACCCATATTTCCACCTTTGAGAGCTTGTGGATCAGCAGAATACGCAATTGCTAATTTACCGAAGTCGCCACCTTTTTTCAGCTCAGCAAGAATTTTATTCACCAGATCTTCTGCTTTTTGCAGTTGCTCAGGAGTTGGGTTTTCTGGCAGAGGGATTAAGATATGGCTTAAGTTCATACCTGTTTCGTAGCTTGCTTGTGAATTCATTTGCTCGGAAAGCGCATCAACTTCTTGCGGTAAAATAGAAACACGGCGACGAACTTCATTGTTGCGTACTTCTGCAATCAGCATTTCTTTGCGGATTTCACTACGATACTGTGACATGTTGATGCCATCAGCAACTAAACGTTTTTGCATTTGCTCAAATGTTAATCCATTTTGGCGGGCAATATCGGCGATGGTTGCATTAACCGCTTCTTCTGGAATGTTGATTTGCATTTGGCTTGCCATTTGCAGCATGATGTTATCCATAACTAAACGCTCAACGATTTGATGGCGCAAAGCTTGGTCATCAGGGACTTGCTGGCCTGCATTACGTGCGTTCAATTTAACCGTGTTGATCATATTCTGGACGTCACTTTCCAGCACAACTCCGTTATTGACGACCGCAGCCACTTTATCCATTTGCTGTGGCGCAGCTAGGGTAGCAGAGCTTGCGAACATCAGTCCCAGAATAAGCGTTCTCCAATTCTTCATAATGGTCCTATAAATTGATTTTGGTTCCGCAAAAAGCGGGTTAATCGTTGTATTCATGTTGTTTTTTATCAGAAAGCACGTTGATAAGGCATAATACCTTGCTGCAACATTTCCTGACTACCTAAACTATGATTGTTATTTAGGCCTCTAAGTTCCACATTGACTGACCATTTATTATCATACTCACTGCTGAACTTGTCACGTTGCCAGCCCACAATCTTACGTTCATAGCCTAAATTAACTGCCCAGCAACAGGTATTATATTGCAAACCAACTAATTGGCTCGCAGATTGTTGTTGTTTCGTATCATAATAATATGAACCAACAAAGCCCCAGCGGTCATTTAATGGCCAACTGACAACAGTACCAACTTGTGAAATTCCCTGCTGAGTATAACCATTTTGTAAATTATTTTGGGGCGCAGTAGCTTGAATATAGTCACGATCAACAAAACGATAATTCAGTTGAATTAAACGGTCAGCATCAAAGCGATATTCCGTGACCGCATTCCCCATGGTGACGTTGCCTAAACGGCGGTCGTATTGTAACCCACCACGAATACCCCAGTTTTCATCAATACGCCACATTGTGTCAGTTGCCCACAATAATGAGCCAGTATTACTTTTATCATCAATTAATCGGTTCGAGTTACCTGCTCGAGGGCGTTCGAAATAGTAGATTTGCCCAACAGAAAAATTAAAACGTTCAGCAAGGGCATCATCATACAGTCGGGTAGTTACACCTGTCGTAAACTGGTTAGCGGAGGCGATACGATCCAAGCCGCTATAGATTCTGTCACGGAACAATCCACTATAATCCGACTGCATCAGTGAGGAGTCAAAGTTATTGATATTGTCCTGATTTTTATACGGCACATACAGATATTGAACACGTGGCTCTAATGTTTGAACAAAGTCACTCCCTTGATAAAGGTCACGCTCGAAGACGACTTTTGCATCACTCTTAAACATTGGCAGAACACGGGTAACATTTTTCTCTAAATTTGTATCCCTATTTGAGTTAGGAATATCTTGGTCATAATGTGTTGCAAACACTTTAAAGCTATTGTTCATGTTCGCCCAACCATTAGATAACGGTAGGTTTACTTCAGGTTCAATATGTAAACGTGTCGCATCAGGATTATTTTCTCCGACGCTAGTGAAACGTGCAGCTTGAGCATATGTGTGAAAATCAAATACACCTAAATTATTTTTGTAGTAATTAAAGTCTAATTGAGGCTCTGCTTTATAAGCACGTTTATTCGGATCATCAACAAAAATTTGGAATTGCTTATGACTTAATTTTGCATTCCAGTTGGTATCAGAATAACCAGTACTGAATTTTTGCGTTGCATACCCGTCAGTGGTATTACCATATTGGGAATTAAAATCAGTAAAGTATTGGCGGTCACTTACTTTGGTGTAGTCAGCATTGAAGTTCCAGTGCTGTGCATAGGTCCCTGAATGACGCCAATAGAATAACCAGCGGTCATCGCTATCACGGGCATCACGTTTTTCACGATCTTTATCTTTGATGTATGCGCGGTCACGATTAATAAAATCAAATGCAACCGTTCCGGTTCCTGGTGTAATAAGATAACGAAACTCATTATTTAGCTTAACACCACGGTGAGTCATAAACTGTGGTGTGATAGTTGCATCATAGTTCGGGGCGATATTCCAATAGTAAGGCAAAGAGAACTCTAAGCCGTCATTTGTTGAATAACTACCTGTTGGAATTAAGAAACCAGAACGACGCTTATTGCCGATCGGCAATTGCATGTAAGGGCTATAAAAAATGGGTACATCACCGACACGAAAACGTGCATGCCAAATTTCAGCTACTTCTTCTTCTCGGTCAATGATGACTTCAGAGCCTGCAACGCTCCAGCTGTTATTGCCGGGTAAACAGGTGGTGAATGTTCCGTTTTCCATGATGGAATAACGGTTTTCATCACGCATTTTCATTTTTGTGGCGTCACCACGCCCCTGACGGCCTACCATCATGTAGTTACCATCATTAACGTCAGTATTTTTATTATCCAGATTAGACCAAGCAGAAGGGCCTTTCAGGATAATTTGAGGGTCATCATAATGAACATTACCGGTTGCTGTCACTTCGCGAACAGGCTGAGCACCGTCTTCTTGTGTTTGTGTCAGCTTAACATTGTCAGCGGTTAATGTTTGATTTCCCTGCTGTATATCAACATCACCTTTATATTCAACAAAGTTAGGATATTCCCCTTGGACATCCTCAGCAGTTATTTGAATAGGCAAGTTGTTGGCGTCACCTTTTACAATGGGTTTGGTATAAACCGGGACGCCCAGCATACATTGCTGTGCAAGGTCAGCATGCGCCTGCTGACTATAAATTGCCGCCCATACCATGGTGGCTAATATTGTTGGATAACTTTTCTTCATCATTAAATATGCGGTTCCGTCATAATTGGCAAGCCGGCAAACGCTCAAAGACTAACTTAGCCAACCACTTTACGCCAGTATAATGTAATAAACTTTGCGTGTTTGTAGTTGCACACATTGTAGTTATGCACAGAGCAGAATGAATAGTATGATAATGCAAAATTGCATTCTGAGCATTGAAGAATTGAGGGTTATATGCACTATTGGGGCAAAATTATTGGAGTTGTACTCGCGATCGTCTCTGGTTTGGGGTTTTGGGGGGCGTTAGCTGGCTTAATTTTAGGACATGGTTTTGATAAAGCATCTGCTCAGCGCAAATTTGCGGGTGGTATGAGTAAACGTGATCGTCAAATTATTTTCTTTGCCAGTACCTTCCAAATTTTGGGACATTTGACTAAGTCTAAAGGCCGAGTAACCGAGGTAGACATTCAACTTGCGTCAAATTTAATGGATAGAATGCAACTGCATGGGGAAACACGAAAAGCCGCTCAACAAGCATTTCGAGAAGGTAAATCGCCCGACTTTCCATTAAGAGATGTTCTTAAACAATTACGCATGGCTTGTTATGGTCGTTTTGATCTTATTCAGATGTTTCTGGAAATTCAATTACAGGCAGCTTTTGCGGATGGCAATTTACATCCAAACGAAAGAAAGGTGTTATTTATTATTGCGGAAGAGCTTGGTATTTCAAAAGCTCAGTTCGAACAATTTCTCAGTATGATCCAAAGTGGACGTCAGTTTGGCCAAGGCTACTCTCAGCAGCAATCAGGCGGATATTATCAGCAATCCAGCGGCCCAACATTAGAAGATGCATGCAAAGTGCTGGGTGTGTCACCAGATGATGAACCAACGAAAATTAAACGTGCTTATCGTAAGTTAATGGGTGAGCATCATCCGGATAAGCTGGTGGCAAAAGGTTTACCGCCAGAAATGATGGAAATTGCAAAGCAAAAGGCACAGTCAATCCAAGCAGCTTATGACTTAGTCAAAAAAGAGCTTGGCTTTAAATAGTTTTCCCCGTCATATTTTGCACTGTCGCTTTGTTATCTTCATTCACGAACCCTAGTGACGTAGTTATCTACGCGACTAGGGATTCATTCCCTTTTTGCTTAGCTACAACAAAATTTATTTAGTGTGTGGTGTTTTAAAGTATGTTTTTGCGAAGAAGGTGAATGGTTGTATCGTTGTGGAGTGATGTCGAGTGCCGAAATAGGGTAATATTTACGGCACTGGCTGTATTGAAATTCAATCAATTGATTAAATAAACCTAAAAATCAGGTTGGCAGGTAAAATGCATTGGTGTGCCATACTTAGGGTGAGTAATGAACAGTTCTTGGGCATGAAGTTGCAAGCGCGGTGCAAGGGCTTTAGCCTCGTCATGGGCATAGAACCTATCACCTAAAATTGGGTGGCCCAAAGCTAACATATGGACGCGTAATTGGTGTGAACGGCCTGTAATAGGCGATAACCTGACTCGTGTCGCCTTATCTTCATATTCCAATACTTGGTATTCAGTTTGCGCCGATTTCCCCGTTTCAAAACAGACTTTTTGTTTTGGTCTATTTGGCCAATCACAAATCAAGGGTAAATCAATCAAGCCTTCTTCTTTCTCTAAATGCCCCCATACTCGAGCAATATAGAATTTTCGCGGTTCACGTTCTCTAAACTGGCGTTTTAGTTCACGCTCAGCGGCTTTATGTAATGCGACAACCATGACGCCACTTGTTGCCATATCCAAACGATGCACAGATTCAGCCGCCGGATAGTCGCGTTGAACGCGGCTCATAACACTATCGTGGTGTTCAGGCGCTTTCCCAGGCACAGAAAGTAGGTCGCTTGGTTTGTTGACGACAATGATGTGCTCGTCTTGATAAAGAACGTACAACCAAGGGTCTATCGGCGGATTATAAGGTAACATTATTACTCCTGATGACCCGTCATACTTCGAACTACAGGGGTGTTGGCTTCATAAAGCCACCCGAATCACATACTAATGTATGCTCATCGGGATATCTTTACTTGCCGCCTACCTGTAGCTCGAATTATTTAGGGTAATACTTTTATACTTAATTTGTTGAGGATATCACTATTTATATTCGTTACTCTCCGAGATATCTTCGTTTGCCGCCTACCTAATTTACTGATGCGTTACTACGACTAAGCGGATGGCATCAAGTCGCCATGTGGCTTGGTCGATATTCGTCATCAACTGTTGGCGTTCTTCTTCGATAATGTCTAGCTCTTCATCACGGATATTTGGGTTGACCGCTTTGAGAGCTTCTAATCGAGAAAGCTCTAACGTTAACGCTTTGTCGGCAGCTTCCTTCGCACTCTCAATGATAGTTTGGGCTTCTTTTTCCATCATAGGCTCGGAGAGGCGTAAAACAGAATGCACCTCATTTTGAACCGCATTGACTAACTTGCTTGCCATATGGCGGTTGATCGCATTGAGCTGGCGGTTAAAGCTTTCAAATTCAACCTGAGAGGATAGGTTGTTGCCTTTTAGGTCAACGAGTAGGCGCACCGGAGTTGCTGGCAAGAAGCGGCTAATTTGTAAGTGTTTGGGCGCTTGCGCTTCAACCACATAAATTAACTCTGTCAGTAATGTGCCAACAGGTAATGCTTTATTTTTCAATAATGAAACAGCACAACTTCCTGTATCTCCCGATAGAACCAAATCGAGCCCATTACGGATAATCGGGTGCTCCCAGCTAATAAACTGGGTGTCTTCTCGGGAAAGCGCTTGTTCACGATCGAATGTGATCGTGCAACCATCTTGCGGAAGCCCAGGGAAATCAGGAACTAGCATATGATCAGATGGCGTTAAAATAATTAAATTGTCACTTTTATCTTCCTGATTGATGCCAACAATATCAAACAGATTAAGGGCAAAATTAACTAATTCAGTATCGTTATCACCCGCACCAATTTCTTCGGCCAATTTATTGCCTGATTCACCACCATTTGAATGCATTTCAAGTAGGCGGTCACGCCCTTGCTCAAGTTGCAATTTCAGTGTGTCGTGCTCTTCACGGCAAGCCTTAATAAAATCATCAAACCCATCAGTGACGGTTGGCTCGGCCATATACTGTAATAGCGGCTGGTAATATTTATCATAAATAGCACGGCCGGTTGGGCAAGTGTGCTCGAAAGCATCTAAGCCTTCATGATACCAACGCAATAAGACTGATTGAGCCGTACTTTCCAAATAAGGGATATGGATAGTGATATCGCGGGTTTGTCCGATGCGGTCTAAACGACCGATGCGCTGCTCAAGTAAGTCTGGGTTGAAAGGCAAGTCAAACATCACTAACTGATTTGCAAACTGGAAATTTCGGCCTTCAGAACCAATTTCTGAACACAGTAATACTTGGGCTCCTTCTTCTTGAGAAGCAAAGTAAGCTGCAGCACGGTCGCGTTCTAATAGGGATAGTCCTTCATGGAATACGGCAGCGCGGATGGCTTCACGTTCACGTAAAACTTGCTCGAGTTGCAAAGCGGTTGCTGCTTTTGCGCAAATCACTAACACTTTTTCATGTCGATTAGCTGTCAGGAAGCCCATTAACCATTCAACACGAGGATCAAAGTTCCACCAAGTGGCATTTTCACCTTCAAACTCTTGGTAAATTTGCTCTGGGTAAAGCATCTCTTTTGCGCGGGTTTCAACATCCTTTTTCGAACCCATAATGCCAGCTACTTTGATTGCTGTTTGATATTGGGTCGGCAGTGGCATTTTTAATGAATGCAGTTCACGGCAAGGGAAACCTTTGACACCATTACGTGTGTTTCTAAATAACAGACGGCTTGTACCATGCCTGTCCATCAACATATTGGTAAGCTCTTGGCGCGCCGCAATACTATCTTCACCTTCAAGATTTGCCGCTTTCAATAAGGGTTCAATATCTTGCTCTTTGATCAATTCATTCAGCAAGTTTTGCTGTTCACGCGTTAATTTCACGCCAGAAAGCAGCAGAGAGACTGCATCCGCAACAGGGCGATAGTTTTCTTGCTCAGCAATAAATTCTTGATAATCATGAAAGCGACTTGGATCGAGTAAGCGTAAGCGAGCAAAGTGGCTCTCTTGACCGAGTTGTTCTGGCGTCGCGGTTAGTAACAGAATAGATGGAACATGTTCTGCTAGTGTTTCAATGACTTGATATTCGCGGCTGGGGGCAGCTTCGCTCCACTGTAAATGGTGAGCTTCATCGACAACCATCATATCCCAACCCGCTTCGACTAATTGGTCAAAGCGTTGTTTGTTACGGCGAACAAAATCGAGGGAACATAAAACCAATTGCTCTGTTTCAAACGGGTTATCGCTATCATGTTGCGCTTCGCTATAACGGCTGTCATCAAATAATGAAAAGCGCAGGTTAAAGCGGCGTAACATTTCGACCAACCATTGGTGCTGAAGGCTATCAGGAACAATGATTAAAACACGCTCAGCACGACCTGCCATTAATTGTTGGTGGATAATCATGCCAGCTTCGATTGTTTTTCCGAGGCCGACTTCATCCGCAAGTAATACGCGAGGATGGTGACGTTTACCGACTTCATTGGCGATATGCAGTTGATGAGGGATAAGACTTGCTCGTATGCCACGTAAACCAGTTGATTGGTGCTTCACTTGTTCACTGTAGAATTTTCGCGCACGAAAACGTAATGCGAAGCGATCCATTCGATCAATTTGACCGGCAAACAAGCGGTCTTGTGGTTTATTGAAGGTCAGCTTACTGTCGAGAAAAACTTCTCTCAGACTTACTTCGGTTTCTTCGGTATCTAACCGAGTACCAATATAAGTGAGTAAGCCTTTATCTTCTTCAATGCGCTCGATCCGCAGTTGCCAGCCTTCATGGCTGGTGATGGTGTCACCTTCATTGAACATGACTCGGGTAATTGGTGCATCACTGCGTGAGTAGAGTCTGTTTTCTCCGCTTGCAGGGAAAAGCAAAGTCACCATGCGGACATCAATAGCCACAACGGCGCCTAATCCAAGTTCGCTTTCTGTATCGCTGATCCAGCGTTGACCAAGAGTAAATGGCATAGGTTTAACTTAATTCCATAATTTTGATAGTTTATTTTTAGATTTTTTAAGACGATTTTTATTAATGTCTTGACCCTGTGTTGGTACAACTCAATATCAATAAAACAAGGGGTGTCTCGAATTTTTAAAAACTGTCGTTTCCCGACGGGTAATTATATACGCTTAATTATTCAAGTGGCATGGGGTGAAGCCAATATCCGTACAACTCGAAATATGAAGAGTATAATCGATAATCTCGTCAACTTGTGTGTAAATGGGGCGCGAGATATCAAAGGGGCGTTATAGTAATTCAAGCGAGGCTTATCGTCACCTGTTAAAAAACATCAACGCATAAAAAATCATGTTATTTATCTAAAACAAGAGTGTTATTTGCCCTGTCAAAATGGTATCAAAATCATCTTGTAAGAACGGCAATATTGCGTCAGCAATCGGCTTAATTTGCTTGAGTATATAGTGTTCATAATCGGGATGAGCCGTCACCGTTTCAAGGGGCTCAGGGCCTGCTTGCGTAATAATATAGCTTATCCAGCCGCCATTTTGGTACTGTAAAGGTCGCTGTAATTTTAAATTATACTCGTCTGCTTGGCGTGCCGCTCGGACATGCGGCGGTACATTGCGTTGATAGTCAGACAGTTTACGGCGCAGACGCTTGCGATATATAAGGCGTTCATCATATAGACCGGAACGTATGGCTTGGATATATTCACTGATAAATTCACGATAAGGTTGGCGATGAAAAATGCGTGTATATAATTCTTTTTGGAAAATTTGAGCGAGTGGTGTCCAGTCAGAACGAATGGTTTCTAGCCCTTTAAATATCATGGTGTCTTGACTTAACCCCGCATAACGCTTTTTGCTTCCCATTTCTGCACCGCGTACTGTTGGCATTAAAAATCGTCGATAGTGAGTTTCGAACTCAAGCTCTAAAACCCCCTCAAGTTGCCATTCTTCGTGCAAATGTTGCTTCCACCATGTATTAACATGGTCACGTAATGTAAAACCAATTTCCTGCGCTTGTTCCTCAGTCTGAGCCTCTTTAAGCCATACAAAGGTCGAATCGGTATCACCGTAGATAACTTGATAGCCTTGAGATTCAATTAATTTTTTTGTGGTTCGCATAATTTCATGCCCCCGCATCGTGATGGAAGCGGTTAAGCGAGGATCAAAAAAACGGCAGCCTTCAGCACCAAGTACACCAGCGAAGGCATTCATGATGATCTTTAGTGCTTGAGATAATGGCGCATTTTGTTCTTTTTTGGCTTTATCACGTTCTTGCCAAATATGGCTAACAATGTCGGGTAAGCAATGAACTGTGCGCGAAAACCATGCTTCACGAAAGCCCGATACAGAGTATTGTTTATCGGGGTGGGCAAGGCCCTCAATCATGCCTGCGGGATCAATTAAAAATGTGCGAATAATTGATGGATAAAGACTTTTATAATCAAGCACTAATACCGAATCATATAACCCGGGTTGCGAATCCATCACAAACCCGCCAGGATTGAGCTGAAATTTTTGTTCGGTCAAATTGGGGGCAACAAAGCCAAGTCGGTGTAAACGAGGAATATACAGATGAGAGAAAGCGGCAACGGATCCTCCCATTTTTTCGACCACTAAACCGGTGACACTTGAGCGCTCTTGTAAGAATGCCATTAAATCTGTTTTTTCAAAAATACGATGAACCAGAATGCAATCTTGAATATTGTAATGGGCAAGGGCGGGTTTATCGTGAGCAAAACGGCGATTAATTTCATCCATTCGGTCATATGGGGTATTGATAGCCTTTCCTTCACCAAGCAGCTTCTGTGCCACAGATTCTAGGCTAAATGACGGGAAGCTCCATGTCGCTGCTTTTAATGCGTCGATACCATCAATAATGAGCCGACCTTCCGCAGAGGCAAAAAATACGCCTTGTTTAAAGCCGTGTTCACGCCATTCAAGTTTTTTATTTTGTCGCCCAAACAGGAGTGGAATACCGTAGCGCTGTGCATGTTTTTGTAACACTTGTAGATCAAATTGAATCAGATTCCAACCGATGATGGCATCGGGGTCGTATTGTTGTATCCATTCATTGAGCTTATTGAGAAGTAAAGGACGACTATTCACATAGACTAAACGATGATCGCGGCTTAAAGATGGGTCTTGTTCAGGCCCTAACATAAATACGACATTATCGCCGCAGCCTGATAAGCCAATGGAGTAAAGTTCCCCATGTTGACTGGTTTCTATATCGAGAGAAACCGCTTTAATAAGCGGACGATAACCTTCACAAGGTTTAAGTTGATATTCCCCACGTTGATTACGAGAAAACCAGACAGGCGCGGTGATAAAGCGTTCCATTAAATAACGTTCGCAAGGGCGGATATCGGTTTCGAGTAATTCAACACCGAGTTCTTTACAGTTTTTATCAAGATTCTGTAGCTGGCGATAGTGAAAGCAATAAATGGCGTAGACTTTTTCACGCTGAAAATCGGCTAAATCAACCAGCCGATAGGAAATATTTGCTTGCTCATCTAATAAATGACGAACAATGGGCAGTTTGGATGAAGGTAAAAAACCAACGGCTTGTTGATAAGGCACGGTGACTTTACGAGGGTGAGAGTCAGTGAGTAACCAATATGAGACCTCGATACCTTGGTGGGTATCTCTCCAGTGTCGGCTTAAAATAAAGCCTTTTTCTGCGGTTGGCATCAATTGGGTCATGGGTTACTCGCATTAATTATTTACCCATAAATATACGCGAGTAATGTGGATTTATACAGTATTATTTGTGAGCGGAAACTGAAATCCCGAGTAACTTAGAGGCCGAATTTTGGCCTTCTAATAGCTGTAACGTGCTGCCATCATAGGCGATTAGCCCGTCAGCGATCACTAAAGTTCGAGGCGCAATTTGCAGAGCATCTTCGATATTATGTGAAACCATCAATAGCGTGATTTGCTTTGTTTTACAGATATCATTTAATAACTGTAGCATTTCATTGCGTAGCGCTGGGTCTAGGGCAGAGAAAGGTTCGTCTAGCAATAAAATGGGTTGATTGCGAATTAGGCATCGAGCCAGTGCAGCACGCTGACGTTGCCCACCTGACAGTTGGGAAGGTAACCTTTCGAGGAGATCAGTAAGGCTAACTTGCTGGGCTATCAGCTCAACTTGTGCCATTTGTTCTTTTTTTAAGCGCAGGCTGGGTTGTAGGCCTAATCCTATATTTTGCCTAACGGTTAAATGAGCAAATAGGTTATTTTCTTGAAACAACATGGAAACAGGCCGTTTTGCGGGTGGGCTAAAAGTATGGTTTGTTCCATTTAATTGGGTTGTGCCATTGAGTGGAAACTGGAAGCCGCTAATCAAACTAAGTAACGTACTTTTTCCCGCACCACTAGGACCCATAACGGCGACACGTTCCCCTGCCTCAATCGCAAAATCAAAAAACATATTCAGGTTATCGTACTGATAACTTAGTTGAGTCAGTTTAATCATCATGTTTCCCAGATATACGTTCGAGCAGGCTAAATAAAAAGAAACAGAGCAATAATAATAGCATCGCGGTTACTGCGCCATCATTAGTCCGGTAAGCGCCAATTTGCTGATAAAGATAATAAGGTAGCGTGCGAAAATCTTCATTGCCAAATAATGCAACGACACCAAAATCGCCAATAGAAATAACACAGGCAAATGCGAGAGCTTGTGCTATTGGTTTTCTTAATGCTTTTAGTTCTATGATCTTAAAGCGATTAAATCCGCTAATTGATAGTGATTGGCATAGGGGATTATAGCGCTGAGCAATATCTCTCATCGGATTTTCTAATACTTTCAATGCATAAGGAATTGCGAGCAAGGCGTTGGTCATGATCACGAGAGCATAGGGGGATTCAGGGATCCCGATAGTCTCATTGAAAAAGATGAAGAAGCCCGTCGCGAGAACAATACCGGGCATGGCTAAAATGATCAGTCCACTAAGCTCCATCGCTTGTCCAAAACGAATTGCGCGACGTAGACGAAGCTCACGGCTACTCCATAGCAGCATGAGCGTGAGTAAAACGCACAGAACTCCCGCACACAGTGCAATAAATAACGAGGTCGCTGTGGCTTGCCACAAAGCGGACTGCTGTAAAACACGTATTAGTTCCCCATTCAAACCATCCATAACAACGGCAATTAGGGGGGGAATTAATAGCAGTATGGCTACGATAATTAAAACCACATCACGGATACGACGAAAAAGATTATCTGCGGGATCGCGCCATTGAGTTTGGTGGCTAAATCCAATCGAAAATAAGTTATTAATTTTTTGGCAAATAAACATCAAACCAACACAAAAAGTGAGTTGGATTAAAGCGAGTAGGGTAGCGCGGCCTGGGTCAAAGTCATAACTTAAAGCCTGATAAATGGCGAGTTCAATTGTGGTTGCTGCGGGCCCGCCGCCAAGCGCTAATACGGTAGCAAAGCTGGCAAAGCACAACATAAATATCAGTGCTGCGGTAGGGAGAATTTGTCTGCGCAAATAAGGCCATTCAAGAATAGTAAATTGTTGCCATTCATTGAAACCCAATTGTGCTGCGCTTTGGCGTTGTTCGATGGCAATATTTTCGAGTGATTGCAACAGCATGCGCGTTGCTAGTGGTATATTGAAAAAAATGTGGGCGAGTAGAATACCTTTTAGTCCATAGGGGGAAAAATGATATTCGAAGCCAAGTAGCTGGCATAATTTTGCCAGCCAACCCGTTTGGCCATAGATGGATAAAATACCAAAAACGGCGACTAAAACAGGTAGCACCAATGTCATCGCACAAAGACGAAGAAATAGAGTTCGACCAAAAAATCGCCGTCGGTACAAGGCTCTTGCCAATAAAATAGCAGGTAGCACTGAAAATAGTGCGGATAAAAATGCCTGCCAAAAAGTAAATCCAATGACATGCCATAAATAGCTGTCACTGATTATTTCATTCACTGAAATCTCAGGCGAAAAAAACCACAGCGAGCCAAACGCTAATAAGGCTACTGTGATTAATAAACCAGAAGCGAGAGCCCCCGGTAATAGTGTAGCGTTAATTAACGACTGACGGCACTTTGCCATAAACGAGTCCATGATTGACGTTCTTTGGCAACTTCTTGTGCGCTAAATTGCAGTGATTTTTTAGGCAATGGTAGTACCTTATAAACCTCGGGTAGCGGAATATCGATAACCGGATACATCCAGTTTGTGGTTGCTAACGTATTTTGAAAATCAGGGGTTAACATAAACTGTAAGAATTGTTTTGCTAATTCAGGTTCTGGGCTATTTTTTAATCTTGCAGCAACTTCAACCTGCATATAATGCCCTTCATCAAATAAAGCTGCGGCATAATTATCTTTATTATCATTCAAGATTTGATAGCCCGGTGATGAGGTATAACTGAGAACAAAATCCCCTTCACCTTTTAAAAATAGCCCGTAAGCTTCGCTCCAACCTTTGGTGACTGTTAGCGTTTTACTCGCCATCGCTTTCCATGCATCGGCAGATTTATCACCATATAATTTTTCAATCCATAGCATTAAACCTAACCCGGGCGTGCTGGTACGGGGATCTTGATAAATAATTTTCCAATTATTTTCGCTGGTTAGTAATTCATTCATGCTTTTTGGGGGCTGTTTGATTTTATTGGTGTCGTAGATGAAGGCAAAATAACCGTAATCATAAGGAATAAAAATGGAGTTATTCCACTTAATAGGGAGTTTGAGGGCATCAGTTTTGATATCCGCAGTCGCAAATAAACCTGTTTTCTCAGCGGAATCAATTAAATTATTATCTAAACCTAGAATGACGTCAGCTTTGCTTTTTTTACCTTCCATTCTTAATCGGTTGAGCAAAGAAACACCATCACCCAGTGAGACCAATTTCAACTCGCAATTACACTGTTCCTCAAAGCTTTTTTTGATTTGGGGGCCAGGTCCCCATTCGGCGGCAAATGAATCATAAGTATAAACGGTTAAAGTGGGCTTTTCCGCCGATGAAAAGCTCGCAAAACTCAGCGCACTCAGAGCAATAAGAGAAGTAAATAATTTATTTTTAAACATATATTTCCTGCGCCAAAAATAAAAATACACAGGATTTGAGAGGGTACCGAGGCAATGGCTTGCAGGCGGTAGCTCAAATCCCTACGCCGGTATTAACCGGATCAGGTTCTACGGGTTATTTCTCAGCCAATTTATTTAGGCACCCCGTTGAGACGGATACCATTGTAGTGACTTCAGACATATCTGCAAACTGTATTGATATAGGTTTACCAGTTAGGGTATGTGTGAAACAATTGGGGTATCTTTCAAATTTGGTTATTGAGGTAGTCTAGTGATCGATGATGATGGCTACCGCCCGAATGTAGGAATTGTAATTTGTAATCGGCAAGGGCAGGTTTTATGGGCTCGCCGTTATGGTCAGCACTCATGGCAGTTCCCTCAAGGAGGAATAAATCCAGGGGAATCACCTGAGCAGGCGATGTATCGTGAATTGTACGAAGAAGTCGGGCTACAGCGTAAGGATGTCAGGTTATTGGCATCTACCCGTAACTGGTTACGTTACAAATTACCCAAGCGTTTGGTGCGTTGGGATACAAAACCTGTTTGTATTGGGCAGAAACAACGTTGGTTTTTACTTCAACTTCAATGTAATGAAGCCGATATAAACGTGCAGCGCAGTAAATCGCCAGAATTTGATGGCTGGCGATGGGTCAGTTATTGGTATCCTGTTAGGCAGGTGGTTTCTTTTAAGCGGGAAGTTTATCGCCGCGTAATGAAAGAGTTCGCTCCAGTTGTTATGCCTTTGCAGGAACACAAATTACCACAACGACCTGTGTTTAATAACCGTAGGCGCGGAGTTAAGTAAGCCTATGTTGACGCGTTTACGTGAAATTGTCGAAAAAGTTGCAATGGCGACGAGTTTGACAGAAGCACTTGAAGTTTTAGTGAATGAAACCTGCAATGCGATGCGAACTGATGTGTGTTCGATTTATTTAGCAGACCATCCTCGTCAGTGCTATTACTTAATGGCAACCCGCGGGTTGAAGAAACCTAGCGGGATTGCCATTCGCCTTGGGTTTGATGAAGGTGTCGTTGGCGCAGTTGGGCGCCAATCTGAAATGCTCAATTTAGCGGACATCCGCGAACATCCTCAATTTAAATACCTCCCGCAATTAAAAGAAGAACAGCTCAAGGCTTTCCTTGGTGTGCCTGTGGTTTATCGACGCCAATTATTAGGTGTTTTAGTGGTACAGCAACGAGAAAAGCGGCTATTTAATGAAACAGAAGAGTCGTTTCTGGTGACTTTATCGATGCAGCTTGCAGTGATTTTATCACAAGCCCAAGCCAAAGGCGTTTTTGGTCAATATAGGCAAAGTCGCCTAAAAGCAATCGCGGTATCGCAAGGTATCTCAATGGCTTATGGTTGGCAGGACAGTTCTCAACCTTCTTTTGATAGTATCCGCCAAGCCAGTGCCCTCGATGGCGATGAAGAAAAGCAGCGTTTGGTCGCGGCTTTAGAAAATGCGGCATCGGAGTGTCGGCGTATTAGTAAACGCTTTATGGCTAACTCATCAAAAGAAAGCGCGGCTATTTTCGATCTTTACAGCCATCTACTCAATGACCCTCAGCTCAAAAAACATTTATTTTCATCTATTGAGCAAGGAAATGTGGCGGAATGGGCGGTTAAAACGGTTATTGAAAACTATGTTGAACAGTTTTCTCGGTTACGAGATCTCTATCTAAGAGAACGAGGGGCAGATCTTAAAGCTTTGGGGCAGCGTTTGCTGTTTCATTTGGATGATTCGCTTGCACCAACAAGCCAATGGCCGGATCGTTTTATTTTAGTTGCAGATGAACTTAGTGCGAGTGTGCTTGCTGAATTACCTTTAGAGCAGCTAGCCGGCGTAATTGTTCGTGACGGTGCAACGCATTCTCATTCTGCGATCCTTATTCGTGCAATGGGGATCCCCGCGATTATGGGGGCAGATATCGAGCCATCTTTATTACATAACCGGCTTTTGATCCTTGATGGCTATCGTGGTGAAGTCTTTATTGAGCCTGAAAGTTTTATTGCACAAGAATATCAACAAATTATTGAAGAAGAGAATGTTTTAAGCGAGTTAGCCGAAGGTGCGCTAGAGCAAGATGCGGTTTTAAAAAATGGCGAATCAGTCAATATCTATCTTAATGCAGGGCTAAGCCCGCGTTACGAGCAACAAATTAATGTTGGGGTTGATGGTGTTGGTTTGTATCGCACAGAGCTTCCGTTTATGTTGCACAATGGTTTCCCTTCTGAAGATGAGCAGAAACAGTTATATCGAGAAGTGCTTCAGCTATTTTCGACAAAACCGGTTGTACTCAGAACCCTCGATATTGGGGCAGATAAACAATTACCTTATATGCCGATTAATGAAGAAAATCCAAGTTTAGGCTGGCGAGGCATTCGTATTATGCTCGATCAACCAGAGATTTTTCTTATCCAGCTCAGAGCGATGTTTCGAGCCGATCAGCCTTTAGGTAATTTGAGAATTTTATTACCCATGATCACCAGTATTGATGAGGTTGATGACGCAATTAAGCTGATAAATCGGGCAAAAGATGAGGTTAGCCAACTATTAAAACAGCCTATTAGGATGCCTGAAATCGGTGTCATGCTTGAAGTGCCATCACTCCTCTTCTTGTTACCTGAATTGAAAAAACGAATTGATTTCATATCGATAGGCACGAATGATTTTACACAATATTTACTTGCCGTTGACCGTAACAACACACATGTCGCTACGCTATATGATAATCTTCATCCCTCTGTCATTCGTTTTCTCGCAAGGGTTAATGAAGAGTGCCGCCGTTTAGACTTACCCATAAGTGTTTGTGGGGAAATGGCTGGGCAACCAGTGAGTGCAATGGTGTTAATCGCGCTGGGATATCGCTCGTTAAGTATGAGTGGGCGAAGTGTTCCCCGTATGAAATATTTAATTAGACAACTCGATCCAAATCTTACTGCTGACCTTGTTCCTGAATTACTCGCCGCTGAAACGAGCAATGGCGTTAGGCGTGTTGTGGGTGAATTTATGGAAAAAAACGGGCTTGGTGGGTTCGTTCGCGGTGGGATTTAATTTGTTTTTCTATGTTAATTATCTAGGGTAGATGTGTGATAGTGCTGTGTTATGATGCGCTATGATTTTTGCTTAACAATTTAAAGTGGGGAACGATGAGCATTAGCTACTTAGCATTTCCAGAAATTGATCCAATAATGTTCTCTATTGGACCTGTGGCTCTTCACTGGTACGGTTTTATGTACTTAGTTGGTTTTGTTTTTGCCCTCTGGTTAGCTGGCCGCCGTGCATCCAAGCCAAATAGTGGATGGACAAAAAATGAGGTCGAAAATTTACTTTATATAGGCTTTGTCGGGGTGTTTGTTGGTGGGCGGCTAGGCTACGTATTCTTCTATAATTTACCTGTATTCCTTGATGATCCTCTATACCTCTTTAAGGTTTGGGATGGCGGTATGTCATTCCATGGTGGGTTGATTGGTGTTATTTGTGCCATGATGTGGTTTGCTCATCGTACTCGTCGTCGATTCTTACAGGTTGCTGATTTTGTTGCTCCTTTAATACCTTTTGGTCTTGGTATGGGGCGTATAGGTAACTTTATCAATGGGGAACTTTGGGGCCGTGTTACCCTCGATACGCCTTGGGCGTTTTTATTCCCTCATTCCCGAAGTGAAGATATTCAACTTGCCATTCAAGACCCATCATTGATGCCGATATTAGAGCAATATGGTGTTCTACCAAGACACCCATCACAGCTTTATGAAATGGCGTTAGAAGGGATAGTGCTGTTCCTTATTCTTAATTTATTTGTGCGTAAGCCACGCCCAATGGGAAGTGTTTCAGGCTTGTTCCTGATTGGTTATGGCGCGTTCCGTATCATTGTTGAATTCTTCAGACAACCCGATGCTCAGTTAGGTTTATTTGGTGGAATTAGCATGGGGCAAATACTGTCTATTCCGATGATTATTATTGGTATCTTGATGATTGTATGGGCATATAAATACGGTAAAAATATTCCAGCACATAAACCTGAACCTGAAAGCAAAGCTGCTAAAAGTAAATAAATTAATAAATATAATAGGGCTAGTGTTGTTGATTCAGCATTAGCCTGTGAGTAAGAGAGCGACTATGAAGCCATACTTAGAATTATGCCAACGTATTATCGATGAAGGTCAATGGGTTGAGAACAAGCGTACTGGCGTACGCTGTTTGACGGTTATCAACGCAGATCTTGAATATGATGTTGGCAATAATCAATTTCCACTTATTACGACCCGTAAAAGCTTTTATAAAGCTGCAATTGCTGAATTACTTGGCTATTTACGTGGTTACGATAATGCAGCCCAATTTCGTGAGATCGGTTGTAATACTTGGAATGCAAATGCTAATGAAAACCAAGCATGGCTAAGTAACCCGCTGCGTAAAGGCGAAGACGACATGGGGCGCGTCTATGGTGTACAAGGCCGCTCATGGCAACGTCCTGATGGCTCACACCTTGACCAATTGAAAAAAGTGGTCAATAACCTCAAGCAAGGTATTGATGACCGCGCAGAAATAATCACTTTCTATAACCCGGGTGAATTTGAAATGGGTTGCTTGCGCCCATGCATGCATACTCATACTTTTTCATTATTAGGCGATACGTTATATCTAACCTCTTATCAACGCAGCTGTGATGTCCCGCTTGGCTTAAATTTTAATCAGGTTCAATGTTTTGTATTGTTGGCTCTTATGGCTCGTATTACTGGGCATAAGGCAGGTAAGGCATATCATAAAATAGTTAATGCACATATTTATGAAAACCAACTACCGTTAATGCGTGATGTTCAACTAAAACGTGAACCACTTCCATTGCCCTCATTGACCATTAATCCTGCAATTAAAACGTTAGAGGACCTTGAAACTTGGGTGACTACAGAAGATTTCACCTTGGAAGGGTATCAATGCTACGAAGCGATTAAATACCCATTTACAGTTTAGTTAATTGCCTCTTAGTTAATTGTCTTTTTTAAAGGCCAAGGTGTTATCAGTTAAACATGAGCACGTTGGCCTTTTTCTATTTTTTCTTCTCTATATGGTGACTAATCAGGCATTCGCCCTCTTAAGCTAATATTTTATTATTACTAAAATATTTATTCGTAAGCTGATTAACGTTTAGTTTTAAAATCACGCTCTAAAAATAAACGTTAAAAATAAATATCCCCTTCATTTCAATATCATCGCCTTTTTACCACGAATTTTTATATCGTTATTTTTTGCTCACATTTTATTTTGCGAGGCCGTTCCCAAAAATATTTTTATTTTGTGAAATCTATTTAATTTGTTGGGAAGCGCTACGTAAATCAGTATGTGATGACTGGTAGTTTTGTTTTTGTTTGTCAAGATTCGATTGTCATTAAGGAAAGTAAAATTAAGAAAAAGGAGGGGGAAATAATGAAAATTGCAATTAATAACAGTCAAAAGGGATTTACATTAATTGAGATTTTAGTTGTTTTATTCCTATGCTCGTTAGTTATTCTTCCTGGGTTATATAGCTGGCAGCAACAATTGCAGCGACATCATTTAATTGATACTGCAAGGCAAGTCTCTGAGTTTATTTATAGTAATTTAATGGAAGGGATTTATCTCAATCAGCATCGTATTCTATCAATTAATCAAGGACGAGGTAATTGGAGTTTAGTGGTTAAAGATGCTGTAACTCAAAGAGAGAGAAACAAACTAACAGCGGAAATGTTTAAGGGAATAGAAATTAATAAAGTAACGCGGACATCTGTTGATTTATATGGCAAGCAAGGTACAAGCCGTGCTTTTAGTATTAGTCTGACAAATAAAAATGAACAAATTACAATTGTTATGTCAGCGGTAGGGCGAATTAGAGGTTGCAGTTCTCAATTATTCGCAGGGATCCCCCGATGTTAAATCGTTACTCTAAAAAATCCTGCTTTATAGGGGCGTATCATTTTGAATATGGTTTTTCTTTAGTCGAAACTTTGTTCGCAATGGCAATTAGCAGTGTAGTTTGTATTGCTGCGATGACAGCAATCCCACCATTATTGAAACAAACATATCAGGTTTATTTTCAATATCAGCTAGATAGAGAAGTTCGGATGGTGCTTATTAATATGGAAAAAGATTTCAGACGAATAGGGTACTGTGGTAGTTCCTCATGTCAGGGGGATGCTATCAAAATTAACACACAATCAAGCTCACAGACTAATTCATGTATTATTTTTGCTTATGATCAAGATTTATCAGGCGATTGGATAAATAAAAATACAAAAAAGATTGATACTGATTTTTTTGGATATCGATTAAATGCAAATAAATTAGAATCTAATCGTAATGTGACCAACTGTAATGGTTCTCGTTGGCAATCACTATTTGATGCGAAACTCGTGAAAGTCCATCAATTATATTTTAATTGGTATCAAGCCAATAGTTTACTTGAAATGACCCTTAGCGTAGAAACAAAATCATTACCCGATAAAATTTTCAATTATAAAACCTCTATATTCTTGAGGAATTTATGATGAAAAAAATAGGTTATCAAAAGGGAAACGTCGCTTTAATTATGGTTGTTGTATTGATGACAATGGGATTACTGTTATTGAAGGCTATACATTATTATCAAGAGCGGGCCAGAGATGAACTTCTCCGTGAAATAAAGTACGTGGAAGTATTTAACCAAGCTGAATCAGCGCTTGCGTGGGGACTAGGGCAGTTATGGAAAGGAGATAGAAGTAGGAAAGCTTCATGGGAATGTAAACAAGTACCTACCCTACTTTGGCATAGCTGCTTAAAGCATTACTCAGGCTCTATTTTTATATTATCCGGCAAAAGTAATTTTAAACAAGGTGAACAAATCAATGTTTATCGATGGGTGAAATTAGTGGCAGGTACTCAGAAAATTCAAGCACGCACGCAAAGTTGGCTAGATTATTGCCCGGTTGAAAAAAAAGGGTTTTGCTTATGAAGATGCGGCAACAAGGGTTCGCATTAATCGAGTCAATGGCTGCTGTGGTTGTTTTTGCTATCTTACTGATAGCTCTGTTAAACTATACTCAGTATATCACCTTGAATTTTAATCAGATATATCAAGAGTCAACAGCGATAAGAGCGCTACAAAGTTCATTAGAGAGAAAAGCTTCCTCTATGGAAATAACTTCTGTAGATTCAGAGATAAGCCATCCTGATTGGCAGTGGAAAGAAATTCAATCATCGCAAACGCAGCACTGCACTGAATCAGCTATTTCCTTATTATCAGGAAAAAGGCCACCGTTATCACTAAGCCGCTGGTTTTGTGCAATAGGAGAGAGTCATGTTTCAGGTTTATCATTCTAATCAATTAGATCTTTTAAAAGATCTCATTGCACATTTAATGGAAAGCGAACCATTGTCTCATCCTTTTGAGCAAGAAATTATCTTGGTGCAAAGTCCAGGGATGTCTCAGTGGTTACAAATTGAGCTTGCTAAACATTTTGGGATTGCAGCAAATATTAATTATCCTTTGCCTGCGACTTTTATTTGGGACATGTTTCGTCGTGTTTTACCTGATATACCAAAAGAAAGTGCTTATACCAAACAGGCAATGACGTGGAAATTAATGACTATTTTGCCTACTGTAATTGATGAAGAAGAGTTCGAGCCACTAAGACTTTATCTCCAAAAGGATACTGATAAACGGAAGTTACATCAGCTTGCTGGTAGAGTTGCTGACTTATTTGACCAATATTTGGTCTATCGCCCTGATTGGGTTGAGAAGTGGCAAAAAAATGAGCTTGTTGATGGGCTAAGTTTAAATCAGCTATGGCAAAAACGATTATGGCAATGCCTTGTAGAGTACACTAGCAAATTAGAGCAATCACCCTGGCACCGTGCAAATCTTTATCAAAGCTTTATCGAAAAATTATCCGCTACACCTTCTCTGGGTCAATCGCTACCAAAGCGTATCTTTATTTGTGGTATTGCCTCTCTACCTCCGATGTATTTACAGGCGCTAAATGCGATAGCGGAGCATACAGATATTCATCTGATGTTTACTAATCCATGTCGTTATTATTGGGGGGATATCCAAAATTCCTTATTTTTAGCGAGATTACAGCAACGAAAATTACGACATTATATTGATAAATACGAACTTTCGCGGTTTAAAGCCGAAGACCATGCCATACATTTATTTAATGAAGATGGCGAGCAAGACGTTGTTAACCCTTTATTAGCCTCATGGGGAAAACTGGGTCGTGATAATCTTTATTTTATTTCGCAAATAGAAGCTGCAAATGAAATATCTGCCTTTGTTGATACAAATCGCTCTAGTTTGCTAGAGAATTTACAGCAAGATATTTTAGACCTTGAAGACCATGCTCAGTTAGGTAAAACGATAGAAGGTTACGAAAGTAGTAAAAATAAGCGAATTATAGATAATAACGACGATTCGATAACTTTTCATTCATGCCATAGCGCTCAACGGGAAGTTGAGGTATTGCAAGACCGGTTGCTGGCTTTATTTGAGCAAGACCCAACTTTAACACCACGAGATGTTATTGTTATGGTGGCTGATATCGACAGCTATGCGCCTTATATTCAGGCAGTATTTGGTAATACAGCATCTTCCCGTTATATCCCATTTTCGATTTCAGATAGAAAAGCTTTGCAAGCACATCCCATTTTGCAGGCGTTTATCATGCTGCTGGATCTGCCGCAGAGTCGCTTTTCTACAGAACAAGTTCTTACCTTACTTGAAGTATCTGCTTTTTCTGCACATTTTGACATTGATGAAAGTGAATTAAGTTTACTCAGGCGTTGGGTCAATGAATCAGGTATTCGTTGGGGCTTAGATGATGATAATGTCCGTTCTCTGGCTTTGCCAGTGATAGGGCAAAATACGTGGCAATTCGGTTTAAGTCGCATGTTATTGGGTTATGCGATGGACAGTAGAAAAGGTCCTTGGAAAGGTATTTTGCCTTATGATGAATGTAGCGGCTTAGCTGCGCAGCTGGCTGGAAAATTAGCGTTATTAGTTAATACATTAAGAGAATGGCGTAGTTTTCTGGAACAAGAGCGTACATTGGAGGAATGGAAAGAGGTTTGCCAGCAACTGGTTGATAGTTTCTTTATGGTTGATGGTGATACTGAGCTGGTGTTGGCATTGGTGACAGAACAGTGGCATAAAATTATCGAAAATGCACTTGTTTCTGGTTATCAAGAAACAGTTCCGTTACGTTTAATTCGCGATGAACTTTCGATTTGCTTTGATGATGAGAAGATTAGCCAGCGTTTTCTTGCCGGTTCAGTGAATTTTTGTACGTTGATGCCAATGCGTTCAGTTCCTTTTAAAGTTGTTTGTTTGTTAGGTATGAATGATGGCGCATATCCTAGAAGTATTCCTCCATTAGGTTTTGATTTAATGGCTGAAAAACCAGTTCGAGGGGATAGGAAACGCCGTGATGATGATCGCTATTTATTTTTGGAAGCGCTCAATTCGGCGACTAAACAGTTATATATCAGCTATGTTGGGTTATCAATTAGAGATAATCAGCCGTGCAATCCATCTGTTCTTGTGACTGAACTATTAGATTATGTCGGCCAAAGCTTTTGCTTAGCGGGAGATAGCCAGCTTAATATTGATGAAAGTGCAGATCACTTAAAACAACATTTGGTTATTCAGCATAGCAGAGTCCCTTTTGCTACAGAAAATTTTATTCCTGATGCACCTTATCAAAGTTTTGCTAAAGAATGGCTACCAGCTGCAAAAACAACAAGCCAAGAGGACAAACCGTTTTGTTCACAACTTGATGTTCGAGAACCTATTACTGAAATATCCCTTGAGCAATTACTTCGCTTTTATCGACATCCGATTAGAGCTTTTTTTCAACAGCGACTTAAAGTCCACTTTTCCATTGAAGAGACGGAATTACCTGAGGATGAACCTTTCATCCTTGGTCGGTTACAACGGTATAAAATTAATGACAAAGTTTTAGGGTTACTTGTTAAAGATGAAAATCCATCCCAATTTTTTCAGGCACTAAAAGCGTCGGGTCATTTACCTGCGAAGCAGTTTGGTCAATTGTTTTGGGAGCAACAGCTTAATGAAGTCACTCCTTTAGCTGAAAAAGTAAAAGAATATCGTGCGCCTCAATTTAATTACGCCATTGATTGTGAAATTAACGGTATAAAAATAACGGGGCTACTAAAAGATATTCATGAGAAAGGAATGCTACGTTATCGACCTGCTTATCTAACGGCTAATGATGGTGTGCAGTTATGGGTAGAGCACCTTCTGTTTAATTGGCTAATTGGCAATGGTGAAAGTGTTGCTTTGGGACGTGATAACAGTATTTGGCAATTTTCACCTATCGCACAAAATGAAGCGTTGCGTTATCTAGAAGATTTAGTCTTGGGTTATTGTGAAGGCCAAAACTCTCCTCTTATTCTATTAAATCAAAGTGGTTGGAACTGGATTGCAGCTTGCTTTGATAAAAAAACTAAACAGTACGATTTCGTCTCAAAGGAAGTACAACAAAAAGCGTTATCTGCACTGGTGCAAAGTCTTCAAGGAAGCCAAATGAAACGAGGTGACATGGAAGATGACTATGTGTTGAGAGCTTGTAGAAATATTAATAGTACAATGATTAACTCGCTGCTGGGTAATACTCGGCGCTTCTTACTGCCAATGGCAGAATACTCCAAATAGAGGGAGAGCATTACAGGATGCTACGTTTATCCAAAAATATCGCTCACTTTTTTTTATTATCGTTACTGTTTCTTGGGGGGAATGCGATTGCTGCACAACCTCTTTGGCAGGTTCTTCCGGATACGATAAGTAAGAGTGAAAGTGACCCTAGAGAATACAAAGCAATAAAACTGCATAACGATATGACTGTTTTATTGGTTTCAGATCCAAAAGCAACAAAGTCATTGGCAGCGGTATCATTACCGGTGGGAAGCATAGAAAATCCAGATAGCCAACTAGGGTTAGCGCATTACTTAGAACACATGGTTTTAATGGGCTCGAAAAAATACCCTGAACCAAGCAGCTTTTCAGAATTTTTGCAAAAGCATGGTGGAAGCCATAATGCAAGTACGGCACCGCACCGTACTGCTTACTATTTTGAAGTTGAAAATGGCGCGCTACAAGCGGCAACCGATAGGCTTGCCGATGCGTTAGCTGAACCTCTTTTAGACCCTGTTAATGCAGATAGAGAGCGTAATGCGGTTAATGCCGAGCTAACAATGGCACGTTCCCGTGACGGCATGCGGATATGGCAAGTGCGATCAGAAACATTAAATCCTGCGCACCCTAACTCCCGTTTCTCTGGTGGTAACTTAGAGACGTTAAAAGATAAACCAAACAGTAAACTACAAGATGAGCTAGTCAGTTTCTATAAGCGTTATTATTCGGCTAATTTAATGAATGGTGTTTTGTATGGTGATCAGTCGATTGATTCATTAGCTAAAATTGCACAAGATACTTTTGGCCGAATTCCTAATTTTAATGCCAGTGTACCGGCTATTAACATCCCCGCAGTGACAGAAAAGGAACAAGGTGTTTTAATCCATTATGTTCCTGCGCAGCCTCAAAAAGCGATTCAAATTGAATTTAGTATTAAAAACAATATGGCTGATTTTCGTAGCAAAAGTGACGAATATATTGGCTATTTAATTGGAAATCGAAGCCCTGGCACATTAGCCGATTGGCTAATATCAAAAGGGTTAGCAGAAGGCATTAGCGCTTCAGCATTACCAAATGCAGATCGTAATTATGGTTCATTTTCTATTTATGTCACTTTGACCGATAAAGGACTAGAAGAGAAAGATCAAATAGTTGCTGCCATATTTTCTTATATTGAACTGTTAAAAAAAGAGGGTGTTAGCAAAAATTATTTCGATGAAATAGCCAAAGTTCTTAACCTATCATTTAGGTATGGCTCCATTGTTAGAGACATGAACTATATTGAATGGTTATCCGACCAAATGATTGATGTACCCGTCAATCATGTTCTCGATTCCGATTATATTGCAGATAAATATAATCCTGAAGCTATTAAGCAACGGTTATCAGAACTTACGGCAAAAAATGCACGTATTTGGTTTATTAGTCCGAAAGAGCCTAGTAATAAGAAAGCCTATTTCGTGGAAGCCCCTTATCAAGTCAATAAAATTACGGCAAAGCAATTTGCTAATTGGGCTCAATTAGAATCACAAATGAGTTTTAAATTACCGGTTTTAAACCCTTACATTCCTGATAATTTATCGTTAATAAAAACGAGTAAGATATATAAGCATCCAGAGTTTATTTATCAAGATGGAAACACTCGAGTTCTGTATATGCCGAGTCAATACTTTGCTGATGAGCCAAAGGCAAGTATCACATTAGATTTACGTACGAATGAAGGTGATAAAAATGCGAAATCTCAAGTAAGTGGCGCATTACTGCAATATATTTCCTCACTAAAAATGGATGAATTGCAATATCAAGCATCTGTTGCTGGCATGTCAGTATCGGTTTCTCAAGGTGTTGGTCTAAAGCTTAATGCAAGTGGGTATACACAACATCTGCCTGAGCTATTTTTATCAATGACTAAGCTGTACTTAAGTTTTGAACCAACACAAAGAGAACTCGAACAGGCTAAATCTTGGTATAAAGAGCAAATTGAAGTTGCGAACAATGCTAAAGCTTATGAGTTATCGATGCAGCCGCTTCAACGTATTAATAGCGTACCGTATTTTGAACAAGAACAACGTTTAGTCGCTCTAGACACTATCTCATTGAAAGATATCACTGACTATCGTTCAATGATTGTCGAAAGTGCGGCTTTGCAAGCCCTCGTTGTCGGTAATTTAACTGAACAACAAAGTATTAAGACGATAAAAGATGTGAGAGAGCTTCTCAAAAGCAAAGGAAGTAACTGGTGGCGTGGTGATATTGTCGTTATCGATAAAAACTATTTAGCTGATTTTCATAAACAAGGTAATAGTTCAGACAATGCTTTAGCTGAAATTTTTGTACCGAAAGGATATAGCCGAATTGATGGTGCAGTTTTATCTGGAATTTTAGCCAAAATTGTTCAGCCTTGGTTCTATGACCAATTAAGGACAAATGAGCAGCTTGGTTATGCTGTATTTGCTTTTAAGGTTGGAATTGGTGACCAGTGGGGGATGGGCTTCGTTTTGCAAAGTAATGCTAAAACACCTGATTACCTCAATACCCGCTATCAAGCGTTCTATCAATCCGCTCTAGATAAGCTGAAAAATCTACCTGCTCAAGAATTTGAACAGTATAAACAATCGATTATTACTGAAATGAATCAACCACCTCAGACATTCTATGAAGAAGTGGGGCGTTATTCTTCTGATTTCGCACGTAATATTTTTGGCTTTGATACCCGAGAGAAAGTTTTAGCGTCGCTAAATACAGCAACTCAAGCTCAGGTGATTGAATATTACCAAAAAGCGGTAATCGAACGCCAAGGATTAGCTTTGGCTTCTCAAGTAATTGGTCAAGACGTTGATGACAAAACGGGGTATGCCCGATTAAAAGATTGGGTTATTTACCCTATTGCTTCAGAGTTACAAAAAATCCTACCAATAAAGGAAGATGCTGAGTGAATAAAGTGCAGATGAGTTCCCAATTGCTAAATGCTTTTTCTTTGCCTTTACAAGGACAAAGATTAATAGAGGCGTCAGCAGGTACAGGTAAAACTTACACTATAGGGATCCTTTATCTGCGCCTCTTATTAGGTTTAGGGGGTGAAAATGCATTCCCTAGACCGCTCAGTGTTGAAGAAATTTTAGTTGTGACATTTACCGAAGCTGCAACTAATGAGTTACGCGGACGTATTCGTGAGCGTATTCATGAAATGCGCTTAGCTTGTTTAAGAAATGGTGTAGGTTTTGAATCTAAGCCTGAATATTTAGAGTTGCTTAAAGAGTTACCTGAACAAGAGCAAAGAACGTTTGCCTCGAATTGGTTGTTAGCGGCTGAGCGACAAATGGATGAAGCCGCTATTTACACAATTCATGGATTTTGCCAAAGGATGCTTGTTCATAATGCCTTTGAGTCAGGGATATTATTTGAGCAAACGATGATCCAAGATGAATTTCCGATTCAGAAACAAGCTTGTGCGGATTTCTGGCGCCGCCATTTTTATCCCCTTGATTATTCAATGACTAAGGTAGTTCAGTCTCTGTGGAATGGTCCTGAAGCGCTTTTGTCTGAAATTAGGCCTTTTTTACAGGGTGATATTCCAGTCATTATCAACCAACCAAAGCAGCAAGAAACTTTAGAAGAACGTCATCATCGGCTTATTTCTTTAATTGAGGCAGTAAAATCGTCTTGGTTATTAAGTGTCGCGGATTTTGAAAAAATAATTACTGATTCTGATGTTGATAAACGCAGTTATAGCGCTCGTTTTTTACCTAATTGGCTAGTTAAAATAACTGAATGGGCTGAAGAAAGAACAGAAGATTATCAGTTACCTAAAGATTTAATGCGTTTTTCTCAAACTGTATTACATGAAAAATCAAAAACAGGAAGAGGACCTGAGCATGCTGTTTTTAGGCAAATAGAAGAATTGCTTGCACAGTCTTTAACGATCAAAGATTTGGTTATTCCTTTAGCGATTACGCAAGTAAGGCAAACTATTGCTGATGAAAAGTATAGCCGTGGGGAAATGGGGTTTGATGATTTACTGACTCGTTTAGATAATGCATTAAAACAAGAAGGTGGAAAATTTCTTGCGGATGCAATATGCCAACGCTTTCCCGTTGCAATGATTGATGAGTTCCAAGATACAGATCCACAGCAATATCGTATTTTTCAGCGTATTTACCAAGGCGTTGATAATAGTGCTCTATTATTTATTGGTGACCCTAAGCAGGCTATTTATGCTTTTCGTGGCGCTGATATTTTCACATATATCGAAGCTAAAAAACAAGTTAGTGCTCACTATACATTAGAGACTAACTATCGCTCTTCTAAAAATATGGTTGAAGCCATTAATCGTCTATTTAGTCACTGCGATTCCCCTTTTATTTTTGAACAAATACCATTTCAGCCAGTTAATTTTGCACCAAATAATATCGAAAAAAAGTTATATCATGATGGCGTTGAAGTTAATGCACTGACGTTTTGGCAGTTAGATGCAGAGGCAGTCTCTGTTGCGGAGTATGAACAAGCGATTGCTCGTCAATGTGCCGCGAAAATTGCACATTATTTACAAGGTGGATTAC
The DNA here is from genome assembly GCF_001655055.1 of Providencia heimbachae ATCC 35613. GTDB lineage: Bacteria > Pseudomonadota > Gammaproteobacteria > Enterobacterales > Enterobacteriaceae > Providencia > Providencia heimbachae. The sequence continues at coordinate 63,095 of NZ_LXEW01000018.1, read as the reverse complement.
AAGGGGATACCTATTTCCTTAATAAAAATGAAAATATTCCAGTAGCCGCCTCTGACATCACGGTTTTGGTTCGTAGCCGACGTGAGGCGGTATTGATTCGAGATGCATTAAATCAACTCAATATTCCATCGGTGTTTCAATCAAATAGGGAAAGTGTATTTTCAACCCAAGAAGCTAGAGATTTATTATGGCTTTTGCAGGCAGTGCTTACACCAGAAAAAGAGCGGATACTCCGCAGCGCTTTAGCGACGGGGATTTTAGGGCTAAATGCGAAAGATATTGATGAATTTAATTATAATGAAAAAGCTTGGGAAAAATTAGTTGATGAATTTGCTCGTTATGCTGCTATTTGGCATAAACAGGGTGTTTTACCTATGCTACGAATTTTGATGGCTGAGCGACATATTGCAGAAACATTACTCTCAGGATTAGAGGGTGAGCGGCGCTTAATGGATATTATGCATATGGGTGAGCTGTTGCAGGAAATGTCACTACAACTTGAAGGTGAGCACACACTAACACGTTGGCTAGCCCAGCAAATTGCCCATCCTGATCACCAATCAGATGCTCAACAAATGCGTCTTGAAAGTGATAGACACTTAGTGCAAATCAGTACTATTCATAAATCGAAAGGGCTTGAGTATAAAATTGTGTGGTTACCTTTTGCCAGTAACTTTTTACCACAATCAAAAGGGCTTTATCATGATAGAGATGATTATGGTTCAAGGTTAGATTTGAATGATGAAGATGAATATGTAGCCTTAGCCGATGAAGAACGGCTGGCCGAGGACTTACGCTTGCTCTATGTCGCATTAACAAGAGCGATTTATCATTGCAGTGTTGGTGTTGCCCCGCTGATTAAGGGTAATCGTAAAAAAAGTGGTGAGACTGACTTACATTTATCCGCACTTGGCTACTTACTTCAACAAGGGCAAGCAGGTGATAATGCATTACTAAATAAAATGTTAGCTGAAATTAGTAATGAAACCATCAATGTAAATATTATTGATACCCCTGAATTTGAGCGTTTATCGATAGCGCAAAATGATCATAATTTACTTACAGCGAGGGGCATTACTCGGCATTTTGATGATCGCTGGCGGGTAACGAGCTATTCCGGTCTTAGTTATAGCACAAGCTATATTGATGATGGGCAGGCAATATCTGCGATACAATTTGCTAATTCATTGGCTCCAAAAATGGATGTTGAAGTAAGTAATGACGTCGAGCAGCAAGAAACAGATGAAGTAGCCTTAACGCCTCATCAATTTCCTAAAGGCGCATCACCAGGCACTTTTTTGCATAGTTTGATGGAAGAAATTAATTTCTCTGAGGAACCTTCTTTAGAGTGGCTAATTGAGCAATTAGAATCGTCAGGTTTTGATAGTCGTTGGGCTTTGATGTTGCAAGATTGGCTCACATCGATAGTGAGTGCACCGTTATCGGATGACGGGCTGTGTCTATCGGTATTACAAGCAGAAGATATGCTTGATGAAATGCAATTTTATCTGCCAATTGAATCACTATTAGATGCAAAGGATGTTGACCGAATCACTCATCAATATGACCCTTTATCCATCCAGTGCCCTCCTTTAAACTTTGAAAAAGTGCAGGGGATCTTAAAAGGATTTATTGATTTAACTTTCATTTGGAAAGGAAAGTTTTATCTACTTGATTATAAATCTAATTATCTTGGTGAGGATGCATCCTGTTATACGCCGAAAGCGATGTCTGAGGCGATGATAGACCACCGTTACGATCTTCAATATCAATTATATTCATTAGCTTTACATCGTTATCTTAAGCAAAGAATACCTAACTACCATTATGAAACGCATTTTGGGGGCGTCTATTATCTTTTTCTGCGGGGTATCGATAGCGCTGAGTCTAAAAATGGTATCTTTTTTTATCGGCCAGCCCTAAATTTTATTGAGGAATTTGATCAACTGTTTCGTGATGCCCAATCTAAGGAGCAGCTATGATGAAAGCACTTTTTAATCAAGGGATTGAGTTTCGATTGTTTACGCCACTAGATGTTCAGTTTGCTTATAGCATTGCAGGTGAAGATAATCCTATTTTATTAATGGTTTCGGCATTATTAAGTGCCGAGACTATGTCGGGTAATGTTTGCCTCGCATTATCGGATATTACTGTCGATAAATTATTTTCAGGGAGACATCCTGAGCTGGCTGTAAGTTTTTGGCAGATAATGGGAAACCCTGACGAAGAAACAATTTATCAAGTTATTAATAGTGCTGAGCCTGTTTCCTTGGCCACTGGACATGAAATTTCACCGTTGATCCTCTCTGGTGACTATTTATATTTTCAACGCATGTGGCAATACGAACAAAGTGTTGCTAACTATTTTTCGCATTCGACGATCAGTTATCAAAATGATGAAGATACTCAGTTTATTTTAAATGAATTGTTCCCTAAAAGTGATGAAATTGATTGGCAGAAAATTGCGGCGGCAGTCACGGTAACAAGTAAAGTTTCGATTATTTCAGGCGGTCCGGGAACCGGTAAAACGACCACAGTCGCCCGGATATTGGCGGCATTAATTAAGCTAGAAAGTAAAACTAAGCATCATCTTCGGGTTGAATTAGCCGCTCCTACAGGGAAAGCCGCTGCAAGGTTAACCGAGTCATTGAGCATGGCGATGCAGCAGATCCCTTTGACTGAGAGTGAGCGTAAGCTGTTACCTAATCAAGCAAAAACACTTCATCGCTTGTTGGGCGCTCAACCTGAAAGCCAGCAATTTCGTTATCATCGGGATAATCCGCTCGTTTTGGATATTTTAATTGTAGATGAAGCCTCTATGGTTGATTTACCCATGATGGGCAAACTAATTGAGGCGCTACCCACCGATGCCCGCTTGATTTTTCTTGGTGATAAGGATCAGCTTGCTTCTGTTGAAGCTGGAGCAGTGCTTGGTGACATATGTCAATTTGCTAATTTAGGGTACAGCTCAGAACGGGCAGCACAGCTCGCTAAATTAACGGGGCAGAGTTTGGCTAATTTTACTGGGAATAATGGCCCAAGAATTCGAGATAGCCTATGTTTATTGAGGAAAAGTTACCGTTTCTCCGCTCAATCAGGGATTGGTCAATTAGCGACGGCAGTAAATGATGGAAATACAAAACTTTCATTGAGATTACTTAGCGAGCCTTTAACTGATATCCATAACCATATGATCAATAATGTTCTGGATACTCAGGATGATTATGGTCAAATACTACTCGATGCATCAAAGCACTACCAAGATTACTTGTTAGCGGTTAAATCAGCTAAAACTCCCGAAGAAATTTTAAGTAAATTCAATCAGTATCGCGTATTAACTGCATTGAGGGATGGGCCTTATGGTGTTGTTGGGCTCAATGATAAATTAGAGAGATTACTTCATCGGCAAGGGTTAATTCATCGTCCATTTAATAAATTGAACAAACATTATTCGGGACGCCCGATTATGATCAGCCGTAATGATAGCCCATTAGGACTATTTAATGGGGATATTGGTATTATATTAGCGGATGAAGAAAATGCTTTAAGAGCCTACTTTCAATTCCCTGATGGGACAATTCGTGGGATACAACCAAATCGTCTACCATTGCATGAAACTGCCTATGTGATGACAGTGCATAAATCTCAAGGTTCGGAGTTTGCTCATACCGCATTTGTTTTACCAACGGTATATTCTCCTGTGATTACTCGGGAGCTTGTCTATACCGCGATTACTAGAGCTAAAAAAGAGTTATCTCTTTATGGCTGCCCGAAAATTTTGCGCCGTGCAATTGAAATGCCGACAAAAAGACGTAGTGGCCTAACTTTGCAGCTATTGGACTGATATAATTAATACGCTAATTTATATTTTTTGATAATTATGATTTGAAGGTAAGTATATGGATAACCCGCAAGAAATGACAGTAGTGACAGTCACATTAAAGGCTCGCCTTGAACCGAAACGTCGCGCTGATTTAGAAGACGCCTTTGATGAAGTGATGAAAGGGATGGGGAAAGATATCCATGTGACGGGAGGAGGAACTTCATTATCTGATAATGGCGAAGCTGAAGAATGTGATATTGAATTTTCGATGACTGAAGCGAGTGATGAAAATATCAGCTTAATTATTCAGCTCTTTTCCTCTATGTTAGCGCCGAAGGGGTCCCGCTTATTTATTCATGGGGAAGATACCCAAATAGATTTTGGTAATGATGAAGGTTTAGCCATTTACTTCAATGGGACAGAACTGTCTGAGGAAGTTTATGAAAACGGCGATATTAGCGATGTCTTCGATATTTTAGATGAGGCCGTTGAAGATATTGGCAGTATTCATGGTGTATGGGATGGACCAACAGAAACTGCATTTTATTTTTATGGTTCCTCATTCGCGGAAATGGAAGCGGTACTAAAGCCACATTTAGAAACAATACCTCTTTGCCAAAAAGCCAGAGTTATACAGATAGCATAATAAATTTTTTGCAAAACTATTTGCATTTGCTCACCTGCTATCAAAAGTAACAGGTGAGCAATAAAGACACTGTATTTATTTATCTGCTTGATTCTTCAAATCTAACATCAAAATTCTAGAACGCCGTTGATAGTTATATAAAGCTTGTTTTTTCAATGGCAGCATTTCAATTTCCGCCGGTACAAAGCCTCTTTCTTGAAACCAATGAATACTGCGAGTTGTGAGAACAAATAGTCTTTCAAGCCCGAATTGCTTAGCTTGTACTGCAACACGATGTAGTAATTCTTCACCTCGTGCAGAGCTACGATAGTCAGGGTGTACTGCAACACAGGCCATTTCGCCCAGTTTTTCTTCGGGGTATGGGTACAGAGCTGCGCATGCAATCACTAAATTATCACGCTCAATAATGGTAAATTTATCAATTTCCATTTCAAGTTGCTCACGGGAACGCCTCACTAATATGCCTTGTTGCTCAAGTGGGCGGATTAACTCTAAAATGCCCCCAATGTCATTAATATTAGCTCTGCGTATTTGTTCTGAGCTCTCCATGACAATTTGAGTACCAATACCGTCACGAGAGAATAATTCTTGAATTAGCGAGCCATTCTCCTGATAGCTGAGTAGGTGGCTTCGGCGTATACCACGGCGGCAGGCTTTCGCTGCTCCACGTAAGAATCTAACGGTGCCAGAGTAGTAATCGCCTTCAGATTCAAGTTCCTGAATGAGGCTTTCTGCTTCATTCGGAAATAGCTCAGATAATATATTACCATCTTTGCCAGCAACACCTTGGGAAGAACAAAAGCCGATTAATTTTTCAGCTTTGATTTTAACGGCGAGTTGAGTTGCAATTTCTTCTGAAGTTAAATTAAAACTTTCCCCCGTAACGGATACTGCAACAGGGCCTATTAGAACGATTGAACCATGATTTAATTGATTATTAATAGCATCTTCATCTATGCGACGAATTCTTCCACTGTGGCAATAATCAACGCCATCATCAATGCCAAGAGGTTGAGCAATAACAAAGTTACCACTGACCACATTAATATGCGCCCCTTGTAAAGGGGTATTGCTGAGACTCATCGATAAACGAGCCGTGATATCTAACTGCAATGCTCCCGATGCTTGTTTAACATATTCAAGAGTATTCGCATCTGTGACTCGAGTATGTTTATGATAAATCGCTTCATAGTTATGTTCAGATAAAATATCCTCAATTTGAGGACGAGCGCCATAAACAACGACAATCCGGATTCCAAGGCTATGCAACAACCCTATATCGTTGACAATACTTGGAAAATTTTCATGCGCAATCGCTTCACCACCAAGCATAATAATAAAAGTTTTGCCGCGGTGGGCGTTTATATAAGGAACCGAATGGCGAAACTCATCAACCAATTCGGTGCTGCGCTCTTTCATAATTACCCTCTTGAGTGAATTTTTATTCGTAATTACTGTATTTTTATTCTTTTTGGAGGGAAATATCAAGTAAAAGATAGGACAAAGATAGTAACAATTTTATTTTTAAGGTTTACATATCTCTAAATTCAAGTGTGTATACTCAAAATAATTCAAGTTACATGCATCAGAGAGCCGTTATTTATGAGCTCTTCAAAGTATTCGTTTTGATGATCCTGTGAATTTTATATTCAGGTAATTTGAAGCTTGACTAGCATATTATTAATGACAGAGCGCAAATGATTAGTTAGAGTGCTTAGTTCTGGTCAATATATTGGCTATTTTCCTAAAATCGTCTTATTTTTCAGTCCTAGGTTCGGAATTATTGATGAGTCATCAAGATCACAGTCCATCAAAACGTCGCTTCATTCAAGGAGCTGCAGCGGTAATGCTGCTAAGTGTCAGCCCATTCGGTTTTGCTGCGAGTAGCAGTATTGTCGCGGTGCGTATATGGCCAGCATCAAGCTATACGCGAGTGACACTTGAATCTAGCGTGCCGCTAAAATATCGTCAGTTCGTGTTGAGCAACCCCGAGCGTATTGTTATCGATCTTGAAGGGGTTCAGTTAAATAACGTTCTGAAACAAATGGGTAATCAAGTTCAGTCTCGTGATCCTTACCTTAAATTGGTTAGGGCAGGGCAATTTGATCCAAAAACAGTTCGTCTTGTTTTTGAAGTGAAAAGTAAAATTAGCCCTCAAATTTTTGCGATGAAGCCTGTTGCAGAGTTTAAGCATCGCTTAGTGATGGATCTCTATCCTGGAAAAGGGGTAGATACCAGTGATGACCCGTTATTAGCCCTTCTGGAAGACTATAATAAAGGCGACCTAGAAGAAAATATGCCGGCTCAGGCGAAGAAACCAGGAAAGGCGGGTAAAGATAGGCCAATCATTATTATGATAGACCCTGGTCATGGCGGTGAAGATCCTGGTGCGATTGGTAAGTATAAAACACGCGAAAAAGATGTCGTGCTGCAAATCGCTCGACGCCTTAAAGCCCTGATAGATAAAGACCCTAAAATGCGTGCTTATATGACACGTAATGAGGACGTATTTATTCCGTTAAAAGTCAGGGTGGCTAAGGCAAGAAAAATGCAGGCAGATTTGTTCGTATCAATCCACGCGGATGCTTTTACAAATCGCTCTGCGCGTGGTTCGTCGGTATTTGCTTTATCAACAAAAGGTGCAACCAGTAGCGCTGCCCGTTTTCTTGCTCAAACTCAGAACGAAGCTGACTTAATTGGTGGCGTGAGTAAAAGTGGAGATGTTTACCTCGATCATACTATGCTTGATTTGGTGCAGACAGCGACAATCAATGACAGTTTGAAATTTGGTGATGAAGTTCTTAAATTAATGGGTAAAGTTAATAAATTACATAAGAATAGAGTCGACCAAGCAGGTTTTGCTGTACTGAAAGCGCCTGAAATCCCATCAATATTGGTTGAAACTGCATTTATCAGTAACTTAGAAGAAGAACGTAAATTAAAAACGGCCAAATTTCAGCAACAAATGGCTGAATCAATTTTTCAAGGTATTAAAGCCTACTTTAAAAATGGCGGAGAGTTGGCGGTTAGAAACTAATTTAGCCACAATTCTTATAAAACAAAGAGGTGACAAGCTGAAAAGTGAGTCGCCTTTTTAATTTTTGGTTTAAAATTGATTAGATTAGATTAGATTAGATAGATGAGAAATACTTTCAAAGATGAAATAGGATAACTAAAGAGAGAAAAATGAAAGGAAATTGGTTGCGGGGGCCGGATTTGAACCGACGACCTTCGGGTTATGAGCCCGACGAGCTACCAGACTGCTCCACCCCGCGACTGAAGAGGTAAAATATTTCAGGAAATAAGTTGGTTGCGGGAGCCGGATTTGAACCGACGACCTTCGGGTTATGAGCCCGACGAGCTACCAGACTGCTCCATCCCGCGCCTGAAATATTTTTACTACTTTGAAACTTAAAACTTTTACCTATTCTGTTTGTCATAAACAGAAGCTGGTTGCGGGGGCCGGATTTGAACCGACGACCTTCGGGTTATGAGCCCGACGAGCTACCAGACTGCTCCACCCCGCGTCCGATAGCGGGCACTATACTCGGGATGAGATCTGATGCAAGTTTTTTCGTGTTTTTTTTTCATTTATTACACTCGGTCGAGCAAAATATGCTCGTAGCGATGTTTTTTTAACCTTATCGTATAGGGGGGCCATAAATAGAGGGACTAAATATGTTTAGCCGTTTCATTATTAATTTGGGTTTGCTATTGTGCGTTTCATATTGGACTTGTGCAGGTATGAAATCATGAAATTGTGGCAAAAGTGGCTAGTAACAGGGATATTTTTTTCTTTTTTAGTGGGGTGTCAGTCTCATCCTACGGATAAAGGCCAACAATATAAAGATGGTCGCTTGGAAAGTGAATTACAGAAAGTTAACCAAGTAAATGTTCAAGGCCGCCCAATTAATCCGTCTGATTTTAATCAACAAGTGACAGAAATAAAAAATGCATCTCCGCGTCTTTTTAAAAGCAACAATGATACTTACCATGCAATTGAAAACTGGTTAATGGCGGGTGGTGATCCTGCACAGTTAGCAAATTACAACTTAGCGGCTTTCCAAATGGAAGGGAAAGATAATTATGGTAACGTGCAATTTACCGGGTATTACACGCCTGTTATAAATGCAAGACGCACACCGCAAGGGGAATTCCGCCATCCTTTATATGCTATGCCATCGAAAGGGAAAAAACGTTTGCCAAGCCGAGCCGCTATTTATAGTGGCGCGCTAAGTAATAACTTAATTTTGGCCTACAGTGACTCTGCGGTTGATAACTTTATGATGGAAGTTCAAGGGAGTGGCTATGTTAACTTTGGTGATGGTAGTCCACTGAATTTCTTTGGCTACGCAGGGAAAAATGGCCATGCTTATAAAAGCATCGGTAAGGTTTTAGTCGACCGTGGTGAAGTTCCACTGGAAAAAATGTCATTACAGGCAATTCATGATTGGACAAATAGTCATAGTGAGGATGAAGTTCGCCAGCTATTAGAAGAAAATACGTCGTTTGTCTTTTTTAAACCGCAATCTTTTGTACCAGTGCGAGGCGCTAGTGCTGTTCCTTTAATTGCAAAAGCGTCCGTTGCCTCAGATAAAACCCTGATCCCACCAGGAACTGCATTATTGGCAGAAATTCCGGTACTTGATAATAATGGTAAATTTACGGGGCAGTATGAAATGCGTATGATGGTTGCTCTAGATGTCGGTGGTGCAATTAAAGGCCATCATTTTGATATCTACCACGGAACAGGCCATGAAGCAGGTAAAATGGCAGGTTTTTATAACCATTATGGGCGTGTTTGGGTACTCAAAAAGAACCAACAACTTTTAGGTACTAGCTTGTAGCCGCTTTAATTAAGGTCACTTGTTATTATGCAAACTAAGCTTTCTGATGCTTGGATGCAGCGTTTTGCTGGAATTGGGCGCTTATATGGGCAACAAGCCCTTCATCTTTTCGCGCGTTCCCATGTTTGTGTTATCGGGATTGGTGGCGTAGGTGTTTGGGCGGCGGAAGCATTAGCTCGCTCAGGTATTGGTTCAATTACATTGATTGATATGGATGATATTTGTGTAACGAATACAAATCGTCAGCTACATGCATTGAAATCTACGGTTGGGTTACCCAAAGTAGACGTAATGAAGGAGAGGATCTTAGCGATCAATCCTGAATGCGTGGTGAATGTCATCGATGATTTCATTACTGCTGATAATGTATCTGAATACCTCAGTACAGGGTTTGATTACGTTATTGATGCAATTGATAGTGTTAGGGCTAAGGCCGCTCTGCTGGCTTACTGTCGACGTTTTAAAGTTCCAGTGATAACGACAGGTGGCGCTGGCGGGCAAATTGATCCGACCCAAATACAAGTTGCTGATTTAGCCAAGACAATTCAAGATCCTCTTGCAGCAAAATTACGAGAGCGTCTTAAATCTGACTTTAATGTCGTGAAAAACAGTAAAGGGAAGTTAGGGATTGATTGCGTATTTTCAACAGAACAGCTGGTCTACCCTCAAAGTGATGGGACTGTTTGCGCTGCAAAAAGTACTGCGGAAGGTTCAAAAAGAATGGACTGCGCTTCAGGTTTTGGTGCGGTGACTATGGTGACTGCAACTTTTGGTTTTATTGCGGTGTCACACGCTTTGAAAAAAATGGTCGCGAAAGCACGACGAGAAGACGAGAAATAAAAGCAGAATAGAAGTATCAGGCCATTATATTGATGGAACTATAATAGCCTGTTTATTCTCTTTAGGCTGGCGTCATTTCATTTGCAATGTTTTGAATTGCAGTAATGAGTGATTGAAGACCAGTTTGGCGAGACTCACTTAATTGACCAGATAAACCGGTTTGGGTTAAGATCTCATTGAAGTCGATGTTGAGGATTTCCTGAGCTGTTTTCAGTTCAATCGCTGCTAATAAAATGGCAAATAAGCCTTTAACGACACGGCCTTCACTATCCCCATAAAAATGGAAAGTTTCATTATCATTTAGCAGTGCTCCAATCCACACTCGGTTTTCACAGCCTTTAACCTCTTGAGTTTGTTGTTTCTCTTCATCGGTTAGTGCAGGCAGCTGTTTAGCTAATTGAACCAGCAAGCGATATTTATCTTCCCATGCTTTATGCGTTGAGAATTGTTCAACTATTCCTTGAATGTTTATCTCTGTACCAAAAGGGTGCGGAGCAAGTTCATGTTTAGTCGAAGTCATTAGGCTTCCTTTTTCATCGTTTAATCATTAAGTATTGTAAGCGCAAAATTTATTGCATTAATAAATTTATCAATATCATGCCTATCATTATAGGGCATTGTTGATATCCGTAGGCAACCACTAATATTCAAAGCACTCATTAAGGGTTGAGTACAATGTTGCCCATAGCGTAATGCAATATTTTGCTCGGTCAAGAGTAGTCCGAGATCGCTATGATGAATACCTTTAAAATTAAAGGACAACATTGGTGAATTTGGGGAACTATAACAAATAAAACCATCTAATTGCGATAGCTGGTCATGGGCATATTGAATAAGTGAGCAGCTATGCTTTTCTGCTTGCGTTAAGTTTATCTCATCTAACCACTCTAACACAGCCGAAAATGCGATTACGCCTGCGATATTGGGAGTTCCAGCTTCAAAGCATTGTGGAATTGCAGCAGGCGTAAATTCTTCAAAATTCACTTCAGTAAGCATTTTCCCACCACCATGCCAAGGGGTCATTTGAGTGAGTAAATCGGATTTACCATAGCAAACACCGAGACCTGTTGGGCCATAAAGTTTATGTGCTGAAAAAGCATAGAAATCTACATTGCTTGTTGATACGTCAAGAGGATGGTGAACAACGCCCTGAGCGCCATCAACAACGACATATGCGCCATTTGCATGTGCTAGTTTAGTTATTTTAGCTAAATCAGGTTGATAGCCAGTCACATTCGACATCTGTGTGATGGCAACGACTTTGCTTTTGACATTAATTAGGGATTTAAGTGTATTTATGCTTAATGTGAAATTATCACTGATTGGCCATTTAACAATTTTAGCGCCAGTTTGCTTTGCAAGCATAAGCCAAGGTAATAAATTAGAGTGATGTTCTATCTCGCTAATAATAATTTCATCATCAGGTTGTAGTTGGTTCCGAAAAAAACTTTGCGTAATAAAATTGATGGACTCAGTGGTTCCTCGAGTCCAGATAATATTTTTCTCACTCTGTGCATTAATGAATTTAGCTACACGAATTCTACCCTGTTCATAGTCATGGGTTGTTTTTGACGATTCAACAGATTGTCCGCGATAAACAGAGCTTCCCGATAGTTGATAATATCGATTAGATGCATCAATCATCGGCATTGGTTTTAACGCGGTTGCTGCGCTATCAAGGAAAACGGTTGTTGAATCTATCGCTGGAAAGGTTTGACGAAATTGCGTCGCGTTGAAATCTATCATAGTGTATAGGCTTATATATCTATTTTGGGAAGTTATTTTCGCTAAGTATAACCTGTCATTTTTCAATATACCCATTGAAATATTTTGTTACGTTTGGTATTAATTGTTTCAGAAAAATAAATTATTCGCTAAATTGATGATGCTTTTTACATCACAATCTGTTTTTTTATGAAGAATGCATTGCTTTTGTCTTTATTAATCAATTAATTTCAAGAATTATCTTAAATATCTAACTGAATGTTTTTTCGGTAAACTAGTGCATATCCATAGTTTGTTGTATTTATTAAAGTAAATAACACAAAAAAAAGCACCGCGCTTAGGCGGTGCACTATAAAATCACTATGGACAGACAGGGTAAATGTACAGGAAGTGAAAATAAACAGTAGCAATAGCTACAAAGTCTGGCATACCCAGACAACTTGCAAACACAACATCACAACCACAAAGCCAAAAGTTCCAAAGTAACCAAACTCTGAAACTTTTCGTTCCGGCTTAGGAAGTGTGCATACTATAGGTATTTACTGGCGTATCCTCAAGGGACAATTTATAATGCTTCGGATGAGAAAAACTAATGCATATTAATATGCCAAATAGAAGTGAATATGTCTAAAAGATTACCGCCACTTAATGCACTGAGAGTCTTCGATGCCGCTGCCCGTCATTTAAGTTTTACTAAAGCGGCAGAAGAGTTATTTGTAACACAAGCTGCTGTTAGCCACCAAATGAAATCCTTGGAGGATTTTCTTGGGTTAAAGCTATTTCGTAGACGCAATCGTTCCTTACTGCTAACGGAAGAGGGACAAAGTTACTATCTTGATATTAAAGAAATTTTTTCTTCGCTGAATGAAGCAACAAGAAAGCTTCAGGCACGTAGTGCGAAAGGGGCATTAACGGTAAGTTTATCACCAAGTTTTGCGATTCAATGGTTAGTACCGCGCCTTTCTGGTTTTAATCAAGCTTTTCCTGGAATTGATGTCCGAATCCAAGCAGTGGACAGAGAAGAAGATAAATTGGCAGATGACGTAGATGTCGCTATTTTCTACGGCAGAGGGAATTGGTCAGGATTAAGGACAGATAGGCTTTATGCAGAGTATTTAATGCCAGTTTGTTCACCTTCATTATTAACAGGAGGCCTTCAGTTGAAGCATCCTGAAGATTTAGCTAAGCACACGTTGTTGCATGATTCATCTCGTCGAGATTGGCAAGCGTATGTTAAGCAATTAGAATTACAGAATGTGGTTAATGTACAGCAAGGCCCCATTTTTAGTCATAGCTCAATGGTTATTCAAGCGGCTGTACATGGACAAGGCGTCGCTTTAACAAATAATGTAATGGCAAGAAATGAAATCGATGCAGGGCGTTTAGTTTGTCCCTTTAGCGAGGTATTAGTGAGTAAAAATGCATTTTATCTTGTTTGCCAAGAGAGTCAGGCTGATTTAGGAAAAATAGCGGCATTTCGCCAATGGATCTTAGCTCAGGCTGCCAGCGAACAAGAAAAATTAGGTTTTATTACGGGTGACCAAGATGTGGCGCCTATTCAGTAATCAAATATTCAATAAAAAGGTGTTACTGTGAATAGTCGTTTGATGTTAATTTTCGCGGGAATTAGTGGCTTTTTTACTGTCGCTTTTGGCGCTATTGGTTCTCACGCTCTATCTTCAATCATGAGTGTCCATCAAATGGAGTGGATTGAGATAGGTATTCGCTATCAAATGTTACATACTGTGGCTTTGATGGTCTTAGGTGCTATTCTATTACGTAAAGTTGTACTGTGGTTTTACTGGTCAGGTGTTTTTTTCTCGGTTGGTATACTTCTTTTTAGCGGTAGTCTTTATTGTATGGCCCTATTGCAGGTAAAATACTTTTCTTATTTTACGCCAATAGGGGGAGTATGTTTCCTTATTGGCTGGCTGTTAGTTGTTATTGGCGCTATGCGTCTAAGGAAATCGGCGTCACGCAATGAGTAATAAAATTGCATTATATTGCCGCCCAGGCTTTGAAAAAGAGTGCGCAGCAGAGATTACAGATAAAGCTGGGCAGAAAGAAATCTTTGGTTTTGCTCGAGTAAAAGAAAATAGTGGTTATGTTATTTTCGAATGTTATCAAGAAGAAGATGCAGATAAACTCGTTCGTACTCTACCTTTTCGTGAGCTAATTTTTGCTCGCCAAATGATAGTGGTTGGGGATCTACTCAAAGATTTACCACCAGAAGACAGAATTACACCTATTGTTAATGTACTCAGCCAACAAGTTGCCCGAGCAGGCGATCTTCGTGTCGAAGTTGCTGATACTAATGAATGTAAAGAGCTAATGAAGTTTTGCCGTAAATTTACGGTTCCTCTACGTAATGCTTTACGTAAAGAAAAAATACTTCTCGCAACAGAAAATTTTAAACGACCTGTTATTCATGTCTTTTTTATTGCGCCGGGTTGCTGCTATACAGGTTACTCGTATACCAATAATAGTTCTAATTTCTATATGGGGATCCCTCGACTGAAGCTTCCTTCAGATGCGCCAAGCCGCTCAACGTTAAAACTAGAAGAAGCATTTCACGTTTTTATTCCTTATGGGGAATGGGAGGAGCGTCTAGCAAGTGGTATGAATGCCGTCGATTTGGGTGCATGTCCAGGTGGTTGGACGTATCAACTAGTAAAACGCAGTATGATGGTTCACGCTGTCGATAACGGCCCTATGGCTGAAAGCTTGATGGATACAGGACAAGTTAAGCATCACCGAGTTGATGGTTTTAAATTTCTGCCACCATCGCAAAATATTACTTGGTTAGTTTGCGATATGGTTGAAAAACCAGCTAAAGTTGCTGCGCTGATGACCGAATGGTTGCAGGAAGGGCGTTGTCGTGAAGCGATTTTTAACTTAAAACTGCCAATGAAAAAACGCTATGAAGAAGTGTCTCATATTTTAAGTAAGATGCAGACTCAGTTAAAAGAGCACGGTATAAATGTCCTAATTCAAGCTAAACAGCTTTATCATGACCGAGAAGAAGTGACAGTGCACGTTCAGCGTGTTTGGTCCGCAAATCCAATGGCTCGTGAGTTCTATTAGAACGATTAAGATAAAAAAAAGGTCACTTCGAATGTGACCTTTTTTGTTCCTGCTATTTGGGCTGATAACGTAATTGGTTTAAATTTCCTTGCAGGGCAATATCTGTCTTTAATGTCGCAATATCGCGGCAAATAAGTGCGATTTCCTGATTATTGACTAATTTCTTCTGCCATTTATCTTCGAGATTATTGAGGTTAGCGAATAAATGTTCAATGGTTTGGTATTGCTGTAACAGCATTGTCGCACTTTTCTGCCCAATACCTGCAACTCCAGGCACTTTACTGCTGCTAATGCCAGCTAAGCCCCAATAATCGGGTAATTGCTCTGGTTTTACACCAAACTCTTTTTCAATAAAGGGGACATCCAACCAGCGTTTTTGGAAATAATCACGAATTCGAATGTGTGGGGATAATAATTGGCAGTAGCCTTTATCTGTCGATACGATGGTCACAGTATGCCCAGATTCAGCGATGCGGACAGCTAAAGTAGCGGCTAAATCATCAGCTTCATCACCTTGGGATTGCCAGCAATGAAGACCTTTAGTTTCAAATTGGGCTATTAATGCCGGAAGATCTGTTTGTAAGTCCTCAGGCATGGGTTGCCGGCCAGCTTTATAGTCGGGCAATAGGTTATGTCGCCAACTCTGATGTCGCCCTTCCTCATCAAATACAGCGACAACATGCGTTGCATCCGTATGATTGATTAGTTGGGAAATAGCAGATAAGCAGGTATCTCCACATGGACTTCCTTGTACGGCGTGGATCCGCCGTATTAGGTTTAGCGCATCAATAATTAATAAATGGATCATAAATACCGTATATATCAATGTGGGGGGTATTGTTATTATAGGCCATCCTTGGCCTACTTAATTTATTTCACTATTTCATAACAAGGTTCATAAGCGGTACCACCGGGTAGCTTCATGCGGTGCTGGCTGACAAATCCTTGCAGTAAAATATCCATACGCCTCATGATGTCAGTATCACCATGAATTTTGAATGGGCCCTGTTTCTCAATGGCTTTCATACCTGACTCTTTCACATTACCCGCGACGATACCGGAGAAAGCGCGACGAAGATCTGACGCTAATTTTTCGGGTGATTGGCCTGGATACAAGTTCAATGAAGCCATGTTTTCATGTGTTGGTTCAAAAGGATGTTGTAGTTCATGGGCAATTTTAATTGACCAGTTAAAGCTATAAGCATCACCGGTACTGCGGCGATTATCTTTCACCAATGGCATGTTTCTCTTCATGACTCGCGCGACTTCTTGTGGATCATCAATGATGATTTGGTAGTGTTTACTTGCATCATCACCTAATGTGTGGCGAATAAAATCATCAAGTACTGAGAAATATTCTGCGCTTTCTTTAGGACCTGTTAGAACCAAAGGAAGTACTTGCTCACTATTTTCAGGGTCCATCAATATTCCCAATAGATACAGCAGTTCTTCTGCCGTGCCCACACCACCAGGAAAAATAATGATGCCATGGGCTAATCGAACAAAAGCCTCTAAGCGTTTTTCGATGTCAGGCATAATAAGCAGCTCATTAACCAATGGGTTAGGTGGTTCAGCGGCAATGATGGAGGGCTCTGTCAGGCCAATAAAACGGCTATTTTTATATTGTTGTTGAGCATGACCAACCGCAGCACCTTTCATCGGCGCTTCCATCGCTCCTGGGCCACAGCCAGTGCAAATATTAAGCTCTCTTAATCCGAGCTCATTACCGACTTTCCGGCCGTATAGATATTCAGTTTCATTAATTGAGTGCCCACCCCAACATACAATCATGTTTGGTTCTTCATCAATATGTAAAGCGCGTGCATTACGTAGAATAGAGAAAATCATATTTGTGAGATGAGCACCATTTTCGAGATCTAAATGTAATTGCTCTTTTGCGGTGTTGATTTGCGCATGAACGAAAAGAATATCGCGGAGAACAGCAAATAAGTTTGCTTGCAAAGTACGGATAATCTTACCATCAACAAAGGCTTCTTCAGGCGGGTTGATAAGCTCAAGCTTCACACCACGTTCACGACGCAATACATTGATATCAAAGTCGATACTTTTTTCCAGTAACTCTTTACTACTATCTGTTAAGCTACCTGAATGCAATACGGCTAATGAACAATTTCTAAATAACCGATATAAATGGCTGCTCGCAGTACGTTTCAACATATCAACTTCAAGCTGAGATAGTAGATCCATAGATCCTAATGGACTGACATGAGTAATCAAGTAACACTCCTTTACCCCGTAGGGCTCTTGACGAAGGATTGTGCTAAAAACTTCAGTCACAATCATTTCAACTGTATTTTTTCAACAACATTTGTATTTATTGTCGTGCTAACCGACCCATTTCAGGTCTAAATTGTTCATTACTTCGCCACGGGTTGATATCAAGGCCACCGCGACGTGTATAGCGTGCATAGACAGTTAATTTTTCAGGTTTACACAACTGAGCGATATCATTAAAAATACGTTCCACACACTGTTCATGAAACTCATTATGATGGCGAAATGAAACGAGATAGCGTAACAACGCTTCATGATCAATTTTAGCGCCACGATAGTGAATTTGGACTGAACCCCAGTCAGGCTGGTTAGTAATCAGACAATTTGACTTTAACAAATGGCTGATGAGGGTTTCTTCGACAATTTCACGGGTTGTACAGTCTGCCAAATAGTGGCGACTAAATTCATAATTATCGATATCAATTTCTTGTTCATCGATACAAATTCCATGAAATTGATGAATAGTTTGTTGTGAAAAATAATCTAACTTATGGAGTGTAACGCTAACATCCCCATTCGCACAGTGACTTAAATCACTTTGCAAAACGCTTCGCACATTTTCCCAAGTTTCAAACTGAGTTTGGTTAAAACTGTTGAGATATAACTTAAAACTTTTTGATTCAATCAGGTTTTGGCTATTGGCATCAACGCTGATGGAGCCTATTGCAACTTGAGGAACACCCCGATGATTAAGCCATGAGAGTTCATAAAGCGTCCAAATATCAGCCCCGTGAAAAGGAAGGGAGTCGGCGTGGATATCTAAAGGATCTCTATTTAAACTGCGCGGAACAGGTTGTAATAATGCAGGATCATATTGATCGTGATAGGCTGTTTTTTTTCCAAGCGTTAAATTATCAAGTGCTGGATTGTTATGGTAGTCTGACATATTGATCCCTATACTTCATAAACTCAAATAAGCGTATTTCATTCACAGTTAAACTTCTGTCATAATATCACTTATCTACCTTATTGACGCCTTTCAATTCAAATTGGTCTAAAAAATCATATAACTATGAACACAATAACTTCTGAATCACTGAGTAACTTCACTAAAAAATATGTGTCTCAATGGCTTGAACAAACGGACTTACCACCCGCATCTGTTGATTTATATGGTATCCCTTCGCCTTGTGTTGTACGTACGGGGGAGAATTGGGTTTATTGGGAACCACAACCTTTTCCGTTAGAAGATAAAAGCTTGCATAAGGTCGCTACAGCGCTTGATATAAATTTGCAGGAAGATATTCATGGTTTTTATACCACTCAACTCGCGGGTGATATGAAAGCATCATTTGAAGGGTTAGAGTTGAGCTTAGTGCAGGTGTGGAATGAAGATGATTTTATTCGACTACAAGAGAACTTGATTGGCCATTTAGTCACTCAAAAGCGTTTGAAACTCTCACCAACACTTTTTATTGCGACCTTAGATTCTGAAATCGAAATGATCTCAATGTGCAATTTAACGGGCGAAATCATCTTAGAAAAATTTGGTAGTAAAGACAGAAGAGTGCTTTCCCCTGATATCAATCATTTTATGAAGGCATTATTACCGATTATTAAACCGCAAGGGTAGGATATTTGCTGATAGAAAATGTAAGTATTTACCTACAATTTGGTTAAGCAATATCTCAAATATTTTTAATGATAGTGAAATGATAATTATTTAACTTTTAATTTCATGACGTTACTATGAAAACATAATACCATTGTGCTTTGTAATGACTTTTAGTTTGCCGTGATAGCTTGTTTCATTAATAGTTTTAATACATTCTTATGCGGCTGGACAGGGTAGATTGTTTAGCATTTTTATAAGTAAAAACAAAGTCATGGATGGCACGTAGATTTCTATAATCTGCTAAATTGTTTTTATATGACAGGATGTCATACGGCAGGATGCCGTTTTGCAGGATGCTTAATAGAACTTGTTTAAAACATAATGAGCCAGTCAGTGTATATGCATTGGCTGGCTTTTTTATCCTTTCCCCTCGTCATACTTCAAGCTGTAGCTGCGTTAGCTGCACTCAATTACCCGAATCACTTACTTGTGTAAGCTCATCGGGATAATTTCGCTTGCCGCCTTGCTACAACTCGAACTATTTAGAGGGGGTATCTTCGTCATATTTCAAGCTGTAGCTGCGTTAGCTGTACTCAATTACCCGAATCACTTACTTGTGTAAGCTCATCGGGATAATTTCGCTTGCGGCCTTGCTACAACTCGAACTATTTAGATGATAAATCTGACGAAAAAACCGAAAAATACACATAAAGTGTCTAAAATTAAGCAACTTGAGTTACAGCTTGTACCGAGTTTTGTGCCAGAGAGGACAAAATGTTTTGGAACATCGCTTCTCTTAAGGCTTCGCGGCGACGAAATTCTGCACGACGTTGACTTTTTACTTGCTCGATATCCCGAACGGGTTCTTGAAGTGGTAGTTGATACCAACCATCAGTGGTGGGTGTCGCCCCACATTCTTGCCAAAAATTATCGTAACTTGATTTTAAATGCTGGCTTTTGATGTGACTGTTATTGGAGATACCAAGGATTGATGTAACATGGAAATAGGCTGCGACAGCATAAATAGCGGACATCAATAAATTCTTAGGTCTCATACCATGCATTTGTTTGGTGATAGACTTAACTTGCTCAACGCTCTGTTCAGTCGATGGGCCTTGAAGCGAACAGACATAGAGTTGTCCTTCAGCGCCAAAAGAAAAACTCATCAAATAAATTTCATCA
Source organism: Providencia heimbachae ATCC 35613 (assembly GCF_001655055.1). Classification (GTDB taxonomy): domain Bacteria; phylum Pseudomonadota; class Gammaproteobacteria; order Enterobacterales; family Enterobacteriaceae; genus Providencia; species Providencia heimbachae. The sequence goes on along the minus strand of NZ_LXEW01000018.1, from coordinate 43,098 downwards.
CCTGTTTCATTCAGTAGCTGAAGTGTTAAGTCGCCCTCCCGTGGATACTGGGAATAAATCATCCTTAACTGTGAGAAATCGGCCGATTTAAGTTCGATATTGGCAACAACGAGCCCTTTACGTTCAGTTGAGAACATCGACTCAATCGCATCAGGTGTAAATGTGTTTTCGATTAGATTTAGTGTATAGCTAGCGGTAAGTAGTTTCTGTTTACCATTCCATGACTTGTGTAAATACTTATTAATTGGGCGCTCAATAAAATTAGGTATGCTATTAATGACACATGATAATTTCGCGCAATTATAAGAGTCGCACATAAACTGATACTGTTGATATTGCTCAGAAGGTAGCTTTGCGATACGTATTTTGTGTTTTAAATGAATATAGCGATTGTTAAAGGATTGCCATATCTTATTTTGCTTACGCCACTGCTTTAGTAGACCCATAATAACCATTCTTCGTTAAGTAATTCACATACATCAATTTAAAAACATTTGATAATAAATGCGATTACTGCAATGAATGATAAACAAACACCAATTAATTCATTAATAGTTTAATTATCAAGAAACGGGCCTCTAAATAGACATAATTGAGCTAGCTTGCATTTTATTGGATCAATCCCCATATTTCCGACAGAATTAGTGAAAAAAATACAGTATATTTTGGGTTATCACCATTAAATAGGTTTTAGAATGAATATTGAACAATGCATCAGTGAAAAACTTCGTCATATAGAAGATGAAATGAAAGCGCAATCACTTTGGCAGACGCAACCACCGGGTTCTGAAGCTTTTGAGAGTGTGGAACCCTTTTCAATTGATACTATGGAAGCACTGGAATGGCTACAGTGGGTTTTAATCCCTCGTCTATATGCATTAATGGATCAAGGGGCAACATTGCCGAGTAATTTTGTCATCGCACCTTATTTTGATGAGGTTTATAAGCAGGATGATGAAGGGCGTTATATTGTTTTACTTGATCATTTACGTGAACTTGATGGTTTTTTTCAGTTCACGGCAATAGGTAATTAATTAATGCTAGAAATTATTTATCATGATGAGCATATAATTGCGATTAATAAGCCCGCGGGAATGTTAGTGCATCGTAGTTGGTTAGATAGTAAAGAAACGGTATTTGTGATGCAAACCTTACGCGACCAAATTGGTCAGTATGTGTTCCCCGTTCATCGTTTGGATAGACCAACGTCAGGTGTTCTCCTTTTTGCCCTTTCGAGTGAAGTTGCTAGATTACTTTCCGAACAATTTGAGCATCATCATATTGAAAAAAAATATCATGCGATAGTGCGAGGTTATGTAACTGAAGCACAAACAATTGATTATCCATTACTTGAAGAGCTGGATAAAATTGCAGATAAACGCGCGACAAGAGAACCCGTATTACAAGAGTGCGTAACGCATTGTGAGCCAATTGCGGTTGTTGAATGTCCGGTGGCAATCGGGCGTTATGAAACCGCTCGTTTTAGTCTCCTTGAGCTAAAACCCGAAACAGGTCGAAAGCACCAGTTAAGGCGTCATATGTCTCATATTCGACATCCCATTATTGGGGATAGTAAGCATGGGGATTTGCGCCAAAATAGGGGTGTTACCGAACATTTTGCCGTGTCTCGATTAATGCTTCATGCGAGCGAGTTAATTTTAAGTCACCCAATAACAAAAGAGAAAATATCCCTTGTTGCTTCTTGGGATGCACAATGGCTATCACTTATTGAACAGTTTGAATGGTTAGATTTGGCTACTGAGTTAGGTGTTAACGTCATTAAACAACCTACTTAAATTTGAAGTCACGTGGAGAGGATTATGTCTAAAGTCGGGATTTTTGTTGGAACTGTCTATGGTAATTCATTAGCGGTAGCGGAAACAGCTCAGGATATATTAGAACAACAAGGTCACGAAGTTGTTGTTTTTGATGAGCCGACGTTATCGGATTGGCAAAATTACAATTCAGGAGAATGCGTTGCATTGATCGTTACATCCTCCACCGGTCAAGGTGATTTCCCCGATACCATCGCGTCATTGTTTTATGAGATTCAAGATGTTGTTGGTTATCAGCCTGATTTACGCTACGGCTTGATCGCTTTAGGTGATAGTAGTTATGAGAGCTTTTGTGGCGCAGGGAAACGCTTTGATGAATTACTAACTGAGCAATCCGCTATCCGTATTGGCGATATCTTGTTTATTGATGGGATAGAGGTGGATGCACCTGAAGAATTTGCTAAATCATGGATTGAGTCGTGGAGTGCTCTGCTGTAAATATCTGCACCGCGAAATAGAATGCTTTAAAAACCAGATGAAAGCTAATTTTACGGAACAGTAAGTCATTGGCGACCATATTCTCATATTTCAAGTTGCAGGGTTATTGGCTGTCTTTGCTTTTTACTGACCTGCAACTCGAACTATTTTGAGTACATAAACAAATTCTTGAACTATTTACGTGTTAGTTTTTCAAGGTCAGCTTCAATTTCAGCGATTTTGTTCGACACAACATGTTCTAGGTGGCGTAAGTCATCAAGAATTTTGTGTTTCAAATCAATATCTGATTTATCTGTTTGACAAATTTGGTCAAGTTCCTCGATGGCATAACGAAGGTTTGTATTTATTTCATTGATTTCTTTGAAATTATTACTGCCATCTGCAGCTGCAATTGTTTTGCGTTGACGTGGATATTTAAATTTCACGCTTTTTGCAAAAAATTCGCCTTTGTCTTTGCGAAAATAAATCTTCAAAATATCGTTATTTGCTTCTTGGCGTAAGGTATAGCGGTCGATATCCTGAGGATTACTGATGCCTAAACTTTTCAAATTATCGTACATGTAAACTCACTTAACTGTAAAAGACAGAGTCGATGAACAAGAGTGATGATGTGAACTTGCCGTAACAATACCATTCTATTTTTAGCGCTTTAGCAATATGACCACGCTAATTCAATGCCAAACATTTGAATTGGCCATATTTTTGTTGCGAAAAATAAAATAATCCAGTTTTGTTGAAGTTAATCAGCAAAAGCCACGGTGATATTATGCGCGATTTTTTGAAATTTGACCAATTTCTCTTGATCAGAAAATAATGGTTTGCTGTGTGTATTATCACACTTTGCGTTTTGAAGCGGCAATGATGAGTAGCTGGGTCACTTGGCCACCCGAGTTGCATACTTTTTGTATGCTCATCGGGATAGCTTCGCTTAGCACCTGATTGAACCTAAGTATTTAGGTTATAAAGTGCGGAGTTTTGATGACGTTATTAAAATAAATTACTCATCAATACTTCTTAATAATTCATTGATACCCACTTTACCTCGGGTTTTTTCGTCAACTTTTTTGACGATAACCGCGCAGTAAAGGCTATAGCTACCATCTTTTGATGGAAGATTACCTGAAACAACAACAGAGCCTGCAGGGACGCGACCATAAAATATTTCACCGGTTTCTCGGTCATAAATTTTAGTGCTTTGACCAAGATAAACGCCCATTGAAATCACGGAACCCTCTTCAACGATAACCCCTTCAACCACTTCTGATCGCGCGCCGATAAAACAATTATCTTCGATAATGGTAGGGTTTGCTTGTAATGGTTCGAGAACACCACCAATGCCAACACCACCAGATAAATGCACGTTCTTACCGATTTGTGCACATGAACCGACTGTTGCCCATGTATCAACCATCGAGCCTTCATCAACATAGGCGCCGATATTAACGTACGATGGCATCAAAACGCAGTTTTTGGCGATATAAGCACCTTGACGTACTGCTGCGGGTGGAACAACACGGAAGCCCTCTTTCTCAAAACGCGCTTGGTCATAGTCAGAAAATTTCATAGGTACTTTGTCAAAATAGCGGCTTTCAGCGCCATCAATAACTTGGTTATCATGAATTCTAAATGACAGTAGAACCGCTTTTTTTAGCCATTGATGTGTAACCCAAACCCCTGCAATTTTTTCTGCAACACGTAGCTTACCGCTATCGAGTAATGCAATTGTGTCCATAACGGCTTGTTTGAGCGGTGCTGAAACCGTGTTTGGCGTAATGGTTGCTCTTTCTTCAAATGCGTGTTCAATGATCGCTTGTAAATGCTGCATTGATAATAATTCCCCTTGAATGACTTTAAAGATGTGATGGCTCATCATAAAAATGTGATGAACGTTATATTTTATCCTTCGATTTAAGGGTCTCTGTCAACCTTTCTGATAACTCTTGTTGCATATTTTTACCTAGCGCTTTGTGGTCTTTATCCGCTAACACAAAGAAATCCTCCACTTTTTCACCGATGGTAGTGATACGAGCGCCATGTAGTGAAATTTCCATTTGCGCAAAAATGTGCCCAATTTTAGCCAATAATCCAGGCTGATCGAGTGCGAAAAGCTCCATATACGTTCGACGCTCGTTAGTTGAGTGTAGAAAATTAATTTTTGTTGGTACGGTAAAGTGGCGCAATTTCGCAGGAATAGTCCGGGGTTTAGGCAATGTAATGGCGGGTTGTTGGATCGCCAGTAGTAATGTTTTACGAATTTGGTCGTATCGATCTTTCGATAATGCGGCGCCATTAGGTTCCAATACGACAAAGGTATCCATCGCCATATTATCTTTATTGGTGAAGATTTGTGCACTATGAATACTTAGGTTGCGTCTATCGAGCTCACTGGCAACCGCAGCAAATAAGTGAGGTTTATCAGGGCACCAAATAAATATTTCGGTTCCCCCATGCTTTGATTGGGTGCTAATCAACACAAGAGGACACTCTAAATCGTGTTTTAGCAAATTACTGGCGTGCCATGCCAACTGTGATGGCGTGTGACGCAAAAAATAATCTGCATGGCAGCGTGCCCATAGCGCATTAAGTTTTTGTTCATCAATTGATGATTGGCGTAGTAGTGATAAGGCTTGGTGACGATGATGGCGAATACGTTCACGCAAGTCTGGCGTGCTTTGCATTCCTTGATTTAACTGATGTTCAGTGGATAAAAAAAGCTCTCTAATCAAGCTTTGTTTCCAGCTATTCCATAGTGTGCTATTTGTTGCGCAGATATCGGCTACCGTTAAGCACATTAAATAATTAAGGCGTGAAACGGTTTTAACTTCCCCCGCAAATTGTTTGATGATGTCAGGATCTTGGATATCTCGTCGTTGTGCTGTCACGGACATTAATAGATGTTTTTTTACTAGCCAACCAGCAAGTTCAGCCTCTTTGATTGAAAAATCGTGCTGTATAGCAAAATCGTAAACAAATTCAGCGCCGAGATCGGAATGATCCCCTGAGCGTCCTTTTGCAATATCATGGAACATTGCGGCTAAACGTAAAATCTCAGGCTGTAATAGTTTAGGATAAACACTGACACATAGCGGGTGATCTCGCCGATTTTCTTCTAATGTAAAACTATCAATTTTTTGCAGTACCCGAATGGTATGTTCATCAACGGTGTAAGCGTGAAAAAGGTCAAACTGCATTTGGCCGACAATATTACTCCATAAAGGGGTATAAGCGCTTAATACACTGTGCAAATGCATGGGAACAAATGCGCCCTTAATAGCGCGTGGGTGCCGGAGTATTTTTAAGAATAACTTTCTTGCTTCGGGAAGCTCACATAAGGGTTGCTGTAGATTTCTTCGTGCGAAGCGCAGCTGCCGCAGCGTGGTTGAATAGATCCCGGTGATATTCGGGTAGCGAGCCATTTGGTAAAACATTTTTAAAATACTGGCAGGCTCATTGGTAAATTGAGCGTCATCAATGACATCAATTAATGATCCCCGTAACTGGAATTGCTCATCAATAGGACGGGGCTTTTCATCGGGATTAAGGGCTAAAATAGCCTCATCAAACAGCTGTAATAACATTTGATTAAGTTCTCTCACGCGTCGAGTGACACGATAGAAATCTTTCATCATCCGTTCGACGGGCTGATTTTTTTCCCCTTCATAGCCAAGTAACCGTGCAACACTAAATTGGCGATCGAATAACAGTCGGTTATCATAACGTTTGACCACTAAGTGAAGCGCAAAGCGAATTTTCCATAAAAAGGTTAAACATTCTTTAAGCTCTTGGCGTTCTTCTTCGGTTAAAAAACCAAAACCAACCATTTCATCAACGGTGGTTGCGCCAAAATGGCGTCGCCCTAACCACAATAATGTGTGGATATCTCGCAAGCCTCCAGGGCTACTTTTAATGTCAGGTTCTAAGTTATAGCTAGTACTGTGGTAGCGTTGATGACGTTCTTGTTGCTCTTCAATTTTCGCAGCAAAAAAGGTCGCTGAAGGCCAAAATTCATCACTAAAAATCGTTTTTTGTAGTTGCAAAAATAGCGCAATATCGCCACAAATTAGCCGTGATTCAATTAAGTTAGTGGCGGTTGTTAAATCGGCATTACCAGCTTCAATGCATTCCTTTAATGAGCGAACACTGTGACCAATATCAAAACGTAAATCCCAAAGTAGGGTAATAAATTGACCTATTTTTGCGGCAACATTTTCAGGGAGTGGCGCTTTACTGAGCACTAAAATATCAATATCGGAAAGGGGATGCAGCTCGTGTCGACCATAACCACCAACCGCGATTAACGAAATATTGGGGTATTTATCAAATTGATATTCCTGCCACAATCTCGTTAAGAGAGAATCCAGATAATCACTGCGGGCATGGACGAGCTCTACTACCGGTTGGTCTTGATTAAAGGCATTTTCAAGCCAATGGTCGAAGGCATCAACATGCAGACGGAGCTTCGATAACTCAAGGTCAGAGGATTCAAATAAGTGAGGCATCAAAAACGTTGAGGAGGGTGCTGTCATCATTATCTTTCCGTATTAATAAGCGGTATAGAAACGGGTATCAGCTTACGGCTTTTAAAGAAAGATGAACAGGAAAAGATCCCCCTGAAAGAGGGATCTTGGTAGAACTTATTCGTTCACTAAGATAGCGGAAATAAAGGGTTCTTCTTCTTTGCGCAGTGTCATGATTTCACAGCCATTATCAGTGACAACTAGCGTATGCTCATATTGTGCTGATAAGCCTCTATCTTTGGTTTTCACTGTCCAGCCATCTTTCATGGTACGAATGCGGTAATCTCCCGTATTTACCATGGGTTCAATGGTAAATGCCATCCCTTTTTGTAGAACAACACCACTATCATCCGCATCATAATGCAAGACTTGTGGCTCTTCATGGAAGCCTTCACCAATACCGTGACCGCAATATTCACGCACAACGGATAAATCATTCTTTTCAACGAATTCTTGGATTGCTTTACCCAATGTCCGCAGGCGAATACCTGGTTTAACCATGCGTAATGCTAAGTACAAGCTTTCTTGTGTGATTTGGCAAAGACGCTCGCCTTGGATAGTCGGTTTCCCAACAATAAACATGGTTGAAGTATCCCCATGAAAGCCATTTTTAATCACAGTAACGTCGATGTTAACCACATCACCGTCTTTTAGAATTTTATCATCGCTTGGAATGCCATGGCAGATAACATCATTCACCGAAATACAAACAGATTTCGGGAAACCATGGTAATTAAGGCAAGCTGGGATAGCTTGCTGCGCTTCAACAATATGTTGATGGCAAAGTCTATCTAATTCGCCAGTACTTACTCCGGGTACAACGTGCGGAGCAATCATTTCTAACACTTCTGCTGCAAGGCGGCCAGCAACACGCATTTTCTGAATATCTTCTTCAGTCTTGATAATAATAGCCATGAGTTCAGTCCATTTATGTCAGCAATCGTGCTATGTGACATTTTAATAAAAGGGTTTGAAAAATGGGATGTTGTTGCCATTTATTCACCATTAATGGCGCTAATGGTAACAGCCACCGCATTTTCTGCCAACTAGCTGTCGATAGAATTCGATAGTTGAAGTTACCCTTAGAATATGTGATACGCCATCTAAGGCTTGTTCATTTAGAGCTTTGTACAGCACAAAATGCAAAAAGTAGCGGGATCAGTCTTTACAAAAATGTTTTTTTTTACTGGATTTTATTATCTATAATTAAGGTGCTTGAGAAATGTACCACACCGCTGGATAGCCGCGCTTCGAATTGCTTTTAATGCCATTTTTTATCGACAGAAAAAATAACAAAAGTTGGCTTCTGGATCCGATTTATGGTATAAAGCGCGCCGGCAATCCATATTATTTCTTTTCAGTTTTGACGTTATCCCTATTTAGGGTAATAACGTTAATCTGATTAGCATGGATATGCGTAAACTTAAACTCAATTGTGTATAACACACACGAATCGACACATGCACCGGGGTGCTCTTATGCGTTTAGACGCAGCTTTGGAGTCGGTAGTATGGGATTCGTGGAGGCATAACCCCAACTAATTAAATACAGAGGTATTAAATGGCAACTGTTTCCATGCGCGATATGTTACAAGCGGGCGTTCACTTTGGTCACCAGACTCGTTACTGGAATCCAAAAATGAAACCTTTCATCTTTGGCTCGCGCAACAAAGTACATATCATCAACCTGGAAAAGACTGTTCCAATGTTCAACGAAGCTTTGGCTGAATTGACCAAAATTGCTTCTCGTAAAGGCAAAATTCTGTTTGTTGGTACTAAACGTGCTGCAAGCGAAGCCGTTCAAGAAGCTGCTAACAGCTGTGACCAGTATTTCGTTAACCATCGTTGGTTAGGTGGAATGCTGACTAACTGGAAAACAGTTCGTCAGTCAATCAAACGCCTAAAAGACCTAGAAATTCAGTCTCAAGATGGTACTTTCGATAAACTGACCAAGAAAGAAGCGCTAATGCGTACTCGTGAACTTGGTAAGTTAGAAAACAGCTTAGGCGGTATCAAAGATATGGGCGGTTTACCTGACGCTCTGTTCGTTATCGATGCAGACCACGAACACATTGCTATCAAAGAAGCAAACAACTTGGGTATCCCAGTATTTGCAATCGTTGATACTAACTCTGATCCAGACGGTATTGATTTCATTATCCCTGGTAACGATGATGCGATCCGTGCAATCAAACTGTATCTGGGCGCTGTAGCAAACACCGTTCGTGAAGGTCGTTCACAAGATCTGGCTGTTCAAGCAGAAGAAAGCTTAGTAGAAGCTGAATAATAAGGCATAAGCCCTTATTAACCAGGTATTGCTATATATGGTTAGAAGGGGCCTAGTTGGGCCCCTTTTATATCTGTGAATCAGAACTATCCTTGTGGGTGATTCCCATGAGGCATATCGAGGAATAAATCACATGTCTGGAATTACCGTTACCGCTGCATTGGTAAAAGAACTGCGCGAACGTACTGGCGCAGGTATGATGGAATGTAAAAAAGCGCTTGTTGAAGCTAATGGCGATATCGAATTAGCAATCGACAACATGCGTAAATCAGGTCAAGCTAAAGCGGCTAAGAAAGCAGGTCGTGTTGCTGCAGAAGGTGTTATCCTTACTGAAGTATTGGCTGATGGCAAAACCGGCGTTCTAGTTGAACTGAACTGTGAAACTGACTTCGTTGCTAAAGACGCAGGCTTCTTAGCATTCGGTAAAGAAGTATTAGCTTCTGTTGTTGCTGATAAAAACGCTGACATTGATGCACTGAAAGCGAAATTTGAAGAAGCTCGCGCAAATTTAGTTGCTAAAATCGGCGAAAACATCAATATCCGTCGTGTCGCTATTCTGGAAGGCGCAAATGTAGGTAGCTACCTGCACGGTGCTCGTATCGGTGTTCTTGTTGCCGCTGAAGGCGCAGACGAAGAACTGCTGAAGCACATTGCTATGCACATTGCTGCAAGCAAACCAGAGTATCTGACCCCAGAAAACGTTCCAGCTGATGTTGTTGCTCATGAGCACCAAATTCAGTTAGACATTGCTATGCAATCAGGTAAACCACGCGAAATCGCTGAAAAAATGGTTATCGGTCGCATGAACAAATTCACTGGCGAAATCTCTCTAACTGGCCAGCCTTTCGTTATGGAGCCAAGCAAATCTGTTGGTGACCTGCTGAAAGAAAAAGGCGCTACAGTAACTGGCTTCATTCGTTTTGAAGTTGGCGAAGGTATTGAGAAAGTTGAAGCAGACTTTGCAGCTGAAGTTGCTGCAATGAGCAAGTAATCAACATTAAAGGCCGCCAATTGGCGGCCTTTCTTTAATACTCGTTATATTTCAAGTTGTATCGTTGTTGGTTATACGTATGTACCTTGAATTATGTTGAGTATAATTTTTGTATCCAATAAAATTTAGATATGTAGAAGATATAACTCTGCATATGTGATCCCAATAAATTATCTGTTAGGACAGAACACCATGGCTACCAATGCAAAACCCGTTTATCAGCGCATTCTGCTCAAATTAAGTGGCGAAGCCTTACAAGGTGCAGAAGGTTTTGGTATCGATGCTAGCGTTTTAGATCGTATGGCTCAGGAAATCAAAGAACTCATAGAACTGGGTATACAGGTCGGTGTGGTTATTGGTGGCGGTAACCTATTTCGCGGTGCAGGTTTAGCGCAAGCAGGCATGAACCGTGTGGTAGGTGACCATATGGGAATGCTAGCAACGGTCATGAACGGTCTCGCAATGCGAGATGCGCTGCATCGTGCTTATGTGAACGCAAGACTGATGTCTGCAATCCCACTTAACGGTGTCTGTGATAACTACAGTTGGGCTGAAGCTATTAGCCTGTTACGTCATGGTCGTGTTGTGATTTTTTCTGCTGGGACAGGAAATCCATTTTTTACAACAGACTCAGCGGCATGCTTACGCGGTATTGAAATTGAAGCGGATGTTGTTTTAAAAGCAACAAAAGTTGATGGTGTATATTCAGCTGATCCGGCAAAAGATCCCGATGCCGTTCTGTATGAAACTTTGGGTTATCAAGATGTTTTGGAGCGCGAATTGAAGGTGATGGACTTAGCTGCATTTACTTTGGCTCGTGACCATAACTTACCTATTCGTGTTTTCAACATGAATAAACCAGGCGCTTTACGCCGTGTTGTAATGGGTGAAAATGAAGGAACTCTGATTTCTCACAACTAATACTCAGAGACATGACCTGAGTTTAAATGTAATATCTAACATAAATTCAGACAATTTAAGCGAGGCTGCTTTGCGGCCTTTAATAACAAGTTCTTAAGGGTTGAAAACGTGATTAACGAAATCCAAAAAGATGCTCAAGACCGTATGGAAAAGAGCGTTGAAGCACTCAAAAATCAGATCAGTAAAATCCGTACAGGCCGCGCTTCACCAAGCCTACTCGATGGCATTATGGTGGAGTATTATGGTTCTGCAACACCATTACGTCAGCTGGCTAACGTGACGGTAGAAGATTCACGTACATTAGCCATCTCTGTATTTGATCGCTCAATGTCTCCAGCGATTGAAAAAGCAATTATGTCGTCAGACTTAGGTCTGAACCCATCATCTGCGGGTACGGTTATTCGTGTACCACTTCCAGCTTTGACGGAAGAGCGTCGTAAAGACCTGATCAAAGTGGTTCGTGCTGAAGCTGAGCAGGGCCGTATTGCGGTTCGTAACGTTCGTCGTGATGCTAATGATAAAGTTAAAGCTTTGCTGAAAGATAAAGAAATCAGCGAAGATGATGAGCGCCGTTCACAGGATGATATCCAAAAATTGACTGACAATTTCATCAAGAAAGTTGATGAAGCGTTAGCTCAAAAAGAAACGGAGCTGATGGATTTTTAATCCATTTCGATAATAAAGCCATCTAAACACATTGAATTAATGTGCATTAGGGTGGCTTTATTATTTTTCATACCTATTAAACAATCCTTTCTTACATCTAAGCTGATATAATCTCAGTATTGAATTAATACAGAGCAACTGATCACTATGAAACGTCTTACAATCCTAGGTTCTACAGGCTCCATTGGTACCAATACACTTTCTGTTGTTCGACAAAACCCTGAAAAATTTCAAATTACGGCTTTAGTCGCAGGCAAAAATGTTGCTGAAATGGCTAGTCAGTGTTTAGAATTTAATCCGAAATACGCCTGTATGGCAGAGGACGATTCAGCTAAGGCATTACGCCAAATTTTGTCTGAAAATAATTGTAAAACTGAAGTTTTATCGGGTACTGCGTCTGCCATAGAACTTGCGGGTTTAGATGAAGCAGATCAAGTCATGTCTGCAATTACGGGGGTTGCTGGGTTATTGCCAACGCTTGCGGCTATTCGTAAAGGGAAAAGAATATTATTAGCGAATAAAGAGTCTCTCATTACCAGTGGCCGTTTATTCTTTAATGAGATTCGTGAGCATGGTGCGACTGTTTTTCCAATCGATAGCGAGCATAATGCGATTTTTCAAAGCTTACCTGAAGTTATTCAACGTAATTTGGGTTTTGCTGATTTATCCGCTTCTGGTATTTCCAGCATCGTATTAACAGGATCTGGCGGCCCATTCAGAGAGACTCCACTTTCCCATTTTGATAGTGTTACACCGGATGAAGCTTGTAATCATCCTAATTGGTCGATGGGACGTAAAATTTCAGTGGATTCAGCCACTATGATGAATAAAGGGCTTGAATATATTGAAGCCTGCTACTTCTTCAACGCCAGTGCGGAACAAATGGAAGTTGTTATACATCCTCAATCAGTGATCCATTCAATGGTCAGGTACAGGGATGGTAGCGTGATTGCTCAGCTCGGCACACCGGATATGCGCACGCCAATTTCCTATAGTATGGCCTATCCTGAACGTATCATTTCAGGTGCAGAACCTCTTAATTTTAAAAAACTGTCTTCATTAACCTTTGTCGAACCTGACTATCAACGTTATCCTTGTTTAAAACTTGCTATCGATGCGTGTCATGAAGGTCAAGCAGCAACAACAGCGCTTAATGCAGCAAATGAAATAACCGTTGCGGCTTTTCTTGAAGGAAAAATCCGTTTTACGGATATCGCAAAAATTAATCATAAAGCTATGGATAAACATGATTTTTCTGAACCAGTATCGATTGATGAGGTCTTAGAAATCGATGCTTGCTCACGTCGTGAAGCGGCAACGTTAATTTCACAAGAAATTTAATCTTAGTATGTGATTTATTTAGTTGCTGATAGCCATAATATATCTTTAATATGTGACATGTTTAAAAAAAGAAAGACAACGTCAGTATTTAGCAGAGAATTAAGGATGTGTCTTATCAGTAATTTCAATAATAAAGGTTATTATTGCGCTGGATTCTCAAGGCTGTGCACACAAGGATTAATATTTAATGAACTCTAGTGGTGAAAATCTCTCTGAATCGATGATACCTAAGCATGTCGCCATCATTATGGATGGTAACGGACGCTGGGCTAAACAGAGAGGGAAACTCAGAATTACTGGTCATAAAGCCGGTGTTGAGTCTGTGCGTAATTCTGTACGTTTTGCAGTGAAAAATAAAATTAGCTCGCTTACTCTTTATGCATTTAGCAGTGAAAACTGGAGAAGACCAGAGAAAGAAGTGAGTTCATTAATGGAGTTATTTGTTTTTGCATTGGATAACGAAGTAAAAAACCTACACAAAAACAATGTTAAATTAAAAGTGATTGGTGATATCAATCGCTTTAGTGATCGTCTAAGAAAAAGAATCGATAAAGCTGAGGCGTTAACGCAAAATAATACGGGTTTGAAACTAAATATTGCTGCAAACTATGGTGGGCGTTGGGATATTGCCAATAGCGTTAAACAGGTGTTTGCAAAGGTGAAGAGTGGTGAGCTTTCTATTGATGATATCAATGAGGAAAGCATTAATGAGCATGTCTGTATGCATGACCAAGAATGTGTTGATTTAGTCATCAGAACAGGTGGCGAGCATCGCATTAGTAATTTTTTACTCTGGCAAGTCGCCTATGCGGAATTTTATTTCACCAACGTTTTGTGGCCAGATTTTGATGAAATGGTGTTTCAGGATGCGGTTGATGCTTTTAGTAAGCGTGAACGTCGTTATGGTGGCGCTGAATCAGATGACGAACTCGTCAAATAAAAGGAGAAAGATGTGCTGAAATATCGTTTGCTAACGGCAATAGTACTAATACCTATTGTTATTGCTGCCCTGTTTTTACTTTCTCCTGCCAATTTTGGTTTTGTCGTCATTGCCGTTAGTGCATTGGGTGCATGGGAGTGGGCTCAATTTGCAGGATGGCATTCACAAACTAAGCGTGTTGGGCTTGCCATTGTTTTTGCTGCTGTGCTTTTGGCAATCCAATTCTCTTTACCGGATATCAATGTTCTCATCAATGAGCCTCTTATTCTTTATGGCTTATGGGCGGGGCTAATTTGGTGGGTTATTGCGATTCTTTTAGTGGTGACTTATCCCGCCTCGGCTTCATGGGGAAAATCGGTTGTTATTCGATTATTGTTTGGTGCTTTGACTATCATTCCTTTTTATTGTGGCATGATGGTACTTAGAACTATTGGCTATCAGAGTGACACCTTCTTTGGTGCATGGTGGCTGCTATATGTGATGTTACTTGTCTGGGGGGCGGACTCAGGTGCTTATGCATTTGGTCGTACCATGGGACGTAATAAATTAGCACCTAAAGTTTCGCCGGGTAAAACGTGGGAAGGCCTTATTGGTGGGCTAATTACCGCGGGTATTATTTCATGGTTGTTTAGTACATTTGCACCGATTCCAGTGATGCCTGATTATTTACTCGTTACATCAATTATTGTTGTTGTTGTCTCGGTATTTGGCGACTTGACTGAAAGTATGTTTAAGCGTCAATCGGGTATAAAAGACAGCAGTCATTTAATTCCAGGTCATGGTGGAATACTCGATCGAATTGATAGCCTGACTGCCGCAATCCCCGTTTTCGCGGGGCTGAATTTGTTAGTTTTTAACGGTTTTGGTCTTTAGGATTATAAATGGGATTTATCTGGAGTTTAGCTGCGTTTATCATTGCCATAGGCGTGTTAATAACAGTACATGAATTTGGCCATTTTTGGATTGCGCGCCGTTGTGGTGTTTATGTCGAACGTTTTTCTATTGGCTTCGGGAAAACGTTATGGCGCAAAGTTGATAAACAGGGCACGGAATTCGTGCTGGCGCTGATACCACTAGGCGGTTATGTCAAAATGCTCGACGAGCGAGCAGGGGATGTAACACCTGAACGTCGTCACCAAGCATTCAATAATAAAACCGTTGGGCAACGTGCTGCAATTATTAGTGCGGGACCGATAGCGAACTTTTTGCTTGCTATTGTTGTCTACTGGATAGTCTTTATGATTGGGATACCATCAGTCCGTCCTATTATTGAAGATGTAAAAGCAGATTCAATTGCCTCAGCCGCAAATTTTACGCCGAAAATGGAACTAAAATCGATTGGCGGTATCGAAACGCCTGATTGGAATTCAGTTCGTTTAGCGTTAGTGGGGAAAATTGGCGATCGTGAATTTACTGCTGAAGTATTGCCTCAAGGGTATAGTGAGCCAATTACTAAAACAGTTGATTTAACATCGTGGCAATTTGATCCTGAAAAGCAGGATCCAATATTATCTATTGGTATCATGCCTGTTTCTGCGAGAATCGATCCAGTCATACAGAAAGTGACTGAGGGTTCTGCTGGTGAGCGAGCAGGATTAAAGCCCGGAGATAGAATTATTGGTGTAAGTGGGGAAAAACTGGATTTATGGAATCCAGTGACGCGAATAATTCGTAGTAACCCAGGTACACCATTGAAATTAGAGGTAGAGCGATCCGATCAAATCATCACTCTCACATTGACCCCTGATATTCAAAATGGTCAGCGTGGAGAGCAAATTGGATTTGCGGGCGTTGAACTTTCAGTGTTACCGTTAGCAGATGAATATAGAATGGTTCAGCAATACGGACCATTCGATGCGTTTTACCAAGCAAGTGATAAAACGTGGCAGTTGATGAAGCTAACGGTCAACATGATGGGCAAACTAGTTGTTGGGGATGTTAAACTCAATAACTTGAGCGGTCCGATATCTATCGCGAAAGGTGCGGGGGTATCAGCCGAGTCAGGCTTGGTATATTATTTGATGTTTATTGCGCTTATTAGCGTGAATTTAGGTATCATCAATCTGTTTCCACTGCCTGTTTTAGATGGGGGACACCTACTCTTTCTGTTAATTGAAAAAATTAAAGGAAGTCCAGTGTCTGAGCGTGTACAAGACTTTAGTTTTCGGATAGGTGCAATGGCATTGATTCTGTTAATGGGACTTGCACTTTTTAATGATTTCTCTCGCTTCTAATTTTTGTAAGCTTGGGACCAGTAAGGAATACGCATAACAACGATGGCGATGAAAAAGTTGCTCATAGCGTCGCTGCTTCTTGGCAGCGCCACTGCATACGGTTCAGACGGATTCGTAGTTAAAGACATTCGTTTCGAAGGTCTACAACGCGTCGCCGTTGGTGCAGCATTATTGAACATACCTGTCCGGGTAGGTGATTCAGTCGATAACGAAGACATTAGTCGCTCGATTCGTTCCCTATTCTCAACCGGTAACTTCGAAGATGTAAGGGTCCTGCGTGATGGAAACACGCTGATCGTTCAAGTTAAAGAACGACCAACCATCGCAAGTATCACTTTTACAGGTAACAAATCTGTGAAAGATGACATGCTAAAGCAGAACTTGGAAGCATCAAATATCCGTGTTGGTGAAGCTCTCGACCGCACGACGATTGCGAATATTGAAAAAGGTTTAGAAGACTTTTACTACAGTGTTGGTAAATACAACGCCACTGTAAAAGCCGTCGTAACGCCATTACCACGCAACCGTGTAGATTTGAAATTTGTTTTCTCTGAAGGTGTTTCTGCCAAAATTCAGCAGATCAATATCGTCGGTAACAAAAATTACACGACAGCGGAACTGGTTAATAAACTTCAGTTACGTGATGATGTGCCATGGTGGAACTTTGCAGCAGACCAAAAATATCAAAAACAAAAACTGGCAGGTGATTTAGAAACCTTACGCAGTTTTTATCTTGACCGTGGTTATGCTCGTTTCAATATCGATTCAACTCAAGTGAGTTTGACGCCTGATAAAAAAGATATCTATATCACGATCAATATTACCGAAGGCGACCAGTATAAAATTTCTGGCGTTGAAGTTAATGGTAATACCGCTGAACATTTAGAAGATATCAAAGAACTCATCACCATTACACCGGGTGAGTTATATAACGGTGCACAAGTAACACGCATGGAAAACCAAATAAAAGAACTATTTGGTCGTTATGGCTATGCTTATCCTCGTGTAATGACTCAGCCTGAAATCAATGATGAAGATAAAACAGTTAAACTGCATGTCAATGTTGATGCAGGGAATCGTTTCTATGTTCGTCAAATTCGTTTCCAAGGTAATGACACCAGTAAAGATACCGTTTTACGCCGTGAAATGCGTCAAATGGAAGGTGCTTGGTTAGGTAACGATTTAGTTGAATTAGGTAAAGAACGTCTTAATCGTACGGGTTTCTTTGAAACTGTCGATGTTGAAACTCAACGAATCCCGGGTAGCCCAGATCAGGTTGATGTCATCTATAAAGTTAAAGAGCGTAACACGGGTTCAATGAACTTTGGTGTTGGTTTTGGTACTGAAAGTGGCGTGAGCTTCCAAGTCGGTGTAACACAAGATAACTGGCTGGGTACAGGTAATGCGGTTGGTATCAACGCAAGTAAAAACGACTATTCAACTAACGTTGAATTCTCCTTCACTGACCCGTACTTTACCGTTAATGGTGTCAGCTTGGGTGGTCGTATTTTCTATAACGACTTTAGTGCAAAAGATGCTGACCTTTCGGGTTATAACAATAAAACCTATGGTTTAGATAGCTTCTTGAGCTTCCCATTCAATGAGAATAACTCATTCCGTGTGGGGGCAGGTTATGTCCATAATGATCTATCTGACATGCGAGCGCAGGCTGCAATGTGGGATTATCTTGATTCGATGGGTAAAAACCCACCAATCACTGAAAATGGGCGTAATAAAGAAAGCTTTGATGCAGATGACTTTACCGTCAACGTAGGTTGGAGCTATAACTCACTGAACCGTGGTTTCTTCCCAACATCGGGTAATAAAACCAACTTGTCGGCTAAAGTGACAATTCCTGGCTCTGATAACGAATACTATAAACTGCGTTTTGATACCGCACATTACTACCCAATTGATACCGATGAAACTTGGGTTGTTCTTGGTCGTGCGCAAGCAGGTTATGGTGATGGTATTGGCAGCAAGCAAATGCCGTTCTATGAAAACTTCTATGCCGGTGGTTCCAGTACCATTCGTGGTTTCCGTTCGAATAATATCGGACCTAAAGCAGTTTATTTGAAGCGTAACGCTATTACTGGTAAAGGAGAGCCTGAACCAGGGAGTCCGTCAAGTGATGCAGTTGGTGGTAACGCTATGTATGCAGCCTCATTTGAATTGATTACACCAACGCCATTTATAGATGAGAAATATGCGAATGCTGTTCGTACTTCTCTCTTTGTTGATGCGGGTACGGTATGGGATACAAACTGGAACAGCGTTCCTTCAGATTGGCGTGCGGGAATGCCTGACTACGGTAAGGCAACCAATATCCGCGCTTCTGCAGGTATCGCTCTACAATGGATGTCACCACTTGGGCCTCTGGTCTTCTCCTATGCGCAACCTATTAAGGATTACGAAGGCGATAAATCAGAACAGTTCCAATTTAATATTGGTAGAACCTGGTAATCTAGTCAGTCTCTATCGAAGAAAGCCCTCATTTTCGAATGAGGGCAACCAAAATTTCCAGCCATAAATATGGGTTAAGGAGTTTAGTGTGAAAAAATTGTTGTGTGCAGCGGGTGTTAGTATTGCTTTAGCTATGTCAGCAGGTGCTTATGCTGAGAAAATCGCTATCGTAAACGTAGGCGAAATCTTCCAAAATATGCCTGCTCGTGAAGCCGTTGCTAAACAGCTCGAGAGTGAGTTCAAAAGTCGTGGTACTGAATTGCAAAATCTAGAAAAAGATTTGCAATCACGCGTAGAAAAACTGCGTCGTGATGGTGCGACAATGAAGCAAAGCGATCGCGAAAAGCTTGAAAAAGAACTCATGACTAAACGTGACCAATTTGCTGAAAAAGCTCAAAAATTTGAAGAAGACAATCGTCGTCGTCAAGGTGAAGAGCGTAATAAAATCTTAACTCGTATTCAAGATTCTATTAAATCTGTTGCTGCGAAAGAAGGCTATGATGTGGTTATTGATGCAAATGCGGTTGCATATGCAAAAGATAGCATTGACATCACAAGTCAGGTTCAAAAACAGGTTAAATAATAGATGTCTTCAATTCGATTGGCTGACCTTGCTCAGCAGTTGAATGCGCAATTACACGGTGATGGCGATATCGTCATCACCGGTATTGCCCCGATGCATTCAGCAAATAATCAGCAGATTACTTTTCTATCTGATAGCCGCTATAGTGATAAACTGGCTGAATGTCAGGCTGCCGCGGTTGTCCTCACAGCAAAAGATCTCGAAGCTTGTAAGGTTTCAGCATTAGTTGTTGATAATCCTTACCTTGCTTATGCACGTATGGCTCAAATCATGGACACCACGCCAAGTCCGGCTGAAAATATCCATGTATCAGCGGTTATTGCTGATGATGCCCAATTAGGTCTCAATGTTGCAATTGGCGCTAATGCCGTTATCGAAAGCGGAGTGGTGCTGGGTGATAACGTGGTGATTGGAGCAGGTTGCTTTATCGGTAAAAATACACATATTGGCGCTGGAACCCGTTTATGGGCCAATGTCAGTATCTATCATAATATCGAGATTGGCGATCAGTGCTTGATCCAATCCGGTACTGTTATTGGATCTGATGGTTTCGGTTATGCAAATGATCGTGGTAATTGGATCAAAATACCTCAATTAGGTACAGTGATCATTGGATCTCGAGTCGAAATTGGTGCTTGCACCACAATTGACCGTGGAGCATTAGATAACACAGTTATTGGTAATGGTGTTATTATAGATAACCAGTGTCAAATTGCGCATAATGTGATTATTGGCGATAATACTGCGGTTGCTGGTGGTGTCATCATGGCGGGCAGTTTAAAAATTGGTCGTTACTGTATGATTGGCGGAGCAAGTGTTATTAATGGTCATATGGAAATTTGCGATAAGGTAACAGTAACAGGAATGGGTATGGTCATGAGACCAATTACAGAGCCCGGTGTATACTCTTCAGGTATTCCTTTACAGCCTAATAAAGTTTGGCGTAAGACAGCAGCTTTAGTCTTAAGTATCAATGAGATGAATAAGCGCTTGAAAACTATTGAGCGTGAATTAGATAGCCAAAACCAAAAAAAACAGTAAACATTTTGTAATTCAGGCTAAAATAGTCATCTGAGTTACGTTTTTCCGGCCTGCCAGTTAACCTATTTTAAAGGTTAAAGCAGGCCGATTCGTTAATTAAATCGTATTAATAGACAGGAAGAGTATTTCGATGAGTGATAATCATACTCTGAATATAGAAGAAATCTTAGAACTGCTACCGCACCGTTATCCTTTCCTTTTGGTTGACCGCGTATTGCATTTTGAAGAAGGTAAATTTTTGCGCGCAGTCAAAAATGTTTCTTTTAATGAGCCATTTTTCCAAGGGCATTTCCCAGGTAAGCCTATTTTCCCTGGCGTGTTAATCTTAGAAGCTATGGCTCAGGCCACGGGTATCCTTGCATTTAAAAGTGTTGGAAAATTAGAACCCGGTGAATTGTACTATTTTGCAGCAATCGATGGTGCGCGCTTTAAGCGTCCAGTTCTACCTGGAGACCAAATGGTTCTGGAAGTAGAATTTATCAAAGAACGCCGTGGAGTCGCACGTTTTAAAGGTGTTGCAAAAGTTGATGGAGAAGTGGCCTGCGAAGCAGAAATGATGTGCGCCCGTCGCCGTGAGGTCTGATATGATTGATAAGACAGCCTATATTCATCCTTCATCTGTCGTAGAAGATGGAGCTATCATCGGAGCCAATGTTCGTATTGGCCCTTTTTGTTATATTGGTGCTGACGTTGAAATAGGCGAAGGCACAGAATTGAAATCACACATTGTTATTAACGGTAATACACAAATTGGCCGTGATAACGTGATATTTCAGTTTGCCTCTATCGGCGAAATTAACCAAGACTTAAAATATCAAGGTGAGCCGACACGAGTTGAAATCGGGGATAGAAATCGCATCAGAGAAAGCGTTACTATCCATCGAGGTACAACACAAGGTGGCGGTTTAACAAAAGTTGGTGATGATAACTTGCTGATGGTTAATGTGCATATTGCTCATGACTGTATCATTGGTAATCGCTGTATTATTGCAAATAACGGCACTTTAGGTGGGCATGTCTTCCTTGGTGATTTTGCAATTATCGGCGGAATGACTGCGGTTCATCAGTTTTGCAAAATCGGCGCACACGTCATGGTGGGGGGATGTTCTGGGGTTGCACAAGACGTACCTCCATACGTAATTGCTCAGGGTAACCACGCGACGCCGTATGGTTTAAACCTCGAAGGATTAAAACGCCGCGGGTTTGACAAAGAGTCTCTTCATGCGATCCGAAATGCCTATAAAACATTATATCGTTCAGGTAAATCGTTAGAAGAAGCCCGTGAAGAAATTGCTGAAATGGCAAAAAATAATGAGCATGTCAAAGTGTTCAGCGACTTCCTCGAAGACTCGGCACAATCTAATCGTGGTATCATTCGTTAATTTTTTTTATTAACAGACGAATGAAGTAAAGGCCTTTATTAAGGAGCGAATTTTGGTGAATAATAACCGCCCACTTACTATTGGCCTTGTTGCCGGCGAAACGTCAGGTGATATTTTAGGTGCGGGCCTTATCCGTGCACTAAAAGAACAAGTGCCAAATGCGCGTTTTGTTGGTGTTGCAGGTCCACTGATGCAAGCCGAAGGATGTGAAGCCTGGTACGAAATGGAAGAGCTTGCCGTCATGGGTATTGTTGAGGTATTAGGTCGTTTACCTCGACTGCTCTCTATTCGTAAAGATTTAACGCAACGCTTTACACAATTGCAGCCCGATATTTTTGTCGGCATTGATGCCCCTGATTTTAACATCACTCTTGAGGGCAGATTAAAAGCAAAAGGCATCAAAACAATTCATTATGTCAGCCCATCTGTATGGGCATGGCGTCAAAAACGCGTGTTTAAAATTGGACGCGCAACTAATCTCGTGCTCGCATTCCTACCATTCGAAAAAGCGTTCTATGATCGTTTTAATGTACCTTGTCGTTTTATCGGACATACGATGGCAGATGCGATACCACTTCAGCCCGATAAACAGGCCGCTAGAGCACGATTAGGTATTCCTGAGACCGCAAAATGCTTGGCTTTATTACCTGGAAGCCGTCATTCAGAAGTTGAAATGTTGAGTGCCGATTTTTTAAAAACGGCAAAAATCTTACATCAACACTTCACAAATCTACATATTGTCGTTCCGTTGGTAAATGCAAAGCGACGTCAACAATTTGACGCTATTAGGGAAGAGGTTGCACCCGAGCTACATGTTCATATTCTCGATGGGCAAGCTCGTGATGCGATGATCTCTGCCGATGCAACATTACTTGCTTCGGGAACCGCCGCCCTTGAATGTATGTTGACGAAATGTCCAATGGTCGTAGGCTATCGAATGAAGCCATTTACTTTTTGGTTGGCAAAACGTTTAGTCAAAACGCCGTATGTTTCCTTACCTAATTTGCTAGCAGAAAAAGAGATAGTTAAAGAGCTATTACAAGAAGAATGCCAACCTGAAAAATTAGCACAGTACCTTATCCCTTTATTAAATGGTGGTGAGCAGGTTGATGATTTGAAAGAAACCTTTTTGCAATTGCATCAACTTATTCGCTGTGATGCAGACAAACAAGCTGCTGACGCAGTACTCGATTTGGTTAGAAAATAATGGATTTTATATACCCTAAAGCCAACTTAATTGCTGGTGTAGATGAAGTCGGACGTGGTCCTCTCGTTGGGGCAGTGGTGACGGCAGCCGTGATCCTTGATCCTAATAATCCAATAGTAGGATTAGCGGACTCAAAAAAGCTAACAGAAAAAAAACGTGAAAAATTGTTCGATGAAATAAAAGAAAAAGCACTTTGCTGGTGTATTGGTCGTGCAGAACCCGAAGAAATTGATAAAATAAATATATTGCATGCGACAATGTTAGCGATGCAACGTGCCGTTGCTGGGTTATCTATCACGCCTGATTTTGTGTTGGTTGATGGTAACCGTTGCCCTGAATTATTGATGCCATCACAAGCGGTGGTTAAAGGTGATAGTCTGGTTCAAGAGATAAGTGCAGCCTCTATTTTAGCAAAAGTAGTAAGGGATAGGGAAATGGTAGAGCTTGATAAAATCTTCCCTGAATATGGTTTTGCGAAACATAAAGGTTATCCAACGCCTTACCATTTAGAAAAACTGGCACAACACGGAGCCACTGAGTTTCATCGTAAGAGCTTCGCACCAGTACGGCGCGCCTTAGAAATTAAACAATAGGTATAAGGTTGATGGTTTCTCCTCGTTTTATTCATTTGCGTGTCCATAGTGACTACTCCATGATTGATGGGCTGGCGAAAACGGCGCCATTAGTTAAAAAAGTTGCTGCGATGGGCATGCCTGCACTCGCAATTACTGATTTTACTAATCTATGTGGATTAGTCAGGTTTTATGGTGCGGCTCATGGTGCGGGTATAAAGCCTATCATTGGTGCAGATTTTTGTGTGGAAAGTGAAATGTTAGGTGATGAAGTTGCTCACTTAACTGTGCTAGCCCGCAATAATGAAGGCTACCAAAATCTTACTTTACTTATCTCTGAAGCTTATCAGAAAGGGTATGGGCCGATAGGACCAACAATACATCGTGATTGGCTAGCAAAGCACAAAGAAGGTTTAATTTTACTTTCTGGTGGTCGAAAAGGGGATGTTGGGCAATTTTTATTGCGTGGTAACCAAACGCTTGTTGATGAATGCATTGAGTTTTATCAAACACACTTTCCGAATAGCTATTACTTAGAGCTCATCAGAACAGGGCGTCCTGATGAAGAGAGTTATTTGCATGCAGCGGTAGAGCTAGCGGCAAAAAAAGGTTTGCCTGTCGTTGCAACCAATGAAGTTTGTTTTATTGAGAGTAGCGATTTTGATGCCCATGAAATTCGGGTTGCTATCCATGATGGTTTTACTTTGGTTGACCCTAAAAGACCTAAAAATTATAGCCCTCAGCAATACTTACGTTCAGAAGCGGAAATGTGCGAGTTATTTGCCGACATTCCTGAAGCGTTAGAAAACAGTGTAGAGATTGCTAAGCGTTGTAACGTAACTATTCGTCTTGGTGAATACTTCTTACCACAGTTTCCAACGGGTGATATGAAGACTGAAGATTTCTTGGTTATGTGCTCGAGAAAAGGTTTAGAAGAGCGCCTTGAATTCTTATTTCCTGATGAAAAAGAAAGAGTTGAGAAACGCAAAGAATATGATGAGCGTTTAGAAATTGAATTGAACGTTATCAATCAGATGGGGTTTCCTGGTTACTTTCTTATCGTCATGGAATTTATCCAATGGTCGAAAGATAATGGCGTACCTGTTGGCCCAGGGCGTGGTTCAGGAGCGGGTTCGCTTGTTGCTTATGCGCTAAAAATTACTGATCTAGATCCACTTGAATTTGATCTATTATTCGAGCGCTTTTTGAATCCTGAACGTGTTTCCATGCCTGACTTTGACGTCGATTTCTGTATGGAAAAACGCGACCTAGTGATTGATCATGTTGCGCAAATGTATGGACGTGATGCGGTATCACAGATCATCACGTTCGGTACAATGGCGGCTAAAGCCGTTATTCGAGATGTAGGACGTGTACTAGGACACCCTTATGGGTTTGTCGATAGAATATCCAAATTAATCCCGTTAGATCCCGGTATGACACTGGAAAAAGCGTTTGAAGTTGAGCCTCAGCTACCTGAAATCTATGCTGCCGATGAAGAAGTTAAAGCATTGATAGACATGGCTCGCAAGCTTGAGGGTGTAACACGAAACGCAGGTAAGCATGCGGGTGGAGTGGTTATTGCACCAACAAAAATCACCGACTTTGCACCACTTTATTGTGATGCGGAAGGTAATAACCCAGTTACCCAGTTTGATAAAAATGATGTTGAGTATGCGGGGCTAGTCAAATTCGACTTCTTGGGTTTGCGTACTCTAACTATCATCAATTGGGCGTTGGAAATGATCAACGCGCGGCGCACCAAGAAAAATTTAGCGCCTATAGATATCGCAGCGATCCCTCTGCAAGATCAAAAAAGTTTCGATATGCTACAGCGTTCAGAAACAACGGCGGTATTCCAATTAGAATCCCGTGGTATGAAAGATTTGATCAAGCGGCTACGTCCAGATAGCTTTGAAGATATGATAGCTCTTGTGGCACTCTTCCGCCCAGGGCCGTTGCAATCAGGCATGGTAGATAACTTTATTGATCGTAAGCATGGTCGCGAGGAAATCTCTTACCCTGATGTAGAGTGGCAACATGAATCATTAAAACCTGTTCTAGAGCCAACTTATGGTATTATTTTGTACCAAGAACAGGTTATGCAGATTGCTCAGGTTCTTGCTGGATACACCCTTGGTGGTGCAGATATGCTGCGCCGTGCGATGGGTAAAAAGAAACCTGAAGAGATGGCGAAGCAGCGCTCTATTTTTAAAGATGGTGCCATCAAAAATGGTATTGATGGCGAGCTATCGATGAAAATCTTTGACTTGGTAGAGAAATTTGCCGGTTATGGTTTTAACAAATCGCACTCAGCTGCATATGCATTAGTTTCATATCAAACCTTATGGTTAAAGGCTCACTATCCTGCTGAATTTATGGCAGCGGTAATGACCGCAGATATGGATAACACAGAAAAAGTGGTTGGTTTGGTTGACGAATGCTGGCGAATGGGGTTAAAAGTATTGCCGCCAGATATTAATAGCGGATTATATCACTTCCATGTGAATGATGAAGGTGAGATAGTTTACGGTATTGGCGCCATTAAAGGTGTCGGTGAAGGTCCTATCGAAGCAATCGTTGAAGCTCGCCAACAAGGTGGGTTCTTTAAAGAAATCTTTGATCTTTGCGCCCGTGTTGATATAAAAAAAATTAATCGCCGTGTGATGGAAAAATTGATCATGGCAGGGGCATTTGATCGTTTAGGCCCGCATCGTGCAGCGTTAATGTCTTCTCTTGAAGATGCATTAAAAGCGGCGGATCAACATGCAAAAGCGGAAGCCATTGGACAAGCTGACATGTTTGGTGTGCTTGCTGATGCACCTGAACAGGTTGAAAGTTCTTATGCAAGTGTACCTAAATGGCCAGAGCAAGTTGTACTTGATGGCGAAAGAGAAACATTAGGGCTTTACTTAACTGGGCACCCGATAACACGGTACTTAAGTGAGATTGAGCGTTATACTAATGGTCTCAGGTTGAAAGATGTGAACCCAACCCCTCGTGGTCAAATGACAACTGTGGTAGGTTTAGTACTCTCAGCAAAAGTTATTACAACCAAGCGTGGAAATAGAATTGGTATTTGCACGCTTGATGATCGTTCCGGTCGTCTGGATATTATGTTATTTTCAGATGCTCTGGAGAAATACCAGCACATGCTGGAAAAAGATAATATATTAATCGCCACCGGCCAGGTCAGCTTTGATGATTTCAATGGTGGTAATAAAATGACAGTGCGCGAGTTAATGGATATTGGTGAAGCAAGGGAAAAATATGCACGAGGACTTGCTATATCACTGTCAGATAAACAAATTAACGATCAATTGTTGAACCGGCTTCGTAATACGCTTGAACCTCACCGTTCAGGAACGATCCCGGTTCATTTGTATTATCAGAAGGATGATGCCAGAGCCAAGCTTAAATTTGGCGTTGTTTGGCGTGTGACACCCGTGGATCCCCTTCTGAACGATCTTCGAACTCTGCTAGGTAGTGAGCAGGTAGAATTAGAATTTGACTAAAATAGGAATATTATGAGTCTGGATTTTCTTGATTTTGAACAGCCGATTGCTGAATTAGAGGCGAAAATTGATTCCCTAACTGCAGTTAGCCGTCAAGATAACAACTTAGAAGTCAACCTGGATGAAGAGGTTGCTCGTTTACGTGAGAAAAGTGTTGAACTAACACGTAAAATTTTCTCTGATCTTGGTGCATGGCAGATTGCAAAACTTGCTCGTCATCCTCGACGCCCTTATTCATTGGATTATATTCCACGTATTTTTACTGATTTTCAGGAATTGGCAGGTGACCGTGCTTATGCTGACGATAAAGCTATCGTTGGTGGAATGGCGCGCTTAGATGGTCGCCCAGTCATGATTATTGGTCATCAAAAAGGTCGTGAGACCAAAGAGAAAATACGTCGTAACTTTGGTATGCCGGCCCCTGAAGGTTACCGTAAGGCATTACGTCTGATGGAACTGGCCGATCGTTTTAATCTCCCTATTATCACTTTCATTGATACCCCAGGTGCATATCCTGGCGTCGGCGCTGAAGAACGTGGTCAATCTGAAGCGATTGCCCGTAACCTGCGTGAAATGTCACGTTTATCTGTTCCGGTTATCTGTACCGTTATTGGTGAAGGTGGTTCAGGTGGCGCGTTAGCTATCGGTGTTGGTGATAAAGTGAATATGCTGCAATACAGCACTTATTCTGTTATTTCGCCAGAAGGTTGTGCATCTATCCTTTGGAAAAGTGCAGACAAAGCGCCATTAGCAGCTGAAGCGATGGGGATTACTGCGCCACGCCTTAAAGAATTGAAGCTTGTTGACAATGTTATTCCTGAGCCTTTAGGTGGTGCGCATCGTAATTATGAAGAAATTGCAGCATCGCTCAAAGCGCGTCTTATTGAAGACCTTAATGAGCTCGAAGAGTTTGATGCTGAAGCCTTAAAAAATCGTCGTTATCAGCGATTGATGGGATATGGCTACTGTTAATCGCGCTACTTTGTCTTAAGCGTTTATTGACTGGCGGGGATTGGTTTTTACCAGCCCCCGCTTTTTTTGTTATTGTGTTCGGCATCTATGTATTTGAACTGAAAAAAGTCGTAAAAAATGAAGAAGGGCAAATGAATGGTGAAACAATCACAAGTCATCGTTGAGCAAATATTCAGCAAAATAAAAGATTTTCAAAAAATACTGGTTGGATTCAGTGGTGGAATTGATTCTACTGTGCTGTTGCATGCCCTTTGCCAAATCAAAAATAACCTAAATCCCTTGCTCCAAATCCGCGCAATTCATATTCACCATGGTTTAAACACAAAGGCGGATGCATGGGAAAAACATTGTGCTTCATTGTGCAAGGAGTGGAGTGTTCCGTTTATTTGCCAACAGGTTCAAGTCGACCCAACTCATAGCGGAATAGAGGCCGCAGCGCGAGATGCTCGTTATCAAGCTTATCGTGATGAACTACATGAGAATGAAATAATTGTGACGGCTCAGCATCAAGATGATCAGGCTGAAACCTTTATGCTAGCGTTAAAGCGAGGAAGTGGGCCTACAGGGCTTTCATCGATGCCACAGATTACGCCATTTAAGGCAACGATAGGTAACACATATTTATTACGACCATTATTGTCGATACCCCGAGAAAAGCTTGAAGAATACATGCAAGAAAACCAGCTACCTTGGGTTGAAGACGATAGTAATCAAAATGATAAATATGATCGAAATTTTCTTCGTTTACATATCATGCCGTTATTGACCGAACGCTGGCCTCATTTTTCGAGTGCAGTATCGCGTAGTGCGGCGCTGTGTGGGGAACAAGAAACATTACTTGATGAATTATTGCAAGATTCGTTAGATGAAATGATGGATTATCATGGTGGACTATTTATTGATAGCCTAAATAGTTGTTCGCCGGCAAAACGCAATGGGCTGATCCGCCGCTGGGTGGGTTTACACCAGTTACCCATGCCACCGTTTAATCAACTACAACGCATTTGGCAAGAAGTTGCTTTGGCTCGGCAAGATGCAGAGCCAGTTTGTCGCCTAGGGGATGTAGAAATTAGACGCTACCAAGGTGCTTTGTGGATTGTTAGGCGCATAACTCGTTTAACTAATAAGCAATATGATTGGGATTATCCGAATTTATTCACATTACCGGAATCTCTTGGGCAACTTGAAATTATGCATGGGCAAGGGCAAATTCGTCCTCCCAACGAACATGAAAAAGTGACTGTCCGTTTTGGCTTACAAGGCACAATTAATATTGTGGGAAGAACCCATTCAAGAAGCAGTAAAAAAATATGGCAAGAGTTAGGTATCGCTCCTTGGATGCGAGAGCGCACACCACTTATTTACTATAATGATGAACTTATAGCCGCGGTAGGCAGCTTTATTACACCTTTCGGTTTAGTTGATGAAGGGAAAGTTGGGATTGCGATTAACTGGCAAAAAAACAATGAATTTCAAGTAAGTTTATAAAGAGAAACCCCTTATGACTGTGACTATCATAAGGGGATGTAGAAGAACTCGAAATTGCGAGTGTTAGTGAGAGTGGTCGACAACTATCGTGCCGATTTCTGGATGACTGAAGGTGTTAATGCAATCCAGACGTAATTCTTTTGTTCCTTCATGTGTTTCAACAATCAGGTACTCTACTTTTTTACGTAGGAGCAAATCACTGGCTTGCCCTTCAATATTCTCGCCGCCATTAAGCTCAATGAGTAACTTTAGCTGGCGCTGGCATGCGATTTCTAGATATTCGTAATCATCACAATTGATAGGTTGATATTCAGTATCTGTAGACATATTCCCTCACCACTGTGTTAGTGGCGGTTATTGCCGCCTTGAACATGTTGTACCAAGCATAATGTGCTTTAATCGATAATAGCACAGTAATTTTAATAACTATAATCGGTGCTAGATGAAAAAGACAATTCTTATTCATTAAATTTATGCATGACGTATTTTATCAGTAATGTCCTAATTATCTAAAGCATCACGTCTTTTTGTGACTCAAGATGATATGATGTATATGTTGATTAAAGAGTCAAATATGAATGATTTTAAAGGAATTATAATGAAGAAATCACTATTGTTAGCATTAATGACTGTCAGTGCGATTACCTTAGCAGGCTGTCAAACTACTACAACGAATACCAATACGGCACAAATTGATAAAGTATATACAGGGGTTATTCCTTGTGCTGATTGTTCTGGTATTGAGGCGACTCTTTTAGTTAACCAGGATGGTAGCTATGTGGAACAGCTTGTTTATTTGGGAACGAAAGAAGGTGACCGCGCATTTCGTGAAGCGGGTAAATGGGAAGCTGAGGGTAAAAAATTACATTTAGCTAATTCAAAAGATGAGAAAACCTATTTTGCTCAAGCTGAAGATGGTCAATCAGTCACCTTGCTAGATTTGGATGGTAATCCAATCGAAACACAAATGAATTATACCCTTGAACAAGTTAAGCCAAGTAAAAAAATCGGTGAGTACCGTTATATGGCGGATGCCGCGGTATTTAAAGAGTGCGGATCAGGGCGTCAATATACTGCTTCAGGCATTGAACTGGAAAAAGGCTATAGCGAATCGGGTGTAGAAGGTGGAACACCTGTATATGTTGAGGTTGAAGGTTATTATTCAGTTCGCCCCTCAATGGAAGATGGCCAATTTGACTCTGCTTTAGTACAAACAGGTAAAGTTAAATTTGATAAATCAGCTTCTTGCAAATAATCTAAACTAAATTATTCATATAAAAGGCCCAATTTTATTGGGCCTTTTTGCTATTCAAGCGTTTCAATTCTGGTTAATAACCTCAGTTTGTCTATTCCACTATATAAGCCTTTCTTTATTTGATATCAGTATAACTTTTTTATTGACGCAAAATATTTGCATAAATGTGAAGGGTGTCATAGTGCTTGGTCAATGAGAGATAATTCTTGATAACAAAGAAATATCGTCTTTATGGGGAAGTACGTATACTTCATTCAACTAGAAGTAATTTATATATCTAAAGGCTTTATAGAGTAAAGCGATAAGCCAGCAAGAAAATTTATAAATTACAATGGTAATCAAAATAACAAGAATGAATCAAGGATAAAGAATGAAGAAGAAAAATATCTACTTATTTTGTTCTGCAGGTATGTCTACCTCTCTGTTAGTTAACAAAATGAGAATGCAGGCAGAAAAATATGATGTCCCTGTCAATATTGAAGCTTTCCCTGAAAGCTTAGCGGCAGAAAAAGGTGTTGATGCTGATCTGGTGCTATTAGGGCCTCAAATTGCTTGGATGTTAGATGATATTAAAAAATTATTACCTAATAAAACTGTTGAGGTTATTGATTCGCTTTTATACGGCAAAGTGGATGGGCTTGGTGTATTGAAAGCAGCAGTTGCAATAATAAAAAGTAAAACAACGAATTAATCCTAGAGAGCTACTTACTACCTCTACTAAATAATGACTTCATCACTATTGATATTATCCTCAGCGATTTTGTCATTAGAAAATGGAGCACACTCAAATAATTGAGGGTATTTTTATGAGTCTCGTCATCACTTCTCTTGAAAAGGTACTCCTTCCTTTTGCTGTTCGATTAGGAAAGCAACCTCATGTTAATGCAATAAAGAATGGTTTTATTCGTATCATGCCACTAACGTTAGTTGGTGCGATGTTTGTTCTAATTAATAATGTTTTTCTTAGCTTTGATACAGGGTCATTTTTCTACTCATTAGGTGTACGGCTTGAACCGGCAACGATTGAGACTCTCAATGGGTTTAAGGCCATAGGGGGGAATGTTTATAACGGAACGCTCGGAATAATGTCTCTAATGGCGCCCTTTTTTATCGCAATGGCATTAGCTGAAGAGCGCAAAGTCGATCCACTCGCGGCAGGTCTATTGGCTGTTGCTTCATTTATGACCGTAACACCTTATGAAGTTAATGGTGCTTATGCTGTTGGTGCGAATTGGCTAGGTGGCGCAAATATTATCTCGGGGATCATCTTGGGGTTAGTTGTTGCCGAGATGTTTACCTTTATTGTTCGCCGTAATTGGGTTATTAAATTACCTGATAGCGTACCTCCTTCCGTTGCTCGTTCATTCTCTGCACTTATTCCGGGTTTTATTATCCTGTCTATCATGGGGATAATTTCATGGGCATTGGCTGGAATTAGTAGTAACTTCCATCAAATAATTATGGATTCAGTCTCAACACCACTTGCATCAATGGGTAATGTCGTGGGTTGGGCATATGTCATTTTTACATCATTATTATGGTTCTTTGGTATTCATGGCTCACTGGCGCTTACCGCTTTAGATAGTGGCATTATGACGCCATGGGCACTGGAAAACGTGTCTTTATATGCAGAATATGGCTCGGTTGATGCGGCAATTGCAGCGGGTAAATCATTCCATATGTGGGCGAAGCCTATGCTTGATTCTTATGTATTCCTTGGTGGTACAGGGGCAACGCTAGGCTTGATTATTGCTATTTTCATTGCATCACGTCGCGCAGACCACCGCCAAGTTGCTAAGATTGCGTTGCCAGCAGGTATCTTCCAAATTAATGAACCTATTATCTTTGGATTGCCGATTATTATGAACCCAGTCATGTTTATCCCATTTATTCTGATACAGCCATTGTTAGCCGGAATAATGGTAGCAGCCTATTATTTAGGGATTATCCCACCGGTGACAAATATTGCGCCGTGGACAATGCCTACAGGGTTAGCTGCATTCTTTAATACAAATGGGAGTATTGCTGCATTATTACTCGCATTATTTAACCTTGGTGTTGCAGTATTGGTTTACATTCCTTTCGTCGTGATTTCGAACAAAGCGCAAAATACGATTGATGAAGAAGAAAGTGAAGAAGATATCGCAAACTCATTAAAATTTTAAAATTAAGGGGAGTTCTCTCCCCATTAAAATAGAGATAAAAACATGTTTGAGCTCGATGATATTCAAGAAGATACAGTAAATGAATTAGAAGAAGTCGTTATGGGGCTGATTATTAATGCGGGACAGGCTAGAAGCCTTGCTTATACCGCATTAAAAAAGGCAAAACAGGGCGACTTTGATAATGCAAAAATCTTGATGGAACAATCTCATTCCGCTCTTAATGAAGCACATAAAGTACAAACGCAATTAATTGAAAGTGACATGGGCGAAGGGCGAATAAAAGTCAGTTTAGTTCTTGTTCATGCACAAGATCATTTAATGAATGCGATGCTGGCTCGTGAGTTAATTACTGAATTAATTGAACTTCATGAAAAGCTAGAACGATAAAAAGGTAAGCCGATAGGAAAGGGGATCATGATGCAGATACTAATGAATAGAACCGATACTAATGCGGATATTAAAATGGTTCAGGAAAGTGAGCTTTTTAATAACAAAACCTTTCATGTATTTATTTATAATAAAATTGAGAGTGCAAGCGGATTGCATCAACATGACTATTATGAATATATGATTGTCCTAACAGGACGTTGCTATCAAATCATTAATGGTAAACGCGTTTTATTAGAAAGAGGCGATTTTGTTTTTTTACCAATAGGCTCTAATCACGAAAGCTCTTATGAGTTTGGCCCGACTCGAGTTTTGAATGTAGGAATTAGTAAATCATTTTTTGATAAACA
The DNA here is from genome assembly GCF_001655055.1 of Providencia heimbachae ATCC 35613. Classification (GTDB taxonomy): domain Bacteria; phylum Pseudomonadota; class Gammaproteobacteria; order Enterobacterales; family Enterobacteriaceae; genus Providencia; species Providencia heimbachae. The sequence goes on along the minus strand of NZ_LXEW01000018.1, from coordinate 9,549 downwards.
TTATCTATCATTATTACCGAGTTGCTTTGTTGCCTCTCAAAGCTATCAATTAAAAAATGAATTTATGGCTTACATTGAATCGGTTATTGCATCTCTAAATTTTCGTGATAACGAATTCAATGAATTTGTTGAATTAGTCACCTTCAATGTAGTTAATCGATTGCGCCATTTTCGTGAAAAGAGCCTACAAGATGATGCACCTCAATGGCTTAAATCTACATTAGAAGAAATGCATGATATTGCTATGTTCAGTGAGAGTGCATTACAAAATATGATAACAATGACAGGGAAATCACAAGAGTATCTGACAAGAGCTACAAAGCGTTTTTATGGTAAAACACCGATGCAAATTATTAATGATATTCGAATTAATTTTGCTAAAAAACAATTAGAAATAACAAATTATTCAATAACAGATATTGCATTTGAATCGGGTTACAGCAGTCCAAGCCTATTTGTCAAAAAATTTAAAGAATTAACATCTTTAACACCAAGTGATTATCGAAAAAATTTATTTAGTGTTGAACAAAGAATGGTTGGTTAACATTCTTAATTGAAAATTAATTAGTTGAGAAACTTAAGCATATCCACTTTTTACAAAGTGGAGTGCTTTCTATATTCAAAATATAAAAGTATATCCATTATATTTCAAATAGATGATACGCAAATACGTATATTGAATTATTTTAGATATAAATGAGGCTAATATGAGTAAGAAGTTAAAGATTGTCACTATCGGTGGTGGTAGTAGCTATACACCTGAATTATTAGAAGGATTTATTAAGCGTTATCATGAGCTTCCAGTGACTGAGTTATGGCTTGTTGATGTTGAAGAGGGAAAAGAAAAATTAGATATTATTTTTGATCTCTGTGAACGAATGATAAAGCATGCTGGCATTCCATTAAAAGTATATAAAACCCTAAATCGTAGAGAAGCATTAAAAGATGCTGATTTTGTGACAACGCAATTAAGAGTAGGGCAATTAAAAGCACGAGAAATTGATGAGTCTATTCCGCTAAAACATGGTTATTTAGGTCAAGAAACGAATGGTGCTGGTGGTCTATTTAAAGGGCTTCGTACTATTCCTGTGATCTTCGATATTATCAAAGATGTTGAAGAAATCTGTCCTAATGCATGGGTTATTAATTTTACTAACCCAGCTGGAATGGTTACTGAGGCTGTTTATCGGCACACAAACTTTAAACGCTTTATTGGTGTGTGTAATATTCCAATTGGTATGAAAATGTTTATCACAGATGTTCTTAATCTGTCAGATACAGATGATTTATCAATTGATTTATTTGGTTTAAACCATATGGTTTTTATCAAGGATGTCGTTGTTAATGGCTCGTCACGCTTTGGTGAGTTATTAGATGGAATTGCATCGGGAACGCTGAGTGCAAATTCAGTAAAAAATATTACTGACTTAGCTTTTGATGAAGGGTTGATACGTTCATTAAACTTAATTCCATGTTCCTATTTACTGTATTACTTTAAGCCTAAAGAAATGTTAGCTATAGAGTTGGGTGAATATTATAAAGGCGGTGCGAGAGCTCAGATTGTTCAAAAAGTTGAACATCAATTATTTGAGCTTTATAAAAATCCATCGTTAGATGTTAAACCAAAAGAATTAGAGTTGCGTGGTGGCGCTTATTATTCAGATGCCGCTTGTGAAGTCATTAATGCAATTTATAATGATAAAAACACCGAGCACTATGTCAATATTCCACATCTGGGGCATATTGATAACATTCCTGCAGATTGGACGGTTGAAATGACCTGTACTTTAGGGCGTAATGGGGCAAAACCGCATCCGAGGTTGACACACTTTGATGATAAAGTCCTTGGGCTTATCTATACCTTAAAAGGTTTTGAAATCGCAACTAGTCGTGCGGCAACCAATGGTGACTTTAATGATGTTTTATTAGCGATGAATCTCAACCCGTTAATTCATTCAGATAAAGACGCACGCTTGTTATCAAAAGAGCTGTTAATTGCCCATAAAGCTTATCTTCCTCAATTTGATGCTGCGATAAAAAAACTTGAAGAAGAATAATGGTTCATTTGTTCAATAGCCTGTGAATGGGATAAACCAAGGAAAAAGAATGGCATCTTTATTAATTGTTAATGCAGATGATTTCGGACTATGCCAAGCGGTGAATTATGGCATTATTGAGGCTCATCGAAATGGTATAGTGCACTCAACAAGTGCAATGATGAATATGCCAGCAATAGGTCATGCTGCCAAATTAAGCCATGAATATCCGAGTTTAGCGGTTGGCATGCATTTTGTTTTAACGGCAGGAATGCCTTTTTCTTCGATGCCAACTCTAACTCGAGAAGGTATTTTAGGTAAATGGCTGTGGGAAATCGATTCGAATGATTTACCATTAGAAGAAATTGAGCAAGAATTACATCAGCAGTATGATCATTTCGTCAAAATTTTTGGTAGAAAACCAAGTCATATTGATAGTCATCATCATGTTCATATGCTTTCAGGTATTTTTCCTATCGCCGTTAGGTTCGCGGAAGAAAAAGGCGTGGCATTAAGAGTTGATCGCCAATTAGAAAAAAATTGGCCACCAATGTCTTATTGCGTTAGGAGCACAGATTATTTTAGCGATGAATTTTATGGTGATGTGATTACTGAAACATTATTTTTGAAAATTTTAGATGCTTCAAAAAATCGGGGGGATCAATCAATTGAAATCATGAGCCATCCCGCTTTTATTGATAATGCATTGCTGAAAAGTAATTATGCTTACCAGAGACTTACTGAGTTAGAAGTACTAACATCAGTAGAGTTAAAACAGCAGATTTTAACGCGTGGTTTCAAATTAGGTTCGTATTTAGATATTTAAAGAATAAGCCCAAACTTTATGAGATAAAAATAATACTTATCTCGAGTTTGGGCTTTCTTTATATTTACTATACTCGCGGGCGAGTTAAGTCTTATTTACGTAGGCAAGATGCTAATTTTTCTTTAAGGAAACTCACCACATTATCAAGGCCAACTAATTCTTTATCATCACTGCGACGAGCTTTATATTCAACCTGATTGTTGTCTAGATTGCGATCGCCAATAACGATGGTATAAGGAACACCGATCAGCTCCATGTCTGCAAACATAACACCTGGACGTTCTTTTCTGTCATCGAAAATGACATCGATACCCTGTGCTTTTAAGTCTGCATACAGCTTTTCGGCGACTTCTTTAACACGGTAAGACTTATGCATATTCATTGGCAAAATAGCCACTTGGAATGGTGCAATTGCGTCAGGCCAGATAATCCCCCGCTCATCATGGCTTTGCTCAATAGCAGCAGCAACAATTCGCGTTACACCGATGCCATAGCAACCCATTGTAACAACTTGGTTATGACCTTCTTCATTTTGCACTGAAGCTTTCATTGCTTCTGAATATTTAGTCCCTAGCTGGAAGATATGACCAACTTCGATACCACGCTTAATTTGTAATGTACCTTTACCATCTGGGCTAACATCACCTTCAACAACATTACGTAAATCGAAAGTAGCTGGTAGAGCAAGGTCTCGTTCCCAGTTAATACCAAAATAGTGCTTACCATCAATATTTGCACCAGCACCAAAATCACTCATTACTGCAACGCTGCGATCAATAACAATCGGTAAAGGCATGTTGATTGGACCTAAAGATCCAGGACCTGCATTGATCGCATTTCTGATCTCTTCTTCGCTTGCAAACTCAAGAGGACTAGCGACTAAAGGGTGTTTTTCTGCCTTGATTTCATTTAGCTCATGGTCACCACGGATCAAGAGTGCAACCAAAGTATGTCCTGAATCTTTTTCCGCATGAACAATCAATGTTTTGATTGTTTTTTCAATAGGTAAGCTAAATTGCTCAACTAATTCAGCGATAGTTTTTGCATTTGGTGTATCCACCAAGCGCATTTCTTCTGTTGGTGCTGAACGTGGTGTTGTTGGTGCAACGGCTTCGGCAAATTCAATATTTGCAGCAAAATCAGAGTCAGTTGAGAAAACAACATCATCTTCACCACTTTGTGCTAATACTTGGAATTCATGAGACGCATTTCCACCAATAGACCCTGTATCCGCGAGAACGGCACGGAAATCAAAACCAATGCGAGTGAAAATTTTGCTATAGGCTTCATACATTGCATCATAAGTTTCTTGCAATGATTCTTGGCTTATATGGAATGAGTAAGCATCTTTCATAATAAATTCGCGAGAGCGCATCACACCAAAGCGTGGGCGAACTTCATCTCGGAATTTAGTTTGAATTTGAAATAGGTTCAAAGGTAATTGCTTATAAGAGGTGAGCTCGGTGCGCACTAAATCGGTAATCACTTCTTCATGTGTTGGGCCAAGAACAAAAGGGCGCTCACCACGGTCTACAAAACGCAGTAACTCAGGTCCATATTGTTCCCAACGCCCACTTTCTTGCCATAAATCAGCTGGTTGAACCACGGGCAAAGAGACTTCGATAGCACCTGCATTTTCCATTTCTTCGCGAACAATTGTTTCTACTTTACGCAGAACACGTACGCCAGTGGGTAGCCAATCGTAAAGACCAGAAGCAAGTTTACGGATCATTCCTGCACGCAGCATCAGTTTGTGACTGATAACTTCCGCATCCGCAGGGGTCTCTTTTAGAGTTGAGAGCAGATATTTGCTAGTACGCATTGTATAGGTTCCATTAGAACAACAAATCTTGGCAAGCAGATTGCTGGCCAAATAATTTATGGCTGCTGAGCAGCGATGTAAGGATCTAGTCTACCAGTGACAGAGCCTTGCCAAAAGGGGTTAAGTCATTTTTTCGTGGCGTTCGATAGCGAATACTTCGGTTACACTATCAACGACTCGCCAGCGGACATTAAAATCTAATAAATGGACAGCATAGTCACGTATTTCAGTCGATTGCTTTTTATAAGCAGGTCGAGGATCTTGCCTTAAAACTTGTTCAATAAACTGTGCAAGCCCGGGATATTCATTTTGATAGCTTTCTAATTCTTGCTGTACCTGAGAACTAAAAATAACCTGCATATTATCGCAAGGGGTATCTTGCGCATATCCCGCTTTAGCCGTTGTAATTGCTTCTGCGAAAGGTAGATAAGGCTTAATATCAATAACGGGTGTACCGTCGACTAAATCAAGACTACCCAATTCAAGTATGACTTGGTTATTGCTTGCATTTATTCCTTTTAGCTCAACAAGTGACATACCGACAGGATTCGGTCTGAAAGTAGAGCGGGTTGCAAACACGCCTAGTTTTTCATTTCCACCAAGACGAGGAGGCCTTACTAACGGTTTCCAACCAGCATTCATAGTCTGATGGAAAACAAAAATAATCCAAATATGGCTAAACTGAGCGATTCCTCTAATTGCATTAGGATCATTAAATGGCGGGCTTAAGACTAATGTTCCAACACCACCTGGAACGAGCCCAGGTTGGCGTGGAATAGCAAACTTCTCTTTATATGGGGATTTGATATGCCCAATAACATTAAATTGGAAGGATTGCATGTCTTGATTATTCAACAATTTGTAATGCACTGCCTTCACAGATTGTTGCTTGATAACAACCTGGAGAGGTCATTGTCTGACATTGATGCAGTAATACGGCATCAGCAGCAATATAAGCGGCTTGCGTTAGCATACTGTTTTTTGCAGAGTTAAGATTAGCGGGTGGGCTTTGCACGCTTTCTCTGCAAGACTCACCAGAAACAACACCTAAATCTTTGAAAGGCATACCTAACAATTCTTCAGGGCTATTCATTAACTTAACATTTGCCGTGTCTTTTTTAGCTACACTCGGTACGGGTTTTGACAATTTCATACTAGAGAAACCTTTATTCTGCCCTGGACTCGTGTATTGGTTAATTCCACACCCAGCTAAAACAAAAGTCGCTAAGGTGAGCAATAACAGTCTCATAAGTTATACCTTTCTTATATGTTTATAAAAATTTCTTTGCTATGTGTTTATACACAAAATAATTCGAAATGCATGCAGGTGGCACGCGATGATAGCTAAAGTAGCCTAAATAACGCGATGACCGATAACAGTACAAGCCATACATTTTGAAGTAAGATGGGAGTATATAATACAAAAAAAACTAGATGGCGCGAAGCCATCTAGTATATTAATCATTTTTTTAATAATAAAAAAGATTACCAGCCTTTAACTGCACCACCATCAAAAACTTCATCGGCTTTATTTGCGACTTCATCTGATTGATATGCTTGAATAAATTTCTTCACATTCTCACTGTCTTTATTATCTTCACGAGCAACAATAACGTTTACATAAGGAGAATCTTTATCTTCAACGAACAAACCATCTTTTGCAGGCGTTAATTTTGGTGTTGCACTGCTTGCCCAAGTTGTATTGATAATTGCCAATGCGATTTTTTGGTCGTCAAGTGAACGAGGTAATTGAGGTGCTTCTAATTCAACAAATTTTAGGCCTTTTGGGTTTTCAACAACATCTAAAACTGTAGGCATTAAACCTGTACTATCTTTTAATTTGATCAGACCTTGCTGTTGTAACAATAGTAAAGAGCGGCCTAAGTTAGTTGGGTCGTTCGGTAACGCAACTTGCGAGCCATCAGCCAGCTCTTCAACTGATTTAATTTGTTTAGAATAAGCTGCAATTGGGTAAATGAAGGTATTACCAACAGGGACAAGCTTATAGTTGCGATCCTTGATTTGTTGTTCAAGATACGGTTTGTGCTGGAATGCGTTAGCGTCGATATCACCTTTGCTTAGTGCTTCGTTCGGTAAAACGAAGTCATTAAAAGCAACGAGTTCGACATTTAAACCGTATTTTTCTTTAGCCACTTTCTGTGCAACTTCAGCAACCTCTAATTCTTTGCCCATAATTACACCGACTTTAATACTATTTGGATCTTTTTCTTTTTCGCCACAGGCGGTGAGAACGAGAGTACCTAATAGCGCGCCGACAACTGCAATAGATTTTAACTTGATAGACATAATTAACCCCTTTAAATACTTGCTTTAAAGCACCTTCACGGCGCTGCTATTTACACCCTTTCTATTTCAAGTCGCAGGTTATATCGAATACATGCGCCTTAAAGTATTTATATAGATAACCTATCGGTGTGAGACTTTCTTCATTAAATACTCACCACAAAACTGAATGATGAATACTAAGATAATTAACAATACGAGGACGGTATTCATGATCATCGGATTATAAGTATAGTAACCGTATTGCATTGCAATTTGTCCTAAACCACCAGAACCTACAGCCCCGCCCATCGCAGAATAGCCGACTAACATAATTAAGGTAATCGTTGCGGCGTTGATAATCCCTGGTAATGATTCAGGAATTAAAACTTTTCTGATAATTTGTAATGGGGTTGCACCCATCGCTCTTGATGCCTCAATTAAGCCACTTGGTACTTCTAATAATGCGTTTTCAACCATACGGGCAATAAAAGGAATTGCACCAACCGTCAGTGGAACAATTGCGCCTTCGATTCCTATTGCGGATCCCACAAGAAACTTAGTGAATGGACTAATCCAAACTAATAAAATTATAAACGGAATTGAGCGGAAAATATTTACAACCGCTGAAATCACACTGTAAAGAAGAGTGTTTTCCATTACCTGCCCACGGCGAGTTATAAAAAGTAAAACGCCGGTAGGTACACCCATAATAAAGCCCAAAATTGCAGAAACGATAGTCATGATAATGGTATCAATCGTTCCTGATATGAGCAGTGCAATCATTCCATCAGACATACCCTAAAACCTCTACTTTGACATGATGTTCTTTTAAAAATTCAATTGTGGATTCAATTCCGCCATTAACGCCATGTAATTCAGCTAACATAACACCGAATTTAACGCCACCGGCGTAGTCAATTTGCGAACTCAATATATTAATATCGATGTCAAATTTACGGACTACCATAGAAATTAAAGGTGCATCAACAGATTGGCCTGTGAATTCAAGTTTTAATAATGGAGATAAATCTTTGCCAGGCTCATTCTGCATACGTTCTTTATAATCATCAGGGATATCGATGACTAATGTCGATCTAATGAATTCTTGAGCAACAGGTGTTTTCGGATGAGAGAAAACCTCACTGACTTTATCTTGCTCAATTAGTTGGCCACCACTAATAACAGCCACTTGGTCGCAAATACGCTTAACAACGTCCATTTCATGGGTGATGAGTAAAATAGTTAACCCTAAACGGCGATTAATATCTTTTAATAACTCAAGGATAGAGCGTGTTGTTGCAGGATCCAATGCACTGGTTGCTTCATCACATAATAAAACCTTTGGTGAATTCGCGAGCGCACGGGCAATCGCAACGCGCTGTTTTTGCCCACCAGAAAGGTTTGCAGGATAAGCATCTTTCTTATCCATTAAGCCAACAAGTTCAAGAAGTTCGTTCACTCTCTGCTTAATTTTATCTTTTGGCGTATTGTCTAACTCTAACGGCAATGCCACGTTGTCAAAAACTGTACGGGAAGATAGCAAATTAAAATGCTGGAAAATCATACCAATTCCGCGACGAGCTTTTGTCAAAGATTTTTCAGGTAAAGAGGTTAAATCTTGGCCTCCAACAATGACTTGTCCTGATGTTGGGCGCTCAAGCATGTTAACGCAGCGGATTAATGTACTTTTACCTGCACCTGAAGCACCTATAACGCCATATATCTGACCAGCAGGAACATGCAGGCTAATATCGGTTAGCGCTTGAATGTTACGGCTTCCTTGCTGGAAAACTTTATTTATATTTGAGAGCTTTATCATTTATATGTTCTAATTTTTACCGGAATTGTTTTCTAGATAATGTATCTAATATGGTTGGATGTTAAGGCGTCTAGACGTCTAAGTCAATAAGGTTTGATGTATTTATTCTATTCTCATTTCTTTTCTTTTCGTGAGATACTAAAAATCATTTTATTTTTAGGAGTTAACCGGTGAGCAAAGGTATACCTGCAGTTTTTCTAGATAGAGACGGTACGATTAATATCGATCATGGCTATGTGCATAAAATAGATGACTTTCAATTTATCGAAGGTGCTATTGAAGCGATGACTGAATTGAAAAAAATGGGTTACGCATTAGTGGTTGTCACAAACCAGTCAGGAATTGGTCGTGGTATTTATAGCGAAGACCAATTTATGCAACTTACTGAGTGGATGGATTGGTCTCTTGCTGACCGTGATGTTGAACTTGATGGCATCTATTTCTGCCCTCATCACCCAGAAGCAACGGAAGAAGAATACCGTCAAGACTGTAATTGCCGTAAACCAAAAGCAGGAATGTTATTAGAAGCTCAGGAATTTCTAAACATTGATATGGCTTCTTCTATTATGGTAGGTGACAAACTTGCTGATATGCAAGCAGGTAAAGCGGCGCAAGTAGGCACGACTATATTAGTAAAAAGCGGCGAACCAGTTACTGATGATGCTATTGCGAACGCGGATATTGTCATTAATAGCATTGCAGAGCTGCCAGAAGCCTTAAAAAGAATCAAAAAATAAGCGTTTTGGATGATAAGTCAGCG
>NZ_LXEW01000017.1 GCF_001655055.1 Providencia heimbachae ATCC 35613 | reverse complement strand
TCGAAACCCCGTAATGAAAATTACGGGGTTTTTGTATTTTTATTTTGTTATATCAAAAAATAAAAATAGAGATCGTTACTAAAAATAGCATATTTTTTCAACTCAACTCAACTCAACTCAACTCAATATATTTTATTATCGCTAATAGACTAACAAACCTTAAGCTCAATTATATTTTAAGTGAATGCAGAATTGATAGTTTGGCCTCAGCCATCGTTTTATTTAGATCGTCGACAAGCGGTACGCATAAACTAAAAGGGTAAGTTGCTTGAATATAAAGTAGTGAGCATCAACTCACCATTAAATAAGAAATTAGGCTGCGTGAGTTTAGCGATTTTTTAAAAAGTGAGGATATGAAATATTCATAAATGAGATTAAATAATGATTTATCTGGTTGTATTGAGTCATGCCAGTAAAGCATAAAGTTTTATTTAAAAGTTTGATACAAGCTATATCCCGCTATAGAACCAGCGACATCATAAGCAAAGTCGTGCCAACTCCAGCCTGTCCCTTCAGGGCGGCTATCATAAAATTCTTTCGCTGCACCAAGTGATAATGAAAATAAAACGCCAAATTGGGCTGCATTTCGATGCTGTATATTTTGCTTGTCAGCATAAGCATTGCCTGCCGCAGCCATTGCGGCGGAGAAAGCAAAGTGTTGTGCTTTGTCTTTACCTTTCCAATTATCATTTGCCCAATGAAATCCAGAGCATCCAGTTAAGGTGATAAATAGAGTCATCACAATTAAAACTTTAAGTGTTTTAATTCTCATTATATTGTTTATCAATAGTTATAGTAGATAAAAAAACGCCACTTAATGAAGTGACGTCTTGATATTAACTGGCTTATAAAATACGACTGATTAGCCTGTCAACACGGATACGTCGTAACCGTCGGATAAGCTTCTTCACTTTAACTGGATAGGTTTGAATGCTATCGAGTTCACCGTAGTGCCCAACAACTTTTGTATGTGTACGAATACACTCAAGCTCATGGTTACGTTGTTCTTGTAACTCTTGCTTTGGATCGTGGAATAATACGGCATTTTCAAGGTCTAATCCCCAAGCTCGAGGATTTAAATTGTTACCTGTGATCAATTGCCACTGATCATCGACCCACATTCCTTTCAGATGGTAGGTATTATCACCATCTTTCCAGAGCCTAACAGTCAGTTGCTTCGTATCTACAAATCGTTGTAATCGACTGATAAACCGGCGCAAATTTATTTCGTACAAATACGGTAGCGCGCCAATTATTTTAAAAGGCTCTTCAGGTGGAATATAAAAATCATTCGCGGTTTTATCGCCAATAATAATTTCAACTTGTTTGCCTTCTCGCAGCAATCTACTGATGATCCGAACAAGGATAGCGGGAAGATTAAAATAAGGCGTGCAGATAGTGAGTTTATTTGCCGTGGAACCCATTAAATGAGTAATAACTCGGTTTAAATCATTTTTCTTACCAAGGCCGACAAAGGGGGTGACGGCAAGCTCTTCATTAGAGGCATTCCCGACGAATTGATAAGATTGTCTTCTTAATGAAAGGCGGAATTGTTTAATTAAGTGTTTGAATTCAGTAGTTTTTGGTCGATCTGTCTTATTTAATAGGTGAATAGCATCTGATTGAAGTAATGCATTATCAATAAACTGCTTCATCGAAGCGGTTAGTTGACTATTTTTGATGATTTGATACCGGTCATAACGGTATTTTTCATGGCGATGTAAGTAAACATCGTTAATACTCGCACCGCTATAAATTAAAGTATCATCAAAAAGAAAGCCTTTAAGGTGAAGTACACCCAATGCTTCACGTGTATTAACCGGGATCCCAAAAACAGGAATATTGACATTAGGGTAATGCTGAGAGACTTCATAATACCAGTCAGCATTCGTCAAATTTGCGGCTGCGCCGATACGACCACGTTGAGCTCGATGCCAATCAACGAGCACTTTGATGTCAAGGGATGGGTTAGCTTGCTTTGCTGCATATAAAGCATGAAGCACATCCTTCCCTGCATCATCTTTTTCTAAATACAGAGCCGCAATGTAGATAGTCTTTTGAGCCTGAGAGATTTGCTCAAGCAGAGCATCACGAAAATCTTCTGTCTTATATAGCGTTCTAACATCAGCAACGGATTGAGACAATTTAGGCAAATTAGCCAAATATTGTTGATGTTTTGCTTGTTTTAATTTTGACAACATCACAGTGTGAATCTTCTCTTATTAGTCTAATAGCAACTCGCTTTGCACAAATATTTAAGCGAATGATCTAGGGATGATAGCATATTTAGCCAAGCCGTTAGGAATAAATTGAACATCTGTTTAATTGTTATACAAGTTACCGTTTATGCATCTTTAAAGGTGTCGTGTTAAATTTACGACACCATCTTCGAACTGAACATCGACTTCAAAGCCTAATTTTTTCGCGAGGCTGATCATATTACGATTTTCTGGCATGGTAATAGCTGTGAGCTTTTTAATCCCATGTGAACGCGTGTAATTTAGTAATTTTTGCATTAGTTGGTAACCAAGAGTTTGCCCTTTCATATCAGAGCGAACTAAAACAGCAAATTCTGCTTCTTGATTATCAGGATCGGCCATTGCACGAGTAACACCAATGATTTCAGGAGTGGCATTGACGTTTTTAACTGCGACAAATGCCATTTCTCTGTCGTAATCAATTTGCGTCATATTGGCGAGGTCATCGTGAGTAAATTCACTAATCTCACTAAAATAACGATAGTACAAATCTTCTTTAGTGACTTGTTCAATGAAGGATTTTAACAGAGGTTCATCTTCAGGAAGAATAGGGCGTAATAAGCAGGACTCATTGTCTTTTAATTGGATTGTTTCTTCGAGTTCGCTGGGATAAGGGCGGATAGCGAGTCTTGATGTTGGCGTATCCTCTATAGTACTCAGCGTCATAGAGACATCGAGTAATGTAAATTCGTTACCTGCGGCAAGTAATGGATGTATATCTAGGTGAGATATATTTGGGCAGTCAATGATTAGATTTGAGACTCGCACTAATAAGCTGGCAAGGCCGGGAATATCCAGTGGCGCTAATGCGCTTCTCGCCTTAATTTTATACCCCTTAATTGCATTGATAACTAAATATCGAGCTAATGCAAGATTAAGAGGGGGTAGGGCGACAGCGGCTTGGCTTTCTTGTTGCCATTCAACTCCCCCTTCTCCTAACATTATCAATGGACCAAAAACGGGGTCTAATTCTACTGCAATTCTCAGCTCTTGGGCTCCTGCGCGGTTTGCCATACTTTGTACTAATAAGCCTTCAATTCGTGCATTCGGAAAATTGGTCGATACGCGTTCAATAATTGCTTTTGCCGCATCTTCAACTTCTTTAGCATTACGCAAATACAGCATAACCCCTTGAACTTCGGATTTATGTACAATATCCGGTGAACGTAGTTTTAAGGCGACGGGATAGCCAATTTTTTCCGCAATTTCAATTGCTTCATTACTTGAGTGAGCAATCCATGTTGGTAGGCTATTTAAGCCATAAGCTTTTAAGATCGGCTGCACTTCGTGGGTATCTAAATGAAGATTATTATTCTGCAAAGCTTGTTGTATATATTGGTGAGCTTGTTGGGTATTAGCGGTTATTCCAATGGGTAGTGCCGGGGTCTCTTTAAGCTGTTTTTGGTTTCGACGATATTCCACCATATGCATGTAAGCCGTAATCGCACCTTCTGGTGTTCGATAGGTTGGAATGCCAGCTTCACTAAATAATCGACGCGATTCTTGAGACGAGTATTCACCACACCAATTTGTCAGAATAGTTAGCCATTTGCCTCTAGGGTGTTGTTTGATGGCTTTAATAATTTTTTCAGCCATGGTTTTACTTTCAGTAATGGCGCTAGGGGTATGGATTAACAGCAAAGCATCATGATCGTGGCTATCAAGCATCTTATTCAATACGTTGATATAACGATCCGCTGTTGAATCATCACCGAGATCAATTGGGTTATGAGTTGAGAGATCGAGAGGTAAAAGTGCACTTAATTCATTTTCAGTTTCGGTGCTAAGTTTGGCGAGTTTTCCATTTCGCTGGAGTAGTTCATCCAATGCCATGGCGGCTGGAGCCGAACCATTGCTTATAATCGATAAGCGTTCACCGCGTAAAGGTGTCATATAACTCAGTGTTTCTACCGCAGAAAACATCTCGTGAGTATCTTGTACTCGAAGCAGGCCTGCTCGTTGTATCGCTGCATCATAAGCTGCATCTAAACTTGGTTTTTCCCCAAGTAATTCTTGTGCTTTACGAGTTCTACCGCTTTTTATCACTAATATAGGCTTGTTGCGTGAAGCGCTACGAGATGAAGAGAGAAAACGCCGCGCATCACTAATATTTTCGAGAGAGAGCAAAATTGCGCTGGTTTTACTATCACGAGCAAGATAATCAAGCAAATCATCAATGTCGATATCGATGCTATCGCCTAATGCAATAAAATAAGAAAAACCGATATCACGGTGCCTTGCCCAATCAAGAACAGTATTAGACACCGCTGCTGATTGCGAAATAAATGCCAATTTTCCTTTTAAAATTGGAATAGGTGAAAAGCTAGCATTTAACCCTTGCCATGGTGCTAAAAAACCTAAGCTATTAGGACCGAGTAGCCGAATTTGATATTGCTGCGCGATTTTTTTTAGCTCATTAAATTGAATCGATGGTGAAGAAAGAATAATCGCGACATTACAGCCAGCTTCTCCGAGTTGACGCAAGCATTCAATGTTTCTTGAGTAGTGTGTGCAAATCACAGCAAGGTCAGGTTTAAGTGGGAGTTTATCAATAGAGGGATAAGCGAGAACGCCAAGAATTGAATTTCTATTTGGGTTAACGGGTAAAATAGGACCTTTAAAACCGCTGCTGAGTAAGTTTCTCATCATAACCGAGCCTGCCCGGCTAGGGTTTTCTGATGCGCCAATCACCACAATTGACTTTGGCCTGAATAAAGATTCTAACTGACTCACTAAACCCATGGCAGGTAACCTTTTACTTTGGTGAGCGAAGGATTTCGCCCTATTGATATTGAGAGCTGAAGTGACACTTGCGTATATTAAAAATGAGCTTATACCAATACTATGCCGCATCTTTTCTATAGCGCTAGTTTATCCTGTTAATTTAATTAAATTATACAAGCATGTTCACGTTTTATGATGAAGGTTATCTGAAAATATGTGCTTATTGATACTGCGGATAGAAAAACTAAAGGCAGTACCCTAAAAAGCTATCGAGTGGTTTCAGCTAAAATTAATTTTGAGAGAGGATGAGAGGGCTTACCTTGAAGATACTTGTATTTGAAGAGGTTAAAGTGGCTAAACAGTTGTTGTGATGCATCGAGATCCCCAGCAAGCTCTAATATTGTTGCTGCGACTTCGGCTGTACAGTGCTGCTCTTCTTTTGAGGGGGTACGCAGTAAATAGTCTGTTCTTACTTTGGTATTAATTGATAGCATGGGTATGTTATCTAAATAAGGGCTTTTACGGAACATTTTACGGGCTTCGGGCCAAGTACCATCAAGCAAGATAAAGAGAGCTGGTTTATCCGAAATATTTGGCTGATTGACAACAACACGGTCATTTTGAGCATAACTTTCGGGAAAAATAAGATAAGGCTGGCGAGTGGTATCTTCTAGCGCTGCTAATAGTTGCGCGTCTGGATCGGTTCTTGACCATTGAAAAGCCAGTGTATCAGGTAATACGTCAGCAATAAGTTTACCCGTATTACTTGGTTTAAAAACTTCACCATCGAACATGATTAAACAAAATTGGCTATTCGCTTGCACAGAAACTGTATCTGAACATAGACATTGCGGAATTGGCAGTAAGCAATATTGGCAACGTTTTACTCTACAACCTCTTGCTTTAAAAGGTTTAGTTGAAAGAGCAAGACGCTGTTGGCGTAAGTGGTAAACCGCGTTTTTAGTCATGTTAATTGGGGGGGTTCAGCCATAGCAAAAATGAGGCGCACATTGTACGTAAAACACGTTGTATACGATAGAAGTATATTCAATATCTTTTCGATGAGATAATGATGTGAATCAGTGGCGCAGCCTTGAAACATCATGTAATCTTCGCGCCATAGCTCAGTAGGGGATAATGATGAACGATTCGAATGAATTTAGTGGTAAAAACGGCAAAGTAAAAGTGATGTATGTCCGCAGTGAAGGGCAGGACGATAATAAAGGCAGCGATAAGCGTCGCGGTGGTCGCGATGATAACCGAGGTTCAGATAGAAGAACGGGTGGACGTAATGAACGCTCAGGTTATGCTGGACGCTCAGAAGGTGGACGCTCAGATAGACGTTCGGATGATAGACGTTCAGACAGTCGACGCTCAGATAACAGAGACAGTGGATCTAGCGAACGCTCTCCATGGCGCACCGTTTCTCGTCCGGATAGCGAAGAATTAATTAATGATCATGGTGGTATTTCAGGTAAAAGCCAAATTGACCCTGAACAATTGCGTAAACAACGTATGGAAGAAACGCGCATTTATGGTGAGAATGCTTGCCAAGCGATGTTTAAGAACCGCCCTGATGCAATTGTACGTGCATGGTTTTTACAATCCGTTACGCCACGCTTCCGTGACGCGTTAAAATGGATGGCAGCAAACCGTAAAGCCTATCATGTAGTTGATGAAGAAGAGTTGGCTAAAGCATCTGGTACTGAACACCACGGTGGCGTTTGTTTCATCATTAAGAAACGTGGTGGTATGGATGTTGAAACGTATTTAGAGCAAGCTTCAGAACAAGATTGTGTATTGGCACTTGAAGATGTGGGGAATCCTCATAACTTGGGTGGGATCATGCGTAGTTGTGCGCACTTTGGTGTGCAAGGCGTGATATTACAAGATGCGGGTATATTGGAGTCTGGTGCGGCAATTCGTACAGCTGAAGGTGGTGCAGAGCATATTAAAGCCATTGATGCAGACGGTTTAACGGCGACTCTGAATAAGTTCCGTCAAGCAGGTTATACCATTGTCACGACTTCAAGTCATAAAGGTAGCCAAGATATCGCTAAAGCACAATTACCTGCCAAAATGGTACTGGTATTAGGTCAAGAAAGTGATGGCTTAAGCGATAGTGTTTGGGATGAAGGTGATATGAGCTTATATATCGGCGGTACGGGTAAAGTTGAAAGTCTAAACGTCTCCGTAGCAACGGGTGTTATGTTGGCACAATGGTGGCAGCAAAATAAAACTGAGTAATTAGTTAGATCACTGAGTTGATAAAAGCCATACAGGAACAGCAAACACACTGAGTCATGTATGGCTTTTTTATTGCTAATTATAAGTATTCACTGAGTTAATTAGTGCCCGCCGCCACCGTCTTTAGATCCCGCGCCGAAAGGTGGCTTCGCAAACCAGATAACGACCATAAGCAAAATAAAGATCCCCGCAGATAACCAGAAAATTTCATTGGCAGACATAATCAATCCTTGATCTGTAATAGTTTTTGCAAGATAGGCAGCACTTTGTTGCTCGTTTATACCCAATTTTGCTAGCTCACTGTACATATGCTGAGAATTTGGGTTAAACGGGTTCACAAACTCGGTAAGATTTTCATGGTGCATCGCTTCTCGTTGTGTCCACATGGTGGTCGTTATTGATGTACCAATTGCGCCTGCCAGTGTCCGTGTGAAGTTAGATAAGCTGGACGCAGACGCCATTTTTTCGGGTGGTAATCCAGATAATGTAATGGTTGTCAGAGGCATAAAGAAGCAGGCAATCGCTAAGCCTTGCACAAATTGGGGCCAAGCGGCTTCAGCGAAGCTCATTCCCGGTTCAAATGTATAAGCCCGCCAATAGTAACAAACCGCATAGATAATAAAGCTGAATGTCACTAAGTATCGCATATCAATACGATTACCAAAACGCCCGATAATAGGGGTAATTAGGAGAGGTAATAAACCAACCGGCGCAGAAGCTAACCCTGCCCACGTTGCCGTATAACCATAGACCTCTTGCAGTAGCTGCGGAAGAAGAACGATTGTGCCAAAATACAGCATATACGCAAGGCTAAGTGAAATGCAGCCAATAGTGAAATTACGTTCTTTGAAGAGTGAAAGGTCGATAACGGGGTGCTCATCAGTGAGTTCCCAGACAATTAAAAATGTGATAGCGACGACAGCAACAACAGTCAGAACAATAATTTCAGTCGAATTAAACCAATCAAGCTCTTTACCTTGATCTAGCATGATCTGTAAAGCGCCTATACCGACAACTAATAGGACTAACCCAACAGTATCAATTGGCCTGATAGAGATGGTTGTCTCTCGGCCTTTTAGTGTTTTCATGATGGCAAAAATGATCACCACACTGAAAGGGACGTTAATAAAAAATATCCAGCCCCAATGGAAGTTATCACTAATATACCCACCTAAAATAGGACCACAAATTGGCGCAATAACGATGGTCATAGACCAAAGTGCCAGCGCCATATTACGTTTGGCTGGTGGGTAATTATTCAGTAGCAAGCTTTGCGATAAAGGAATTAAAGGCCCGGCGACTAACCCTTGTAATACACGAAAGAGGATTAGCATTTCTAAATTACCCGAAATGCCACATAGCCATGAAGTTAGCGCAAAAAGGCCAGTTGACCATAAAAATAATCTAACCTCACCAATTCGACGTGCAAGCCAGCCAGTAATGGGGATTGATATTGCGTTAGCTACACCAAATGAGGTAATGACCCAGATGCCTTGAGAATTGGATGCACCTAAGTTACCTGCAATGGTTGGAATAGCGACGTTAGCAATTGTAGAATCAAGAACTTGCATAAATGTCGCCAATGAAAGGGCGATAGTCATCCAAGCTAGCTTTGATCCTGTTAACGGTGCGTTAGTCACAGCTACCCCTTCGCTTATTTGTTACTAGAGTTATTATTAATTATCTCAGTAACTATTTTATTGGCAGGAGACATATCAATAACTAAAGCGGATGTGTGGTAAGCAGGGGTTTCACGCATACCTTTCGAGAGTACTTTGCCATCTTTATTTAAGGTATCAACGATAACATCGGTTGATAGCCCGATACGCAAAGGATATTTTTCCAGTTGCGCTGCATCAAGAGCGATCCTGACAGGAAGGCGTTGAACAACTTTAATCCAGTTTCCACTTGCATTTTGAGCTGGTAATAAAGAGAAAGCACTACCTGTTCCCATATCTAAACCTACAACCGTACCGTTAAATTTTATGTCTTTACCATAGAAATCGGTAGTGACTTTAACGGGTTGCCCAATACGCATATCTGCGAGTTGGGTTTCTTTGAAATTGGCATCAATCCACATGCCATCGGATGGAACGATAGCCATAAGCGGAGTTGCGGGTGTTATTTGTGAACCCACTTGGACACTACGACGTGAAACGTAACCATCAACTGGGCTAACGATTTTAGTGCGCTGTAAGGCTAACCAAGCGTTTCTCACTTGAGTTGCTGCTTGTTCAACTGCGGGTTGTTTTTCCAAAGGAGAATCCAATACAATGGCTTGGTTTGCATTATATTGTTCGATAGCAACATCCAGAGCCGCTTTAGCACTGACAACGGCTTCTCTTGCGTGTTGCAATTCTTCTTTGCCGATAAGATTACTGTTACCAAGGACTTCACGACGTTTTAAATCATTTTGTAAACGGCTTAGTTCAGAGCGCTTTACGCTAATATTCGCTTGGTATTGCCGACTGTTGATCACATTTTGGTGTGTTTGGCGAACACTATTCGCGAGCTCTGTTTTAGCTTTATCTAAGGCAATTTCAGCATCTCTTGGATCAAGTTCCACTAATACAGTGCCACTTTCAACAAAATCAGTGTTGTCGACGTTGACGGTCATCACGCTACCAGAGAGTTGAGATTGGATTTGAACTTGGTTGCCCGCAACATAAGCGTTATCAGTCGATTCATAATGACGAAGGACTAAATACCAATACACACTCCAGCCTATACCGATGGCAATAAATATGAAGGTTAGGAATATCAACGCATTTTTACGCCGTCTTTTTTTATTTAATGGTGGCTTTTGCGTTTCCTGCATTTCCTCGCGGGAGCTCATACTGGTATTTCCCCATAGTGTATGGATTAGATCACAAACGTTTCCAGCAGTTATTTGTTAACCACTGGAAACTGAGACTACTAATGATTTAGTTGCTTGATGGGATATCGTAAAGCACAAGGTAGAAGGATAATGAAATATCAGTCGCTGAAAAGTCTTTTTTCGCCTTTAAGCTTAAGAATGCCTCAAATACATTAACCTTGTAAATCTAGGGGTTAATGTTTGCTAGTTTTTTACTGTATCCAATTTTTTGAGTAATTTACGCATTAATTTACCCAATTGTTCTTTTTCGTCTTTATCGAGCACTGACCAAATATCCGCGATTGCAGCGTGCTGTGGAGGTAATAAGCTATTTAAAAATTCAGAGCCTTTTTCGGTGAGATGCAGATGTAAACAGCGCCTATCGTTATGACTCTCTTTACGTTCTATCCAGCCATTTTTTTCAAGTTCATCTGCAATACGAGTTGCATTTGTACGAGAAGATCCAAGCGCTGCACTCAATTCTGATGGCTGGATACTACCGGAATCTTTCGTATCTAGGATCATCAGTGCCATAAAGAGTGTTTCATTAATACCTTGCGCTCTTAGCATATTGTTACGAGAGTCAAGCAATTTACCGTGAACATGCATACAAAGACGTGTTAATAAAATTTCATCATCCGGGATTTCTTTATCTTGTAACTTTTGCTGTTCGACACGAGCCTTAATTAACTCTTCGGTCGGTGTAAATGAACTTTCCATTATTTGGATACCTTATTAGTTTCAGTCGGTAAGATTACAACTGTCATCAACCATCTAAATGTTATATTAAAAGATAAAATTAGCAATTATACTTAATTAATATCATCAATTTTATTTTGATAATGATACATGATTCATAAATTTTATGAATGTAAATTACGGGTTTCAGTATAGCGTAATTTAAAAAAGTTGCTTTTATTAGTACTAAACGATTCCGTATAGATAAAATAACGCCAATTTACATACATAATAAAATCATATAAAACAATATATAATCACATTGCATTAACTTAATACCATTTTTTTTGTTACTCAATTATTACAATTTAGATTAAATTTCTGGTCAAATAAGTGAAATTACCTAAATTTGATTTTGAGGTTTATCATCTACTATCGTAATAATTAGCCATATGAACGATAATTATAACTTTAGATGAAGGTATATCTTTTGTTTAACTGTGTCATTTACAAACTTTTGCGGAAGTAACAATAACAATGAATAATTATTTATAAGTATTCGTGCTTATTAATAAGTAAAAAACACGTTAAAAACCAAATTTAGCTTATTATTTCACCAGATATACATTATTGTTGCTTATGTGTTGATTTCGTTTTGTCGCGCTTATTGATGAAGTGCGACAAAACATTGATTAGCGAATTACGTTATTATTCATCTGTTGGGCTTATCGTTGGGTCGAATCGGATACCTATTGCCCAAACAATTAAGCTTATCGCCGTTAAAATAATGCCTGAAATAGCGACTCCAGCCCAGCCTGCATGTTCATATGCATAACCTGATAATAATGAACCTAGAGCGCCACCAATAAAGTAACTTGTCATATAACCGGCGGTAAGACGATTTCTTGCGTCAGGTAAAATACGGTATAGCGTACTTTGACTTGTCACATGAACAGCTTGGACGGCGAGGTCGAGTATTAATACTCCAATAATAAAAGCCGTTAATGAGTATTGCGCAAAACCAATTGGGATCCATGATAGTAATAGCAGTATAAGCCCAAAGGTTGTGAGGCGTTTCCCTTTTCCTTTATCGACTAAATGGCCTGCTTGTGACGCCATCAAAGCCCCAGCCGCGCCAACTAAGCCAAATAAGCCAATCGTACCTTCTGAATAATTAAATGGAGGGCTCGCCAGTAAAAAAGCCATCGCTGTCCATAGTAAAGCAAAATTAGCAAAAGAGAGTGCTCCGAGTAATGCTCTAACGGCAAAAACAGGTGTACTGCAAAATAACTGACCAATTGAATAAATTAATTGAAAATAATTGAGGTTGGATTTTTGTTGGTAGCGAGGTAATTTTATTGCCAAAACAATCAGTAATATCATCAATAGCCCAAAAGCAACCCAATAAATCGCTCGCCAGCCACCGACCATGGCAACTGCACCTGACACGGTTCGTGCTAGTAATATCCCTAACAACAATCCACTCATTATAATGCCAACAGCTTTACCGCGCTGATGTGGTTTGGCAATGGAAGCGGCCATTGGGATCAAAATTTGAGCGACAACTGAAAATAACCCCGTCAGAGCCGTGCCTAATAAAATTTGCCAAATATGATTAGAAAGCGCGGTAATTAACAAACCAATCGCAGACAATAAAGTCATGATTAAAATAAGGCGCTTACGCTCAAAAAGGTCACCAAGCGGGACTAAAAAAAGCAATCCAGCGGCATAACCTAATTGAGCCGTAGTCACAATAAACCCAGCCATGTTGGTCGTTAAATTAAATTGTACCGCAATGGTTTCTAAGAGGGGTTGTGCATAATAGTTGCTAGCGACGACCAAACCTGTCGCGATGGCCATCAGAATTGTTAGACCGGAAGTTAACTCAGCACTTTGGTGTTGTTTCATTATGTTATTACCAATAATCAGCAAGGTGAATGTTTAAACGTAATTATTACCATTATGTTATCCCTTTTTATGAATGGTCGTAAAATGATTAATTATGATATAACGCAAAAAAAAGCCATCCTCAATATGAAGATGGCTTTGATAATGATTTGAAAAATAAATTATTTTGCAGCTTGGCGTGCTTGATCTACCCAACCGTCAAAGGTGGATTGGTGAGCTTTGATCCACGCATTAGTATGACGTTGAATGTCGGCTTGTGACGCTTCACCGTTATGCATTCTCAAATTTTGCGCATTGATATCGGAAATTGGTAATTTCATTACTTCAAATAGTTTTGCTGCCGCTGGGTTATCTGCTGCCCATTTTTTGTTAGCGACAATATGCATAGTATTGGGTGGGAAGCCATAATTTTTACCATTTGGTAGCGCAGTATCTGTTTTTTCACCGTTAGGCATTGAAGAGAATGGCACTTCTAGCCAAACCACATCACGACCTGGTTTTAATACATCACTGATCCAATAAGGTGTCCATGTGTAATATAAAACAGGTTTGCCTTCTTTATAGCGAGTAATGGTATCTGCCATCATCGCTGCATAGTTTCCTTGGTTGTGATCCACCGTTTTTTCTAAATCATAGGCTTTTAAATGATTGTTAATGGCAGCTTCACAACCCCAACCTGGGTTACAACCAGTTAGATCTGCTTTGCCATTGCCATTTGCATCAAACAGTTTGGCAATTTTAGGATCTTTGAGTTGTTCAACGTTGGTTATTTTATATTTTTCTGCGGTTTTCTTATCAATTAGATAGCCTTGTGCTGCATTCACCACATAGTTTCCTTGACGATAGAAAACTTTATCACCGCCCGCGGCATCATATTGAGCATTATGCAAAGGAACCCAGCTGGTGGAGAGGTAAGTGGCATCGCCGTTAGCGATTGATGCGTAAGCCACGTTGTAATCAACCTCTTTGATCGAACCAACTTCATAACCTAATTGCTCAAGAGCTTTGGCGACGAGCAAGGTTTGGAATGTTTCTTCACTGATCGTACTTTGCACTGGGGTAATTTTTATCCCTTTGCCGGGAAGGTCAGCAGCTCCAGCTAATGGAACAGTCAGGATTGCCGTGAGTGCAGATGCCAGAATGAGTGGTTTTTTCATGGTATTTGTACCTCTGTTTTATTTTGCTTGTGTTTGCAAGCTAAGCACCGAATAAAAGAGTGCCCAAGTGAATGGAGGATATATTTTCTAATAATTAGTCAGCTTTTTTACAAAATGGGCGAGCTAATAACCCGATGGGTCCTTTTTGATACCAGCGTACGGGGGTTTTATTGCGTGAGTCTTGACCAATTGATTGCGTTAATCGGTCTAGTACGATAGCCAGTATGACGATACCGACGCCACCGACGGAAGCGAGTCCCATATCAAGGCGGCCAATTCCGCGCAGTACCATTTGACCAAGCCCACCGACGGCGATCATCGAGGCGATAACAACCATTGAAAGCGCTAACATCAATGTTTGGTTAACCCCTGCCATGATGGTTGGCATTGCTAAAGGAAGCTGGACTTTGAAAAGTAGCTGTCGTGGGCTTGAACCAAACGATTCGGCCGCTTCGATTAAATCTGCTGGTACCTGCTTAATCCCTAATATGGTCAAACGAATAATCGGCGGTAAAGCAAAGATAATTGTCACCACAACACCGGGCACATTACCAATACCAAATAGCATAACGATAGGAACTAAGTATACAAATGCTGGCGTGGTCTGCATTGCATCGAGTAATGGCCGAATAATTTTTGCGGCCCTATCACTACGAGCCAGCCAGATACCTAAAGGTAGCCCTATAACGAGACAAAAGAATAGTGAGGTTAAAACAAGGGATAAGGTCACCATTGCTTCAGACCAAGCACCGATCGCACCGATCGCAATCATTGAGATAAAGGTTGCTATCCCCATTGTTCGACCTGCCAATTGCCATGCTAATAAAGCAAACACAATGATGGCGACAGGGGACGGAAGTGAGGTCAATAATTGTTCAAACCCGCTAAGAATGAAATCAATAGGCGCACGGATGCCTTGAAATACAGGGCGAAAATGCAGAACAATCCAATCAATTGCATGAGCAACCCATGAATCCAAAGGGATTAATGTATGTTGAAATGGATCCATAATATTAAAGTGTTCTGGGGCTATGCTGTCTGTTGGTGCCGCATCTAACCAATCACTCGAACCTGAATCTGTTGTCGTCGTGGTATCTGAGGCGTTTCCCCAAGGATCATCTCCTGATGTCGTGGTATCTTCTGAGCTGGCAGCCCAAGGATCGTCTGCGGGTGCTTGAGTATCCACTTGTTGTGGCGATGCATTTGTCGCTTCACTATCTGCCCAAGGATCTTGTTGGGTTGTTTGTTCTGTATTTTTATTGCTCATTTGGCGTCTCCTTATCTAGCGCTTGTAGCAGCATTCCTTTTGATATCACGCCTAAATAGCGATTTTTGTCATTGACAACAGGAACGGCGCAGGGAGCTTGTGCAATGGTAGAGATAACCTCATTAAGAGGAGTATCTCCTTGAATAGGTTCGATATCAGGTAGAATAGCGGCTTCAATACCTGCTTTATCATGTAAGGCCTTTTCTAATGATTCGATAGAGACAATACCGGCAAAGGTATGTCCTTTTGAGATCAGGTAACCATGATAACGATCTTCATCATTAAGTACTTTTAATGCAGAGCGAGGACCAAATCCGGGAGCGATATGTAAAAGGGCATTAGGACGTCGACGAGCAATATCTTTAGCACTGAATACTTGGCTAATATCAACACCACGGAAGAAGGTTCTCACATAATCATTAGCGGGGTTATTGAGAATTTCGTCTGGTGTACCAATTTGCACAACGACGCCTCCTTGCATAATGGCAATTCGGTCACCGATACGCATCGCTTCATCAAGGTCGTGAGAAATAAAGACAATGGTACGTTGTTTATCCCCCTGTAAGGACAGCAACTCATCTTGCATTTCTGTTCTGATTAGGGGGTCAAGGGCTGAAAATGCCTCATCCATTAATAGAATATCAGGATCATTAGCGAGTGCTCTAGCAAGCCCTATCCGCTGGCGCATACCACCGGACAGTTCATCTGGATAGGATTTTGCCCACTTTTCAAGATTAACTTGGCGCAGGGCATCCATCGCTTTCTTATGACGTTCTTCTTTTTCCATTCCTGATAATTCCATACCAAAGGCAGTATTATCAATGACATTCATGTGAGGCATAAGTGCAAAAGATTGGAAAACCATGCTGATTTTAGTTCGTCTTACTTCACGTAGCGCTTTATCAGAAATGTTGGAAATATCGTCGCCATCAATAAGGACCTGCCCGCTAGTCGGTTCTATCAGGCGATTGAGGAGGCGCACCAAAGTGGATTTGCCTGAACCGGAAAGCCCCATAACAACGAAGATTTCGCCTTCTTCAATCGCCAGATTGACATCTTGAACACCGACCGTTAGGCCTGTTTTTTCAAAGATATCATCTTTATTCATACCGGATTCTAAAAGCTTAAATGCTTGATCTGGCGCTTCCCCAAATATTTTATATAAGTTTCTAACTTCTAATTTTATTGCCATATATTTTTTACCCAATTTTCAAATTATAAGAAGAAAGATAGTCTTCATTGAATAGGCTAATCCAATGATCCCATATTGAGAATATTAAAATGTTAATTGTCACTATCTTTGAAAATTATCAGGGTAGAGATTCCTATTTTTGTTATATGATTTTAATAATTATGGTTTAAACTTAATCTCTCCTATCTAGATTATTAGTAAAATTTGCAAGCAATATAACCTAGCATAATAAAACGCCCTGACAACCCTCGATTAAGCAGAATTAATCAAAAAAATAGTCTGATTTTATCTATTAATTAAGATAGTTGATGATGAAAGTTGCAAACTTTGTCATCAATAATATGAAAAATAATATTAGAGTTAACTTACTGTTGGTATTGAGTTTATCGAATATGTATTACAAATAAAAATAAAGCGATATGAAAGAAAATTAAAATCAATACGGATTAAAAATAAGTCTCTATTTAAAGATGGAAAATAAATGCATAAAAATACCAGAATCATAAGTTTTATTTATCAAAAATAAGGCTTGAATGTTTTTTTTAGCTAAACATTGCCTGATTAGCTCATTAAAAATGAATTATTTAACAGATATAGATATAAATTTCGAAGTTATTTGTCTGTTTTTTGAGCGTTAATGTATCCTGATAAATAAAAGTATTATTATTCATCAGGATATATTTTTTTAATGAAATTAAACCAAATGTAAATTAAATTTATTGATTAGAAGTTCCAGTCATCATCTTCAGTACTAACGTTTTTGCCGATAACATAAGAAGAGCCTGATCCTGAAAAGAAATCATGATTTTCATTTGCATCAGGAGAAAGTGCAGATAATATCTCAGCGCTAACATCTGTTACGGTATCTGGAAATAAAGCTTCATAGCCTAAATTCATTAATGCTTTATTGGCATTATAATGAAGGAATTTTTTAACATCTTCTGACCATCCAACCGTATCATATAACTCTTGAGTATATTTAACTTCATTTTCATATAAATCAAACAGCAAGGAAAAGGTAAAGTCTTTAATTTCTTGCTGTGTATTATGGTCATATTCCATTAATGATTTTTGGAATTTATAACCAATATAATAGCCGTGTATTGCTTCATCTCGAATAATCAATCGAATTAAGTCAGCAGTATTGGTTAACTTTCCACGGCTTGACCAATACATCGGCAAATAAAATCCCGAATAAAAAAGGAATGATTCTAAAAATACACTGGCAATTTTTTTCTTTAATGGATGTGAATCACAATAATAAGACAAAATAATTTTTGCTTTATTTTGTAGTGGAATATTTTCTTCACTCCATCGATAAGCATCATCAATCTCAGCAGTTGAACACAATGTCGAAAATATAGAGCTATAAGAGCGAGCATGGACGGCTTCCATAAAGCTGATGTTGGATAAGACCGCCTCTTCATGGGGAGTTTGTGCATCGGGTATTAAGCAAGGGGCACCCGTGGTATTTTGGATGGTATCCAGCAGAGTCAGTCCGGTGAAAACGCGAATGGTTAATTTTTGTTCATCTTTTGTTAGCGTATTCCATGAAGGTGTATCGTTTGATAAAGGAATTTTTTCAGGTAGCCAAAAATTAGTGGTGAGTCGGTTCCAAACTTCAAGATCTTTATCATCTTGGATCCGGTTCCAATTAATGGCTTTAACGTGTGCATTTGATGTATTAATCGTCATACGAATTTTCCTTTTAGAGTGCGCAAGACACACAACCTTCGACTTCAGTACCTTCAAGAGCAGTTTGGCGTAATCGAATGTAGTACAGTGTTTTTATTCCTTTTCGCCACGCATAAATCTGTGCTTTGTTAATGTCTCGCGTTGTTGCATCATCTTTAAAAAAGAGGGTTAAAGACAAGCCTTGGTCGACATGTTGTGTCGCAACTGCGTAGGTATCAATAATTTTTTCAGGGCCAATTTGATAAGCATCTTGGTAATACTCAAGATTTTCATTACTCATAAAAGGAGCGGGGTAATAGACACGACCTATCTTGCCTTCTTTACGGATCTCTATACGAGAAACGATAGGGTGAATACTTGATGTTGAGTTGTTGATATAAGAAATCGATCCCGTTGGTGGTATCGCTTGTAGATTTTGGTTGTAAATACCATACGCCATAACGGATTGTTTTAAGTGCTGCCAATCTTCTTGTGTAGGAATTTCGATACCCGAGCGTCGGAATAATTCCTGAACGCTTTGTGTCTTTGGTGACCAAATGTTGTTGATATATTTATCAAAATACTCACCGCTAGCATATTTTGACTGTTTAAAGCCATGAAATGCTTCTTGGCGCTCAATGGCTAATTGGTTTGAGGTTTTTAAGGCATAGTAGGCAACGGTGTAAAAATAAATATTGGTGAAATCGAGCGCTTCTTCAGAACCGTAATGAATATGCTCTCTTGCGAGATAGCCGTGTAAATTCATTTGGCCGAGACCAATGGCATGGGATTGGTGATTACCATGGGCGATGGAAGGAACCGAGCGAATATTACTCATATCGGAAACGGCCGTTAATGCCCTAATAGCCGTTTCAATAGAAAGTGCAAAATCGGTAGAGTCCATTGTTTTTGCAATATTCATTGAGCCTAGATTGCAGCTAATATCTTTGCCTATCTCTTTATAATTCAAATCCTCTTCATACAGGCTTGGGCGATTAACTTGCAGTATTTCTGAGCATAAATTGCTCATATTAATTCGTCCAGCAATTGGGTTAGCGCGATTAGCGGTATCTTCAAATAAAATATATGGGTAACCCGATTCGAATTGTATTTCAGCAATTGTTTGGAAAAATTCCCGTGCATTAATTTTAAATTTTTTGATGGATTTGTTATTGACCATCTCGTAATACTTATCCGAAATACTGATTTCAGACATTGGAACACCGTAAACACGTTCAACATCATAAGGCGAAAATAAGTACATATCTTCGTTATCTTTGGCGAGTTGGAAAGTAATATCGGGAATAACGACACCTAAAGAAAGTGTTTTTATCCGAATTTTTTCATCCGCATTTTCACGCTTAGTATCAAGAAAACGCATAATATCAGGGTGATGAGCGTGTAAGTAGACTGCACCTGCACCTTGACGAGCACCAAGTTGGTTGGCGTAGGAGAATGCATCTTCAAGCATCTTCATCACAGGAACAACGCCAGAGGATTGGTTTTCAATAAATTTAATTGGTGCACCTTGCTCGCGTAAATTGGTCATCAAAAAGGCAACGCCGCCCCCGCGTTTAGATAACTGTAGCGCGGAGTTAACTGAGCGACCAATTGATTCCATATTGTCTTCTATTCGCAATAAAAAACAGGAAATTAACTCACCTCTTTGTTTTTTACCGCAATTAAGAAAAGTGGGGGTCGCAGGTTGGAATCGCCCACTGATGATTTCATCAACTAACAAGGAGGCAAGAGATTGAGAACCTTGAGCGAGCGTAAGGGCGACCATGCAGACGCGATCTTCATAGCGTTCAAGGTAGCGCTTTCCATCAAAGGTTTTCAAGGTGTAACTGGTGTAATACTTGAATGCACCCAAAAATGTTTGGAAGCGAAATTTATGGGCATAAGCTTGTTTAAATAGTGCTTTAATGAATTGGAATTCATACTGCTCCAATACTTCGGTTTCGTAATAATTTTCATTCACTAAAAAATCTAATTTTTCTTTCAGATCATGGAAAAATACCGTGTTCTGGTTAACATGCTGACGAAAATAGTGATGTGCAGCTTCTTTGTCTTTATCAAATTGAATATGCCCTTGGCTATCGTATAGGTTTAGCATCGCATTCAGTGCATGGTAATCAACAGTGTTTATATTTTGCATTTTATCCATTGGAATGACTCTAATTTGTGTTTTGTTGCCAGAAAGATTGCAAACCGTTTCTCACTGACTCGACATCACGCTGTGTACCTAACAATTCAAATCGGTAGAGGTAGGGGACTTGGCATTTTTTAGCGATAATATCGCCAGCAATGGCATAAGCCTCTCCAAAATTGGTATTGCCAGCCGCAATAACGCCTCGAATAAGTAATCGATTTGATTCGATATTTAAAAAATGAATCACTTCTTTTGGCACTGCATCACGAGAACCGCCTCCGCCATAGGTAGGAAGAAGTAAGATAAAGGGGGCACTTGCACAAAGGGGATTTTCCGTGCCACCTATAGGTAATCGTGTCGCCGGTATTGCCAATTTTTCAACAAATCGGTGACAATTGCCGGAGCGGCTTGAAAAATAGATCAGTGATTGCGTTATCATAGTCATTCCTATGAAACTAGGCGGCTTATCATATCTGGACGGAACCCTGACCAATGCTGCTCTCCCGCAATAACAACCGGCACTTGTTGGTAACCGAGTTGTTTAATAAGCTCAAGCGCTTGGCTATCTTGCGTAAGGTCAATAACTTGGTAGGAAATGCTTTTCCGGTCGAGAGCTTGATAGGTTGCATTACACTGGACGCAGTTAGGTTTACTATAAATGGTAATCTCAGACATGGTATTTACCTTTTCATTTCTTGAGAGTTTCTGTAAGGGTGTAATTGATGCTTAAATACTATATATAGATTTAATTTTTATCAACCACACAATATATAGTGAAAATTACATATTGAATGATAATTATTCTAATTATCCTCTAGGTTGTTATTAATATTGAGAATAATAAAAAGCAGGGTTTGATGGTTCAGTTAGTCATACTGAGAAAAAAGATCATTGCAATGTAGAAATAATTTACTTTATAACTGTATATACATTCAGGTAATTGAATCCTTTGAGGAGATAATATGTATCATCAATACTTAGCATCACCGGAAAAATTTCCTAAGCCGTGGATCCATATTACGGCTGATGATGAAGGTGTAACGAGCATTTACTTTGTCGATGAACAGACCGAAAAAGAGCTAAAGAGCACGCATACCAAGCAATGTGTAAAAGAACTAAAGGAATTTTTTAGCCATAAAAGAAAAGTATTTACGGTTGCTTTACATCCACAAGGCACAGAATTTCAGAAAAAAGTATGGAAACACCTTTGTGATATTCCTTATGGCGAGCGTTGGAGTTATAAAGACCTTGCTTTGAAGCTAGGCTCTGTTAATTATTGTCGTGCTGTAGGAATGGCAAATTCACGTAATCCTATTTCACTGATTGTGCCTTGCCATCGAGTTTTAGGACATGATGGAAAATTAGTGGGTTACACAGGGGGCTTAGATATAAAAGATTGGTTACTGAATCATGAGAAGTAAAGCCTGATTAATTGACAATTGATGGTGTTAATAATTGTACTAATAACTATTATCAAGAATAATTGGTGGGTTTTTAGCTAATTATGCCAATAAATAACATTTTTTTATGCTTTTTATCAATTTTCGTGATCTAGGTTGTAGACAAGTAACTTAAAGATCTGATGTACTGTGCTTGATACAGATGGTGTGTCTATTTTATTTTAAAGGTAATATTTGATGTCTAAAGTTAAAGGTAACGTTAAGTGGTTCAACGAGTCTAAAGGTTTCGGTTTTATCACTCCAGAAGATGGTAGCAAAGATGTGTTCGTTCATTTTTCTGCTATTACTAGCGAAGGTTTCAAAACCTTAGCTGAAGGTCAGAGAGTTGAATTTGAAATCACTGAAGGTGCTAAAGGCCCATCTGCTGCTAACGTTGTCGCTCTGTAATTTAAGCAACTAAAACGAACAGCTATCAACTCGCTCTAGTATAACTAGAGCGAGTTTTTTTATTTTGGAGTCCCTAAGAAAATTCAAATTGTCTCTAAGATGGCTTAAAAATAAAAAAGCCTGATTGAGAGATCCCAAATCAGGCCGATATTGAATAAAATAACGTATTGAGAGAGTTATTTAACCTCTTCACCTTTTGCCTGCATGTCTGCATGGTAGGATGAGCGTACAAACGGTCCACAGGCTGCGTGAGTAAATCCCATAGCCATTGCCTCTTCTTTCATTTCATCGAACTCAGCAGGGCTTACATAGCGTTTTACAGGCAAGTGATGACGGCTTGGCTGCAAATATTGCCCAAGGGTCAACATTGTTACGCCATGACGACGTAAATCACGCATCACTTCAACAATTTCAGCATTAGTTTCGCCCAAACCAACCATAAGACCCGATTTTGTTGGAATTTCAGGGTGAGCTTCTTTAAATTTTTCCAATAACTTTAGTGACCAATCATAGTTAGCACCAGGACGAACTTGGCGATAAACACGTGGCACGTTTTCGAGGTTATGATTGAATACATCAGGTGGCGTCTCGGTTAAAATTTCCAATGCGCGATCCATGCGGCCCCTAAAGTCTGGAACCAATGTTTCAATTTTAATCGTTGGGCTTTTTTCACGAATAGCACTGATACAATCTGCAAAGTGTTGAGCGCCGCCATCACGTAGGTCATCACGGTCAACGGAAGTGATAACCACATAGCGCAAAGCCATATCTTTAATGGTTTGAGCAAGTTTAGCGGGTTCATTGGTATCCGGTGCATTTGGTCGGCCGTGAGCCACATCACAGAACGGACAGCGTCTGGTACAGATAGCCCCAAGGATCATAAAGGTGGCAGTACCATGGTTAAAGCATTCAGACAGGTTAGGGCACGATGCTTCTTCACAAACCGAATGAAGGCCATTTTTACGCATTGCGGCTTTGATGCCTTGAATACGTGTTGAATCGGCAGGTAACCTAATTTTCATCCAATCAGGTTTACGAAGAATTTCTTCACGCTCGGTAATCACGTTCTTGACTGGGATCAGCGCCATTTTATCGGCGTCACGATATTTAATTCCGCGTTCTATCTGAATTGGTTTACTCATAATAATGTGCCAGTTCCAGTTATCTATTTTGGTTATATATAGGAATTTCATTACGCAAACTCAGTAATTTCTATTACCTATTTATTCAAATATTTTTGAGAAATGTTAAAAAATTATAGCATTATTATTGAACAATATGAAATCCTAGTGTGTCACAGAATTGTTTAATTAGCACAGGCTGAACATCATTTAGTGATACATTGGGCACGAAATCGTTTAGCTTTGTCATCTTCAATTCACTGTAACCACAAGGGTTTATTCGATTAAATGGCTCGAGATCCATATCGATATTTAAGGCTAAGCCATGAAAAGAGCAGCCTTGTCTTATACGTAAACCCAGTGAACAAATTTTATTTTTATTAACATAAACACCGGGGGCATCAGGACGGGGATAGGCTTCAATATTAAAGTGGGCAAGGGTATTAACGACGGTGTTTTCGAGCGCAGTGACGAGTTCTCGGACGCCGATTTTATTGCGTTTTAAATCGAGCAAAACATACATCACTTGCTGGCCGGGACCGTGATATGTCACTTGTCCACCTCGGTCACTTTGAATGACAGGAATATCACCAGGGGCAAGGACATGCTCTGCTTTTCCAGCCTGACCTTGGGTAAACACACGAGGATGCTCAACTAGCCAGACTTCATCACACGTATTTTGATCTCGGCTTTCAGTAAATTGATGCATGGCATCGGATACGGGTTGATACGGTGCGAGCCCTAACTGGCGTACGATTATCGTTCTTTCTGACAAAATTTTAATGTCCACGCAGTATAGAAAATGAGGAGGGCAGTATAACGCTGATACTCGTCATACTTCAACATACTCGTCATATTTTAAGCGGTTGAAGGATTGCTTAGATTCGTTTGCCTAATCACATGCAAGTACATGATATTGAAGCTTATTTTTTCTATTACCTTGAGCTTCGAGTTA
Organism: Providencia heimbachae ATCC 35613; assembly: GCF_001655055.1. Lineage (GTDB taxonomy): Bacteria > Pseudomonadota > Gammaproteobacteria > Enterobacterales > Enterobacteriaceae > Providencia > Providencia heimbachae. The sequence continues at coordinate 78,129 of NZ_LXEW01000017.1, read as the reverse complement.
TTTAGTGCCTCAAATGTTAATTTTATACAGGTATTTTTGTTATAAAAAAACCGAAAAGCCTATATAGACTATTCGGTTTTTATTGAGTGAATTAAAATTAAAGAACGACTTTAACTAATTCTAATGCGCCTAATTCGGTATACAAGGTTTCGACTTGTTCAATATGGGTGGCATTAATCGTAATTGAAACGGAGTGATAAGTGCCTTTGCTGCTTGGTTTTACATCCGGACTATAGTCGCCCGGCGCATGGCGTTGTATCACTTCAATTACTTGATCAACCAGTTCAGGCTGTGCCAAGCCCATTACTTTGTAAGTCAATGGACATGGGAACTCAAGCAGTTCTCCTAATTTCGTTTTCATGGGCACTCCTCGTTTTCGATAATATAACGCTGGTTGAAAAATTGGCTGGTAGACAGATTATCTCACCAGCCAATAAATGATTTGTTATTTCAACAAGCTTTCAGATGATAACTATATGGGGATGACCCATATTTGTTTCAAGGGTTAACTAAACCAGCGATGGAATAACAGCTTGATGTAATCAATTAAACGACTGAAAAAACCACCTTCTTCAACGTCTTTCAACACTGCTAATGGATGCTGTTCAACTGTTTTGCCATCCAATTGGAAGCTGATCACACCCACTTGTTGGCCTTTTGCCAATGGGGCTTCCAGTTCAGTGGTAGTGAGTTCATAGCTTGCTTTTAAGTCTTTTAAACGACCACGAGGGATAGTTAAAAACAGATCTTCAGTAACGCCTAATTTCACTTCGCTTTCATCACCAAACCATACAGGGGCAGTAGCAAAATCAACACCAGCTTGTAGTGGCTTGACTGTTTCATAAAAGCGGAAACCATAGGTTAGCAGTTTTTTGCTTTCAGCATCACGTCCCTTACTGCTTTTCCCCCCCATGACGACTGAAATTAAGCGCATATCATTGTCAGTCGCAGAGGCAACGAGGTTATAACCCGCAGCATTCGTGTGGCCAGTTTTGATCCCATCAACCGCTAAGCTTTTATCCCACAAAAGCCCATTACGGTTAGTTTGGCGAATATTATTAAAGGTGAACTCTTTTTCTTTGTAGATGGCATATTCTTCAGGAACATCACGAACAAGCGCTTGCCCAATTAGCGCCATATCACGCGCTGAGCTAAATTGGCCATCGGCATCTAAGCCATGAACAGTTTCAAAATGGGTATTTTGTAGACCGAGTTTTCCAACATAATTATTCATAAGTTGAACAAAATTAGTTTGGTCGCCCGCGATATAGTCTGCCATTGCCACACAGGCATCATTACCCGATTGTAAGTTAATACCGCGAGTTAACTGGGAAACACTGACTCGATCACCGGGCTTTAAGAACATCAATGAAGAGCCTTTAAATATAGGATTACCCGTTGCCCATGCATTTTCGCTTACGGTAACCATATCTTCCGCACCAATTTTTCCTGACTTAATCGCTTGGCCGATGACATAGCTCGTCATCATTTTGGTCAAACTTGCTGGGTCACGGCGCTGGTCAGCATTTTTTTCGGCGAGAACTTTGCCTGAGTTATAATCAATTAGGATATAAGCTTCCGCATCAATAGTCGGTACAGCCGGTATCGAAGTGTTTGGAAAAGCCTCATCGGCATTCACAACACTGACAGTTAATAAAAGTAGAGCAGAACCCAGTACAGTCTGACGCACGAAGCGTGATGGGGAGACATTTTTCATGGTTGTACCATTACATCCGAAATTCGGTTAACACAAGGAGGCGCAGTGTAGCAAAAGTGTGGGGGAGAATAAAAGCCACACTTGCTTTACGCCAATAATTTAGCAATCTATACCCAAAATAATTTAAGGTGCGATAACCATTGAGGCTTGGTTCTTTTCCGATTGCAAGCGGCCTTGGATATCAACGGCTTGTTGCTTGTTGCTAAATGGCCCTAATTGCACTCGGTAAATACCATTATAAGGTTGTAAGCGTCCCGGAACAGAAAACTGATTTTTTAATTCATCAAGCATCGCTTGCGCATTGTCTTTGCTACTAATTGCACCGGCTTGTACCAAGAAACCGCGTTCAGGAACGGTTTCTGTTGCCGCAGGTTGTGGCGCAGCTTCGGGTTCAGGGGATTTTATGCTCATGTCTGGCATTGTGGGTTGCATAGGTTCATTAGGTTGTTGAACCGGCAGGGTATTTTCAGGGGTCGGTAGGTTTTCCATTACTGGCGTTCCCATTGGACCTGCCCCTAATTGTGGGCGACCCGGCAAGGCATAGCTCTGTTTTATGAAGTTTGAACCGACAGTTCCAGCACCGGATAAGCTACCGTCTTGTGCAACTTGAATCGCATCAATTTTAATTTTGGTTGTCGCCATTAGATTTAATCTATCAGCGGCAGCACGTGAAAGTGCAATACTTTTACCCGGTGTGTAAGGGCCCCTGTCATTCACACGAACAACCATCATACGACCATTCATCATGTTGGTAACACGAACATAACTTGGGATAGGCAGTGTTGGGTGAGCCGCGGTTAGCTCTACTGGATTGACTCTTTCACCAATTGCCGTCATGTTCCCGGTAGATTCAGTGCCATAAATAGAGGCATAGCCGACTTGTGAAAACTGCGAAGGGTCACGAACAATTTGGTATTGTTTCCCATCACGTTGATAGTCACTATTGGCTGTTGGGTGATATGGCTCATAATGAGGCTCTGCACCTAACACATCTTGTGTTGGCACATTCATAGGTACATTTTGTGGCTGCTTGGGTTCATCAGTAACACAACCACTGAGTAGCGCGGCAGTCATGCCAAGCATAATCCATTGTAAACGCATACTAAGCCTCATTTTATAAACTTTTAGAAAGGAATTTTCGATGTGTGTGGATGGACATAATAATACCGAATCCAGCCATTAACACAATTAATGCCGACCCTCCGTAACTCATTAACGGAAGCGGGACACCTACTACGGGCAATATACCACTAACCATGCCGATATTAACAAACACATAAACAAACAATATCAATATGAGCCCGCCAACCATAACACGGCCAAAGGTATTTTGTGCGCTGGCTGCAATATATAACCCTCTAATAATAAGAAGTAAATATAATCCAAGTAGAATTAATATACCTATCAGCCCTAGTTCTTCGGCTAATACAGCAAAAATAAAGTCAGTATGCCTTTCGGGTAAAAATTCTAATTGTGATTGCGTTCCTTGTAACCAACCTTTTCCCATTAAGCCGCCAGAGCCAATCGCAATTTTAGATTGGATAATATGATATCCAGCACCTAATGGATCGGTTTCTGGATCGAGTAGCATCATAACGCGTGCTCTTTGGTAGCCATGCATTAAGAAAAACCACAATAAAGGAATGAATGCGGCGAGGGCAGCGGCGGCAACGGTGATTAAACGCCAGCTCATCCCGGCAAGAAACAGAACGAATAAACCTGATGCGGCAACAAGGATAGAAGTTCCCAAATCAGGTTGGGCGGCAACAAGTAAGGTTGGCACAAAGATCAGCACCAGTGCAATTGATGTGTTTTTCATTGAAGGGGGACAAACATCCCGATTCATAAAACGCGCTACCATGAGCGGTACAGATATTTTGGCGATTTCTGATGGCTGAAAACGGATAAAGCCTAAGTCGAGCCAGCGTTGTGCCCCTTTGCTTATATGCCCAAAAACATCGACAAATATTAATAAAATAACGCAGACGATAAATAAATGCGGTGCCCAATTTTCATACACACGGGGTGGAATTTGCGCCATCACAATCATCACGATAAAGCCAGTGGCAATTTGGCCTAATTTTCTTTCCATCATTTCGGGATCTTGTCCACTTGCGCTCCACATAATAAAAGCACTGTAAGCAAGTAGGGCAATAATGATCAATAACATAGGCACATCAATGTGCAGACGTGTTGAGAGCGATATTTTTTTCTTGTCGTCTGTCATATTATTCGTTAGCCATCTTATTAACGGTCTTCCTCAGTACCGGCAAGTGAGCTTTCTACCTGCGTACTATTATCGCCTAAAAGGACATGATCGAAGATTTGGCGAACTAAGTCGCCGACTGTTGGACCTGCGCCACCATTTTCAAGAATGATAGCCACTGCAATGGTCGGTTTATCATAAGGTGCGTAGGCAATCATCAGCTTATGGTCACGCAAATGTTCTGCAAGTTTGCTTGCGTTATAGGTTTCATAACTAAATACTTGTGCGGTACCTGATTTTGCGGCCGCTTTATAAGGTGTACCCACGAAGCTGCGTCGGCCCGTTCCATTCGGTGCATTTGCAACGCCATACATACCTTGTTTTGCTAGCTCCCAATAACCTGAATGGATATCGCCAATCTGTTTAGTTTCGGTATCTTCATAAGGGACCATGGCATTACCCAGTTTGGTTCCGTAAAGCAAATGAGGTGTTTTGACTTGCCCGTCATTAATGAGTGTCATCAAGGCTTTTGACATTTGAATCGGCGTTGCAGTCCAATAGCCTTGGCCAATACCAACAGGGATCGTATCCCCTTGATACCAAGGTTTTTTATAGCGTTTTTGTTTCCATTCACGGGTTGGCATAATCCCTGAACGCTCTTCTGAAATGTCAATCCCGGTATATTCGCCAAAACCAAAGCGGGTCATCCATGCGGAAAGGCGATCAATCCCCATATCATAAGCAACTTGGTAAAAGAAGGTATCCGCTGATTCAATAATCGACTTCATCACATTCAGTTTGCCATGTCCCCAGCGCTTCCAGTCTCGGTAACGTTTTTCTGAACCGGGAAGTTGCCACCAACCGGGATCAAAAATAGTGGTATTTGGTGTTATGACTTTTTCACTGAGTGCGGCGACTGAAATAAAAGGCTTAACCGTTGAGGCTGGTGGATATAGCCCTTGCGTAGTTCTGTTAATGAGTGGTCTATCAGGATTATTGAGTAGTGCTTGATAATCTTTATTGGAAATCCCATTCACGAATAGATTTGAGTCATAACTTGGATTAGAAACTAACGCTAAAATTTCACCATTACGAGGATCGGTAACGACAACGGCAGCACGGCTGGTTGTTAGTAGCTTCTCAATATAAATTTGTAGCTCAAGATCTATCGTTAAATAAATATCGCGACCTGCTTGTGGAGGTTGTTCATGAAGTTGGCGAATAACACGGCCTCGGCTATTGACTTCAACTTCTTCATAGCCTGTTTTACCATGAAGAACATCTTCGTAATAGCGTTCGATACCGAGTTTACCAATATCATGGCTAGCAGCGTAATTAGGTAATAACCCTTCTTTATCAAGCCGTTCGACGTCTTTATCATTAATTTTTGCGACATAGCCGATAACGTGGGTTAATGCGGAACCATAAGGGTATGAACGACGTTGATAGCTTTTAACTTCAAGCCCTGGGAAGCGGTATTGATTCACAGCAAAGCGAGCGACTTGAACTTCATCTAAGCGTGTTTTTAGCGCAATAGAGGTAAAGCGACGCGAACGCTTCCGCTCTTTTTCAAAATTAGTAATGTCTTCATCGGTAAGACCGACAACATCTCGCAGTTTTTCTAGTGTTTCTGGCAGGTTTTCAACTTTTTCAGGGACGATTTCGAGTTGATAGAACGTGCTGTTGAGTGCGAGTTGCGTTCCTTTTCGGTCATAAATAATACCGCGGCTCGGCGCGATAGGAACGAGTTTAATTCGGTTATCATTTGAGCGTGTTTGGTAATCTTCATGACGCACAATCTGCAAGTGATACAAATTAGTGATGAGTAGGGCAGTCAAAATGACGATGATGCCGAAAGCAATAAGTGCTCGGCGTATAAATAACACTGACTCAGCAGTATGGTCGCGAAAAGGGGTGCGTTGTGTTTTCATCCCATAGCCATATTGAACATATTAAACCTGACTATTCCCTATGATAAGGATGATTAGTCGTAATACTCCATGCCCGATAGAGACTTTCGGCAACAAGGACACGAACAAGAGGATGAGGCATTGTCAGTGCTGATAGCGACCAACTTTGTTCGGCTGCGTCTTTACAAGCCGGCGCTAGGCCTTCAGGGCCACCAATCAACAAGCTAACATTGCGGCCATCTTGCTTCCATTTATCAAGCTGTACAGCGAGTTTTGGGGTATCCCATTTTTCACCAGGAATATCCAAGGTGATGATACGGTTACCTTTGCCAACAGCGGCGAGCATTAATTCGCCTTCTTTTTCGAGAATACGTTTGATATCCGCATTTTTTCCGCGTTTTCCTGCAGGAACTTCGGTTAATTCAAACGGCATATCTTTAGGAAAACGATGGAGATAATCCATAAAGCCGGTCTGTACCCAGTCCGGCATTTTTGTACCAACGGCGATGAGCTGTAATTTCAAACTCAGCTCCAAAGCTTTTCGAGTTCATACATACGACGACTTTCGTCTTGCATGATATGCACAATGGCTTCGCCAAGATCGACAACAACCCAATCAGAAATGCCTTGACCTTCAACACCAAGAGGCATCAACCCATTTTTACGGCAAGCGTCAACCAATCGGTCAGCCACAGATATCAAATGACGACTTGATGTGCCTGTACAGATGATTAATTGGTCAGTAATACTTGATTTCCCTTGAACATCGATAGTGATGATATCTTCAGCTTTTGCATCATCAAGTTGATCGATTATAAATTTTTGGAGTTCAGTTCCTTGCAAAAGGTTCACCTTTTATTCAAATTGACAGAATATCATGTTAAACATTGCTTATAGTATGCCTATGAACTGGGGATTAGACCCATTTGAGGCGTTGCCATTTTACCCTAGATTTCAATAAAAATCGGCTAAATTCTTTTTTATTCATAATGGTTCGAAATTTATAGGGATATCTAAGCATTAGAGCAAGGAATTTATACTAACTTTACAAAATTAACTCAGTCTTCAGCTACTCCAAAAGTATTTTAGAATAAGAGGAATATTGTGCAATTAATGAAACCAAAAATTTTCATATTTGATGAAATAACGTATCCATCATCCGAGATACAACAGTTAACCAATTCTATTGCGGAATGTTTTTCGCCAGAGAAATTTAAACCCACTGATTATGAAAGCGTAGGTCTTATTTATCCAAATAATCAAGCGCAAAAGGTACTTGCATTTTTTCCTGCAAGTTTACCGATGATAGCCGATGTTGAATGGCATGATTTGCAGAAACTCGACCATTTTTTTACGCAACTTTATCTTTTACAACGGATTGAAAAACTTGCGCAGCAGTTAACGCATCATGAAATTATCCTATTTCACAGTCGGCACAAGTATCTCATTATGGCGTATTCACCGATCGGTTATCAATTAACCGGAAAATTAGTGGCCGAGCTAAAAAAAGGCGATGATTTAAAGCTGCTTTTTTCACAATATAAAGCCCATTTAATGGAGATATTCGGCTGCATGCCATCGAAAAATATTCAAGTTAATGCACTTAGTCACATGCAGGGTTATTTTAAACGAAAGGCCTCACCAGATGAGAAAAAGCACTTACTCGGGTTAATTAATGATTATCGCGAGGGGAGTTTACCGATTAGCCAGCCATTAGCGATGATGCAACAGTTACTGACGCTATATCCTGATAATTATTTAAGTGGGCAATATTATTTTGAGCCATATCCTAATTGTGAAAAGCTCAGAAAGTTACCTTATTTTTGATAAAGGTGATGGGAGCGAATATATTCAAAAACCTTAGGAGGGAGTAATTCATTGCATAAATTTCCAGCGCTTAATTTTTGACGAATTTCGGTGGCGGAAATATTAACTAAAGGTGTATCAGCAAGATAGACATAACCATGCGGAGCATTGCGTAATTGGCTTGGATCTTCGGTTCTATGTTGTTTTAGCCACGCTTGCATTTGTACATCGTTAAAATCAGTCGCATAGCCTGGACGAGAACAAACCAATAAATGACAGTTATCAAGAAGTTTATCCCAACCGTACCATGACTTAATTGATAACAGAGAATCTTGACCAATGATAAATGCTAACGGTTGTTGTGAGCCCATCTCTTGACGCAGGGCGGTTAGTGTATCAAGAGTATATGATGGTGTATTTCTTTCCAGTTCACGGGTATCAATGGTAAATAATGGATTGTCTTGAATGGCCAAGCGCACCATTTCCAGCCGCTGTATTGGATTTGCTTCAGGTTGTGGACGATGCGGTGGAACATGATTTGGTAATAAGATAACTTTTTGTAAGCCGACTTGTTTAGCAAGCGCTTCAACTGGGTGTAAATGCCCATAATGGATAGGATCAAAAGTCCCCCCAAAAAGTGCTTGGAGACCTTTAGATTCATTGTTGATAGGCTTTTTACAGGTCATGAATAAAATTCTCGGCTAAAGATTTTCCACACAGTAACATAGATAAAGCCTGAAGATCCGGCCATGCGGAGTGGCTAAAATCTTGTTTGGTATGGAGTTCTGCTTGTGTCAGTAACATGAGCGCAGATTGTAGCTGATGTTGGCTCAGGCGTTGAAGTGCCTCACCGAGCAGTGCACGTCGGTTTTGCCAAACCTTGTGCTGGTCATATAAGGTCTTGAGTGGCGTATTAACAGATTGACGTTTCAATGTTATCAGCAATATAAGATCGCGTTGAATTGAGCGCAGTAAAATAACAGGCTCCACATCTTCTTGTTGAAGCTGCTCTAAAATATGCCATGCACGACGTGATTTTCCTGCCAGTATCGCATCAACCCAATGATAAGGTGTAAAATGTGCAGAGTCATTCACGGCATTTTCAACACGTGGGTAGGTTAACTTGCCGTCAGGGTAAAGTAATGAAAGCCGTTCAAGCGCTTGAGCAAGACCCAGTAAGTTACCTTCGTAGCAATAACAAAGCAGTTGGTTTGCTTCCGCCTCTAAAGACAGTTTTAGGCTATAAGCCCGTTTTGAAACCCATTGGGGCAGACGCTGGTATTCAGGTGTTAAGCAACTGATATAGATGCCATCTTGGCTAATTGCTTTAAACCAAGCGCTATTTTCCTGTGCTTTAGTCAGCTTATGTCCGCGTAAAATCAACAGCAGGTCACTGTGGAGTAGCTGTGCTAATTGAGCCAGCTTTTCTGCCATTGCTGCATTAGGGCCATTTTCGGGGAGCAATAAAGTGAGGGTTTGACGACTCGCAAATAGGCTAAGCGCCTGACATAGGCTAAAAATTTCATCCCAGTCAGTATTTTGCTCTAATGAAAACGTAAAATGCTCTTCAAAACCTTGTGCTTTCGCGGCATTGCGAATGGCATCTTGGCTTTCTTGAAGAAGTAGGGGCTCATTGCCCCAGATTAAATAGCGGCCTCTTAGAGACTCTTGTAACGAAGAGGCCAGCTGTTCAGGATAAATACGTGTCATTATGGTTGAGTTGCAGGCTCGGCAGTTTGTGCTTTCGCTTTTTCAAGTTCAGCCGTATGAACAAGCAGTAATTTACGTACTAAAATACGCGCTGCTTGTTCTTGCATTTCTTGCTTAACTAACTCATTTTCAGCATCTTTTGCCAGTGCTTCCAATGGATTATCAAAAAACACTTTCTCAACTTGGCTTTGCAAAGGATAGATAGCGCCATCTGGCATCAATACTTGTGCATTCATGACAAAGGTCAACTGTTTCTCAGCGGCTTTACCATCTTGATAAATTGACACAGTTTCTGTTTTTTCAGATGAACTGATAATTTTCAAAATCGGCACACTCGCATCCCCAGACTCAAGGATGGTGACATTATTGAGCCTGAGTTGTCCCCTTAGCGCTCGAGTGAGGTAGCTGTAAGGATCATTTGAACTTAGCTGCAATGTTTTCAATTCATCAGGAATTTGTGTTGTTCCTTGAAGGCGAAAACCGCAGCCTGCGGTGACGAGCACCGCAAGGCTTAAAAATAAAGTTATCAAATAACGCACCTGGCCTCCTTATCAGCCAACCACTAAGTTCAGCAATTTACCTGGGACATAAATGACTTTGCGGATAGCAACGTCTTCAAGATATTTTGCCACACTGATTTCTTGCTTCGCCATATCAAGAACAAATTCTTGGTTGGCATCTGCGGGAACGGTAATACGACCACGAACTTTACCATTAACTTGAACAACAACGAGTTTGGTGTCATCAATCATGGCTTTTTCGTCAGCAACAGGCCAGCTAGCAAAGTCGATGTCTTCATTATGACCCAACGCTTGCCACATTTCGAAGCAAGCATGAGGAATAATTGGAGACAACATCAGTGTGATCGCCTCAAGAGATTCTTGAACTAACGCACGATCTTGCTCAGTTTCTTGTGGTGCACGAACTAATTTATTCATGAATTCCATAACAGCAGCAATAGCTGTATTGAATGCGTAGCGGCGACCAACATCATCAGTCACTTTAGCAATCGTTTTATGTAAATCACGACGTAAATCTTTTTGCTCAGCCGTTAATGCATTGATATCTAGGGGTTGAGTTGCCCCTTTTTGTGAGTGCTCATGCACTAAACGCCATACACGACGTACAAAGCGGTTTGCGCCTTCAACGCTTGATTCTTGCCATTCGAGGGTAAGCTCTGGTGGTGCAGCAAACATCATAAACAAACGAACGGTATCAGCACCGTATTTATCAACCATCAATTGTGGGTCAATACCGTTGTTTTTGGATTTAGACATTTTGCTCATGCCAGTATAGGTCAGTTCATGACCTTCACTGTCTACGGCTTTGATAATACGATTCTTTTCATCGCGTTCAACAATTGCATCGGCAGGCGAAATCCAAACGCGCTGACCATCATTGCCGATATAATAGAAAGCATCAGCCAGAACCATACCTTGGCACAGCAAGCGTTTTGCAGGTTCATCTGAGTTGACGAGTCCAGCATCACGCATTAATTTGTGGAAGAAACGGAAATACATCAAGTGCATGATGGCGTGCTCGATACCGCCAATGTATTGATCCACGGGTAACCAATAGTTTGCAGCCGTTGGATCTAACATGCCTTCTTGATGTTGAGGGCAAGTGTAACGTGCGTAATACCAAGAAGATTCCATGAAGGTATCAAAGGTATCGGTTTCACGCAGTGCTGGCTGACCATTAATGGTCATTTTTGCCCACTCAGGATCGGCTTTTATTGGGCTGGTGATCCCATTCATAACCACATCTTCTGGTAAAATAACCGGAAGTTGGTCTTCTGGAATAGGAACAACGGTGCCATCTTCGAGAGTTGCCATTGGGATTGGTGCGCCCCAATAACGTTGGCGTGAAACACCCCAGTCACGTAGGCGGTAGTTAACTTTACGTTTACCCGCACCAACAGCAACCAGTTTGTCTGAAATAGCATTAAAGCCTGCTTCGTTATCGAGACCGTTAAATTCACCTGAATTAATCAGTGAATTTTTTTCAGTCATGGCGCCTTCTGACAGGTCTGGTTCATTACCTTCAGCATTTGCAATGACGGCTTTAATCGGTAAATTGTATTTGTGTGCAAACTCCCAGTCACGCTGGTCATGTGCTGGAACTGCCATCACAGCGCCTGTTCCATATTCCATCAAAACAAAGTTAGCTACCCAGATTGGCAGTTTTTCTTGTGTGAGTGGATGGATAACATAAATACCGGTCGCCATACCTTTTTTATCCATCGTTGCCATTTCAGCTTCGGCGGTTTTGGTGTTACGGCATTCATCGATAAATTGCGCGAGTTCTGGGTTATTCGTGGCAGCTTCTTTTGCCAGAGGATGGCCAGCGGCAACAGCAACATAAGTTGCACCCATAAAAGTATCTGGGCGAGTGGTGTAAACCGTTAATGTTTCATCACGATCTGCCACATTAAAGGTAATTTCCGTTCCTTCTGAGCGACCAATCCAGTTGCGCTGCATGGTCTTAACTTGCTCTGGCCAATCTTCCAGTTTATCGAGGTCGTTCAGCAACTCCTCTGCATAGTCAGTGATTTTAATAAACCACTGCGGGATTTCTTTACGTTCAACAGGAGTATCACAGCGCCAGCAGCAACCATCTACCACTTGTTCATTAGCCAGCACGGTTAAATCATGTGGGCACCAGTTAACTGCAGAGGTTTTTTTATACACTAAACCTTTTTCATATAATTTAGTGAAAAACCATTGTTCCCAGCGATAGTACTCAGGGGTACAAGTGGTGACTTCGCGGTCCCAATCATAACCAAAGCCCAGCATTTTGAGCTGACCTTTCATGTAATCGATATTGGCATAGGTCCAAGGTGCTGGGGCGGTATTGTTTTTAACTGCTGCGCCTTCAGCGGGTAGGCCAAACGCATCCCAACCAATAGGTTGGAGAACGTTTTTCCCCAACATACGTTGGTAACGAGAGATTACGTCACCAATGGTGTAGTTACGCACATGGCCCATGTGAAGTCGACCAGAAGGGTAAGGTAGCATGGACAGGCAGTAGTATTTTTCTTTGCTGTTGTCTTCTATCACTTTGAATGTTTCTTTTTCATCCCAGTGACGCTGTACTTTAGGCTCTATATCTTCTGGACGATATTGTTCTTGCATGGCACCGATAATCCTATGGAATAAGTAATGCGTGAATGTTTTTCTTTAACTTAGATCGCTATAGCATAACGGATCATGCCTAACAACAACAAGCCTTAAGCAACATTGCTCTCCATATTTTCATTTTCAAAAAAATTTATCGATCAAAAGCCAGATAATAGGCGGGATGATGTCATTGAAGCAGTGAAGCCCTTTCGGGCTTCCTGCAAGCAGAGCGGTGACTGAGTTAAATTAATGCAGAATTTTAGCGAGGAAATCTTTGGCGCGGTCAGTTTGAGGATTAGCAAAAAAGTCTTCTTTTTTACTGTCTTCAACAATTTTGCCTTCATCCATAAAAATAACACGGTTGGCCACTTTTTTAGCGAAGCCCATTTCATGGGTTACCACCATCATGGTCATGCCTTCATTGGCAAGCTCAACCATAACATCAAGCACTTCGTTGATCATCTCAGGGTCGAGTGCTGATGTGGGTTCATCAAATAACATGGCGATAGGATCCATGCATAATGCTCGCGCAATCGCAACGCGCTGTTGTTGCCCGCCTGAAAGTTGAGCTGGAAATTTATTCGCATGGTTAGATAAACCTACACGCTCTAATAGTTTTAGTGCTTTAGCTTCAGCTTCTTTTTTATCCCTATTTAATACTTTAACTTGTGCTAGCGTTAAATTCTCAATGATTGAGAGGTGAGGGAATAGCTCAAAGTGTTGAAACACCATGCCGACTTTAGAACGTAGTTTAGCGAGGTCAGTTTTTTTGTTATTGACCTGAATATCATTGACAAAAATCTCACCCTGCTGAATAGGTTCCAAACCATTCACTGTTTTTATTAATGTGGATTTACCAGAACCAGAAGGCCCACAGACCACTACAACTTCGCCTTTTTTGACTTCAGTTGTGCAATCGGTGAGTACCTGAAATTGGCCATACCATTTAGATACATTCTTCAGGGTTATCATGAAACAGTCCTTTTCTTAAGATAATTCACTAGCATAGAAGTGCCAAAACTAATAATAAAGTACACCAGACCTGCAAACAGCACCATCTCTACTTGCGTACCATCACGCTCACCAATGTTGGTTGCGGTGCGGAAAAAGTCGGTCAGACTCAGTACGTAGACAAGTGAGGAATCCTGAAATAACACAATACCTTGCGTTAGCAATAATGGAACCATCGCTTTGAATGCTTGTGGTAACACAATGAGTCTCATGGTCTGCATATGCGTCATACCGAGCGCTAGCGCCGCAGAGGCTTGGCCTCGGGAGATACTTTGAATGCCTGCTCGGATAATTTCTGAGTAATAAGCCGCTTCAAACAATGAAAAGGCTATCATTGCAGAAATCAAACGAATATCATTTTTTGGTGATAAGCCTAGAACATTTTGTAATAAGGTAGGCACAATCAAATAGAACCACAGCAATACCATGACGAGGGGGATTGAGCGGAAAGTATTGACGTATAGCACCGCAAACCAGCGGATCGGTGCGAATGAAGACAAACGCATAACAGCAAGTACGGTTCCCCACAAAATGCCCACCACAATGGCTGTGACCGTGATTTTTGCTGTAACGATGAAGCCATCAATCAAAAATGGCATACTCGGTGCTATGGAACTCCAGTCAAAATCATAAATCATCTTATCGCCCTCCCAGTGTGCCAGGTAAGCGAACTTTACGCTCAAGCAGGGTCATCAATATCATAATAATCACGTTGATACCGACATAGCCTAATGTAATTGCCGTGAACGATTCCCAAGCGTGAGCCGAGTAATCAAGCAGCTTTCCAGCTTGTGCTGCCATGTCAACCAACCCAATGGTTGATGCGATAGCCGAGTTTTTGACTAAGTTAAGCATTTCCGAGGTCATTGGTGGCAAAATGACACGATAAGCATTTGGCAATAAAACGTAACGGTAAGATTGCGGTAACGTTAATCCCATGGCTAAAGCCGCACTTTTTTGTCCTCTAGGCAGTGATTGGATTGCGGCACGAACTTGCTCTGTCATTCGAGCTGCGGTAAATAGACCAAGGCAAAGCATCGAAGAAATGAAGAATTGGTAATTTGGATCTAACTCCATTTTAAACCAATCACCTATAGATTTAGGCAGCAGCTCAGGAACCACTAAGTACCAAGTGAAGAATTGAACAATGAGTGGGACATTACGAAAAAGTTCGACATAGGCTGTGCCTAAAAAAGCTAAAAAGCGGTTAGGAACAGTGCGTAAAATACCGAAAAATGAGCCGACTAAGAAAGCGATGATCCATGCGCAAATGGATAATGTAACCGTGACTTCAAGGCCAGATATTAACCACCCTAAATAGGTGGTATTCCCAAACGGGGCTTCCTGTAGGAATATTCCCCAATTCCAATTTATAGACATAATATGACTTCCTGTGGGCAACAACATTGTCCCGAAAACTGGGAAGAGGATGCAAGGCGGGGAACGACCGCCTTGCAATTCTTACTTCCAGTAACACCCTGTTTGTCTTTTTATTAGTTCAATGCTTTATCGTTAGGTGATTTGTATAATGCTTTCATTTCATCAGACAACGTAAATTTCAGGTTCAGGTTTTTAGGTGGGATAGGTTGGTTAAACCAACGATCAAAGGATTTTTCAGCTACGCCAGATGTTTGTGCTTTAGCAATTGTGTCATCGACGAGCGCTTTAAATTGAGGGTCATCTTTACGCAGCATACATCCGTATGCTTCTTCTGTTTGTGGTTTGCCCACGATTTCCCAAATAGTCGGTTTTTTGGCTTTAGCACGCTCACCAGCAAGAAGTGCGTCATCCATCATAAAGGCAACTGCTCGGCCTGATTCTAGTGTGCGGAATGAGTCACCATGATCTTTTGCACTGATAATGCGCATTTTCATGTTTTTCTCATCATTTAACTGATTAAGCAGAATTTCAGAGGTTGTTCCCGAAGTGACAACCACGTTTTTACCTGCAAGATCGGCGAAGTCTTTCACGCCAGAATCACCTTTCGTCAGCAAACGTGTTCCGACAACGAAGATAGTATTAGAGAAAGCGGCTTGTTTTTGTCTTTCTAAATTATTGGTCGTTGAACCACATTCGAAATCAAATGTGCCATTTTGGAGAAGTGGAATACGATTTTGTGATGTAATGGGGATAAGTTTTACCTCAAGATCAGGCATGTTGAGTTTCTTTTTCACTGCATCGACGATTTCGTTTGAATAATCTTGTGAATAACCAACAACTTTTTGGCTGTTATCATAGTAAGAGAATGGGACAGAAGATTCACGGTGACCAACAACAATCACACCATTGTCTTTAATTTTTTTCAGAGTGCCATTTAACTCTTCTGCTTGAACTGCACAGGTAGCACCTAGAATCATCATCGATAATGCAAGCTTACTTATACGCATAATTACAGCTCCTTTAGAACATCGGTGTATAACCCTCATACTTCAAGTTGCAGGGATGTTGACTACGTTCAGCGACCTGTAACTCGAATTATTTTGGTTTTATTGTGTTGTGCTTGCTGATGTTTCGCAGATTTCATCAATGCCGCGATCATTAGCTATATGTTTTATTATTGTTAAAAAGTAATTAAAATTGTTAACTAATGAAAATGAATTGTTTCAAAATCGGGAGCTATCTCGCATATTATTTGGGCTGTTCTTGAATTACTGCACTAATATGGTGAATAGTTGCCTAAAATCGATAATCGCGCACTGTCTGGGTGCAAATCATCCTCATTTAGGATTCTCAACCACAGATGTTGCAATTTTTGTGCCTAGTTTCAGATAAGGATGAGTTTAAATGTGATAAATGAATGGTAATGTTTGTAAGGTTAGCCGTTGCTACTTGTACCGAATGTTTTGCTGTGTAAGATGTGATCTTTATTTGGCTTATATACTCGTCATTCATCACTTTATCGGGTTGTTAACGTCACTTAACTCGTCGAATCACACGCTTATGCATCACTGAGGTCGCGACGACATTTCCCTTGAATTATTTTGGGTATAGATAAACAACGTACACAGGCCGAAAGCGGTTCACTGGTGTGGTTTTAGGATGATGATCTGAGACATAAATGAATAGGCATTTAAAATTAGGCAATGGATTAGTGATACTCGCCTGTCTGATGGTATTGGTTTGTATGAATCAAAGAGCCCTCGGAGAGCGTCTATTCGCCCATTTTTTAGTTCCGCATTCCGTTACACAGTTACACTCTAATCCTGAATCTCTGTTTTCCTATACTGAACAGCAAAAAGATAGCGACTCAAACCTTTCAACCTGTGAGCTCAGTGCCAAGTCTTTATTAACACTGATACCTGTTGTTATTGAACCGTTTTTCTTTGTGTTTCTTTCTTTGGCTGTACTCGCTGTTTTTTGCACTAACCTCTTTATATATAGAGCAAACCGTGAAGAGAAACATGCCCCTCCTAAAGTCAGGCTCCACTTACAGTTCTGTAATCTTCGGAATTAGAACACCACGATTTTTAGTTCGTTGGTGTCATTTATTCTGGAGGAACCATGCGTTTTTTTATTAATTCATTATTTATATTATTTGCTCTATTTTCGAGTAGCCTTCAGGCTGCCGATACGGGGTGGTTACAGCCTGCCAAAACGGGTTGGATGAACGATAACAGCCCAAGACATGCAGAAGTACGTTTACTTAGCTCTGCACAAGAAAACGGTAAAGTTAACATTTTATTAGATGTTAAATTGGAAGAAGGGTGGAAAACCTATTGGCGATCACCGGGAGAAGGTGGGGTTGCTCCTGCAATTAATTGGGAAAGCCCAGTTAATTCCGTTGACTGGCAGTGGCCAGCACCAGGGCGCTTTGATGTTGCCGGTATTTCAACACAAGGTTACATGGGGGATATCGTTTTTCCGATTACGGTAACCAGTGATGAAAAACTTGATAAATTATCGGGTGTTTTAACACTGTCTACTTGTAGCAATGTTTGTATCCTTACTGACTACCCGTTTGAGTTAGATTTAACAGAGCCAGCGCCTGCTGATTTTAGTTGGGCTTTTAACCAAGCTAAAGGCGGTGTTCCGCCAACGAGTGGCTTAGTTGAACAAACAAAAGTTGGTTTCTCTGGCGATAAATTGGTCGTTGAACTACAGAAAACGGCAGGTAGTGAATGGGGAAAACCGAATCTATTTACCGATGCGATTGAAGGTGCTGCATTTGGCGTACCCAAAATTGATGTGTCTGGAAATAACCTAACAGCAACGATTGATGTGGGTGATGACTGGGGCGGTGAAGCACCGGATTTAACCGGTAAAACGGTCTCTTTTGTTGTCACTGATGGTGATATTTCTCAGCAAGTTAGCAGCGAAGTTTCACCATTTACTGGCTCGATAATACAAAGCAGTGCTGGGTTAGCCATCCCATTATGGCAAATAATATCATTCGCATTATTAGGTGGACTGATTTTAAACCTAATGCCGTGTGTTTTGCCTGTTTTAGCCATGAAACTTGGCTCGGTATTGATGGTGCCGCAAGGTGAACAAAAAACGATCCGCCGCCAATTTTTATTATCATCATCCGGTATCTTAGTTTCTTTCTGGTTATTGGCATTGCTAATGACTTTGCTGCGAGTCGGTCAGCAAGTGGTGGGCTGGGGAATTCAATTCCAAAATCCGTGGTTTATCGGCTTTATGGTGCTTGTGACTGCATTGTTTACCGCAAACTTATTTGGTCTTTTTGAAATCAACCTTGGCAGCAAAGCTAATACACGTTTAGCGACAGCGGGTGGCCATAGTAATAGTGGGCACTTTTGGCAAGGCGTCTTTGCAACGTTATTAGCGACGCCTTGTTCTGCACCTTTTCTGGGCACTGCAGTGGCATTTGCGCTTGCTGCACCAATGGAACAGCTATGGCTTATCTTTACGGCTTTAGGTGTCGGTATGAGCCTGCCTTGGTTACTGATAGCCGCATTTCCAGCCATCGCCAAGTTATTACCAAAACCGGGTGCTTGGATGAGCAAACTTCGTGCCGTACTTGGCATGATGATGCTGGTATCGAGTTTGTGGTTAATTAGTTTATTGATCCCCCACTTTGGCGCCACTTACTCTATTATTATTGCAGTTATCTTCCTATTGTTACTTGTTGTTTTTCTATTAAAAAACAATGGAATAGCTAAAACAATACTGCCGTTTATTCTCTTTGCGATCCTTGCGGGTGGATTTAGCTGGATGGCGCTTGATCAAAATGGAGGCAGCCACACATTGGTGAAAGACAGTGTTGATTGGCAGCCTTTAACTGAGCAAGCAATCACGCAAGCACTTTCACAAAATAAGCGGGTATTTATTGATGTAACCGCAGAATGGTGCGTAACCTGTAAAGCGAATAAATATAATGTCTTGTTGAGAGATGAAATACAGCAAACATTAAGTGAACCTGATGTTGTGGCATTAAGAGGCGATTGGACGAAACCTTCTCCAGAAATTACCGCCTTTTTGCAACAACGTGGACAAGTCGCGGTTCCATTTAACCAAATTTATGGCCCTAACTTGGCAGAGGGGAAAATACTGTCAACGATACTTGATCGTGAATCACTATTATCAATTATGAAAGAGGCCAAAGGAGCCGAAAAATGAAAAAAACAATTTTAGCTGTTCTATTCTCATCGCTAATGCTGGGTGCAACGGCACATGCGGCTCCATTAACCGCAGATCAAGAAGCACAAGTCCGTAAACTAGTGCGTGATACGCTGGTTGAAAATCCTGAAATTCTTGAAGAAGCGATTGTTGCTTTGCAAGCAAAACAAGGTGAAAAGCAACAAGCACAGATGCAAGAGACATTAAAAGCAGAGCATAACGCACTGTATAATGATCCCACTAGCCCACGCATTGGCGCAAAAGATGCAAAACTGGTTTTAGTTAGCTTTACTGATTTTAACTGCCCGTTCTGTAAGCGTTTTGATCCGCAACTGGTTGAGTTAGTGAAAAATAATCCAGATGTCGCGGTTGTTATCAAATACTTACCTTTCAAAGGCCAAACGTCATTAGACTCATCACAACTAGTGATGACGCTGTGGCAAGAAGATCCAAAAGCCTTCGAGGCCTTACATCATAAATTTATGCAAAAGCAAGGCATGCTAACGGATGCAAACATTAAAGAAGCGCTTAAAGCAACAGGCAATGAGAAACTTAAAGCCAGTGACAAAAGTCGTGAAGGTATCCGCACAAATATGATGTTAGCGGAAAAGTTGGGTGTGAATGGCACGCCAGCTACACTTGTCGGCGATGAGTTGATCCCCGGCGCGATTGATGCTCAGCAGTTTGAGGCAATAGTTAAAGATCAGCTCGCCAAGCTCAAATAAATTCTCGTCATATTTCACGCTGTGGCAGTGTTGGCTTCACTCGGTTACTCGGGTCACATACTTTTGTATGCTCCCCAAGATAACCTTGTTTTGCCGCCTAGCCACAACGCGAACTATTTAGAGAATAATTTTTTGTCGTATTTCGGGCTGTAACGCGAACTATTTAGAGAATAATTTTTTGACGTATTTTCGGGCTGTAACGCGAAATATTTAGAGAATAGATTTTCGGCGTGTGTTTATGATTTGGGTTAAACACTATGACTAGATTAAAAAAGTGGTCTAAAGAACTTATTGTATTGGCAATTATTTTATTTGTTGCTTTTACGGTGATGGACCTTTGGCGTAAGCCACAAAGCTTAGCTCCGGTATTGTTGGAATCGCAGGCACTGGCTAATGGCGAAACAATTTCATTAGCAGAACTTAGTAAAGAACAGCCGATCTTAGTTTATTTTTGGGCGACATGGTGTGGGGTCTGTAAAATAACATCACCCACAGTCTCTGATTTATCTAAGTCGGGAGTACCTGTTATCTCCATCGCAATACGATCAGGTGAAACATCGCGTCTGCTTACTGGAATGGAAAAGAAGGAATTAGAATTTCCTGTTATTAATGACATCAATGGGCAGCTTGCCAATATTGTAGGCGTGAGCGCTACACCCACATTTATGATTATTGATAAAGGCGAGTTAGTGAGTTTTACGACAGGATGGACAAGCTATTTGGGGCTAAAAACGCGTTTGTGGTTAGCTTCGTTTTAAAGAGAATAATGGTTAAAACGCAGTTGTTGAATATCGGCTCGCGTTTTAACGCATTAATTTCCTATTTTTTACTTGCATGCATTATGTTGATTGGTTACCTTCTCCATAATTTTTTGCGGTACTTAACAGGATAGACCATGACAGCACACAATTCTAAAGACCCATTACATGGTGTGACACTTGAAATGCAGATTAACGCATTGGTTGCCAAATATGGTTGGAATAAGTTAAGTAACCTTATCAAGATCAATTGTTTTAAAAGCGATCCTAGTGTTAAATCGAGTTTAAAATTCTTGCGTAGAACACCTTGGGCCCGCGCTGAGGTAGAAGTGCTATATTTAGATTCATTCAGTGACGATGAGATGGATGAGCCTGATTATCCAGACTCTGATCCATGGGGCAATCACCGAGCTTAAAATTCTAAATTTCGAATAAAACGATAGTCAGCAGATTGTGATTTTAGTCGATACAGATTTGCCGGTCTGCCACGTTCGTGACGTTTTTCTCCCGTATCAATCAATAAATCTGCTTGTTCTAAACGGCGTCTGAAGGATTTATTTTGTATCGACTTGCCAATTAACACTTCATGCACATGCTGCAATTCCGACAAAGTAAATACATCAGGCAACGCAAAGCCGGGTACGATGGAATATAGCGATTTCTGTCTTAAACGTTCATGTGCTTGCTGGTAAAGTTCTCTATGATCAAAGGCAAGCGACATACTTTCAATTTCATCAATAGAAACCCATCGCACTGAATCCACACTATCAATATGCGCTTCACAAGATTGGTGCGCGATGAGTGCGGTATAACAAACGGTGACAGACCACCCACGTTTATCTCGTTGCTGACCCCCTACTGTACAAAGCTGCTCAATATAAGGAGGGATCACGCCCGTCTTCTCTTTTAGCTTGCGTAAAACGGTATCTTCCAGCGTGTTATCACAGCTTTCATCAATAAAGCCTCCCGGAAGTCCCCATTTGCCTTTTTCGGGATGGTTCGCTCGCTCAACTAAAAGTACTTTTAGTGTATTTTCATGGTATGTGAATAAAACAGTATCGACGCTAATTAAAGGGGATAAATAATCATTTCGATTATAATTTTCTAAAAAATCTTTTTCATTCATCGTGTTAGCATTTAAACCAAGGTTAATGACCAATGATGAAATCATACGTTAAAAAATACTTATTGTCATTAAGACATTTATGTCTTGACTTGTTAGTGTCTATAAGACAATAATTAATTACTGTCATTAAGACATTAATAGGAGCTACATATGTTTAACTTTAAATATTTCAAATCAGATTCATCAACATTCGTTATTCAATCCGTGAATGGTTCAGTACGTAAACAAGGTAAAGGGATCAGCTTTTGGTACAACTCAGATACCACATCTATCGCCGCTTTACCCTTGAATGCACAAGAAGCACCGTTTATTTTTAATTTACAAACAGCGGACTTCCAAAGTTTGCGTATTCAAGGACAAATTTCGTTTCAGGTGAAATCACCGGAGAAAACGGCAGATGTTTTAAATTTCAATCTAACGAAAGATGGTAAATCTTATGCATCCGAGGATCCGTTGAAGTTAAGTGATCGGGTAGTGCGCACGGCTCAAACGCTGATCCAAGCCAAAATTCAAAGTACATCTCTACGTGATGCATTGTTGATGAGCCAATCATTAGTCAGTCTGGTGACGAAGCAACTTACTGATCATTCCTCAGTCGATTCACTCGGTATTCAAATTTTAGATGTTTCAATTGCGGCGATTACGCCATCACCAGAGACGTTAAAAGCATTAGAAGCGCAAGCGAGAGAATCGATTCTTAAAGAAGCAGACGATGCCATCTATGCAAGACGCAAATTTTCAGTAGAGCAAGAAAGAACAATTAAAGAAGCTGAATTAGAAACAGATTTATCCGTGCAAGCCAAACAGCAGCAAATTGCAGAGGCTCGTCTCGATAATGAACGTACTTTGTTACGTGAAAAGGCTGAAATTGAGCAAGAAGAATTAGTTGCACAGGTGCATTCGGAAGCGAAGCGTAATGAGTTAGTCGCGCTAAGTGTTGAAAACCAAAGAATTCAATCTGATGCAGACGCTTATTCAATTGAATCAAAAATGAAAGCTTATAGCCACTTACCCGTTGAAAATCTAAAAGCAATGGCGTTGGCAAAAATGAATCCAGAGCAATTGATGGCAATGGCATTCGAATCTTTAGCGCAAAATGCAGGAAAAATTGGCGAATTAAATATTTCCCCTGATTTATTCGGTCAGTTAATGAAGAAAGGGCAAAAATCATGAGCGGATCAGCGGATGTACGTTTTGTGTTAGTGATGAGGAAAACACGTTTACAAGAACTGATTGAGCGGTTTAATACTTGGCCACAAGCTAAGTTTTACCTTGAACATAATAATGTGGAGGTGAATGATTATCTTGAAGAGCATGATAATTATCAGAGACAGTTAACTCAGGCTGAATCAATACTTAAATTATTAGGTCGTTTTCAATTATTAGAAAGAAAATTATTACCGAGCTACCAGTTTTCATCACGAGATATTGTCATTGTGATCGGGCAGGATGGTTTGG
This sequence comes from Providencia heimbachae ATCC 35613, assembly GCF_001655055.1. Taxonomy (GTDB): domain Bacteria; phylum Pseudomonadota; class Gammaproteobacteria; order Enterobacterales; family Enterobacteriaceae; genus Providencia; species Providencia heimbachae. Next base: position 55,003 of record NZ_LXEW01000017.1, on the reverse strand, counting down.
TCGCAAATACCCTTAAATATTTAAACGGTCAACCCGTTATAGCGATAAATCCGGATCCCACACGTTGGGATGGTAAATTATTGCCCTTTGAAATAGGGCAGTTACATGAGATTGTCTCTAATACACTAAAAAATAAGGTCACGCATAAATCAGTCACTTTTGCCCAAGCAACGACGAATGATGGGCAATCAATACTCGCAGTAAATGACTTGTTTATTGGACCCAAAAGTCATACATCAGCGCGTTATGCCGTGAAATGGAATGGGCAGCAAGAAGTTCAATCATCATCGGGCATCATTGTCTCGACAGGGTTAGGTTCAACCGGTTGGTTTCAATCTATTTTAGCAGGTGCTCAAGCGATTTCAGGGGCAAATAAACATCCACTATCGCAAGGGTTTGGTTGGGGAGAAAATCGACTACAGTTTAGTGTCCGAGAGCCTTTTTTGAGTAAAACCACCGGCGTAAATTTAGTTTTTGGTTCGATAGAAAAAAATACACCATTATTATTAGAATCTTTAATGCCAGAAAATAGCGTGATTTTTTCCGATGGTATTGAAGATGATTTCCTTCTTTTTAATGCCGGTTGCATTGCTTCAATCGAGATAGCAAATGTACAAGGGCGGCTTATTGGCTAATTTAATTATTGCAATAGTCATAAAAAAAACCTCGATTGTGTCAATGATAACAATCGAGGTCTTCATTAATATTTTGGTAAAAAATTAGTATTTTTGGCGTCGATTAAATATAAACCCTATTAAACCAAGCACAATAACCATTCCCCACATAGGATAATTGCTCCAACGAGCGTAAGGGGTTAACCCAGTCGTTGGTGTTACCTCTGTCGCCAGCGTTGCGGCTTTAAACTGAGGCAAAATATCTTGTACCGTACCATCGGCTCGAATAACAGCCGTGACGCCATTATTGGTTGAACGCAGTAAAGGGCGTCCGAGTTCAAGGGAACGCATTCGTGCCATTTGAAAGTGTTGCCATGGACCGATAGATTGCCCAAACCATGCATCGTTAGACACCGTCAACAAGTAGTTAGTATCAGGTTTGAAATTATCCCGAACTTGAGAGCCTAAAATAATTTCATAGCAAATTGCAGCCGTTAAATGAATGTTCCCAACGGCAAGCTGGGCTTGTTGGTAATCACCACGGCTGAAACTTGACATGGGTAAATTAAAGAAAGGGGCAATAGGTCTTAGGATATCTTCTAAAGGAACAAATTCACCAAATGGGACTAAATGGTGTTTGTTATAACGGTTTTTAGACGGATAGAGATACGGTTTTTCATCCCCTAACACAATAATGGTGTTATAGAATTCATATTCACCGTCTATAGGCCTAGCATCAACAATGCCAGTAATCAATTTAGTATTGGTATCTGAAAGCAATTTGTCGAGAGATTTAAGCCAAACTTGGTTATCTAACTCCACAGAAGGTACTGCTGATTCAGGCCAAATAATTAATGATGCTTTGCCAATATACGGCCTTGAAAGCGCCATATAGGTATCTTTGGTTTGTTGTAAAAACCCAGCTTCCCACTTCATTGATTGTGGAATATTTCCCTGTACTAAGGCGACTTGTATTTTGTCTGACTCAAGGGGGGTGAACCATTGGATGCTTTTAAGCAGTAAAGGTGAAAATAGCAATATAGCGGCGGCGGCCAGAGCGATAAAGCTGCGGCGAACGATGGCAAGTGCAATCAATCCACTTATACAAAATAACAGTAGTGTTATCATTTCGACACCAAATATTGGTGCCAAAGCGTTCATTGGCCCATCAATTTGGCTGTAGCCAAACTGTAACCAAGGGAAGCCAGTTAATACCCATCCACGTAGAAATTCAGTCAGTTGCCAGAATGCAGGCGCTGCAAATACAAACCGCCAGATGTTAGCTTTTGGTGTAAAGCGGGCAAGCAGCGCGCCAAAGAGCCCAGGGTAGAGGGCTAAATAGGCAGCAAGTAAGATAACAATAAATACATTGACGGCTTCAGGCATACCGCCGAAGTCTGCAATACTGACGTAAACCCAATTGACACCACTGCCGAATAAACCAAATCCCCATGCAAATGCAATAGCAAAAGATTGTTTGGTGTTTCGATTGATGGTGAGTAATTGGAGGAATAAAATACTCAGTAATGCGGCAGGCCAGATGTCAAAAGGCGAAAAAGCCAGTGTACCACTGGCTCCAAAGAGTAAAGCCAGCAGCAGTCTAAACCACTGGCTTTGAAAAATGGATGGTGAATTCATTAAGTCTGTTCTTCTTCCAAAGTAGGAACAGGCGCATCGTCAGGGATTTTTACATGGAGTAGAAGGATCCGACGACTGTCAGCCATAGCAACTTTAAATTGATAGTTATCTATTGTAATTGTTTCACCACGAGAAGGTAAATGGCCGAATGCTTGCATCACCAAGCCGCCGACAGTATCTACTTCGTCATCACTATAATGGGTACCAAATGCATCATTGAAGTCTTCGATCTGTGTCAGGGCTCTGACGGAGTATGAATGTCGGCTTAATTGGCGAACATCGACATCATCTTGATCGTCGTATTCATCTTCAATTTCACCCACAATTAACTCTAAAATATCTTCAATGGTTACGAGGCCGGAAACACCACCAAACTCATCGATAACAATCGCCATATGGTAACGCTGAGAGCGGAACTCTTTGAGTAATCTGTCCACTCTTTTGCTTTCAGGAACCACAACGGCTTGGCGTAACACTTTATCAATACTGAAAGGTTCTGCATCGGTACGCATAAATGGCAATAAATCTTTTGCCATTAATAGCCCTTCAATATGGTCTTTATCTTCACTGATAACCGGAAAGCGTGAATGTGCCGAATCGATGATAACATCGAGGCACTCATCGAGGGTTTGATTACGCTTTAAGGTAACAATTTGAGAACGCGGGATCATAATGTCACGTACACGCTGATCTGCGATATCCATTACCCCCTCAAGCATTTCTCGGGTATCAGGGTCGATTAAATCGTTTTGTTCAGAGTCGCGAATTAATTCGACTAAATCATCACGATTTTTAGGTTCACCATGAAAAAGGTGATTTAAAAGTGCAAAGAACCCTTTTTTAGGGCCAGGGTTGTCGCTACTCGAAGGGTTATCGTCGCTCATGGCGGTTAATTTCTTATTCCTCAGTTTATACTCGTCATACTTCGAACCACAGCGTTGTTGGCTGCTCTCGGCCACCCGAATCGCATATTTGTATATGCTCATCGGGATATCCTCGTTGGCCGCCTAGCTGTAATTCGAATTATTTAGAGTATTACTCGTCATGTTTCGAACCACAGCGTTGTTGGCTGCTCTCGGCAACTCGTGCTTCAAAGTACTTAGAATATAGGTTAGTTAATAAAACAGTTTATTCAATTCTTTTTAGCATAAAACTGACTGTTTATCATGATAATTACAGTCAGTTTTTTGTAAAATAATGCTTTCTTTTAAAATGGCGCTTGGAAAATTATAGTTAGGTCACTCTTTTTCTGCAAGATAGGGGTCGGCGTAACCTAATTCAGCTAAGATTTCAGTTTCTAAGGCTTCCATTTCTTCGGCTTCATCATCTTCGATATGATCATAACCAAGTAAATGCAAACAACCGTGAATCACCATATGTGCCCAATGTTCTTCAGCACTTTTTTGTTGTTCAATGGCTTCTTGTTCGACAACCTGACGGCAGATAATTAAATCACCCAGTAAAGGTAGCTCAATTTCAGGGGGGGCCTCAAAAGGGAAAGAAAGCACGTTTGTCGGCTTATCTTTTCCCCGATAAGTCAGGTTTAAATCGTGACTTTCGGCTTCATCAACAAGGCGGATGGTGACTTCACTTTCTGCTTGAAATTTAGGTAGCACCTGATCCAACCAACGTTGAAATAGGGCTTCAGAAGGTAGGCCTTCTGCATTATCACATGCAATTTGTAAATCAAGAATGACATTACTCATTTAATTGTTTTCCTGCCTTTCAAAATCTTTTTGTTGTTCTTTTTCTTCCCTAAGTTGCTGACGACGTTTATTGTCTTGTTCTTCCCATGCTTCATAAGCGATGACGACTTTAGCAACAACAGGGTGGCGTACAACGTCTTCACTGTGGAAGAAGTTAAAGCTCAAGTCATCAACATTTGAAAGTACTTCAATGGCGTGTCTTAAGCCGGATTTGCTGCCACGAGGTAAGTCAACTTGCGTGATATCCCCCGTCACAACCGCTTTGGAATTAAAGCCAATACGGGTTAAGAACATTTTCATTTGTTCGATGGTGGTGTTTTGGCTTTCATCTAAAATGATAAAGGCGTCATTTAGTGTACGACCGCGCATATAAGCCAACGGCGCAACTTCGATAACATTGCGCTCGATTAATTTTTCGACCTTTTCAAAGCCAAGCATCTCAAAGAGCGCGTCATAAAGTGGGCGCAGATAAGGATCAACTTTTTGGCTTAAATCACCAGGTAAAAAACCTAATTTTTCACCCGCTTCAACTGCAGGGCGGGTAAGCATGATGCGGCGAACTTCTTGGCGCTCTAAAGCGTCAACTGCCGCTGCAACCGCGAGATAGGTTTTCCCCGTTCCAGCAGGACCAATTCCAAAGGTAATATCATGGTCAAGAATATTGGCAATATATTGCGCTTGATTTGGCGTGCGAGGCTTGATGACACCACGTTTAGTCTTGATATTCACCGCTTTGCCGTAGTCAGGGACGCTATCAGCTGCTTGTTCTAATACACGACTGTCTAAAATAGCCAAATGAATATTCTCTGGGTCAATATCAGGAATAACACCGCGGATCGGTGAGGTATCCACATACAACTGACGCAAAATTTTGCTGGCGGCTTGTACATTAAGCGGTTTACCCGATAATTTGAATCGGTTATCACGACGATTAATTTCAACGGCAAGGCGACGTTCAAGTTGCTTGATATTGTCATCAAATGGCCCACAAAGACTCATTAAACGTTGATTATCTGCGGGCTCTAAAAAAATTTCTTGTGTTGCGATTTGCAATGTTTTTTGTTCGGTCACTGAGTATCCCATTTTTATGGCTGGTAACGACTAACCCCAAGTTCATCTTCTTTGCGAGTACGTGCGATAACAGAAGCTGGCGACTCGTTAACACGTAGACCCATCTGCTCTTCGGTACGAATGATTTTTCCGCGTAGAGAGTTAGTGAAAGCATCAACAATCTCGACATCCACAAACTTACCGATCATATCAGGCGAGCCTTCAAAGTTTACAACACGGCTATTTTCAGTACGCCCTGAGATTTCCATCACATTTTTACGTGAAATCCCTTCGACTAAAACGCGTTGAACGGTTCCTACCATGGTACGACTGAAATGCAAAGCTTGCTGATTAATACGTTGTTGCAGTAAATATAGACGCTGTTTTTTCTCATCTTCAGAAACATCGTCAGGTAAGTCAGCTGCGGGTGTCCCCGGGCGTGCCGAGTAGACAAAGCTAAAGCTCATATCAAAGTTAACATCTGCAATCAGTTTCATGGTTTTTTCGAAATCATCATTTGTTTCACCGGGGAAACCAACAATGAAGTCAGAGCTCACCAGAATACCAGGACGCGCTTCGCGTAATTTGCGGATAATGGCTTTATATTCAAGTGCGGTATGTGCCCGTTTCATCATGGTCAGAATTCGGTCAGAGCCACTTTGTACTGGGAGATGCAAATAGCTAACCAATTCAGGGGTATCTTGGTAAGCTTCAATTATATCATCTGTGAAATCAATTGGATGGCTAGTTGTGAAACGTACACGGTCAATACCATCGATAGCGGCGACAAGGCGAAGTAATTCGGCAAATGAGCAGATTTCACCATCAAAAGTGAGACCACGATAGGAGTTCACGTTCTGCCCTAAGAGGTTAACTTCACGTACCCCTTGCGCCGCAAGTTGGGCAATCTCAAATAATATATCATCACAAGGGCGGCTAACTTCTTCACCACGGGTGTAAGGAACCACGCAGAATGTGCAATATTTATTGCAACCTTCCATAATCGAGACAAACGCAGTGGGACCTTCAGCACGCGGCTCTGGCATGCGGTCAAATTTTTCAATTTCAGGGAAACTGATATCAATAACAGGGCTGCGGGTTCCCTTTACTTGATTAATCATTTCAGGCAAGCGATGTAGCGTTTGTGGGCCAAAGACGATATCAACACTCGGTGCGCGCTGGCGAATGAAATCACCTTCTTGAGAGGCGACGCAGCCGCCAACACCGATAATAATATCAGGGTTTCTATCTTTGAAAAACTTCCAACGTCCCAGTTGATGGAAAACTTTTTCTTGGGCTTTTTCACGGATAGAACACGTATTTAGCAACAAGAGATCCGCTTCTTCAGCAACCTCTGTGAGTTGATATCCGTGGGTACTTTCTAATAAAGAAACCATTTTGGATGAGTCATACTCATTCATCTGGCAACCCCAAGTTTTAATGTATAACTTTTTATTCGTCGACATGTCGTATATCCGGTGTTTTCGAAGTGGCAAGTAATGGACTCCGAAAGGCGTTGTAAATCCAAAGTCCTGCCTTATTTTGGGAATCTGTCTGCATTTTGATTAAGGACATCATGATACGATGATAAAAATGCCAGTATTACCCTGTAATAGAATGGTTAAATAATACCATTACGTGTTATTTAAGGGCAGGCTATTCGCCTATTAATTTAAAGATTAAGGCGTATTGTATTCATTTGAGGCATCAGTGACTAGCGCTGAAACGTAGATATTCCCTGCGAGCGTAATAAATTTTCGGTACACTATGCCAGTCAAACAGTTAACAGTAGCTAACGTGATGAATAAACTAACAGAATTTTATGATGCTGTAGTCGTCGGTGCGGGAATGACGGGTGCAGCTGCTGCATTGGGCCTCGCCCAAGAAGGGTTGCGTGTTGCGCTACTTGAAAAAGCGCAACCGATAGAGTTTGACGCACAAAGTGCACCTGATGTGCGTATTTCAGCCATAAGCCGATCCTCCGTTGAATTATTACAACAACTTGGCGCATGGCAACATGTAGAGGCCATGCGTAGCGCGCCTTATCGCGAATTAGAAACATGGGAAGACGTTGGCAGTAATGTTATTTTTGATGCCAATAGTCTCGGGCTGCCTGAACTGGGCTTTATGGTGGAAAACCGCGTATTGCAATTAGCGTTATGGCGTGAATGCAAAAAATACAGCAACCTCGAGTTGATTTGCCCAGCACAGTTGGTGAATCTTTATCAGCCGAAAGGGCAATCAGAGTGGGTTATCGAACTTGATGATCATCGAACCTTGCAGACTAAGTTGGTCGTCGGGGCTGATGGTGCTAACTCCCAGGTGCGTAAGCTGGCGGGTATCGGTAGTCGTGGTTGGCAATACCGGCAGTCATGTATGTTGATTTCGATTCAAACTTCCGAGCCTCAGCAAGATAAAACATGGCAGCAATTCTTCCCATCAGGTCCAAGAGCATTTTTACCACTATACGATAATTGGGCCTCTTTGGTCTGGTATGACAGTCCGGCTAAAATAAGACGCTTACAGTCAATGTCAATGCAACAATTGACTGATGCTATCACTGAAGCGTTTCCTGAGCGCTTAGGAAAGGTAACGGCGATTGCAGCGGGAGCATTCCCATTAACCCGCCATCATGCAAATCGTTATGTTATTGATGGGTTAGCATTGATTGGTGATGCGGCTCATACCATTAATCCATTGGCAGGACAGGGGGTTAATTTAGGTTATCGTGATGTGGATGCGCTGCTTAATGTGGTGATCCGTGCAAGAGAATGTATCGAACCTTGGTATAGCTTAGATGTTTTAAAACGTTATCAACGTAAACGTTTACCGGATAATTTAGTAATGCAAGCTGGCATGGATGTTTTTTACATGGCATTCAGTGAGGATCTTCCGGGGCTAAAAATGTTTCGTAATCTTGGGTTGATGGCAGCACAAAGAGCGGGAGAAGCGAAAAAGCTTGCGCTGAAATATGCTTTAGGGTTGTAACCATACTATCTGAGATTTAGCAGATGACAAAAAATAAGCGGCTATTTAGCCGCTTATTTCGTATTAGAACTAATATTATTTGTTGTTAGCAAGGTCAATCGGTTGAGCTTCACTGACATCTGTATTGATGTTGTCATCTTCGGTAAGGACATCATCAAGCGTTTCATTTTTAGCGGAGAACGCGTGCGCGAGTTTTTCGGTATCTAACTCTTTTTCCCAACGCGCAACAACGATACAGGCGCAGGCATTGCCGACTAAGTTGGTCAGTGCGCGGCACTCAGACATAAAGCGGTCAATACCGAGGATCAGTGCCATACCTGCGACAGGGATACTTGGAACAACCATTAATGTTGCGGCTAAGGTGATGAAACCTGCACCAGTTACACCCGCAGCCCCTTTAGAACTGATCATTGCAACTAATAATAACGAAACTTGTTCCCAAATGGAGAGTTCGATATTAGTGGCTTGTGCAATGAACAGCGCAGCCATGGTCATATAAATATTAGTACCATCAAGGTTAAATGAATAACCGGTCGGGATGACAAGCCCCACGACAGATTTCTCACAACCCGCATGTTCCATTTTTCGCATTAGGCTTGGTAATGCAGCCTCTGAAGATGAAGTACCTAACACTAGCCATAATTCATCTTTAATATATTTAATTAATTGGATAATGGAGAAGCCGTTATATTTCGCAACAGCGCCCAGTACCACTAAAACAAACAACAATGAAGTGATATAGAATGTCATTATCAACATCATCAGGTTACCGATGGAGGATATTCCATATTTACCAATGGTAAATGCCATCGCACCAAATGCCCCGATAGGCGCTAGCTTCATTAACATGGCAACCATTTTAAATACGGGCTCAGAGAAGTTTTGTAGCAGCTTGACGATGGGCTCTCCGTGCTTACCTGTCGCTGCTAGTGCCAATCCAAAAATAACCGCAATAAATAGAACCTGTAGAATGTTGCCATTCACCAATGGGCTTATCACCGTGTCAGGGATGATATTCATAAAGAAGCCGACAATGGAGGATTCGTGCGCTTTTGCGACATAACCAGCCACTTTGGCATTATCCAGCGTTGCAGGGTCAATATTAAGACCATCACCAGGACGAATAACATTGGCAACGATAAGGCCGATAATCAAGGCAACGGTTGAAAAGGTAATGAAATACAGCATTGCTTTACCCGCAACGCTTCCTACCGCTTTCATATTAGACATACCCGATATACCAGTCACGACTGTCAGGAAAATAACGGGGGCGATAATCATTTTAACGATTTTGATGAAAGCATCACCAAGCGGTTTTAATGATTCCCCTACGTCCGGGAAAAAGTGGCCTAACGCGATACCCAGCACGATGGCGACAATAACCTGTACATATAGGATTTTATATAGTGGTTGCTTTATTATGTTTCGCATAAATTTTCTCTGTAAAAATATTGCGTGATGGCAATTTATAATTATTAGGTTTTTTTTGAACTAATGTTTTAGGTTTTGAGAACTGATTTTTATGGAATGGAAGATTGGACAGAAATTTTTAATGATAAGAGGCTGAAAATAGCGCATTTACGATTAATCTTACCTAACTACAATTCGCGGGCAGATTACCACTTTAGCCTGCTAAATAGAAATGATAGAAGTCACATAATTAATAGAAAAGTTATGCAAAGGTAAATAATATGTCTGAAATGTTGCTTTGATAACACTCTGAAAAATTAAGTGGCGGTTAATTAATAATCATAGTGTTAAATAAACGTCAAGGTAACTAGAATAGCGTTATATCGGTGATTGGTCAGAGTTCGGGACGGAGCAATAGCGTAAAAGGGAAGCAAAATAAAAGATGGATTTACGTGATTACGTATTAAAATTGATAATAAGATTAAGTTTTTTACTTGGTAAAAATAGGGATTATTGCAGGGGGGGATATTGCTTTAAATTATGGGAATATTATCTAACGAGGGATTGGCTGGGGTACCAGGATTCGAACCTGGGAATGCCAGGATCAAAACCTGGTGCCTTACCGCTTGGCGATACCCCAATTTAAAATCTTGTTCCCTTCAAGGGAATGGTGCGGAAGGCGAGACTTGAACTCGCACACCTTGCGGCGCCAGAACCTAAATCTGGTGCGTCTACCAATTTCGCCACTTCCGCAAACATGGTGGCTATGACGGGATTCGAACCTGTGACCCCAACATTATGAGTGTTGTGCTCTAACCAGCTGAGCTACATAGCCATTCTAATATTCAGTACTAAAGAAATTACTCTAAGACAACCCTGATAGGGAAGTAGTTGGCTGGGGTACCAGGATTCGAACCTGGGGATGCCAGGATCAAAACCTGGTGCCTTACCGCTTGGCGATACCCCATCCGAGGATACTCGCAATAAATTTTATTAAGATGGCTGGGGTACCAGGATTCGAACCTGGGAATGCCAGGATCAAAACCTGGTGCCTTACCGCTTGGCGATACCCCAATCTTAAATTCAATTCTACCGAGAAGGAAAATGGTGCGGGAGACAAGACTTGAACTTGCACACCTTGCGGCGCCAGAACCTAAATCTGGTGCGTCTACCAATTTCGCCACTCCCGCAAATATGGTGGCTATGACGGGATTCGAACCTGTGACCCCAACATTATGAGTGTTGTGCTCTAACCAGCTGAGCTACATAGCCAACTCTTTTGCATTACCTTCATCGGCGTTGCGGGGCGCATTATGCTAATTACAAGCAGTACAGTCAACAGCTTTTTGCACTATTTTTTAGAAAATGCGTCTGTTTGTTTGATGAATAATCATTTTGTCCATAAAGACAGCAAAAAACAACCCTATAATTGAAAAAATTATGAATCGTAACAATTCACTGGTTGTGATTTTTTGCCTAATTCTCAAATAATTTTTGCAGCAACTCACCATTTAACATTGCTCGTTTTGTAAGAGCGAAAGCACCAATAGCCGAGTTATGAACAAGCTGAGAAGTCACAATCGGTAAGTTCTCACGAAACCCTTTTAGGGCTTGAGTATCAATACAACTTTGGATCGCAGGCAGCAAAATTTGTTCAGCTTCAGTAATATCGCCGGCGATCACCACTTTTTCGGGATTAAATAAGTTAATTGTGATGGCGATAGCTTTACCGATTTGTCGACCAACATGCTGGATCACTTCTGTTGCCAGAGGGTCATTTTTATTAGCTGCCTGACAAATATGCGAAATAGTACAGGTTTCTAGTGTCAGGGAGCTTGCATAGCCTTGCTCTAAGCGTTGTTTTACGCGCGCTTCGATAGCTTGGTTGGAAGCAATAGTCTCAAGGCAACCAAAGTTACCACAGTGGCAAAGTTCACCCAGAGGGTCGACTTGAATATGGCCAATTTCCCCTAAATTTCCACGATGATTGAGCAGTATCTCTTTATTAATAACTAAACCTGCCCCTGCACCGCGGTGAATTCGTACCAGCAGTGAATCTTCACAGTCTCGAGTTGCCCCAAAATAGCTTTCTGCCAGTGCCAAGCTACGAATATCATGCCCGGCATAACAGGTAATATTAAAATGGTTTTGCAGGTTATCGATAAGATGCCAATTATCAACCTTAATATGAGGCATGTAATGCACAATGCCGCGATTAGGATTGACGAGACCGGGAAGAATAACCGAAATAGCGATAAGCTCTTTAATGCGCTTTTGGCTGATATCAATAAAGTCTTCTAAAGCCGCAATGAGTTTCTGTTCAACGGCTTGTTGTGATTGCTCTATGATGGGGTAGTGGCCATCAATAATCATTTTTCCACTGAGATCATACAGTGCAATGGTCGCATCGTAGCGGCCTAGGCGCACACCAATGGTATGAAAATTTTTATACTCAGAAACGATGGAGATGGCACGACGGCCTCCTGTGGAGGCCTGTTGATCAACTTCTTTAATTAAACCACGTTCGAGTAACTGGCGTGTGATCTTAGTGACACTTGCTGGGGCAAGTTGGCTTTGTTCCGCGATTTGAATTCTTGATATTGGCCCATTTTGGTCAATCAGGCTATATACCACGGCACTATTCAGTTGTTTTACGAGATCAATATTACCAATTTGCTTTAGCGAGTGGCTTTGATTCATTAGCTATTTACTCATTTTTGTAGACTTCTTCTCCGTTCACATAAGTGGCAAGGACTCGGAAGTCGTGGTTAAACGCAGTTAAGTTAGCAATTTTACCGGGAACGATGGAACCTAAAGTCGCGTCTACACCTATCGCTCTTGCTGGATAGAGTGTCGCCATTCTTAATGTTTCACCTAATGCTATGCCTACGTGTTCTACACTATTTTTAACGGCATCAATCATGGTGAGAGATGAACCGCTGAGTGTGCCGTTTTCATCAACACACAATCCATCACGGTAGTATATTGTTTTCCCTGCAAAGATAAAATGATCCATTTCACCAGTTTGAGGATCAATACCTGCTGGTGCTGTTGCATCCGTCACTAAAATCAGTTTATCGCCTTTAAGTTGCTTGCTATTACGAATATTAGCCCACTGAACATGAAGACCATCTGCAATAATGCCAGCGTAAACTTCGGGTGTATCATAGATAGCGCCGACTAAGCCTGGGCCACGACCTGAAATATATGGCATCGCATTGAAAAGGTGTGTTGAAAAGCGGATCCCCGCTTTAAAACCGAGTTTAGCTTCTTCGTAAGTCGCATTTGAGTGGCCTGCTGAAATGATAATGCCAGCCTCTTTCAATTGATGAATAAAGCGTTTATCAACCATTTCTGGTGCTAATGTTACTTTGGTGATGGCATCAGCATGAGCGGCGAGATAGTCAATCATTTCAGCGGAAGGTTGGCGAATAAACTCAGGGTTATGTGTCCCTTTCTTAATAACATTAATATATGGACCTTCAAGATGTAAACCAAGCGCTTGGTTTTTATGATCTTTTAAGTACTCAGCCATCACGCTGATACCGTGCTTCATAAGATCATCCGAACAGGTGATTAATGTTGGTAGGTAACTGGTGCACCCCGTGCGTTGATTGGCTTTTTGCATTATTTCGAGGTTTTTCAATGTCACATTTTCTTTATTGTCATTGAATTGCACACCGCCACAGCCATTGACTTGTAAATCAATAAATCCAGGGGAAAGCACCGCACCTTTTAAATCGTGCCGAGTGATTGTTGCAGGTAGCTCAGAGACAGGACAAACATCTTTAATGATTTCACCATCAATGATGACCGCATGGTTATCCAGTCTTTCATGACCGGTATAAATAATGCAATTAGTGAGTGCATACATGGCTTAAAACTCCTGATCTCTGAAAGAAAAAACATTCACCGATCCGTATTCACTGACCGGCTATTTAATATTATTGGGGTATCGTACTAGTTAAACTTTTCAATAATTTCTGATTCTAGCTGTTTGAAATATTTAAGTGTTTTAACTTTTAATTCAAGCGTTGCAGGTTCGTCACAGACGATCAGCGCTTTTGGGTGCATTTGTACGCAGCTCACGGTCCATAAGTGGTTAATTGAGCCTTCGACAGCGGCATGAACAGCATTTGCTTTGTTGGCACCCGTTGCCAGCACCATTAATTCCTCTGCATCCATTAATGTCGCGACGCCAACGGTTAATGCAAACTTAGGCACTTGATTGATATCGTTGTCAAAAAAACGAGAGTTTGCTTGGCGTGTTTCAGGTGTTAAGGTCTTGATGCGGGTACGGGAATTGAGTGATGAGCCGGGCTCATTGAATGCGATATGACCATCATTACCCACACCACCCATGAATAAATTAATTTTCCCATAGGATTTTATTTTATCTTCATAACGTTGGCATTCCGCATCAACATCAGGCGCATTGCCATTCAATAAATTGACGTTTTGTTCTTGAATATCAATATGATTAAAGAAGTTTTCAAACATAAAGGTTCGATAACTTTGCGGATGATCGGCTGGAATACCGATATATTCATCCATGTTGAATGTTACAACATGCTTAAAACTCACTTTCCCTGCTTGGTATAAAGCAATTAATGCTTTGTAAGTCGCAAGGGGGGTTCCACCAGTAGGCAGCCCAAGCACAAATGGGCGATCTGTCGTTGGGTTGAATGCGTTGATTTTATCAGCGATATATTGTGCGGACCATACACCGACATCATGCGCATTATTCAGTGGGAGAAGCCTCATGTCATTTTACCTCTAATTAAGTCTGTGAAATCTTTCATATATATGTGTATCCCTGATTTTATTCATTGGATATAGGAATACTCGTCATCATTAAAATTGTGTATGCGTTGATTGTACTTAGCTACCTAAATTATAGGATTATTTGGTGACTTTGTTTGTTGTTTCGATGCTATCGATTGTCGCAGCAACAGGCATTTTTCATCGCGTTGAGAATATACCGTTTAATACTGTAAAAAAGTTATTTTTAATCATAAAATAAGTTTTGGATAATAGCCACTAATTTAGGCATGGCATCGATCTATTCGTTGACTTTTATCACAAATTTCACCTATTTATTTTGCAACGCGAAACAATTAATTTAAACTATCAAATTGATACTCTCAATCACCTAAACTATTCTTTAGGTGTATGAAAAATAAGATCCCGTAAATGGGACAATAATCGGGCTATAAAGGGGGAGTTTGTGAATATTCTTAGCTACTTACAGCGGATTGGTAGGGCACTTATGGTGCCAGTTGCAGTACTACCTGCCGCAGCAATCCTAATGGGGATTGGTTATTGGATTGACCCAGATGGTTGGGGAGCCAATAGCGCAATCGCGGCGTTACTGATTAAATCTGGTGCGGCAATTATTGATAATATGTCCGTGCTGTTTGCGATCGGTGTTGCCTATGGAATGTCAAAAGATAAAGATGGTGCTGCTGCGCTAACCGGTTTTGTCGGCTTTTTAGTCGTCACAACCCTGTGTTCTCCTGCATCTTATTCCATGATTATGAATGTACCATTGGAATCAGTGCCAGCGGCGTTCAATAAAATCAATAACCAGTTTGTTGGTATCTTAGTGGGTGTGTTGTCAGCTGAATTGTATAATCGCTATAGTGGTGTCGAACTACCTAAAGCGTTGTCATTCTTCAGTGGTCGCCGCCTTGTACCGATTTTAACTTCATTCCTGATGATCATTCTGGCATTCATACTGATGTATGTCTGGCCAGTGGTGTATAACGGATTAGTTTCTTTCGGTGAAAGCATTAAAGATATGGGCTCAGTGGGCGCGGGTATTTACGGATTCTTTAACCGTTTACTTATTCCTGTTGGTCTGCATCATGCATTGAACTCCGTATTCTGGTTTGATGTTGCGGGTATTAATGATATTCCTAACTTCCTTGGCGGTGCTAAGTCCATCGATGCAGGTCTAGCAACTGTTGGCATTACCGGTCGTTATCAGGCAGGTTTCTTCCCAATTATGATGTTTGGTTTACCCGGTGCGGCATTAGCTATCTATCATTGCGCGCGTCCTGAAAATAAAGCCAAAGTCGCTGGTATCATGATTGCGGGGGCATTTGCTGCCTTCTTTACAGGTATTACCGAACCACTTGAATTCTCATTTATGTTCGTGGCACCTGTGTTGTATGTTATTCACGCACTATTAACCGGTATCTCTATTTATATTGCAGCATCCATGGAGTGGATCTCAGGATTCGGCTTCAGTGCTGGTTTAGTCGATATGCTATTACAAACACGTAACCCATTAGCCGTTAAGTGGTTTATGTTGATTGTTCAAGGCTTGGTTTTCTTCTGTATTTACTATGTAATTTTCCGTTTCATGATACGTAAATTCAACCTGTTAACCCCAGGTCGTGAAGAAAGTTCAGATGACGAAACTATTGATGGTTATGATGAGAGTTTAAGCGCAGCTAACAATGGTGATAGTGATATCCAAAAAGAAGCTCGTCAGTATGTTTCTGCTGTGGGTGGTAGCGACAACATCGTGAATATTGATGCGTGTATTACCCGTTTGCGCCTAACTGTTAAAGATTCGTCGGTCGTGAATGATGCGATGACGAAACGTTTAGGTGCAGCAGGGGTTATCCGCCTGAACAAACAAAACGTACAAGTGATTGTCGGTACTCGAGCTGAATTAGTCGCTAAAGCAATGACGGACGTTATCGCCAAAGGCCCTATTGCAGCATCTGCTCCAGTAGCCGCTGCGGCAGTGGCAGCCGTAAAAGCCAGTGAGCCAGCTAAAGCGAAAGGAAATATCGTTTTATCGTTGGTTGCGCCTGTTAGTGGTCAAGTTTATTCACTCGACGATGTGCCTGATGAAGCATTCTCAAGCCGTATTGTAGGTGATGGTATTGCTATCAAGCCGACAAGCAGTGAAGTACTTGCACCTGCATCGGGTACAGTGGTTAAAATCTTTGAAACTAACCATGCCTTCTGTTTGGAAACAGAAAATGGTGTTGAGCTGATTGTTCATATGGGCATCGATACCGTGGCACTGAAAGGAGAAGGTTGTTCTCGTTTAGTTGAAGAGGGCGCTGAAGTTGAAGCGGGAACGCCAATTCTAAACTTGGATCTAGCCTTCCTTGAAGCTAATGCAAAATCTATGATTAGCCCTGTCATTATCAGTAATATTGATGATTTTGCAGGGGTTGAGATTTTAGTTGAAGGCGAAGTGATTGCCGGTAAAACGGTTATTTATAACGTATTAAAATAATCCTTTTAAATTAGTTTTAGATATAAATGCCAGCTAACTTCGGTTAACTGGCATTTTTTTTATGACAATTATTGCGTAAAAACCTGTGCTATCCGTTTTGAACGCAGAAAGTAGGAAACCCAGATTATCGCACTAAAAGTACTCGAAATAATTTGTTGGAAATCGGTACTGGTTAATTTAGCGCCATAAACAGAAGACAGCCCAACCGTGAAATATAGAGTTATGATTAGGGCGAAAATATAATAAGGAATAATGACCTTTTTGATCACTTTTTTCTTATTAAAGAAAAACCAACATGCCAAAAGGGTTAGTGCAATATAGCTAAATTGCAAGACAATCGCACCAATATAAAATGTGGGAATAGCTTGAGTATTTTCATAATAATACAGCAGTATTTGTGTGATTTGATATCCACCAAATATCGACAGTAATACGGTAATTATCAACCCTAAAGCAGGGAGATATAGCACGCCGTTGATTTTATGGATTTCTAATTGTTCACACTGATTACACCATCCCGACTCTTTATTTGCTTCGTGCTCATTACAGTTAATGCATTTCATCGATGAACTTCACTATTAACGATTTATTTTTCCCTATTCTTAAACAGAATTATTGGCAGTATCAACATCTATTTATTTTAGTGTGAACTCCATTCAATTGTAGCGAATACGTTACGTTTGTTAATAATTTTGGCGCAATCTCAAACTAGGTTGTCAGATCCGCATAAGCAAGTGGCTTTTTTCAGCGATATGATAAAAACCTAATTTATTTATGGGGATTTATCGGTGGATCTTCTTCTTGGCTTGTTTGGCTTTATTTCAGGGATCACGACGGCATTATTTGGTTTTGGTGGCGGTTTTATTACTGTTCCGTTGTTATATGCATTGATTACAGTTGTTTGGGGGCCGCGTAGCAACGCCGGAGATGTCGCAATGCAAATTGCGGTTGCAACTTCAACGTGTGTGATGATTTTCTCTTCGACTTTATCGAGTCGGGCACATTATTTGAAAGGTAATCTTAGCTGGAAAATCATTCGGCCATTTATTATTCCAATATCATTAGGTGGTATTGCGGGAGCGTTCGTTGCTTTGTCGGTAGAAAGTGAATGGATCCGCTGGATTTTTATTGGCTATTTAGTTGTGACAATTTTGGACTGTTTTATTCGTCCTGGCTTTATGACAACGGATCCGAATGGTATAGCACCCTCGAAAGGGGGAATTTTTGCGGATACGCCAATCGGTGTCGTTATTGGCGCCGTTGCTGCATTCTTAGGGGTTGGTGGCAGCGTAATGACAGTGCCATTAATGCGACGTCGTGGCGCCAGTATGATCCAAGCAGCGGCCTTTGCGAATCCATTAACGCTACCAATGGCAATAACCGGAACATTGACCTATTTTTATTTTGCCGTGGCAAAGCACCTTGAATTAGGTGCTGGTTTTATTGGTATGATTTATATAAAAGGCGCATTAATCCTAATTGCTTCGTCTTGGCTAGGGATCCGATTTGCCGCTGTTTTAATGCCTTATTTAAGCGATAAGCGACATGCACAAAGTTATCCTATCCTGCTTATGATTGTGCTTTGTGTGATGTTATTGGTGTGATATTTCTCGGGATAATTGTGCTTTTTTAATAAAATGAACCCTTTGGTACCTCTTTTGTTGGCTAACCTCAATCAAACGGTTGTTTCCTGATGGATTATGGTAGAATATATTCAAATACTACACGCTTTTAGCGCGCTTTCGGCATTGAGGAATGATGACAATGAATGAGGCAGATGCTCGCCCAACAAATTTTATCCGTCAGATCATAGATGAAGATCTGGCGAGTGGAAAACACACTTCGGTGCATACCCGTTTTCCACCTGAACCGAATGGCTATTTACACATTGGTCATGCGAAATCAATCTGCTTGAACTTTGGCATCGCGCAGGATTATAAAGGCCAATGTAACCTCCGCTTTGATGATACTAACCCGGTTAAAGAAGACGTCGAGTACGTTAATTCAATTCAAAACGATGTGAAGTGGCTTGGTTTTGAATGGACAGGTAATGTTCGTTACTCATCGGATTACTTTGATACGCTATATCAATATGCGATTGAGCTTATTAAAAAAGGCCTTGCTTATGTTGATGAGTTAAGCCCAGAAGAAATTCGTGAATATCGCGGCACATTAAAAGAGCCGGGTAAAAATAGCCCTTATCGTGAACGCTTAATTGAAGACAACTTAGCCTTATTTGAAAAAATGCGTGCGGGTGGTTTTGATGAAGGTAAAGCCTGCTTACGTGCGAAAATCGATATGGCATCACCTTTTATGGTTATGCGTGATCCTGTTCTATATCGTATTAAGTTTGCGGAACATCACCAGTCAGGTAATAAGTGGTGCATCTACCCGATGTATGACTTTACCCACTGTATTTCTGATGCGTTAGAAGGCATTACACATTCACTGTGTACCTTGGAATTCCAAGATAACCGTCGTTTATATGACTGGGTATTGGATAACATCACGATTGATTGTCATCCGCGCCAGTATGAGTTTTCACGCTTGAATCTCGAATATACCGTGATGTCGAAGCGTAAGCTGAACCAATTAGTGATGGAAAAACACGTTAATGGTTGGGATGACCCGCGTATGTTGACCATCTCAGGTCTACGTCGTCGCGGTTATACCGCAGCTTCTATTCGTGAATTTTGCCAACGCATTGGTGTGACTAAGCAAGATAACAACGTTGAAATGGCATCACTGGAATCTTGTATTCGTGATGATTTGAACGAGTCTGCACCACGCGCAATGGCGGTTATCGATCCCGTTCGTTTAGTGATTGAAAACAAAACCAGTGGTGAAGAAATCCTAAATGCACCTAACCATCCAAATAAACCTGAGATGGGGACACGTGAAGTGCCATTTAGCAATGAACTTTATATTGATCGCGCCGATTTCCGTGAAGAAGCTAACCGACAATATAAACGTCTCGTTTTAGGCAAAGAAGTTCGTTTGCGTAATGCTTATATCATTAAAGCCGAACGTATTGAAAAAGATGCAGAAGGTAATATCACCACGATATTCTGTACTTATGATGCAGATACGTTAAATAAAGACCCAGCCGATGGCCGTAAAGTCAGAGGTGTTATTCATTGGGTTAGTGTAGCACATGCATTGCCAGCAGAAATTCGCCTGTACGATCGTTTATTTACAGTGCCGAACCCGGCAGCAGAAGATGATTTCTTAGCGGTGCTTAACCCTGAATCATTAATTATTCGCCAAGGTTTTGTTGAGCCAAGCTTGAAAAACGCAGCACCTGAAAAAGCGTATCAATTTGAACGCGAAGGGTATTTCTGCGCGGATAGCCAGTTGAGCAGCGCTGATAATTTAGTGTTTAATCGGACGGTTGGGTTGCGCGATACTTGGTCTAAGACTGAAGGTGCTTAAACCCCCCGTCATTCTTTGCGCCATAGGGGTGTTGGCTTCATTAAGTTATTCGAATCACATACTTGTGTATGCTCATCGAGATAACTTAATTTGCCGCCTACCTATGACCCAAATTATTTAGGGGTAAAGTTCTCGTTATTCTTTGCGCCATAGGGGTGTTGGCTTCATTAAGTTATCCGAATCACATACTTGTGTATGCTCATCGAGATAACTTAATTTGCCGCCTACCTATGACCCAAATTATTTAGGGGATGACTCCGAGTATTAACTGCGTTAACTGTTAAGATTACTTAAATAATAGAATAGAAAAAACGCAATGGTCTTATGATCATTGCGTTTTTTTATGTCAATAAATCAGAAAATTACTGGGGCTTTTTATCGACTTTCTCTTTAAGCAAGTCATGCAGGTATTTATTGGCGGGGATAATATTACCTTGCCCATCTTTGACTTGATATTGCTCGCCAGTGATAGAAGATTTTGAGGCGACATTATCAATAAATTGCTCGGCAGTTTGCAGCCTCTTGTGTGTTTTTCCTAGCTTTAATCTTAGATGTGATTCTGCATCTACGGCGCTATGTTCTGTGCCATTACGGGTAAAGGTTAAATTTTGCTGTTTACCTAGCTCCGTCAATAATGCCTCGGTACGAATTTTTTCTTCTGGACTCAAAGCGAGGGTTTGGCTGACGAAAAAAACACTGAATAATAAAACAACAATAGATAAAAAACGGTTGGATAGCAGTTGCAAGGTTTTCTCTCCGATACGCTAAGATATAAGGATTATAGACAACGAGCCTATTTAAACTATCGGAAATACGCTTAGAAATTATCTTTAGGAATAAGAGAAATCATGGCATAAACCGATAGCCAATTCCGGTTTCTGTGAGTAAATGGATCGGGCGGGCAGGGTCATTTTCAAGCTTTTGGCGCAAATGGCCCATGTAAATTCGAAGATAGTGGTTATGTTCAATATAGCTTGGCCCCCAGACTTGCAGTAATAAATGGCGTTGAGTGAGTACTTTCCCACTATTGGCGACCATTTCACTGAGTAGGCGAAATTCAATTGGGGTGAGATGCAATTCTTCATTTTTTTTGGTCACAACACGATTAATAAAGTCGATGCTGATATCCCCGAATTGAAATACGGAATTTTCGGGTCCTACTTTTCCAAAACGACGTAATGCGACGCGAACTCTAGCAAGTAATTCACTGATCCCAAATGGTTTTGTTAGATAATCATCTGCGCCAGCATCCAGTGCTGCGACTTTCTGAAACTCTTCTTCGCGAGCGGATAAAACGATAACAGGAATACTGCTCCATTTTCGTAAATCACGAATTAAATCAATACCATCACCATCAGGTAATCCAAGATCTAATATCAATAAATCAGGTTGTCGCGTGCCAGCTTCAATTAAACCACGTTGGTAATTTTCAGCTTCGAAAACTTTCCAGCCTTCTCCCTCCAACGCGAGTCTGACAAAGCGACGGATCTCTTTTTCATCTTCAATAATTAATATTTGATGCGTGCTCACTATGTTTGGTGGTCTCCTAAATTTCTACTTCAATTTCAGGTAATTGCTTTAAAGGTAAAACAAAGTGGAAACTGGCTCCACCTTTTTCGTTATTGTTAGCCCAAATATCGCCGTCATGTAATTGAATAATCGCACGGCATATTGCGAGGCCTAACCCGACACCAGGAATAGCAGATTCTTTTTGAGCCCGTGAAAATTTATTAAAAATAGTTTGTTCTTGCCCATCAGGGATCCCATTACTGGCATCCCACACTTCAATATGGGCTTTTTGACCTTCTATCGATGCGCGAATACCAATGGGGGTATCTTCATCACTGTATTTTACGGCATTTTCTAATAAGTTAATGAGCAGGCGTTCAATTAAATTTGCATCACAGTAAAGCAGTAAATCTGCTGGAATATCAATATCGAGCGGGTGGCTATGTAAAGTATAATCTAAAGTTCGTACTGCGCTACTGGTAATTTCTTGCAGAGATTCCCAATCAAGATTAGGTTGAATACTTCCAGATTGTAAGCGAGCCATATCCAGCAAATTATTAACTAAACGAGACGTGCTGAGTACTTGCTGACGCATTCTCGCCACTTGTTCGGTAAAGGGTGAGTTTTCTGCGGATAAATCTAACATTAATATTTCAGTTTGCCCAAACAGCACCGTGAGCGGTGTTTTTAAATCATGAGAAAGAGCCGCGAGTAGCGAATTTCTGAGTTGTTCGCGTTCAATATCTAATTTCGCCGCTTCGGCTTGTTTGGTTAGCTGTAAACGAGAAAGGGCACTGGCGATTAACCCGGTGAATGTTTGTAGCATTCGTTGTTGCTCGGGGATCAACAGCTGGCGGATATTTCTCGGTTCAATCGCTAGTACGGCAAGGGTTTGATCGGCAAAGGTTATAGGCTGTAATTGGTAAGGTACACTTGGCAGAGTATCGGTTCCTGCACCCGCAGGTTGCCGTTTATCAAAACTCCATTTCGCAATCGCTTTATCAATTTGCAGTGGACTATGCCCTTCACATTGCAAAGGCAATAATTGGTTATGTTCATCAGGAAGTAGCAGGCAAGTTTTGGCTTGGAATGCATTATTAATAAAATGGTAGCCTGTTTTGCCAATCTCGTCAGTGGTAAGTGCTTGACCTAGCTCTTTTGTCATTTCATACAGATGGCGGGTTCGTTGTTCTCGATAACGGGCAATTCTTGCTTGATAACGCATACCAGCCGTTAAATTTCCCACTACCACACCGACAATCAGCATTACTGTGAAGGTGACGAGATACTGCATATCCATGATAGCGAGGGAAAAATGCGGTTGGACAAAGAATAAATCAAAGCTAATCACGTTAATTAGTGCAGCAAAAATCGATGGGCGGCGACCATAAAATAGCGCAACGAGAACGACACCGAGTAGATAAAGCGTGACGAGGTTGGCTTTATCAAGCGCAAGTAAAAATGCCCGTGAAAATAAGGTGATGGCAGCACAGATTAAGATCGCCATCAAATAACCATTCATATCTGAACGCCATTTTTCACTAAAGGGTTTTCTTTCAGGTTCTTTATCCCAATCACTTTTTTCTTCAAGTGCGACAATAACAAGGTCAAGATCTGGCCCTAGCTTGCCAAGGCGATCGGCAAACCCCGATCGGATTTTAAACCGATTCCATTTACTGATGGTATCTCGACGACCAATCAAAATTTTGCCTAAATTATGTTCTCGGGCATAACGCAAAATGGCTTTTTCTTTCGAAGGATCTGATAGCGTGGCTGTTTCTGCGCCGAGTTCTTGTGCTAAGCGCAGCGCTTTGAGGATGGCCCGACGCTGGTTTTCAGGTAGCTGGTGCAATGTAGGTGTTTCAACATAGACAGCATGCCAAACACTACCGAGTTTTGCCGCCAGTCGAGCGGCTGCACGGACTAATTTTTCATTTCCGGTATTGTGTCCAATACATAAAAGTAGACCATCTCGGGTGTGCCAAACAGGCGCTAGGCCTTTACCATCGCGAAATTCACGCATTTGGTCATCGACACGATCTGCTGTTCGCCGTAATGCGAGCTCACGCAGTGCAATCAAATTTCCTTTGCGGAAAAAATGCTCAATGGCACGCTCTGCTTGCCCCGGAATATAGACTTTGCCTTCTTTTAAGCGTTGGCGTAGATCGTCAGGGGGCAGGTCAACAAGTACTACCTCGTCGGCAGCATCAAAGATATGATCAGGAACCGTTTCACGAACCCGGATGCCCGTAATGCTTCCAACAATATCATTCAAACTTTCGATGTGTTGAACGTTAATTGTAGTGAGAACATCAATCCCGGCATCCAGTAATTCTTCAACATCTTGCCAGCGTTTTGGATGTCGGCTGCCGGTTGGGTTACTGAAAGCTAATTCATCCATCAAAATGATGGCGGGATTTCTTGCCAGCGCGGCATCAATATCAAAAGCCTGTAGGCGACGTCCTCGATGGTGAAGCCGGCGAAGTGGTAACTGAGATAATCCATCCAAAAGTGCGGCAGTTTCTTCCCGTTCATGGGTCTCAACGACGCCAATAAGGACATCTAACCCTTGAGCTCGTAAGCGCTGAGCTTCTTGCAACATGGCATACGTTTTTCCGACGCCGGCACAGGCGCCGAAGAAAATTTTGAGTTTACCACGCCCATGCTCATTGACCTTAGCCAAAAGGGCATCTGGATTTGGACGAACCGGCTCCTGATTATTCATAACTAACCTCAGTGAGTTAGGCTATTTGCCTGCTGTTGATATTCATTAAGGGCAATATTGAGTTCTAACACATTCACGACAGGTTCGCCTAAAAAATTGAATAGTGCTTTTTGTGTGTGAGCCGTGACCAGCGATTTTACCTCTTCTAGAGGGATCTGTCTGTGTTTGGCAATTCTTGGTGCTTGGTAAAGTGCAGCAGCAACTGAAATATTGGGATCTAAACCACTCGCTGATGCGGTCAATAAATCAACAGGAATAGCTTGCCCGCCTTCTGGATTCTGTTTTCTTAACGCCTCACTACGTTGTGTGAGGGTTTGGCTCAACAGTGGGTTACTTATCGCAAGGTTACTGCCGCCAGATGCCAAGGTGTTATAGGGCATTTCTGCGGTGGCAGAAGGGCGACCATAAAAATAGCCCCCCCCTTGATAGTTTTGCCCAATTAGGGCGGAGCCAATAACAGTATCATCTTGTTTTATCAATGAGCCTGTGGCTTGCCAGGGAAAGAACATATTTGCTAAGCCGGTAACCATTAGCGGATAAGCAATGCCTGTAACCAAAGTTAATAATAAAAGTAATATAATTGATGAGCGGATCATGTTCATGGGAACTCCTTAAATACCAAACAGGCTGATAAACAAGTCAATAAGCTTAATTCCCACAAACGGTACAATCAGGCCTCCTAAGCCATAGAGGCTTAAGTTGCGTTGCAACAACGATTGCGAGCTCATTGGGCGATAGTTAACCCCTTTTAGCGCCAATGGAATTAAAAACATGATAATCAATGCATTAAAAATAACCGCAGACAGCAATGCCGAAGCTGGAGAATGTAAATGCATAATATTCAAAGCGTTTAGCTGTGGCCATGTAACCGCAAAAGCCGCAGGGATAATGGCAAAATATTTTGCGATATCATTGGCGATACTGAAGGTGGTTAATGAGCCACGTGTCATGAGCATCTGTTTACCAATATGAACCACTTCGATAAGTTTGGTTGGGTTCGAATCTAAATCCACCATGTTACCGGCTTCTTTTGCCGCTTGGGTACCTGAGTTCATTGCTACAGCAACATCCGCTTGAGCGAGTGCGGGTGCATCGTTGGTTCCGTCACCGGTCATTGCCACTAATCGGCCTTCTGATTGATACTGGCGGATCAACGCCAGTTTAGCTTCAGGGGTGGCTTCGGCTAAAAAGTCATCGACACCGGCTTCAGCGGCAATTGCAGCAGCGGTTAAATGGTTATCTCCGGTGATCATTACGGTTTTGATCCCCATACTGCGCATTTGAGCAAAACGTTCTTTCATGCCACCTTTGACGATATCTTTCAGTGCAACCACGCCAAGGACGGCTTGATCATCGACGACAACCAGAGGCGTTCCTCCCAAATGAGCCACTTGTTCAACTAATTTATCCGCTTCGGGTGGAAATTTACCGTGGTTAGCCTCTACATAACGACGAATAGCATCGGCGGAACCTTTACGGATCATTCTTTCGCCCACATTAACGCCGCTCATTCGGGTCATTGCGGAGAAGGGTACAAAGGTTGCATTCATCCCGTGAATATCTCTTTCACGGAGATTAAATTTTTGTTTGGCGAGGATCACAATACTGCGGCCTTCTGGTGTTTCATCAGCAAGGGAAGACAGTTGCGCCGCATCCGCTAACTGTTGTTCAGTGATACCCGATAAAGGAAGAAATTCAGAAGCTTGGCGATTGCCAAGGGTAATGGTGCCTGTTTTATCGAGTAATAAAACGTCTACATCCCCTGCGGCTTCAACGGCACGCCCGCTGGTAGCTATCACATTAGCCGCTAACATACGGCTCATTCCAGCCACACCAATAGAAGAAAGAAGTCCACCAATTGTGGTCGGGATTAAACAAATTAGCAGGGCGATCAACACTAATATAGAAACCGCACTTCCCGCGCCGGCATACTCAGAGGCAAATAAGGTAAACGGATACAAAGTTGCACAAACCAGAACGAAAATGATCGTTAGGGCGGTGAGTAAAATGGTTAAGGCAATTTCATTGGGTGTTTTACGACGTTGTGCACCTTCAACCATTGAGATCATGCGGTCTAAAAATGTTTCCCCGGGGTTAACGGTACACTCGACAATTAACCAATCGGATAGGACGCGAGTTCCACCAGTAACCGATGAGAAATCGCCACCTGACTCACGAATAACCGGTGCAGATTCCCCCGTAATTGCACTTTCATCAACGGATGCGCCACCTTCAATCACTTCCCCATCGCAAGGCACGGTTTCCCCGGCACGAATGAGCACAATATCCCCTTTACGCAGCACATCGGAGCTAACAATTTCTTGTGCCGCTTCAAGTGAAGCCGATGATAATTTTGTGGCACTACTTTGTTGTTTGACGCCTTTTAAACTTTGCGCCTGTGCTTTGCTGCGACCTTCGGCTAGCGCTTCAGCAAAGTTAGCAAATAGCACGGTAAACCACAGCCATAGCGTAATCATCCCGCTAAACCAAGCATTGCCTGTTGTATAGCCCGTTAACATTGCCAGCCATAAAAAAGTGGTAATCATGCTGCCGATATACACCACAAACATCACGGGATTTCGCCATTGGGCTTGGGGAGTACATTTTTTTATCGCATCAATAATAGATTGGCGAATTAGTGCATTATCAAATAATTGTGTTTTTTGATTTTTCATTTATTTACCCTCATTTCGCCGTTTGCCAAATTTGCAAATGTTCCGCTATTGGCCCAAGTGCAAGTGCGGGAATAAACGTCAACGCACCAATGAGAAGAACGGTGAGAATTAGTAAGCCAATAAACAGAGGACCATGGGTTGGTAAACTCGCAATGCTGGCTGCTTGCGGTTTTTTTATCGCCATTGAGCCAGCAATGGCCAAAACCGGTAGGATCACCCCGAAACGCCCCAAAAACATGGCGATGGCAAGTATCACATTGTAAAATGGTGTGTTTGCACTCAGGCCTGCAAAGGCACTACCATTGTTATTGGCAGCAGAAGAAAATGCATAGAGAACTTCACTAAAGCCATGAGCGCCGGGGTTTAAAATACCGGCACGACCTGCTTCGGTCATCAGTGAAATGGTTGTACCCAGTAGCACAAGCGTTGGTGTCACCAATATAGCGAGTGCGACTAATTTCATTTCGCGTACTTCGATTTTTTTACCGAGGTATTCAGGTGTACGACCAATCATTAATCCTGCTAGGAATACGGCGAGTAAAACAAATAGCAACATGCCGTAAAGGCCAGAACCGACACCGCCAAAAACTACTTCGCCGATCTGCATCAACCACATTGGCACCATGCCACCAAAAG
Source organism: Providencia heimbachae ATCC 35613 (assembly GCF_001655055.1). GTDB lineage: Bacteria > Pseudomonadota > Gammaproteobacteria > Enterobacterales > Enterobacteriaceae > Providencia > Providencia heimbachae. The sequence goes on along the minus strand of NZ_LXEW01000017.1, from coordinate 27,359 downwards.
CGGTAAATGAATCATGCATGGCGTTGACTGCACCACAAGATGCCGCTGTAGTGACAACGGCAAACAAGGCTGAGCCTAGAATACCAAAGCGACTCTCTTTGCCTTCCATATTGGCACTGCTATTTGCCTGTAAATCACTGAGGAATGGGTTACCCACATATTCAGCATGAATAACAACAGCTGCGGCAATAACAAAAATTATGGTCATAGCCCATAACAAAGCATGGCCCTGTTTGTTATCACCCACCGTGCGGCCAAATGCAAAACACAATGCAGCAGGAATTAAGAAGATAGCGAGCATTTGTACAAAATTACTCAATGCAGTTGGGTTTTCAAAGGGATGAGATGAGTTTGCCCCAAAGAAACCACCTCCATTGGTACCGAGTAATTTGATAGCTTCTTGGGACGCGACTGGCCCCATAGGCAGAAGTTGAGCTGAACTATCTAAGTTATTACTGACAATATAAGAAGAAAAATTTTGGATCACGCCTTGGCTAACAAAAAATAAGGCGAAGATGATAGCTAAAGGTAAAAGTAAATAGAGGGTAATTCGTGAAATATCAACCCATGCATTACCAACAGTTTTGCTTCCATGCCTTGAAAAGGCGCGGATCAGTGCAAAAACAACCGCAATACCCGTTGCCGCAGAAAGAAAGTTTTGTACCGTAAGTCCGGCCATTTGGCTGAGATAACTTAAAGTATTTTCACCACTATAAGATTGCCAGTTGGTATTTGCCACAAAGCTAATTGCGGTATTGAAGGCCAGATCCCAGCTCATACTCGGCATTTTTTGTGGGTTTAATGGCAAGTTGCCTTGGAATATTAAAATGACAAACAGCAGAGCAAAGCCAAGAAGATTAAATAAGAGAATAGCGAGAGCATAACGCTGCCAACTCATTTCAGCCATTTCACGACCTGGCTGTTTCACGCCACTAAAGCGCCAAAGCAGTGATTCGCTTTTTGTCACAATACGAGGCATGTCCCCCTCAATCAGGCAGGCAATAAAATTACCTAACGGTTTAGCGAGTAATAAAAGTACCAGTAAGAAACTGGCGATGAGTAAAAATGCATTTGCGGCCATATCAGAATTCCTCAGCGTTAAGCAGGGCATAAATCAGATAAACCAGCAGTACGACAACCATAACTGCCCCAACAATCGAAAGTAGTGACACAGTGTCATCCCCTTATTATTTCCATGAGGCTAGAGTAGAGATTCCGTTGTAAATAAGCTGATAAAAAGAAGCGATAGGGTGTAAAAAAAGTATAAAAATGACGATGAAGCGGGGAAGGAAATAAAAAAATAGCGATATCTGTGCTTCTTGGATGTTGCTTTATTGTTGTTAATTTGTTTTTTATTTACCTTTCAAGGTTAAATTTTGTAATTAAATTACGAAAGTTGAATAAATTAGCAATATTTTTCATTCTTAAGTGGTCAGATGAGTAGTTTTATTACACAATTTGCGGTATCATAATTTCAGTTAATTTATATTTCATATTATTTGTGTGATTTTAGCGCCTTCTTTGTGGTTATCGAATTTTAGAAGGTAAAAACAGAACTGAGATCAGCAAATAAAGTGGCTACTGTAGGAGGATACCGATGTCCACATATCGCGAATATTCCCGTAATCAGGTTTTAGCACGCCGCACTGCTGCTGTTACAGCTGGCATTATTGCGTTTCCGGTTATGGTGTTTTACCCAAAAAGAGCAAAATTTTATAGCTATTTACACAAAGTCTGGGCGAAAACCAGTGACAAACCTGTATGGCTAGAACGTTCAGAAATGGCGATGGAAAACCATCGTTAATCAGTGAGTTAACTCACTAAAAAGAGATCCCTGCAATTAAACGTTGTGGGGATTTTTTTCTTTATGGAGTAAATCCCTTCTTATTTATCTTAATTTTCATTCTGTTTTAAATTTCGCGGTCAAAATTGTGTTTACCTTTATGTTTATCATCTTATTATTAGAGAACAATATAAGATGGTGAACTAAACTTTTTAGCTTTACTGCCAAAAAAATAATCATGCAGTAAAAGGACAACATAATGCATAACTTCAGATTAGAAGAAATTATTAACGATGAACTGAAAGTGTCTGAATTCCAAGATTTCGCACCTAATGGACTGCAAGTTGAGGGTCGGCCTCATGTGCAAAAAATTGTCACCGGTGTGACTGCCTGCCAAGCACTACTTGATAAAGCCGTTGAAATGAAAGCAGATGCAGTGATTGTTCATCATGGTTATTTTTGGAAAAATGAGCCTTCAATTATTAAAGGCATGAAAAAAAATCGCCTGAAGACGTTATTAGCTAATGATATTAACCTTTATGGGTATCACCTCCCTTTAGATGCGCATCACAAATTAGGTAACAATACACAACTTGCTTATATCATGGGCGTTCAAGTAAATGGTCAAATTGACCCATTAATGCCATTTGGTTTTTTTGATCAACCGATAACCCCTGCGGAATTAACCAAGCGATTAGAAACACGCCTTGACCGAAAAGTACTTCATTGTGGTGATAATGCGAAAGATGAAATTCGCCAAATAGCATGGTGTACAGGTGGTGGGCAAGGCTATATCTTGCAAGCAGCAGAGTTTGGTGTCGATGCTTTTGTTACTGGTGAAGTTTCAGAACAAACCATTCACATAGCAAGAGAAATGGGGATCCATTTCTACAGTGCAGGGCATCATGCCACAGAACGTTATGGCATAAAGGCGCTGACTAAGTGGTTGGTGGATGAGCATGGGTTGGATGCGGTATTCATCGATATAGACAACCCAGCCTAATTCTCGTCATATTTCACGCTGTGGCGGTGTTGGTTTCACTTGGCCACTTGGGTCACATACTTATGTATGCTCCCCAAGCCGTCCTCGTTTACCGCCTTGCCACAACGCGAACTATTTAGAGAATGTTTTTTCGTCGTCTTTCACGCTGTGGCGGTGTTGGTTTCACTTGGCCACTTGGGTCACATACTTATGTATGCTCCCCAAGCCGTCCTCGTTTACCGCCTTGCCACAACGCGAACTATTTAGAGAATATTTTTTCATCATATTTTATACTGTGACGGCGTTGACTACATTCGTGAATCCTAGTCACATACTTGTGTATGCTCCCCAAGATGTCTTCGTTTACCGCCTTGCCACAACGCGAACTATTTAGAGAATGTTTTTTCGTTGTTTTTCATGCTGAAAATTAATTTAAGTCCGGTATTTTAAAGCGGCTAAAATCAGAATTAAGCTTGAAACCGTCAGCACTAATCCCAAATGTTGACTCCAACCGGCAATCATCAACCCGATGGCTAAGCCAATATAGTAAAATAATCCCAATATTGCGCCGGCAGTGCCTTTTCTATCGTCATAACGATTTAAAGCGTGTGCGAGTATATTGGGAATCGCGATCCCATAGCCAATAACCACACCGATAATGGGAATGACAAACCAGATGGTCTCAATTAGAACAAAAACCAAACAACTGCTGATTAACGAAATTAAACTTGAAAGCTTGACCAATTGCTCAGATGAGTATTTTTTAGACAAAAGATAGCGGTTTATTACCGAACCTAATCCCACTCCAAGGGCTAATAAAATTCCGGTTAAGCCGAATTGTGCTTGTGATAGCATTAATTGTTCAAAAATAAACGGGCCAAGTTGGTAATAACTGAATAAATTAATGTTGAAAAATGTGATCAAGGTAGCATTTCTAATAATTCCTTTATCGGTACACATCTCTAATAATGTATCAATAAATGGGATCTCGATCACATTATGGGGGCGAGTTTCAGGAAGATGAAGGCTCGCCCATAATAATAGAATGATAGCGAAAGCCGCTAAGCCACAAAAAACGGCTTGATAACCACTTAAGCTGACCAGTCCAGCCCCCATTAACATCCCCAGTGCAGGGCTAATCGCGAGCGCAATTCCCATAATTGAGAATATTTTGGCTAAATCATGACCTTGATAGCTGTCACGCATTACGGTTTGTGTGCCAATCGAACCGACCGCAGCACCGAATGCTGATAACATACGTAATAATAGCAATAAATAAAATTGGCTAATAAATAGTGTTGCCACAGAAGCAATCCCATACAGCAACAAGCCCGCCAATATGGCTGGGCGGCGGCCTAATCGGTCGCACATTCTTCCCCAAAACACCACACCTAACGCAAATGCAAAAAAATAGAGTGATAATGTTTGAGATGCTTGCTCTGCATTAACATGAAAAGCGCTAGCAATATTGGTTAACGCTGGGCTGTAAATGGTTTCGACGATTTGTGGAAACATCATTAAAGCAACGGCTAACCTGAGTGAGAGAAGATGTCTCATTTTAATTTTCCTGCATTGATATTCAATGGCAGGCAGTTTAATGTTATTTTTAATGGCTTATTACAACAATAAAGACAATAAATATCAAAAAAGAGACATTATGGCTTGGTTAATGCAAACAGATGGGTTTCAAACTGATTGGTACAGTGCACCCATTTTGGGTATTGCTGCGGATATGGGGCGACATGATTCAGGTTTTCATGTTCATGAAATGGGGCAGCTTTTATTTACCCAACAAGGCTGTATCCGTATTTCTTTAGATAATCGAATTTCATTATTACCGCCGGGCAGAGTAGCTTGGATACCGCCTTTTGTGAGTCATCGAGCACAAATGAGCGCTTCAGTTGGTTATCGTTCAGTCTATTTGAGTGAGCAATATGCACAAGAAATTGGCAATGAAGTGATGGTGTTATCGATTTCTCCACTCCTTAGAGAATTGCTTGAGCGTATCGCCATAACCCCCTTTGAGAGTAATTGGAAGGAAGGGCGATTAGCTAATTTATTGCCTGTTTTTATTGATGAATTACAAAGTGCAACGCTACAGCCAACACTGCTCGCAATCCCCCAAGATAGGCGTTTTAAGCACCTCAATATTGAAATGTTGCCACCCGCATTAAACCAATTAGCACAAACTGTTGGTGCAAGTGAAAAGACTATTACGCGGATCTTTTTCAAAGAAACCGGTATGACTTATCAAACATGGCGTCAGCAATGGCGTTTTATCAAGGCAATCGAATTATTGTCACAAGGAAAGGAATATCACTTTATTACTCAAGAGCTTGGGTTAGCCAGTGATAGCGCATTAATCAGTTTTTTTCGCAAGATGAGTGGCGTTACGCCTCGTGAGTATGTGATTCGGGGAGCCGAGAGCAGCCAACAACGCTGTAGCTTAAAGTATGAAGAATAATAAGAAAGCCTCGAAAAATCGAGGCTTTAAGTACATGTAGGATATCGGATTTAATTAAATATTATTTTTTTTCTGATTTTGATTCAAATTCACGTTTGTCATAACCCGTGTATAGCTGACGAGGACGCGCAATTTTCAAGCCGTCATCGTGCATTTCGTTCCAGTGAGCAATCCAGCCAATTGTACGAGCAATAGCAAAGATAACGGTGAACATGGTGGATGGAATACCCATTGCTTTCAAGATGATACCAGAATAGAAGTCAACGTTTGGATACAGTTTTTTCTCAATGAAGTATGGGTCGTTTAATGCAATGCGTTCTAGCTCCATCGCCACTTCTAACAAGCCATCATTCAAATTAAGTTCTTTTAGAACTTCATGGCAAGTTTCACGCATCACTGTTGCTCGTGGGTCGTGGCTTTTATAAACACGGTGACCAAAGCCCATCAAGCGGAAAGAGTCATTTTTATCTTTCGCGCGTTCAATAAATGCAGGGATATGCTCAACGGTTTGAATTTCTTCTAACATGCGTAAACAGGCTTCGTTAGCACCACCATGAGCCGGCCCCCATAGAGACGCGATACCCGCAGCGATACAAGCAAATGGATTAGCACCCGATGAGCCAGCTGTACGTACAGTCGAAGTTGATGCGTTTTGTTCGTGATCAGCGTGTAGGATTAAAATTCTGTCCATTGCGCGTTCAAGGACGGGGTTAACCACGTATTCTTCACAAGGTGTAGAGAACATCATGTGCAAGAAGTTACCCGCGTATGACAGGTCATTACGAGGATAAACAAAAGGTTGGCCAATAGAATATTTGTAACACATTGCTGCGACAGTTGGCATTTTTGATAGCAAACGATACGCTGTAATTTCACGGTGACGCGGGTTATTGACATCTAACGCATCGTGATAGAACGCAGCAAGTGCACCCGTTACACCGCACAGGACTGCCATTGGATGGGAGTCACGACGGAAACCATTAAGCATACGAGTGATTTGCTCGTGGATCATGGTATGACGGGTTACCGTTTGTTTGAAGGTGTCGTATTCTTTTTGGGTCGGCGCTTCGCCGTATAACAGGATATAACAGACTTCAAGGTAGGATGCGTTAGTGGCTAGTTGATCAATCGGATAACCACGGTGCAACAGGATGCCCGCATCGCCATCGATATAGGTGATTTTTGATTCACATGAGGCAGTAGAAGTAAAACCAGGGTCGTAAGTAAAATACCCTTTTGAACCTAAAGTACGGACATCGATAACGTCTTGACCTAGTGTGGGTTCGAGAATGTCTAGTTCGATTTCACCTGTGCCGACGGTCGTTAGCTTAGCTTTGTTACCAGCCATTTATGGTCTCCTTTAGCGCTTGATAATCAACACTCAACAACCTTGAACCCAGCGTTATACTGTGTCTTTACGCATTGTTCTACCGGTGTGTTGAGGAAATCAGCGAGTTATCACATAAAACCTGAAATCTGACGACCGACGACAATGTAATTAGGTTGTTCATGAGTGTATAGATGTTATGTTCTTTTTTGTTGTTTTCTCTACAATATCATTATTTGTGGTAAGGGGAACAACTTTCATAACTTTTGTTGTTAATACCTGCCACACTTCAAATTGCATGAAATTTGCTGCTGTTTTCATCACTTCAGCACAGACATACAACCGTGTTAATCAAGGTATATACATTACAACATATCTGTTTTCATTTTTTCGATGGAGACAAATCTACACCGTTCAGATAATTCTGCCAGACCTATATGTAAGATAAATGTTGAATCATTGTCAAATAAGATAAGCACATTTATACAAAATGTTTAAATCGTGATCCTTCTCACTGTTCGGGCTAAATGTCCCCAAACATTTTGTGTGGGAATTGTAATAGCTATGTGAAGACTTTATACTGGCGGCAGGTCTCCGGATTACCCTGTAGTAGGAGTTCCCAGCGTGATCAGTATGCAGCTTTATTTAAACATGATGGATTACAGTTTGTGTTAAGTTGCATTTAGTACCCCTGTCGCTGTCTGATTTCCACCCCAGGTCCGGAGGATGGAAAATAATAAAGAGCTGTGTGGGCAAAATTGTGAAAAAACAAAGACCTGTCAACCTAGATTTGCAGACGATTCATTTCCCGATCACTGCAATATCGTCGATCTTGCACCGTGTCTCTGGCGTCATTACTCTCATCGCAGTTGGTATTCTGCTTTGGTTGCTAGGGATATCTATCTCCTCTCCAGAAGGTTTTCAATACGCGTCTGAAATGATGACTGGCTTTTTTGCTAAGTTCATTCTTTGGGGCATCTTGACTGCACTGGCTTACCACATCTGTGGTGGTATCCGCCATATGCTGATGGATTTTGGCTGTGTTGATGAAACCCTTGCTGCAGGAAACTCATCTGCAAAAATTACATTTGTTATTACTGTAATTCTGGCAATTCTGGCGGGGATACTCGTATGGTAAGTAATGCTTCTGCTTTAGGCCGTACTGGTATTCAGGACTGGCTATTCATCCGAGCCTCTGCAATCGTTATCGTACTCTACGTACTTTACATTGTTGGCTTCGTTGCAATTAATGATATTACTTATGAAGTATGGCGTGGCTTCTTCGCTTCCTCTGTGACTAAAGTATTCACTATCCTCACGTTGTTCTCAATTCTTGTGCATGCTTGGATTGGCATGTGGCAAGTACTGACCGACTATGTTAAGCCGATCGCGTTGCGCTTAGTGCTGCAACTGGCAATCGTTGTTGCTCTGCTGGCTTACTTAATTTACGGAACAATTGTTGTGTGGGGTGCATAATGAATCTGCCAATCAGAGAGTTTGACGCTATCGTTATTGGTGCTGGCGGCGCAGGTATGCGTGCCGCACTACAGATTTCTCAACAAGGCCTCTCTTGTGCTTTGTTATCTAAAGTTTTTCCAACGCGTTCTCATACGGTATCAGCGCAAGGTGGTATTACTGTTGCACTTGGTAATACACATCCTGATAACTGGGAATGGCATATGTATGACACCGTTAAAGGCTCCGATTATATCGGCGACCAAGATGCTATCGAATACATGTGTAAGACAGGGCCAGAAGCCGTCCTTGAATTAGAACATATGGGATTGCCTTTCTCGCGTCTTGATGACGGCTCAATTTATCAACGTCCATTTGGTGGCCAATCTAGAAATTTCGGTGGTGAGCAGGCAGCACGTACTGCGGCAGCGGCTGACCGTACAGGTCACGCACTGTTACATACCCTGTATCAGCAAAACCTAAAAAACCACACAACCATTTTCTCAGAGTGGTATGCCCTTGATTTAGTTAAAAATCAGGATGGTGATATTGTTGGTTGTACCGCAATCTGTATGGAAACGGGGGAACTGGTTTATTTCAAAGGTAAAGCCACTATTCTAGCAACCGGTGGTGCTGGCCGTATTTATCAGTCAACGACCAATGCGCATATTAATACGGGTGATGGTGTTGGGATGGCAACGCGAGCGGGCGTTCCTCTGCAAGACATGGAAATGTGGCAATTTCACCCAACCGGTATTGCCGGTGCAGGTGTGCTTGTGACTGAAGGTTGTCGTGGTGAAGGTGGTTACCTGCTGAATAAAGACGGTGAGCGCTTCATGGAACGTTATGCACCAAACGCCAAAGACCTCGCCGGTCGTGATGTTGTTGCGCGTTCAATTATGATTGAAATCCGTGAAGGTCGTGGTTGCGAGGGTCCTTGGGGACCACACGTTAAACTGAAACTGGATCACTTAGGTAAAGATGTTCTGGAATCGCGCTTACCCGGCATCCTTGAGTTGTCTCGTACTTTTGCTCACGTTGATCCAATCAAAGAACCAATCCCTGTCATCCCAACATGTCATTACATGATGGGGGGGATCCCAACCAAAGTCACTGGTCAAGCTATTCGTTATAACGAAAAAGGCGAAGATGAAGTGATCCCAGGTTTGTTTGCTGTGGGTGAAATAGCCTGTGTATCTGTGCATGGTGCTAACCGTTTAGGCGGTAACTCATTGCTTGATCTCGTGGTGTTTGGCCGTTCAGTGGGTGTGCATCTGAAAGAATCCATCATGGAACAAGGTTCAATGCGTGATGCTTCTGAATCGGATATCGATGCGGCAATGTCTCGCTTTAACCGCTGGGAAAATGCACGTACCGGTGAAGACCCAGTTGAAATTCGTAAAGCGCTGCAAACGTGTATGCAACACAATTTCTCGGTATTCCGTGAAGGTGATGCAATGGCGAAAGGCTTAGAAGAATTGAAAGTGATCCGTGAGCGTCTGCAAAATGCACGTCTTGATGATACCTCAACCGAGTTCAATACTCAGCGCATCGAATGTTTAGAACTGGATAACCTGATGGAAACAGCTTATGCGACAGCACAAGCCGCTAATTTCCGGACAGAAAGTCGTGGCGCACATAGCCGCTTTGACTACCCAGATCGTGATGATGCGAATTGGTTATGTCACTCATTGTATTTACCGCAATCTGAAACGATGACTCGTCGCGAAGTGAACATGCAACCTAAGTTGCGTGAGGCTTTCCCACCGAAAATTCGTACCTACTAATGCGTGGTGTTAATCCAGTTGCGGAGAAATGAATTATGAAACAACAATTTTCGATTTATCGCTATAACCCTGATGTGGATAACGCGCCACGCATGCAAGAGTACACCCTTGAAGTACCTGAAGGGCGTGACATGATGTTATTGGATGCGTTGATTCTGATTAAAGAACAGGATCCAACGCTTTCATTTCGTCGTTCTTGCCGAGAAGGCGTATGTGGCTCTGATGGTTTGAACATGAACGGGAAAAACGGACTGGCTTGTATCACGCCATTATCCGCGTTGATGCAAGGTGGGAAGAAAGTTGTGATCCGTCCATTACCGGGTCTGCCAGTTGTGCGTGACTTGATCATCGACATGACACAATTTTATACCCAATACGAAAAAATTCGTCCGTATCTTCTTAATGATAATAAAAATCCACCTGCGCGTGAGAATTTACAAACGCCTGCACAGCGTGAAAAACTCGATGGTCTATATGAGTGTATTTTGTGTGCATGTTGTTCGACTTCTTGCCCATCGTTTTGGTGGAATCCGGACAAATTTATTGGACCTGCGGGGCTGTTAGCAGCGTACCGGTTCTTGATAGATAGTCGAGATACTGAAACGGATTCAAGATTAGATGATCTGAACGACGCTTTTAGTGTTTTCCGCTGTCATAGCATCATGAATTGTGTCAATGTATGCCCTAAAGGACTAAATCCAACGAAAGCTATCGGCCATATTAAATCTATGTTACTAAAACATAGTGCTTAAAAGCAGATATTAGCCTGCGATGCCTTGGTATCGCAGGCTAAACAAGCAATAGCACGAAATAAACACATAAAGTAAAAATAAAGCGTAAAGTAAAATAGCGCCTCAACAGTAAAATTAAGCATAAAGTAAAAAAAGTGAAAGCAAAAAGCCAACTGCAAAACAAGATGAAGACACGAGCGTAAGCGAGGAACCTTTAAAAACCGCAGCCAGTTTTTAAAGGTTCCTTAAAAGGGAAACCCTCAATTGATATAAGGGCCTCCCAAAGTGAGAACGTGCATAAAGCACGTCCAAGAGAACCTTTATCGAGGTCGCTTAAATGCGACAATTAGTTAACCACGGCGAAAACTAAAGCTTATAAAAGCTTAAGGGATCACAATGCAGAACGGCGTAATGAAGGACTGGCTGGATTCAAGCTTTCTGGCAGGCGCGAACCAGTCTTATATAGAACAGCTGTATGAAGATTATCTGACTGACCCTACATCTGTAGATGCTCAATGGAGAGAAATCTTCCAGCAATTGCCTGGTTCAGGCAGTAATGGTGAGCAATTACACTCGCAAGCGCGCGATTATTTCCGTCGCTTAGCAAAAGATTCTACGCGTTATCACACCTCTGTTAGCGATCCGACGATCGATGCAAAACAAGTTAAAGTTTTGCAATTAATCAACGCATTCCGCTTCCGCGGACACCAAAATGCTAATCTTGACCCGTTAGGACTTTGGAAACGTGAATCTGTTCCTGATCTGGATCCCGTATTCCATAACTTAACCAAAGAAGATTTCAACGAAACATTCAACGTGGGTTCTTTTGCTATTGGCAAAGAAACCATGAAATTAAGTGACCTATATGAAGAGCTGAAGCGCATTTACTGCGGTTCAATCGGCGCAGAATATATGCACATCACCAACACAGAAGAAAAACGTTGGATCCAACAGCGCTTAGAGTCTGTGAATGTTGCTGAGCAATTTTCGAAAGAAGAAAAACGTCGTTTCTTAGCTGAATTAACAGCAGCCGAAGGCCTTGAGCGTTACTTAGGTGCGAAATTCCCGGGTGCAAAACGTTTCTCTCTGGAAGGTGGTGACGCTTTAGTTCCAATGTTGAAGGATTTGATCCACCATGCTGGCAAGCAAGATACCCGTGAAGTTGTTCTGGGTATGGCTCACCGTGGTCGTCTTAACGTCCTGATCAATATTTTAGGTAAAAAGCCCGCAGAGTTATTTGATGAATTCGCCGGTAAGCATAAAGACCATTCAAGTGCAGGTGACGTTAAATATCACCAAGGTTTCTCCTCTGATTTTGAAACCGCAGGCTCTCGTGTTCACTTGGCATTGGCATTTAACCCATCTCACCTTGAAATCGTTAGCCCAGTTGTTATCGGTTCTGTCCGCGCTCGTCGTGATCGTTTGGACGAAGGCCGCAGCAACATGGTTCTACCGATTACCATTCATGGTGACTCAGCGGTAACAGGTCAAGGCGTTGTTCAAGAAACCTTGAACATGTCTCAGGCTCGTGGTTATGAAGTTGGCGGTACCATGCGTATCGTGATTAATAACCAAATTGGTTTTACCACTTCAAATCCAAAAGACACGCGCTCAACCGAGTACTGTACGGATATCGTGAAAATGGTGCAGGCGCCAATTTTCCACGTTAATGCGGATGACCCTGAAGCCGTTGCGTTTGTTACGCGTTTGGCACTTGATTTCCGTAACACATTCAAACGCGATGTGATGATTGATTTAGTCTGTTATCGCCGTCATGGCCATAACGAAGCTGATGAGCCAAATGCAACTCAGCCAATTATGTACCAAAAAATCAAACAGCATCCAACGCCACGTAAAATTTATGCAGATCGCTTAATTGAAAGCGGTGTTGTGTCTGCAAATGAAGTGACTGAAATGGTCAATTCTTACCGTGATGCACTAGATGCGGGTAACTGCGTGGTTGAAGAGTACCGTGAAATGGGACTCAATGCTTACACATGGGCGCCATATTTAAACCATGAGTGGGATGCATCATATAAATCAACTATTGATATCAAACGCCTAACTGAGCTTGCGACTAAGTTAAGTACAATCCCTGAAGGTATTGTTGCTCAGTCCCGTGTTGAGAAAATTTATGCGGATCGCCTAGAAATGGCGAAAGGTGAGAAATTACTCGATTGGGGTGCGGCTGAAACATTAGCGTATGCAACATTGGTTGATGAAGGTATCCCGATTCGTTTATCTGGTGAAGATGCTGGCCGCGGTACATTCTTCCATCGTCATGCAGTTGTCCATAACCAAACTAACGGTTCAGTCTATGTTCCGCTGCAAAATGTTCATAATGGCCAAGGTACATTTAATGTTTGGGACTCTGTCCTGACTGAAAATGCGGTACTTGCATTTGAATATGGCTACGCCACGACTGACCCTCGCACGCTGACCATTTGGGAAGCTCAGTTCGGTGACTTCGCAAACTGTGCACAAGTGGTTATCGACCAATTTATCAGCTCAGGTGAGCAGAAATGGGGTCGTATGTGTGGTCTGGTTATGCTACTGCCTCATGGTTATGAAGGTCAGGGCCCAGAGCACTCCTCAGCACGTTTAGAGCGTTACCTGCAACTGTGTGCAGATCAAAACATGCAAGTGTGTGTGCCATCAACGCCAGCACAGGTTTATCACATGTTACGCCGCCAGTCTCTACGTGGTATGCGTCGTCCTCTGATTGTGATGTCGCCGAAATCACTGTTACGTCACCCATTAGCCGTATCCAGCATGGATGAGCTAGCGAATGGTGCATTTGAAACGGTTATCGGTGAAATAGATGCAATCGATGCGAAAAATGTGAAACGCGTCGTGCTGTGTTCAGGCAAAGTCTATTACGATCTGTTAGAACAGCGTCGTAAAAATGAACAAACTAACGTTGCTATCGTGCGTATTGAACAGTTATATCCGTTCCCACACGAAGATATCCAAAAAGCATTAGCGCAATTCACTAATGCGAAAGACTATGTTTGGTGTCAAGAAGAGCCATTAAACCAAGGTGCTTGGTATTGTAGTCAACATAATTTCCGCGAAGCTATCCCTGCTGGGGCGACTTTACGCTATGCAGGCCGAGCTGCTTCTTCTTCTCCAGCAGTTGGTTACACGTCCGTTCACCAAGAACAGCAAAAAGCCTTGGTTAATGACGCTTTGGACATTGAATAAATAAAGGATAAAAAATGAGTAGCATAGAAATTCTTGTTCCCGATCTTCCTGAATCCGTTGCTGATGCCACGGTTGCCACTTGGCATAAAAAACCAGGTGATAGCGTTGAGCGTGATGAAGTGCTGGTTGAGATCGAAACAGACAAAGTTGTTTTAGAAGTTCCTGCAAGTGAAGCGGGTATTTTAGAGGCGATTACAGAAGAAGAAGGCGCAACTGTTTTATCTAAACAGCTATTAGGTCGTATTCGTTTAGGTGATAGCACCGGTATCGCTGCTGAAGTTAAAGGATCTCAGGAATCAACGCCTGCACAACGCCAAACTGCAAGCTTAGAAGCGGAAAGTAATGATGCGCTAACGCCAGCAATTCGCCGTTTAGTTGCAGAGCATGGTTTGAACCCTGCTGATATTAAAGGCACGGGCGTTGGTGGTCGTTTAACGCGTGAAGACGTTGAGAAACATCTGTCTAGCAATAAACCTGCAGCTCCAGCGGCGCAAGCACCGGCAGCACCGGCTGCGCCACTGGCTCATCGTAGCGAAAAACGCGTTCCAATGACACGTTTACGTAAGCGTATTGCTGAGCGTCTACTTGAAGCGAAAAACACCACTGCAATGTTGACGACATTCAATGAAATCAATATGCAACCAATTAAAGACTTACGTACCCAGTACGGTGAAGCCTTTGAAAAACGCCACGGTGTTCGCTTAGGTTTTATGTCTTTCTATATTAAAGCTGCGGTTGAAGCACTGAAGCGTTATCCAGAAGTGAATGCTTCTATCGATGGTACTGACGTGGTTTACCATAACTATTTTGATATCAGTATCGCGGTTTCAACACCTCGTGGTCTGGTAACTCCGGTTCTGCGTGATGTTGATGCAATGAGCATGGCTGATATCGAGAAAAATATTAAAGAACTGGCTGTTAAAGGTCGTGACGGTAAATTAACTGTTGAAGACTTGACGGGTGGTAATTTCACTATCACTAACGGCGGTGTATTCGGTTCTCTGATGTCCACACCTATCATTAACCCACCACAGAGCGCAATTTTAGGCATGCATGCCATTAAAGACCGCCCTATGGCTGTAAATGGTAAGGTGGAAATTCTTCCTATGATGTACTTAGCCCTGTCTTATGATCACCGTTTGGTTGATGGTCGTGAATCAGTCGGCTTCTTAGTTGCTATCAAAGATATGCTGGAAGATCCAACTCGTTTACTGCTGGACGTATAGCAACATAACAGGGCAGGGTACAACCTGCCCGGTCTGAAGTAACCGATGCAACCAGTTCGCTGGTTGCTAAATCAGTAACAATTGCAGGAGGCGAATAAACGCCTCTTCAGACTCAATTATGGATAGAACATCATGAATTTACACGAGTATCAGGCAAAACAGTTGTTTGCACGTTATGGGATGCCTGCACCAACAGGTTATGCCTGTTCATCAGTCGCGGAAACCGTAGAGGCTGCTAAGAAAATTGGTAATGGCCCATGGGTGATTAAATGCCAAGTTCACGCAGGTGGACGCGGTAAAGCTGGCGGCGTTAAAGTCACTAGTGATATCAATGATGTCAGCGCATTTGCTGAAAAATGGTTAGGTCAAAAATTAGTGACCTATCAAACAGATGCAAACGGCCAGCCAGTCAATCAAATTCTTGTTGAAACAGCGACGGATATTGCAAAAGAACTTTATTTAGGTGCCGTTGTTGACCGTAGCACACGTCGTGTGGTGTTCATGGCATCGACTGAAGGTGGCGTGGAAATCGAGAAAGTTGCTGAAGAAACACCAGAATTGATTCATAAAGCAATTATCGACCCGCTGACAGGTCCAATGCCTTTCCAAGGCCGTGAATTAGCGTTTAAATTGGGTTTAACAGGTAAACAAGTTAGCCAATTTGCTAAAATTTTCATGGGTCTGGCAACATTATTCCTTGAGCGCGACCTTGCATTAGCAGAAATCAACCCATTAGTTATTAATACTGAAGGTGACTTGATTTGCTTAGACGGCAAATTGGGTATTGATAGCAACGCATTGTATCGCCAACCAGAAATGCGCGAAATGCGTGATGCTTCCCAAGAAGATGCCCGTGAAGCACAAGCGGCAGAGTGGGAACTGAACTATGTTGCACTTGATGGCAACATCGGTTGCATGGTTAACGGTGCGGGCCTAGCAATGGGTACCATGGATATCGTTAAACTGCACGGTGGCGCGCCAGCTAACTTCTTAGATGTTGGCGGCGGTGCAACAAAAGAACGTGTAACTGAAGCGTTTAAAATCATTCTTTCAGATGAAAACGTGAAAGCGGTTTTTGTTAACATCTTTGGTGGTATCGTTCGCTGCGACCTGATTGCAGACGGCATCATTGGTGCAGTAGAAGAAGTTGGTGTAAATGTACCAGTTGTTGTGCGTTTAGAAGGTAACAATGCAGAGTTAGGCGCGAAGAAATTGGCAGACAGCGGATTAAATATTATCGCTGCTAGCAGCCTGACTGATGCAGCTAAAAAAGCAGTAGCAGCAGCGGAGGCTAAATAATGTCTATTTTAATCGATAAAAACACCAAAGTAATTTGCCAAGGTTTCACGGGTGGTCAAGGTACATTCCACTCAGAACAAGCGATAGCTTACGGTACAAAAATGGTTGGTGGTGTGACGCCGGGTAAAGGCGGCACAACCCATTTAGGCCTGCCAGTTTTCAACACTGTTCGTGAAGCTGTTGAAGCAACCGGTGCGACAGCCTCTGTTATCTATGTTCCTGCATCATTCTGTAAAGATTCTATTTTAGAAGCTATCGATGCAGGTATTAAGCTGATTATCACGATTACTGAAGGTATCCCAACGTTGGATATGTTGACGATAAAAGTGAAATTGGACGAAGCAGGTGTTCGCATGATCGGTCCAAACTGTCCGGGTGTTATCACTCCAGGCCAGTGTAAAATTGGTATTCAACCTGGTCACATCCATATGCCGGGTAAAGTCGGTATCGTTTCTCGTTCAGGAACGCTGACTTATGAAGCGGTTAAGCAAACAACGGATGCAGGCTTAGGTCAATCGACTTGTGTTGGTATCGGTGGTGACCCAATTCCAGGTTCTAACTTTATTGATATCCTGAAATTATTCCAAGAAGATCCACAAACTGAAGCGATCGTCATGATCGGCGAAATTGGTGGTAACGCGGAAGAAGAAGCTGCAGCATATATCAAAGACCACGTGACTAAACCGGTTGTTGCTTATATTGCTGGTGTGACTGCACCTAAAGGTAAGCGTATGGGTCATGCTGGCGCAATTATCGCAGGTGGTAAAGGTACAGCAGATGAGAAGTTTGCTGCGTTAGAAGCCGCAGGCGTGAAGACTGTTCGTAGCCTTGCAGACATTGGCGATGCGGTTACCGCATTACTGAACAAGTAGTGAGATGTTTTTACCCCGTATATTGAAATATGTGGGGTAGCATTAAGTAAGAGACGGAAGCCCGTATTCCATTGTGAATACGGGTTTTTTATTATCTGGGTATTTATTCGTAAAAAATGCTTGAAGCCGCTATACGGTATTCCAACACACTCACTCGCTATGCTCTATACTGAGCTTATGGTTACTTAATGTTATTTTTTTGCCTTATTCTAAAATAGGAAATAAGAGATAAAAGGCATTATGTGCCAAAAAGTATAAATTGGTAGTAAATCAATTTTAGTGATTTAAATGTATTTTAATTATCGGCAAATTGACAATTAGTTGAGATAGGTTCTTTTATTAATAAAATTCATAATAAATCGAAAATAAGATACTATTATAAATTAAATATTCTTTTTTCGAGTGTTTAAAAGAAAGTTATATTTTTTGTTAATCTTTTAAAAAAACAAACCTATTTGCATCATTATCAATAACAGTAAGTTAACAACTAAATAACGATTAATTGACTGAGGCTCAAGTCAATTAACAAAGGGCAAAAAATTGACTCAAATCAATTCATTGCCACTGGCTTTATTTGTTAAAATTGCTTAAATTGGTGCTCGATCAAATATGCCCTTATCTATTAAAGAGTATAATTATTGATATAAATTCAGAATTCAAATCTGAATCACGTAAAAGAAGTTTATTGTATGTAAAGATAAGCGTACTATTATTATAGTGTCGTTAGTTCTTTCTATTTTGTTAATTATTTGTTGTTTTGAGGCATTTTTTGCTGGTAGTTAAGAGGTTCTCCCGTTTTAAACTGGGGACTGGGTTGCCGCAAGTCGGTGTCTTCCTGCTAGGAGCAAGGAGTCAAGATGTTTGATATTGTCGAACTGTCAAGATTACAGTTTGCCTTAACTGCGATGTATCACTTTCTATTCGTACCATTAACGCTCGGTATGGCGTTTTTGCTTGCGATTATGGAAACAGTATATGTCCTGTCTGGTAAGCAAATTTATAAAGATATGACTAAGTTCTGGGGTAAGTTATTTGGTATTAACTTTGCCTTGGGTGTTGCTACTGGTTTGACTATGGAGTTCCAATTCGGGACTAACTGGTCTTACTATTCGCACTATGTCGGAGATATCTTCGGTGCACCACTTGCAATCGAAGGTTTGATGGCTTTCTTCTTAGAATCTACCTTTGTGGGTTTATTCTTCTTTGGTTGGGATCGTTTAAGCAAAACGCAACACTTAGCCGTAACATGGTTAGTTGCTTTAGGTTCTAACTTCTCTGCGTTGTGGATTTTGGTCGCGAACGGTTGGATGCAAAACCCAATTGCTTCAGACTTCAACTTTGAAACCATGCGTATGGAAATGCTTAGCTTCTCGGAGCTAGTATTAAACCCAGTCGCACAAGTTAAGTTTGTCCACACCGTTGCAGCAGGTTACTGTACTGGTGCCATGTTTATTCTTGGTATTAGTTCATACTATTTGCTTAAAGGGCGCGATGTTGCTTTTGCTAAACGTTCTTTTGCAATTGCTGCGAGCTTTGGTATTGCTGCCGTTCTATCTGTTATCGTTCTTGGTGATGAATCAGGCTACGAAATGGGTGACGTACAGAAAACCAAACTAGCGGCTGTCGAAGCAGAATGGGAAACCCATGCACCACCGGCGGCATTCAACCTGATTGCTTGGCCGGATACTGAAAAGCAAGAAAATAAATTCGCTATCTCCATTCCATGGGCGATGGGTATTATTGCTACGCGTTCAGTTGATACACCTGTTCTTGGTCTTAAAGACTTAATGAAACAGCATGAAGTGCGTATCCGCAACGGTATGATTGCATACGGTCAGCTACAACAACTGTTAGCAGGTGATAAAGATCCGGCTCTGCGCGCAGCATTTGAAGCAAGCAAAATCGACCTTGGTTATGGTCTATTGCTAAAACAATATGCACCAAACGTAGTTGATGCAACAGAAGCACAAATTCAACAAGCCGTTAAAGACAGCATCCCTAACGTAGGTCCACTATTCTGGGCATTCCGTATCATGGTTGGTGTTGGTTTCTTACTGCTGCTTATTATTGGACTCGCTTTCCTCGCGGTTGTTCGCAATCGTATTGGCCAAAGCAAATGGTTACTGCGTGCAGCACTGTATGGTATTCCATTACCATGGATTGCAATTGAATCAGGTTGGTTTGTTGCTGAGTATGGTCGCCAGCCGTGGGCAATTGGTGAGGTGTTACCGGTTTCAGTCGCACACTCTAACCTAACAACCCATGACCTGATCTTCTCGTTAGTCCTGATCTGTGGTCTGTATACACTGTTCTTAATTGCTGAAATGTTCTT
Source organism: Providencia heimbachae ATCC 35613 (assembly GCF_001655055.1). Lineage (GTDB taxonomy): Bacteria > Pseudomonadota > Gammaproteobacteria > Enterobacterales > Enterobacteriaceae > Providencia > Providencia heimbachae. The sequence continues at coordinate 7,897 of NZ_LXEW01000017.1, read as the reverse complement.
GATGTTCAAATTCGCTCGTAAAGGGCCTAGCAGCCTGAAAACGGGTCGTTACCATTTTGAACAGAAAAACAGTTCAACACACGACGTTCAGTAAATAGGAGTCCACTTATGTTTGATTATGAAGTTCTTCGATTTGTGTGGTGGATTCTTATCGGCGTACTGCTGATTGGATTTGCTGTCACGGATGGCTTTGACATGGGCGTCGGCTTCTTATTACCTATTTTAGGTAAAACGGATACTGAACGCCGTATCATGATTAACGCCGTTGCGCCGCACTGGGATGGTAACCAAGTTTGGTTAATCACCGCGGGTGGTGCAATGTTCGCTGCATGGCCACAAGTCTATGCTGCTGCGTTCTCTGGTTTCTATGTCGCTATGATTTTGGTATTAGCCGCATTGTTCTTCCGTCCGGTTGGTTTCGACTACCGTTCAAAACTGGAGAACCCAAAATGGCGTAGCATGTGGGATTGGGGTCTATTTATCGGTGGTTTCGTTCCACCATTAGTTATCGGTGTTGCTTTTGGTAACCTATTACTCGGTGTTCCACTGCAAATTGATAACCAACAATATTTAACCTACTCAGGTAATCTGCTTGGTCTGTTGAATCCGTACGGCTTGTTGGCGGGTGTTGTTAGCTTGATGATGATTGTTACTCAAGGTGCAACTTATCTGCAAATGCGTACCGCAGGCGAACTTTACTTACGTGTTCGTAAAACAACCTATATCACGTCATTAGTCACTTTGTTAGCGTTTGCGGGTGCGGGTGTATGGCTGATCATGGGTATTGATGGTTATGTTGTCACTTCAACTCTCGATACTTACGGCGTGTCAAACCCACTGAACAAAACGGTAGAAGTGGTTTCTGGTGCATGGTTAGTGAACTTTGAAACTTATCCAGTGTTGTGGGCTCTGCCTGCTCTGGGTGTAGCACTACCTCTGTTCACCATGTTGTTTAGTAAAGCAGACAAAAATGGTTTAGCGTTCGTGAGTTCATCACTGACTATCGCTTGTATCATTTTAACCTGTGGCGTTGCAATGTTCCCATTCATCATGCCATCAAGCATCATGCCTAATGCAAGCTTGACCATGTGGGATGCAACATCTAGCCTGTTTACTCTACAAGTTATGACTGTTGTTGCTATCATTTTTGTTCCAATCGTTCTGGCTTACACGGCGTGGTGTTACTACAAAATGTTTGGCCGTTTGGACAAAAACTTCATCGAAAGCAACAAGCATTCACTGTATTAAGGAGCATAACATATGTGGTATTTCGCCTGGATCCTCGGCACTCTGTTAGCTTGTAGTTTTGCAGTGATTGCAGCCTTAGCGCTAGAGCATTCTGAAGACTCTAAAGCTGCTAAAACAGCTAAAGATGGTGAGTAAATAAATGCTGGTGGATAAAACCTATCAGCTATTGGATAAGGGGCCAGTAAGGGCCCTTATCCTTATTTTAGCTTTAGTTACCGCTGGGACTGTGATTTGGGATCCAACCCTCTTTGCAGCCAATACCAGCTCATTTCAAATCTGGCAAGGGTTGTTATTAATATGGGCAACGTGCAGCGCAATGATTTTTGGTGTGGGTTTTAAACCAAATAAAGTCATCTGGCGCGCTATTTTCCATCCACTTCCTGCTGGTATCATACTTATCTGGGGACTCATTAGAGTCTTTAGTTAATCTAAATTTCTAATTATGGGTCAGTTGGCCCATAATTATTTTTGATATCTTTACTTTCAAAGTGATTCCAAAGCGTCACCGTCTTGCGTATAGTGACACCGTTAATTAATTTAACCTAAGACGGAGTGGTTGATATGTTATTTCGCTGGCCTGTCCGCGTGTATTATGAAGATACAGATGCGGGGGGCGTGGTCTATCATGCGCGCTATTTAGCTTTTTTTGAACGAGCAAGAACCGAGATGTTGCGAAATAAAGGTATCAATCAGCAAAGTTTACTCGCTGATAACCTTGGCTTTGTTGTGCGTAGCATGACAATTGATTTTGTTAGAGGTGCTCGGTTAGATGACCTGTTGGAAGTTGAGACGCAAATCGTGCAAATGAAACGCGCCTCATTAACCTTTCATCAAAGGTTGGTTGATTCACAAGGTAACCTGCTTTGTGGGGCTACAGCCCTTATTGCTTGTGTGGACATATCAAAAATGAAGCCTAAAGCGCTTCCTGAGTCTATTGTCGCGGAGTTTAAACAGTGACTGACATGAATATCCTGGATTTATTCCTAAAAGCTAGCCTTTTGGTTCAGCTTATAATGTTCGTTTTGATCGGCTTTTCCATTGCATCTTGGGCGATCATTATTCAACGAACAAAAACTTTAAATGCCGCTACCCGCGAAGCCGAAGCGTTCGAGGATAAGTTTTGGTCAGGTATCGAGCTATCTCGCTTGTACAAAGAAAGCCAAGCTCGCCGTGATGCGTTAAGTGGGACAGAATTAATTTTCTATTCCGGTTTTAAAGAGTTTGTACGTTTACATCAAGCGAATATCCATGCGCCAGATGCCGTTCTTACCGGAGCGTCTCGTGCAATGCGTATTTCGATGAATCGTGAGCTTGAATCCGCAGAAGCGCATATCCCATTCTTGGGTACCGTAGGGTCGATTAGCCCTTACATTGGTCTATTTGGTACGGTATGGGGAATTATGCACGCATTTATTGCATTGGGTGCAGCAAAACAAGCGACGCTACAAATGGTTGCGCCAGGTATTGCTGAAGCCCTTATCGCAACAGCGATTGGTCTATTTGCCGCTATCCCTGCGGTAATGGCATTCAACCGCTTAAACTTGCGAGTCAATAAATTAGAGCAAAGCTACGATAACTTTACGGAAGAGTTTTTGGCAATTTTGCATCGTCAGGCATTCTCTGCTGATAAGAAATAATACGAGGAGAAAAGCGAATGGCGCGCAATAGTAGACGCAAACGTGAGCTGAAATCCGAAATTAACATCGTTCCATTACTGGATGTTTTGTTGGTGCTATTGCTGATTTTTATGGCAACTGCACCCATTATTTCTCAAAGCGTGGAAGTTGATCTACCGGATGCTACAGATACGCAAACCGTATCATCAAGTGATAACCCGCCAATCATTTTAGAAGTGGCAGGGGTGGATCAATATAATATGTTGATCGATGGAGAGCGTTTAGAGCTCCTTCCACCAGAACAAATTTCTGCAGAAGCAAAATCACAGCTAGAGAAAAATCCGAAAGCGGTGTTCTTGATTGGCGGTGCAAAAGAAGTCCCTTATGATGAAGTGATTAAGGCGCTAAATATTTTGCATGGTGCAGGAATTAAGTCGGTTGGCTTGATGACTCAGCCTATTTAGGCTGAGTGATTTAGTTTTGATGAGTCAGGATTCTTTTTTTGGATGCCAGAGTGGGAAAGACAAAAGAGAAACAAGATAACTTAAAACGGTCATTAGTGATGTCGGTTGTTTTACATATCCTATTGATTGGCTTAATTATTATAGGCTCTTTAGTGACAGTCGTTAAACTTGGCGGCGGGGGAGAAGAAGGCACTGTGATTGATGCAGTGATGGTCGACCCCGGTGCAATTGTTGAGCAATATAATCAGACTCAACAGCAGCAAAATAGTGCTAAGCAAGCGGCTAAAGAGCGTAAAGAACAAGAACAGAAACAAGATGCTGAGCTTAGGGAAAAGCAAGAGCAGGAACAAAAGCGTCTGCAGAAACTTGAAGAAGAGCGTATTAAAACTGAGCGTGATTCAGCTGAACAGAAAAAAGAAGCTGAAGAGCAGCAAAAACAAGCACTAGAAGCGGCGAAGAAAGCAAAGGAAGAGCAAAAAATTGCCGAAGAAGCCGCTGCGCAAGCAAAAGCTGAAAAAGAAAAACTGATTAAAGAGCAGGCAGCTGAGCAACAAAAAACTGAAGCTCAAGCTAAAAAAGAAGCAGAAGCCACTAAGGCCAAAGCTGAAGCTGCTAAAGCTGAGACTCAAGCGAAAGAAGCTAAAGAAAAAGCAGCGAAAGAAGCTAAGGCCAAAGCCGATAAAGAAGCTAAGGCTAAAGCAGATAAAGAAGCAAAGGATGCTAAGGCTAAAGCGGATAAAGCAAAAGCTGAAGCAGCCAAAAGTGCTTCATCCGTTGATGATTTGCTGGGTGATTTAACTGCATCAGGCCCAAGCAAGCAAGGCGGGCAAGCAGCAGCGGGTAGTGGAGGCGGTAAAAAGTCTGGCGCTTCTAATGCCGATGTTGATAGTTATGCAGGTAAAGTAAAAGCGGCGATCCAAAGTAAGTTCTATGATTCAGAAAGTTATCGTGGACGAACTTGCGAGCTCCAATTGAAGCTAGCACCGGATGGGTTATTGGTTAGTATTACGCCAAAAAATAGCCCAACTAACGATGCAGCGCTATGTGATGCGGCAATAAGAGCAGCTAAACTTGCTACAATGCCTAAACCACCTAGCAGAGATGTTTATGATACATTTAATAAAGCAGGTAGTACGGTAGTGTTTAAGCCTTGATTTTCAATAACTCAGAGCTATCTGTATTGAAATTATCAACGCAATAGAATAAATAGTTTCTACACTATCTAGTTTTGTTATTGTACCTTTGTTAAAATTCAGCGAATTATTGCGGTGATGAATATCGCAGTAAGGGAGATTAAGGATGAAGCAGGCTTTTAAAGTAGTTATCGGGTTCCTAATGCTATGGGCGACAGTGGCTCAGGCTGAAATACGTATTGAGATCACAGAGGGTGTTAACTCTGCTCAACCCATTGGCGTTGTCCCTTTTAAATGGTCAGGCGCAGGTGCACCTCCACAAGAGATTGGTCAAATTGTTAGCGCTGATTTACGTAATAGTGGGAAATTTAACCCAATCGAGCCAAGCCGTATGCCACAGCAACCAGGCACAGCTTCTGAGGTAACACCAGAAGCGTGGACCGCGCTAGGCATTAATGCTGTTGTTGTTGGGCAAGTTCAGCCAGCAGCAGATGGCAGCTTTGTTATTAGCTACCAATTGGTCGATGTTGCAGCAAACCCAGGTGCGGTACTTGCTCAAAACCAATTTAAAGTCACCAAAGACTGGTTACGTTATGCAGGTCATACTGCAAGTGATGAAGTCTTTGAGAAATTAACAGGTATTCGAGGTGCTTTCCGTACCCGTATCGCGTATGTTGTTGTCAACAAAGGCGGTCAATACCCTTATGAATTACGAGTTTCTGATTACGACGGGTTTAACCAATTTACGGTTCATCGTTCTCCAGAGCCTCTGATGTCGCCAGCTTGGTCACCTGATGGTGAAAAACTGGCTTATGTAACGTTTGAAAGTGGTAGTTCAGCCTTGGTCATTCAGACGCTATCAAGTGGCGCTGTTCGTCAGGTTGCATCATTCCCTCGTCATAATGGTGCTCCTGCGTTCTCACCTGATGGGACTAAATTAGCGTTTGCGCTATCAAAAACAGGCAGTCTGAATTTATATGTTATGGACTTAGCAAGTGGGCAAATTCGTCAGGTAACCGATGGTCGCAGTAATAATACTGAACCAAGCTGGATGCCAGATAGCCAAACTTTAGTCTATACTTCAGATCAGGCGGGACGCCCGCAAATTTATAAAATGAATATTAATGGTGGCAGTCCTGTACGAGTTTCCTATGAAGGATCTCAAAATCAGGACGCTGATGTAAGCCCGGATGGAACTTTCTTAGTGATGGTCAGCTCCGGGGGCGGTCAGCAGCACGTCGCCAAACAGGATCTGGCAACGAATAACGTTGAGTTTTTAACGAAAACGTTCCTAGATGAAACGCCGAGTATCGCACCTAACGGCACTATGGTAATTTATAGCTCCTCTCAAGGCTTGGGGACTATATTGCAGCTAGTTTCGACCGACGGGCGTTTCAAAGCGCGTCTTCCGGCTACCGATGGACAGGTTAAATTTCCTGCCTGGTCGCCGTATCTGTGATGCATAATAATAATGTGTGGCAAAAATATTAAGGATCAAAACGATGCAACTGAATAAAGTGCTTAAAGGGCTGATGATCGCGTTACCAATCATGGCAGTCGCAGCTTGTAGCTCTAACAAAAACAATGACCAAGATGGTGTTGATACTTCTACAAATCAAACTAATACTGGTCTGTCTGCGGAAGAGCTGGCACGTCAGCAAATGGAACAGCTGCAACAAAACAACACTGTTTACTTTGGTTTCGACAAATATAGCGTTTCTCCAGAATACGCTGATATGTTAGATGCACATGCAGCATTCCTGCGTAGCAACCCATCTGTACGTGTTGTTGTTGAAGGTCATGCGGATGAGCGTGGTACTCCAGAATACAACATCGCGCTGGGTGAGCGTCGTGCTAATGCAGTTAAAATGTATCTGCAAAGCAAAGGTGTTTCTGGTGACCAAGTTTCACTGGTTTCTTACGGTAAAGAAAAACCAGCTGTGTTAGGTCATACTGAAGCAGACTACGCGAAAAACCGTCGTGCAGTCATTGCATACTAATAGATAAGCGAAATTATCTATTATGAACAGTAACTTCAGACACTTACTAGTCGGTCTGTCGTTATTGGTTGGCGTAGCGGCCCCTTGGGCCGCTATTGCCCAAGCGCCAATCAACAATGTCGGATCTGGTTCTCCAGGCGACCGTCTTTCCCAGCTTGAGACTGCTGTTAGCTCTCAAGGTCAAATTCTGTATCAAATCCAGCAACAACTCGCTGACAATCAACGTGACATCGATATGTTACGCGGACAGATTCAAGAAAGTGAATATAAATTGAATCAAGTTGTTGAGCGCCAAAAAGATTTGTATATGCAATTAGACAATGCAGGGGGCGGTAATTCAGCTAATTCAAGTGGTGCATCCGATACAAGTGCATCAAATAGCCAGTCATCTTCAGATAATTCATCCGCAGCATCGAATGCCGGTGGAAATGAAAAAGATGATTACAATGCCGCAGTCAAGCTTGCGATGGAAAGTAAATCAAAAGCACAAATTGATGAGGCAATAGGCGCATTACAAGGTTTTGTTAAAGCCTATCCGAAGTCAGGATACCAATCTAACGCTAACTATTGGTTGGGACAGCTAAACTACAACAAAGGCAGCAAAGATGATGCAGCATTCTACTTTGCGACGGTAGTTAAGCAGTACCCAAAATCCCAAAAAAGCAGTGAATCCCTATATAAAGTAGGGTTGATCATGCAAGACAAGGGACAAACAGATAAAGCAAAAGCTGTTTACCAGCAAGTGTTAAAGCAATATCCAAATAGTTCAGGCGCAAAATTGGCTGAAAAAAAGCTGAGCACACTTTAATTTATAACCCCGAAGCAATATTACCGAATATTTCGGGGTTATCCGTATGATAAGTGCGCATTCAAACCTTTTTTTCAAAAAAATCATTGCACCAGCGTCAGAAATCAGTAATATAAGCCGCCGTTGATACGAGAATACGTTCCGTTAGAAAACGCATAAATTTGAGTTTTGTAGCAGTATCAACAAGGTCAAAAATTTAAGATGGCTGTTAGCTCAGTTGATAGATTGGTTAAGCTTTACAAGATGGTTGCAGGTTCAACCCGAAGGGTAAGAAACTGTGATTAGTTAGAAAAATTTTAGATGGGCCGTTAGCTCAGTTGGTAGAGCAGTTGACTTTTAATCAATTGGTCGCAGGTTCGAATCCCGCACGGCCCACCATCTAAAGTTAAGATTTACAAGATGTTCGCAGGTTCAACCCGAAGGGTAAGAAACTGTGGTTAGCTAAAAAAGTTTTAGATGGGCCGTTAGCTCAGTTGGTAGAGCAGTTGACTTTTAATCAATTGGTCGCAGGTTCGAATCCCGCACGGCCCACCATCTAAAATAGCTCTCAAAAACTTATCGTTGTACAGATGGGCCGTTAGCTCAGTTGGTAGAGCAGTTGACTTTTAATCAATTGGTCGCAGGTTCG
>NZ_LXEW01000016.1 GCF_001655055.1 Providencia heimbachae ATCC 35613 | reverse complement strand
GAGTTAATCGAAAGCATCCTTTGAGTACTGACTCAGTCGGAAAGCTATACCACGATAAGCTGGTTGCAGGTTCGACCCAAAGGGTAAGCCTGAAAGGCTTAAATCCCGCACGGCCCACCATCTAAAAGACTCCCAAAGTTAATCGAAAGCATCCTTTGAGTACTGACTCAGTCGGAAAGCTGTACCACGATAAGCTGGTTGCAGGTTTGACCCAAAGGGTAAGCCTGAAAGGCTTAAATCCCGCACGGCGCACCATCTAAAAGACTCCCCAGAGTTAATCGAAAGCATCCTTAAGTATTAATTCGATAAGCTAGCTAAACAATAACAGCACTCCTTTGCCATCATATTTACGCCATTACTAAGCGCTAAGCACCCTCAGCAATCAATCCATTATCTTTCAAAATGCCCGTAACCAGTTCTTGCATTTGGCTACCCACATTTTGTTTGTCGTCATAACCTAATAATAAAGACAGCTCTGTTGTCGCTTCTAAAAAGCATGACATCAAACAGTGTAGGGATAACGCCGCTTTTTGCGCAGTACTACAATCAAAAATAGTCTCAAGGGCATCAATAAAATGTTCAGGCATCCATTCATGGTATTTACAGCCGTTATACCAGACATTTTTTTTCGCATGGCTTTTCAGCGAAACAAGAAGTTCGATGGATGATAAAAAAAACTGCTTCATATCTGCGCTTCTAGACCAAGCAACCCACAATTCATCTCGGGCTAATGCGATAGAAACTTGGTGTGCTTCAAACCAAAAATCAGAAAGCAGATCTGTAAATTGCGTTTCGTTAGGAACTTTGGGCAATAGTGAGTTGGGATTAACCGTGCTGGCTAAGTTGTCAGTGATACCACTTTTATCAAGTAATACAACAAAGCCACGTGAAAAGGTACTGTCTAAGCCTTCACGTTTCATTTTTTGTAAACGCTCAGGTTCAGCAAACGTGAAGTCAACTTTTCGACCTTGCTCATAAATAACTAAACAAGTGGGCCAGTCAGGCTCATGTTCTTCTAGATTGCGTAAATGTAATGCAATAAGAGAGTGACCAAAATGGTTTACCCATTTTTTATCATTAAAAAGCTCACTGGCTCCATAACCAATTAATTCAATATCGACATCTGAATAGCGATCAATATGCTGATCTCTTCCTCTTGAACCGGTTAGGATTACTGCTTCAATTCTAGGATCGAGGAGTGAAATAGATATTATTTTATTTATTAACGATGCAGGTGATTCCATATATAACCTATATATCCGGCATACTTCAAGCCGCGGGGATTGTTGACTACGCTCAGTTATCCGGATCATCGAGTTTAATTATATTTATATTGACCGGGTTATCTTCGCTTGTTGCCTACCTATATCTTGAATTATTTTGAGTATAAACATGATAGGAATCGACACGATACCGATAAAATTGATGAAAAGCGAAGAAACTAACGTAAACAGCGTGAAATGACATTCACACCACACAAAAGTTGTCATGCCCACGCTAAAATGGTGGAGACTTATTAAGCAAACTGAGGTATCGTGTTTAGTATATAAAACAAAATAATCGGCATTAAGTGATTTTTAAGCTATTTTAGTTATAAAATCGTTTTATGCTAAACAGAGGGAAGTAATGAGCGAGTTTATCGACTTTGATCAGTCAGTTTACCCATTCCCGGTTAAACCTGCATTATTAAGCTCGGATAAGAAAGCATTTTATCGTGAGCGTATCAAATCGTTACTGATCGAAAAAAATGCGGTTATCGTAGCGCATTATTACACAGATTCTGAAATTCAAGCTCTCGCAGAAGAGACCGGGGGCTGCGTTGCAGATTCTTTAGAAATGGCGCGTTTTGGTGCTCGCCATCCAGCCTCTACCTTACTTGTTGCTGGTGTACGTTTTATGGGGGAGACAGCAAAAATACTCAGCCCAGAAAAAAATGTCCTCATGCCAACCCTAGATGCCCAATGCTCCCTCGATATTGGCTGTCCCGAAGAGGAATTCTCACGCTTTTGTGATGAACACCCTGACAGAACCGTCGTTGTTTATGCAAACACCTCAGCGGCGGTTAAAGCGCGTGCTGATTGGGTTGTAACTTCAAGTATTGCCGTTGAGCTCATTGAACACCTTGATAGTTTAGGTGAAAAAATTATTTGGGCACCGGATCGCCATTTAGGGCGCTATGTACAAAAGCAAACTGGAGCCGATATCTTGTGCTGGCAAGGTGCTTGCATTGTTCATGATGAATTTAAAACGCAGTCATTGGAAAAGATGAAAGCTTTGTATCCAGAGGCCGCTGTATTAGTTCATCCTGAATCACCACAGGCTATCGTTGATTTAGCGGATGCCGTGGGTTCAACCAGTCAATTGATTAAAGCGGCTCAAACACTACCCAACCCATCAATGATTGTAGCGACAGATAAAGGTATTTTTTATAAGATGCAGCAAGCCTGTCCTGAAAAGTCCTTATATATAGCCCCTACGGCAGGAGAAGGCGCGACATGTCGAACATGCGCTCATTGCCCTTGGATGGCAATGAATGGTTTACAGGCAATAGCAGAAGCCCTTGAAGGCAATGCTGAACATCATCAAATTCATGTTAGCGAACAATTACGGAAAAAAGCCCTCTTACCATTAAATAAAATGTTAGATTTTGCAGAGAGTCTAAAATAATAAGTAATTTATATACATACCCAAAATAATTTGAGTTGCAAGTAGGTGACAAACGAAGATAGTCGGGGAATATCAATAAACTCTGTGACTAATTTAGCTGGGTGTCGCGTCAGTAACTTGAAGAATGATGGGTATACTGTGAAGAGCAATGACTATACAACCCACTTATATAGGACTTTGAGATGGACTTTTTCAGTACAGCCAATACATTAGTACAGATCCCGTTATGGGACTCCGTCTATGATTTATCATATATTGAAGCGGTTGGAACAATTGCGGGTTTATTGTGTATTTTCCTCGCAAGCTTAGAAAAAACGATTAACTACCTATTTGGTTTGATTAACGTCACGTTATTTGCGGTAATTTTCTTTCAAATTCAGTTGTATGCGAACTTACTTTTACAGGTTTTTTTCTTTGCTGCGAATATCTATGGCTGGTACGCATGGAGTCGTGTGACAAGTTCTCAACAAGCTGAATTAAAAATTCGCTGGCTAAGTATGCCAAAGGCACTCGCTACGTTAGTTATTTCAGTGATAGTGATCGCTTACCTCACCTTTAACATTGATACTGTTTTTGGTGCATTAGCGACTTGGGCTGTTGAGTTCTTGAATATGTTTGGTGCTAACTTAACAATGCCGGCGATTGAACCGGATGCATTCCCATTCTGGGATTCAACCATGACCGTGTTGTCGGTGGTTGCCATGGTACTGATGACACGTAAATACGTTGAAAACTGGCTATTATGGGTGGTGATCAACGTTATTAGCATTGTGATTTTCTTTATTCAAGGCGTTTATGCGATGTCTTTGGAATATTTAATTCTGTTAGGTATCGCGTTAAATGGTTCGCGGTTGTGGATTAAATCAGCGAAAGAGAATGGTTCAGTACCCATGGTTCGTGAGTAGTGATTACAGCGCTAACTCAAGAACTAAGGAATATTAAGTAACGAAATCGCATTTAAGTATAAAAAAACAACATAAAACGGCTAAAGCAACATTCTCGTTGTTTAGCCGTTTTTTCTTTTTTTTACTCTGTTATAGGCGTAATAAGCTTATCAATTGTGCTAAATATTACTGTTTGACCTCATTTTATAATCAGAAGCGTAATAATGAGGTGTTACATCGTGCGCTTGACTGTTTACAGAAGCCGGCTGAACGGTTAGATTAAAATTTCGATGCTTAAAAGGCATGCAAATCAACCACAGTTAAAATAATAAACATTGGATACACGGGTATGAATTATCAGAACGATGACGTCAGAATAAAACAGATAAAAGAATTGTTACCACCTATTGCTCTGCTTGAAAAATTTCCAGCAACCGATAAAGCTGCGTTCACCGTTCATGAAGCACGCCTAGCCATCCATAATATTTTAGCGGGTAAAGATGACCGCTTAGTGGTTGTGATTGGTCCTTGCTCTATTCATGATACCAAAGCGGCTTTAGAGTATGCCGAACGCTTGAATAAGTTACGTGACGAACTAAAAGGCACACTTGAAATTGTAATGCGTGTTTATTTTGAAAAACCACGTACTACCGTGGGTTGGAAAGGCTTAATTAACGATCCTCGCATGGATCATAGCTTTGATATTAACGAAGGTTTACGTATTGCGCGTGAATTATTGTTAACCATTAACGATCAAGGTTTACCGACTGCAGGCGAGTTTTTGGATGTGATTAGCCCACAATATGTTGCAGATTTGATGAGTTGGGGAGCCATTGGTGCTCGAACAACTGAATCACAAATTCACCGTGAGCTAGCGTCAGGGCTTTCTTGTCCTGTTGGCTTTAAAAATGGTACCGATGGTACGATCAAAATTGCGATTGATGCGATTAATTCTGCGCGCTCTGCACATTGTTTCTTATCCGTCACTAAGTGGGGCCACTCTGCCATTGTTAATACAGGTGGAAACCCAGATTGCCATATTATTTTACGTGGCGGTAAAGAGCCGAATTATAGTGCAGAACATGTGAAAGCCGTTCGTGAAGGCTTAGTCGCCGCAGGGTTAGTGCCAAGCATTATGATCGACTTTAGTCATGCAAACAGTTGCAAAAAATTTGAAAAACAGATGGAAGTTGCGACGGATGTTAGTCAGCAAGTGAGTCTAGGTGACCGCTCAATTACCGGGATCATGATTGAAAGCAACCTTGTTGAAGGGAGTCAAAATCTAGAGTCAGACGACCCTTTGGTTTACGGGAAAAGCGTAACAGATGCTTGTATTGGTTGGAATGATACCGAAAAAGTATTGCGCCAATTATCTGACGCGGTGATTGCTCGTCGTAATAAATAAATTTTAAAGACTATACTCTATACTTCGAAAGCCAATTCTTTAATAGAATTGGCTTTATTTTAATTTAACTAAAAATTGCTTTGGTGATGTTATTTTTTAATATGATTTTTTGCTTTTTTATATAAAAATTAAATTTGTTTTTTATACATTATTTTACTATTGTTTGTTTAGTGCGGTTGAATATATCTGTTTTATATTGACGCATTATTTAAAAATGGAATTTAATATGGAGAATAATATATGGAAAGTTATAATTTAAAAAAATCTAATCAATTGAATTATACTATTAGTTTAATGTTTGAGTCTCAAGATATTAGAGAAAATATAAATAACAATTATAGAAACTTCAAGTTTTATAGTAGAGAGTTATCTCGTTATGAAAATAAATTTAATGAAATTATTTTAGATGTGACTAAATGTCAAAATGAATTATCTAGTAACGATGTTATAGTTCTAAATGAATATATTGATTCTCATAAAGAATACTCAGGAAAAATGATCAAATCAATTGATAAGTACAACTCATTTTCTGATGATATTGAATCATATATTGAAAATCCAGATGAAAGATCAGAAATCTTATCTGAAGTTCTTAAGAAAGGAAAAGAATTAAGCAATAATTTTGTTCAACCTCCTAGAATAAGCAGTGGACTATCTTCTGTGATAAAAAATCTTAACCCTCAAATGCGTACTTTATTTGAAAGTCTTCAAAAATCGACATTAAATATTCATGCTAAAAATTCAAGTATGAGATGGTCTGTTAATAATTTAAATATATTAATTGAGGAGTTTGAAATAGAAGGTAAATATCATGGTGCTGACCATGTTGAAATTATGAAGTCATTTAAAGAGCATATTAAAAATAGTCAGGATTATATTGATTCACAAAAAAATATATTGTTAGAAGATGGTCTGACTAAAAAAGAAGTTGCTTACATTAAATCGAATATTCTCAATGCTCAAAGAAATATAAATTCATACATAGAACGAATCGAACTTAGAGATGAAGTTTTCAAACAACATGGTATTACTAATGGCGATGATATAAATATATCTCCTCTTATTAATGCCTCTATTCATGATACCTTCGATAGTTTGACGGTTTCTATTGCAGGTTTTAATATTATTGATACTCATTCAAGTCAGATTATGGGTGTTGATTCCTCGATTTTATTTAATTCAGTAAGCTTTATTCCAGAAATACAAGCGCAGTAAATTAAATTTACCTCTGCCTACGAACATATGGGCAGAGGTATTTAATATACAGTTAATCTATTTATTCACTTTATTGAGCAATGCTTCAAGCTTAGTGTGATCTTCAGCAGTCAAATTGACCGGATTAGCCGATAACTGAAGGGTATTTTCCTCTGTTTTTACGTCAAAAATCACTTTCCCTTTTTCACGGTCTACATAACTAACGTCTGCGAGTGGAATACGGTAGCAATAGGCGAAAATACTTGGGCGAATATAAAAGTAGTTATCTTTGGTTGCAAGATAAACACTATTACTTGCCTTTTTACCAAAAATTCCAAGGAAAATAGTAAGGACAAATAGGAACATACCAAGGCTTTGACTTAAAATAATCAGGGCAACACTGGTTACCCCTAATACAGCAATAATGATGGAGTTTTTACGTTTGTTAAAGGGAACACTGACATCAAAATCGATATTAATCGTCGTATCAAAAGCCGTTAATTGGTGATAACGCCAACGAATAGCTGAAAAAATCATCCCCATGGTAAATACGATTGTAATCGGCATAAGCGCTAGGCTACTGATGATAGCAATCGCGATAGAAAGCCTTGGCTTGTAGCTCATTATCACCATACTGATCAATTGCACAGGAAAGCTCACACAAGCGATAATCATTAAGGTTTTCATTAAATCGGCATTAGGTGCGCCATTCGACCCATCAATAACGAGTTCGCCGGTTTGGAGCAAATAAAGCAGTGAACCTAAAATACTGACATTCAGTACCAGTCCAACCCAAACATAAAGATTAAATTTGTTCATTACTTTGTTTTATAACCTTTCAAATAATTTTCTCTATGATAGTCGGTTATTCATTTTTTCGACACTAGGATGTCAATATATTAATATTCAAAAAATATGAATAACTTAAGCAATATTTTTATATTTGGTTATTTTTACCTAAGTGATATGGTAACGTCTTGTGATTATAACTTATATGGATAATATTACTAATGAATAAATATATCGTGATATCGATTGGACTTGCATTATCTGGCATTAATAGTGTTTCTTTAGCGTCAACAAGTGATGAAGGATATTATGGCGCAGCAAGGATTATGAAAGTGTGGCAAAAAGCCGATAGCATGGATACGAGTAGCCGTCCTGGGATTGGACAATTTGTGTCTGGCAATGATAAAGAAAATTTTTACAATGGTGCTATCGCAGCGGGTTACCAATACGGTAACGGTTGGAGAACAGAAGCGGAATACACTTTTAAGAAAAAAGCGGAATATACCAGTGGTTCTTCAATGTTCCCAACAAGCTTAAATCATCATAAAACAGATACCCAACGTTTAATGCTGAATGCTTATCGTGACTATGAAGTTTATCAAGGGGTGTCATTATATGGTACGGTTGGTTTAGGGATTGCAAAAGTGAAATCGTCCGGTTGGCAGGGAAATGCTTCTCGCCAGTATGGCAGTAACACTGATACCAATTTGGCTTACTCCGTAGGTGCAGGTATCAGTTATGAGCCTATTGATAAACTGAATTTTGATCTAGGTTATCGCTATATCGATTTAGGTAAAATTGAAAGCGGTATGAATAATTTCGATAATATTAGAAAGCATCAGGATGAGCAAATGAAGGCGCATCTTAAATCGCAAGAAGTCATGTTCGGTGTAAGATATTTATTCTAATATTTTGAATAAAATTAAATACTCATTGGTTTAATGTCATAAAAAAGGGTTGAGCCATTAGCTCAACCCTTTCTTCATCAAATAAGCCCGTAATTACTTAGCTTTACCTTGGTTTGCTACCGCAGCTTGTTTTGCTGCGATTTCGTCTTGGTTGCCCAAATAGTAGCGTTTGATAGGTTTCATGTTCTCATCAAACTCATAAACCATTGGAACAGCTGTTGGAATGTTCAGGTTCAAAATTTCTTCTTCGCCCATATTATCCAAGTACTTAACTAATGCACGCAGTGAGTTGCCGTGAGCCGCGATGATAACTTTCTCGCCATTGGCAACGCGCGGTTTGATGATTTCTTCCCAATATGGCACAACACGGTCGATAGTGGTTGCTAAACTTTCGGTGACAGGCAGTTCACTGTCAGACAGTTTTGCATAACGTGGATCGTGACCTGGGTAACGTTCATCATCTTTGGTTAAATCTGGTGGGGTGATGGCAAAACCACGACGCCATAATTTAACTTGTTCGTCACCGTATTTAGCTGCGGTTTCTGATTTATCTAGACCTTGTAGCGCACCGTAATGGCGCTCATTTAGTTTCCAGCTTTTTTCAACTGGCAACCATTGTTGCTCCACTTGATCAAGGATGCTCCAAAGAGTATGGATGGCACGTTTAAGCACAGAGGTATAAGCAAAATCAAAAACAAAACCTTCATCTTTTAGCAGTTGGCCTGCAATTTTTGCTTCTTCGCGACCTTTATCTGACAGATCAACATCAGTCCAGCCAGTGAAGCGGTTTTCATTATTCCAAGTGCTCTCACCGTGTCTTACCAAAACCAGTTTAGTTACAGCCATAGCTAAAACTCCTATCAGTACATTCAAATTAGAAATTAATCGTTGCTGACTTACATTATAGGGATAGTCGACTCGAACGCTAGTGACAACTTACGTTTTACCCAAACCAAATCAAAAAATAGATTATCAGTGATATTTCTAGATAAAAATTTCACCAAGTCGGGGGTAAAACAGCGTTCAGAGTGTTACTTTTTTATCCAGCCATCATTTTTACTGGGTAGGTGAAAAATAATAGATGGATTAAATTTAACCCGAAGTGAATCGATACAGCAAGCCATAATTTACCACTCCACAACCACGTTAGGCCATAAATCACCCCGGCGAGGGTGGCAAAAAGGATTAATAAGGGACCTCCAGCGAAATGTAATCCACCAAATAATAGTGAGCTGAGTATCAGTGCTAGGTAAGGGGATCTAAGCCATAAAGTTAAACGTTGTTGCAAATATCCGCGAAATAAAGCCTCTTCAGCGAGAGCAACAAAAAAAAGGTTACAAATTACAAATGCAGGTAACCACGTTGGAAAGTGGGCTTCAAAACCAAGGCCACCTGCAAGGGCTGCGATAATAAGTAATAGGGGAACAGAAACAATGAGTAGTGCCCATTGGGTCGAGGTTGCCGTTTTGACTGGTTGAGTTGAAAATAATGTGGGTAAGCAGGCCAATAAAATAAAGGGAATGAGTGCTTTATCGAAATTTAAGTACATAGTGAACGGCGAACTTTGTGGACCGACGAACACTTTGTCGAGGTATCTTTCGTTATTAAATCCGGGAAATAGATGAATAAATAAGCCAATGGCGCAAGCCACTAGCATGATTTCGCTCATCACTTTAATGGTTAAATTTGATGAAAAGCGCACTCGAATAGCGCCTAACAAGATAATAAAAGCCAATAATACGATAGCTTGCCAGCCCAATATGCCGCTAAAAAAGGCCATTCCAATAGCCAGTAAAAGTAACAGTGCTGAAATTAACCGATGCGTTGCTAGAGTCGCAAGGGAAGTGGCTAATATTAACCAAGCCATAAAGAATACCTATTTAAATGTTCAAGTTATTAAGAATGGCAAAGTGTAATGATATTTATTCTCTTTTCGACGTGTGAATAACAAAAAAATAATCATGTTATAAAAAATAACTTAAAAAACAAATTATTATGCGTTTCATTTCTTTGTTTTAGTTATTAATCAATAGATTAAAATAGCCGATATATTACTCATTGAATTTATCGGCACGATCTTAAGGCTTATTTTTATTTAAAGGATCTCGATATTATAGCGATATTTCCCATGATCAGGCACAAATGTTAGCCTGTGGGTGATACAGGTTGGCGCATCTTCTTGGTGATGAGTGACAAATAGAAGCTGAGTTGTACCTTGGCTGAGCATGACATCAATAAAGCGTAAAACTAACAATCGGTTAAGACCATCTAGCCCTTGCAGTGGTTCATCTAAAATAAGCATTGCAGGGTGTTTAACTAACGCACGTGCAATTAACACTAAACGTTGCTGCCCCCAAGATAAGCGATGAAAAGGTTGTTGAGCGGTTTGTGATGGAAAACCGAGCAACGCTAGCCATTCACGGGCTAATTGAATTTGTCGGTCTGATGGCGTTTGGTATAAACCAATGGAGTCATGAAAACCGGAGATAATCACATTAATGACGCTAGTCGATACTCTATATTCTTGGTGGATACTGTTGCTAACATAGCCGATATGGCGCTTGATATCCCAGATGGTTTCACCACTGCCTCTGCGGCGGCCAAATAGGGTTAAATCATTGCTGTAACCTTGTGGATGATCACCGGTAATCAGGCTAAGTAGGGTTGATTTTCCTGCACCATTCTCACCGATAATTTGCCAATGTTCGTTTGCGTTGACTTGCCAATTTAAGCCATGGAGGATGGGCTTATCATTGTAGCTAATGACTCCATTTCTTAAAATAATTCTTGGGGTATTATCATCCAGCAGTTTTTCCGTTGAAGGGTCTTCCATTTGAGGAATGGAAAGCTGTTTGATTTTCTCACTGTGCTGTAATTGGTTAATCAAGGTGTTAGCAAGTACTGACTCTCTATTTCCCGCAAGTGTTAATTTGCAATCCGCCACAACGCCCATATTGTTGATGAAATCAGGTAGTTCATCAAAACGATTAAGGATGATAATAAGGGTTAACCCTTTTTCAGATAAGCTGGATAGTAATTCACTTAGATTGCTTCTTGAATAAACATCGAGACCATCAAAGGGTTCATCAAGCACTAACAGATCCGGCTGCGCCATTAATATCTGACATAACAGGACTTTGCGGGTTTCTCCTGTGGAAAGGTATTTAAAACGTCGAGAAAGTAGGTCACTAATACCAAACTTAGCCGCAAGCTCTAGGCAATATTCATTATCTTTATGGTTTAACTGAATGATTTCAGCAGCGGTATAGCCAGTATCTTCTTCATCTTCACTCAGTAAATCTGTGTTGTTACGTTGCCATTCTTCGTTGATAATTTTTTGTAATTGTTCAAAAGAGAGGCGAATAGGGGCGTTAAAGGTATTCTCGGCAATACCTGAGAGCGAATGGAGTTCTCCCGAGAGAACACGTGCAAGGGATGATTTTCCACTACCATTAGCACCAATAAATGCCCAACTTTCGCCTTTGTTAATTTCTAATTCGGCGATATTAAGGGTTTGGGTATCACTGAGCTTAAAGCTGGCATGTTGTATTTTTATTGAGCTCATTAAGCTTCCTTATCATTATTATTGACCTTGTCTTCTACCACAAATAATCAGGATTGAAGATAAAGTCAACAATTTGGCGATGTTGGATGCGAAAAAAGGTGAATGCTTACTTACTTTGCGGATATGTAAGCATTTAAAAATGATTAACAAAGTGTGGCAATAATCACTTGGTCTGCATTAAACAATGCGGTGACTTTATCGTTAATGCGTAACGTTTGTTCATCGACTTCACTATTGGTTAAGGTAGAGCACAAGGTTTCGCCACCTGTAAGCGTAATGATTACCTCGCTGTTATCCTTACCGCGTTCTAATGCGGTAATTTTGCCACCAAGATGGTTATCAAATTCGGCTGGTTTGGGCTGCTGCTTAGTGAGTTTTACCCAAGGGGCTTTGATCAGCGCGAGAACCTCTTTACCTTCGCTTAGATTTAAGCGGTTTGCGCTTTGTTCCGTTAATGCTGCGTTGATAACGGTATGGTTATCCGCTAAACGAATTTGTACGTGTTGTTGCACGTGGGTATGGTCACGCGCAATGAGCGTACCAAAAAATTGATTTCGCGCACTGGTCTGTAATGAAAACCGTGAAATAGCGGCAAGGAGGCTGTCCAGGGGAAGCTTATCATCCTTTAATACATCAAAGGCTTTTTGCTGTATTTGAGCAAGTAAATCATAAAGTTGAAGTAGTCTTTCACCGTAAGCCGTCAGTGTTGTACCGCCACCCCCTTTACCTCCAGTGGCTCTATCGACTAGAATATCATCAGTGAGTTGATTCATCTCATTGATGGCATCCCAAGCGCTTTTATAGCTAATACCGGCAAGTTTAGCCCCTTGGCTAATTGAACCCGTTGCTTTGATTTGTTTTAATAGTGCAATTCGGCGAGGGTCTGCAAATAAACTCCCCTGTAACTTTAATGTCAGTAAAATTTCTGCCTGCATCAATTAACCCCTCCTGTCGGGTTGACGACAATAGACGTAAAAAGCACGTTTAGTATGTCTCTAGTATCATATTTTGTCTAAAATAGTATGCATTATAACGCGATTATGCGTTATTATTTTGATTCAACTTAATTTCCCTCGTCAGCGTATCAGAAGGCTGGGTGGGCACAGTATCACTGAAGAGGCTTTTAATGTTAGAACTTCTAAAAAGTTTAGGCTTTGCCTTAATGATGGTTCCTGTGGTGATGTTTTTGATTATGGGGCTAATTTATGGTCTCGGCGCTTTTTTCAACCTGTTGTCAAAAGCCCACGTTCCACATCATCACAATACTGAAAACAAATAACGCATAGCGCGTTTTGTTGTTTATCAATTATTGCCCCCTGAATACGCGAGTGTTCAGGGGGCAAATTTGTTTTATACCCTTCAAAAATAACTAAAGCTGCGGATATTAAGGTCGATAAAATAAAGAGTTTAGTGTTGAATGAAGAGTCATATTCGTTACGACCTATTCGTTATTAGACCTATTTGATATTCTCCTTTTTTCGTTTTTATTAGGCAAATTGCCTCATTTATTGCGCTAGCACACTTTTATTTATAGTTTGGCTTTAAGTTATCGCTATGTCCTGATATATATAACGCATTATTTAATACAACGGTGAATAAAATGAAAAAAGGTTTGGTATCACTACTTGCAGGCGCTACGTTAACATTAACGATGGCAAGTCACAGTTTTGCCGCTGAGAAAATCACGATATTTGCGGCAGCATCACTGACTAACGCACTGAATGAGATTTCAGCACAGTATAAAAAAGAGACGAATGTTGAAGTTGTTGCCTCTTATGCCTCATCATCAACACTGGCTCGCCAAATTGAACAAGGTGCGCCAGCAAACATGTTTATTTCAGCGGATCAACAATGGATGGACTTCGCCATTGATAAAAACCTCATGGTGGATAATACTCGTTATACCCTGTTAGGAAACGAGTTAGTCTTGATTGCGCCAAAAGATTCGACTATTGATAAAGTTGAAATTAATAAGCAAACAGATTGGAAAAAATTGCTCGATGGCGGTCGTTTAGCCGTTGGTGACCCTGACCATGTTCCTGTAGGGATTTATGCGAAAGAAGCCTTAGCTAATTTAGGCGCGTGGGATACGGTAAACCCTTTGTTGGCGAGAACGAATAATGTGCGCAGTGGTATGGCGCTAGTTGAGCGCCAAGAAGCCCCTTTAGGGATTGTTTACGGTTCGGATGCCGTTGCCAGCCAAAAAGTGAAAGTGGTGGGTATTTTTCCTGCGGATTCACATAAGCCCGTTGAATACCCAATGGCAATCGTCAAAGATCAGGATAATAAAGCCACTCGTGACTACTATGAATATTTGAAAACTCCGGCGGCTTCTGAAGTGTTCAAACGTTTTGGTTTCACCCCTCGTTAATTAATCATCATTGAGAGAAATTAGCCTTGCCGATGTTAAGTGCTTATGAATGGGAAGCGATTTATTTGAGTTTGAAAGTATCCAGTGTGGCGGTGGCATTTAGCTTACCACTGGGTATCTTAGTGGCTTGGATATTGGTCCGCTGCAATTTTCCCGGAAAGACATTACTTGATAGCATTATCCATCTACCATTGGTATTGCCACCAGTGGTAGTGGGGTATTTATTGTTGATCAGTATGGGAAAACGCGGCTTTATTGGTGAATGGCTGTATAACTGGTTTGGTTTTAGCTTCACTTTTAGTTGGCGTGGTGCTGCATTAGCTTCGGCGGTGGTGGCTTTTCCATTGATGGTTCGAGCGATCCGCTTGGCCCTCGAAGCGGTAGACAGAAAGCTTGAGCAAGCCGCGAGAACCCTCGGGGCAACACCGCTATGGGTATTCTTTACTATTACTATTCCGCTTTCATTGCCGGGCATTATTGTCGGCACCGTACTGGCGTTTGCTCGTTCATTGGGTGAATTCGGTGCCACGATCACTTTTGTTTCTAATATTCCGGGTGAAACACAAACTATTCCACTGGCCATGTATACCTTGATTGAAACGCCGGGCGCTGAAGTTGATGCTGCGCGTTTATGTATTATCGCTATTGTATTAGCATTGATTTCATTACTAATATCAGAGTGGCTGACCCGTTGGGGCAAAAAGCGTTTGGGAGTAGCCTGATATGTTAGAACTCGACTTTTCCCAAAAATTGGGCGATTTACAGCTGGAAGTTAAAACGCAACTCCCGACAGAAAGTATTACTGCGGTATTTGGTCTATCAGGTGCAGGAAAAACCTCATTAATTAATGTAATTGGTGGGTTAACTAAGCCAAACAAAGGACGAATTGTGCTTAATGGCCGTACGCTGGTGGATATCGAGAAACGCATTTGCTTGCCCCCTGAAAAACGTCATATTGGCTATGTCTTTCAAGATGCGCGTTTATTTCCGCACTATCGTGTCAAAGGTAATTTGCGCTATGGTATGGCGCCCGAAATGAAAGATCGCTTTGATGATATTGTTGGATTGTTGGGTATTGAAAAATTACTTAATCGCTTTCCTATAACCTTATCAGGTGGCGAAAAGCAGCGGGTTGCGATAGGCCGTGCTTTATTAACAGGTCCTGAAATCTTATTAATGGATGAGCCATTAGCGTCACTGGATTTACCGCGTAAACGCGAATTATTACCTTATTTAGAAAAACTGTCGCAAGACGTTAAAATACCGATTTTATATGTCAGTCATAGCCTTGATGAAATATTGCGATTAGCGGATAAAGTTATCGTAATGGCGGAAGGAAAGGTGAAAGCGTTTGGTGCGCTGGAGGATGTGTGGGCTAGCAGTGCGCTACGCCCATGGCTGCAACAAGAGACGCTCAGTAGCGTTCTCAGTGTGATTGTTCACAGCCAACACCCTGATTATGCCATGACAGCGGTGATGGTGGGAGGGCAAAAATTATGGATCCCAAGAGTCAATTCTCCGCAAGGGGCAGAGGTTCGTTTACGTATTGATGCCTCAGATGTCTCGTTGGTATTAGAAAAGCCACAAATTAGCAGTATTCGTAATATTCTATCCGCAGAAGTGATTGAGTGGATTGAAGATGGCGAGCAAATAGATGTGAAGCTGGATTTAGGCGATGAGCATTATTTGTGGGCGAGGATCACACGCTGGGCACGGGATGAGCTTTCTATTCGGAAGGGGCGGCGGGTTTTTGCGCAGGTTAAGTCGGTGTCTCTTTCCCGATCCTTATAGTGACTCGTTGTTCTTTGCACCACAGAGTTGTTGACTTCATTAACTAGCCCTAGCGTAATTATTTCGGAGATAATCGAAGTTAGATGAGTTATTCAAATAGCTTTGGGGAAAATTAGTGAAGTCAGCGTAAAAAACACAAAAAAAAGGAAAGCCGAGCTTTCCTTTTATGGGCAACAATATAGAGTTACAGAACGTATTTACGAATAACTTCGGCGATGCCGGGCTCGGTATTGATGCGAGTGACGAGGGCGGCTTGCTGTTTGATTTCGTCAACGGCATTGCCCATGGCCACGCCAAGACCAGCGGTGGTGAGCATGCTTAAATCATTGAAGTTATCACCGAAAGCGACAACATCTTTCATTGTCATCCCTTGGGATTCTACCCACTCTTTTAAGCGTTGCCCTTTACTATTGCCTTTGCGGCCGACATCTACTTGATCGACCCATGACCATTCGCAATCTAAATCCAGATCGGTTTCGATTTCATGGATCACTTGGTTAAGCTGATCAAGATCAGGAGAGCTAACGGCAAACTTCCAAATTGAATCATAGTCATGCATGACATGTGAATAATCTTCAACAAATTCAATGGTTGGGCGTTGTGCTACAGGTAACGATTCTGACCAATTCAATGTACGTTTGATGCTTTCAGTCTGTGCGTTGTACAGCATTGCATTATCAACGTACATCAAATGCTGAATATCTGAACCCCGTAATTTATCAATCATACTGGTCACAGAATCTAAGGTCATTGGGTTAGATTTTAATACTTTTTTACCCAAATAATCATAGAGATAAGTCCCGTTACAACAAATTGCAGGGGTATCAAGATCCAACGCCTGATAAAAAGGGTGAATGGCGACATGGTGACGGCCTGTCACGATGATCACTTTCACGCCTTGGCGGCGAGCTTCATTTAAGACAGCAAGGGATTCGGGCAGAATTTTCTTTTGATGATCAAGCAGTGTTCCATCGAGATCGAGCGCAATAACGCGGTATGACATAAACGGCTCCACGTGATTTTAGAGGTTGCCTATATTACTGATATTGTGAATATAGGAGGAAGAATTTTAAGTACGTTTTATCATCATAACGGTAACTGAAGCGTTTTAGTATCATTATTATTTTAGTTGTTATGATTCAATCTACAGTGCTGCGGGTTTCATTCAATCCTTAAAAATGTTTCATTTTTCGACGACATGCATCTTAAATTATTTTGTGTATAGTAAACGATTATATTGCAGGTTATCAGTATTATAGATTAACAGTGCGCTGAAGCACTTCTAGGAGTCAAGATGGATCAGGTTGTTTATATTGCGAGTCCCGAAAGCCAGCAAATTCATGTGTGGTCGATGAACCAAGCCGGCGAGTTTACCCTTATTCAAACAGTTAGCACTCCGGGTCAAGTGCAACCCATGGTACTAAGCCATGATAAAAAACACCTTTATATTGGTGTGCGCCCCAATTTTAGGGTAGTGACTTATCAGATTGAAGCTAAAGGTACATTACGCCAAAAAGCAGAAACTTCAGTGCCAGGAACCCCTGTTCATTTGTCATTAGATAACAGCGGTAAATATCTGTTTGTCCCCTCTTATCATCAAGGAAATCTGGCGGTATTACCGATTAACGGCGATGGTATTCCAATGTCACCGATTCAAGTGATTGAAGGGTTGCATAATCCGCATTCATCTCATGTTGATGCTGATAATCAGCAATTGTGGGTACCGTGTTTGGGTGAAGATCATATCCGTTTATTTGATTTGGATAAAAACGGTTATTTAACCGAAGCGACAGCCGATCAAATTACCACGGCAGTTAAATCAGGGCCTCGCCATTTAGCTTTCCATCCTCGCGAAAAAATAATTTATTGCCTTAATGAGTTGGATTCAACCATTAATGTGTACCATAAATTTACCCGTTATCGCGAAATGCAAAATATCGCGATATATCCAGAAGGTAATCAGAGCCCTCGCTGGGCGGCAGATATTCATGTGACGCCAGATGGTCGCCACCTGTATGCCAGCGAACGTTCAGACAGTTATATTAGCCACTATTTGATATCGGATGATGGTAAAACATTGACGCTGGAAAACCGCTATCCAACCGAAATGCATCCACGAGGTTTTAATATTGACGGAACTGGACGCTTTTTGATCTCAAGTGGGCAGAAGTCAGATCATATTGCGGTATCGGAGATAGATGTAATTACCGGTAAGTTGACGCAAATAGGTAGGTATTTGGTCGGCAGTGGGCCTATGTGGGTCTTGGTTTTGTAATCTCCGTCATATTTCACGCTACAGGGGTGTTGGCTGCGCTCAGCTACCCGAGTCACATACTAGTGTATGCTCCCCGGGATACCTTTGCTTGCCGCCTACCTGTAGCATGAACTATTTAGGAGATTTTCTTATTATAAAAATAATAAAAATAATAAAAATAATAAAAATAAATTAATTTAAAACCATTCTCATCGCACTGGTAATTTTACTCAGTTGCTCTGGGGTAATGATATAAGGCGGCATCACATAGATAAGTTTGCCGAATGGGCGGATCCACACGCCGGCTTCCACAAAGACTTTTTGTAATGCTGCTGTGTTCACGGGTTGCTTCATCTCAATCACACCAATAGCGCCAAGCACACGCACATCCTGTACGCTGGAATAGCTTGCTAGTGGCATAAGTTCTGCCATTAATTGTTGTTCAATATTAGCAATGGTTTGTTGCCAAGGGCTATCCAATAACAGCTTTAGACTGGCGTTAGCGACGGCGCAAGCCAGTGGATTTCCCATAAATGTTGGGCCATGCATAAAGCAACCCGCATCCCCATTACTGATGGTTTCGGCGACATGGCGTGTGGTGATAGTAGCCGATAACGTCATATATCCTCCCGTTAAGGCTTTGCCTAAACACATGATATCAGGAGATATATCGGCGTGATGGCAAGCAAATAACTTTCCTGTACGCCCAAAGCCTGTGGCAATTTCATCAGCGATTAATAATATGCCGTATTGGTCGCATAAAATACGGACACCTTTTAAATATTCGGGATGATAAAAACGCATTCCTCCTGCACCTTGGACGATAGGTTCGAGGATAATCGCCGCAATTTCACGGTGGTTTTTTGCTAATTGCTGTTCAAGTGGCGCTAAATCCCTTTGATCCCATTCATCGTAAAAACCGCATTGTGGTGCATCAACAAAAATATGTGGAGGAAGGTAGCCTTTGTATAAACCATGCATGGAATTATCAGGGTCGCAAACTGCCATCGCACCGAACGTATCTCCATGATATCCATGACGTAAGGTCAAAATTCGCTGGCGTTTTTCCCCTTTCGCTTGCCAATATTGCAGCGCCATTTTCAAGGCAACTTCAACAGCAACAGAGCCTGAATCGGCTAAAAACACACACTCAAGGGGCTCGGGGGTGATAGTAACCAATTTTCTACACAGGCTGATTGCTGGAGGATGAGTGATCCCGCCAAACATCACATGTGACATTTGATTAATTTGGTCAATTGCCGCTTGGTTAAGTACGGAGTGATTGCAACCATGAATGGTTGCCCACCACGAAGACATGCCATCCACCAGCTTTTTACCATTAGCCATAATCAGCTCAGCACCTTGTGCCGCAACGATAGGGTAAGCCGGAATAGGTTGGCTCATTGATGTGTAGGGATGCCAAATATGTTTAGCATCAAACTCGATATCACTGCGGTCCATTAAGGGTTTCATACGGCCTATTCGTCAACTTTATTTTATTAATTTAGTTGACATGATAATCGCAATATTTAAACTGGCAACAACTTTTTAAACTGGAGAGTTTCCGTGAGTCAATTAAAACAGTGGACAATAAAACAAGCTAATGAACTGTTTTCAATGCCGTTTTTTGAATTGTTATTCCAAGCACAGCAAATTCATCGTCAATATTTTGACCCACAACAAGTTCAAGTCAGCACCTTGCTTTCGATTAAAACCGGTGCATGTCCTGAAGATTGTAAATACTGCGCACAGAGTGCCCGCTATAAAACAGGGTTAGAAACTGAACGTTTAATGGAAATTGAACAAGTGCTTGAATCAGCAAAGAAAGCCAAGCAGGCAGGTTCGACCCGTTTTTGTATGGGGGCGGCATGGCGTAACCCAAAAGAACGCGATATGCCTTATCTTGAAATGATGGTCAAAGAAGTTAAATCTCTTGGAATGGAAACCTGCATGACTCTTGGCATGATTGATAATGCACAAGCTCAGCGGCTAGCCGAGGCAGGACTGGATTATTACAATCATAATCTAGATACCTCTCCTGAATATTACGGCAGTATTATTACCACTCGAACCTATCAAGATCGCCTTGATACATTGGAGAATGTGCGCGGTGCCGGCATGAAAGTGTGTTCTGGTGGGATTTTAGGCCTTGGTGAGAACGTGAGTGATCGCGCGGCATTATTGGTACAACTGGCTAATTTACCTAAGCCACCTGAAAGTGTGCCAATTAACATGTTGATGAAAGTGGAAGGCACACCGATGGCAGATAACGAAGATGTCGATGCCTTTGATTTTATTCGTACGATTGCTGTTGCTCGCATCATGATGCCCGCTTCTTATGTCAGGCTTTCTGCTGGGCGTGAATACATGAATGAACAAACTCAAGCACTATGCTTTATGGCAGGAGCTAACTCAGTATTCTATGGCTGCAAATTACTGACGACGCCAAACCCTGATGAAAACAAAGATTTAGCTTTATTTAGAAAATTAGATATCAACCCAGAACGTATCCACATTACTGAAGGTGATAACCAACAAGCGGCACAAATAGCAGAAACACTGTTAACCGCTGATAACCCACAGTTTTACAACGCGGCTGTATGATGGGTTGGAATACATTTATAGAAACGCAGTTGCAGCAACGAAAGCAAGTCTCCGCATGGCGTGAACGACAATGTGTAGATAGTGCGAATGCTCGGGAGCTAAGTTATCAGGGGAAGAGCTATTTAAATTTTTCATCCAATGATTATTTAGGGCTCAGTCAGCACAAAGATATTATCGCCGCGTGGCAACAAGGGGCGGCTGAATACGGAGTGGGTAGTGGTGGTTCTGGCCATATTACAGGTTATACCAAAGCACATCATCATCTTGAAAAACAATTAGCCGAGTGGCTAGGGTATTCAAAAGCCTTGCTGTTTATTTCAGGTTTTGCCGCTAATCATGCCGTCATCTCTGCACTTATGACGAAAAACGATCGTATATTTGCCGATAAACTCAGCCATGCCTCTATTTTAGAGGCGTCGATGCAATCAGGCGCACAATTACGGCGCTTTAGCCATAACAGCACCGATACTTTACAGGCGCTTATTTCTGCTTCCTCTTCATCGGCGAAAACTTTGGTGATCACTGAAGGCATTTTCAGTATGGATGGCGATAGTGCACCGCTTGATGAGTTGCAACAGATTGCAACTCATCAGGGGGCATGGTTGATGGTGGATGATGCTCACGGAATGGGTGTTAGGGGGGCACAAGGCCGTGGCAGCTGTGATGTTTATGGCATTAAACCGGAAATTTTAATTGTGACGTTCGGCAAAGCGTTTGGTTTAAGTGGTGCTGCGGTATTGTGTGATGATAAAACCGCTGACTTTTTTGTTCAGGCGGCACGTCATCTTATTTATAGTACTTCAATGCCACCCGCTCAGGCCGTAGCGTTATCTGAAGCTGTAAAACAAATTCAATATGCCGATGCTGCAAGAGCGCAGCTTAATCACAATATTGAATACTTCAAAAATAATCTTAATCTGCCCGATATGCCGTTATTACCTTCAATGACCGCCATTCAACCTTTGGTGGTTGGTGATAATGATAAAAGCTTACAACTGGCTCGATATCTTCGAAACAAAGGCCTTTGGGTTCAAGGGATAAGACCGCCAACAGTACCTCGAGGTAGCGCGCGATTACGCATAACGCTCAGTGCCGTACATCAGCAAAACGATATTGACCGGTTATTAGAGGGGCTGCATGACTTTGCTTGTGAATAGTGAAAAGCGCTTATGCCATGAAAAGCAGCAAATCGCCTCTGCATTTGGCCGTGCAGCAATGCGCTACGATTCGCTTGCCCATTATCAACAAAATAGCGGTAGGCAATTATTATCTCAACTCACCGCTGAGTTAGCAAAGCAAGGGCAAACCTCCCCGAGAAAAATTTTAGATGCGGGTTGTGGTACTGGCTTTTTTAGCCAAAGAATGAAAGCGCAAGGAAATGAGGTTACTGCCCTCGATTTATCTGATGGGATGTTAGATATCGCCAAACAGAAAAATGCAGCGACCCATTATTTATGCGCCGATATGGAAGTGCTACCGTTCGGTGATGAAGCGTTTGATGTGGTGTTTTCTAATTTGGCTATCCAATGGTGCCGAGATTTTAATCCTGCCTTGGAGGAGCTTTATCGTGTCACAAAACGTGGCGGAATCGTTGCGTTTACTACACTGGCCGAAAATTCATTAGGTGAATTATCCCAAGCCTGGGAAATGCTTGATAGTCATTCTCATGTTAATTCATTTTTAAGTTACCAAGGAATTATCGATAATTGCTCTGCATGGCGTACTCAATTAGCTCTACAGCAAGATACGCTTTATTTTGCCAATATTTATGATTTATTAAACTCACTAAAAGGAATTGGCGCAACACATTTAACCGCGGGGCGTAAAGCAGGGTTAATGACCCGGCAACGTTTACAGCAGCTTGATTCTGTATACCCAGCCACAGAGCAAGGCTTACCTTTAACTTATCACACTGTTTTTGGGCTTATTTATCGTGACTAAAACTTATTTTGTAACGGGAACAGATACCGAGGTAGGAAAAACGTTCGCCAGTTGCGCTTTGCTACAAGCAGCGAACTTACAAGGTTTAACCACTGCGGGATATAAGCCCGTGGCTTCAGGAAGTGAAATGACAACGCAAGGGTTACGAAATCATGATGCGTTGCTGTTACAAGCCAATAGTTCTATTCCACTCTCTTATGAGTTAGTTAACCCTATTGTTTTTGAAGCGCCTACTTCACCACACATCATCAGTGAGAAAATGGGTAAACCCATCAAATTTTCACAGATGACAGAAGGTTTAATGCAACTACAATCCCAAGCGGAATGGGTTTTAGTCGAGGGGGCTGGGGGTTGGTATACCCCATTATCCGTTGAAAAAACCTATGCGGATTGGGTGATTGAACAGCAATTGCCGGTTATTTTGGTTGTTGGCATCAAATTAGGCTGTATTAACCATGCTTTATTGACGGCAGATGCCATTGTGGCATCAGGCTTGTCGTTAGTTGGGTGGATTGCTAATGAGGTAGAACCTGCGGGCTTTTATCAAGTAGAGTATCTTTCAACACTTAATCGGATGATTAAAGCCCCTTGTTTAGGGATCATCCCTCATCAAGATAAAAATCTTGAAATGAAACTTGGGCAGTATATTAACCTCTCGCTGTTGTAGCAAAATCTGAGTAAATTCAATATAAATACAATAAGATCCTCTACATACAAAACGTGCAGAGGGTCGATATATTATTGTTATTTTTAATCACTATTTTTAACGTTCTTAACCTATTTACTGTCAAGTTTCTTAGGTTAAATACTCATGAATATTCGTTAAAACACATAAAATATCTTTTTTATATCCAATTTAGTGCGAAAATTTTTTTAGCTAATTGTCATCTTACTGTCATTTAATTAAGGTTTAACAAATTTTAAGACTACCTCTAAAGCATGAGCCTAAAGGGTTCCAAGAGTTATCCACCATTTCTGTGGATAACCCTGTGCATTACCGTCAAAAAACTATTCTTACGCTAGACAGCAAGCGGTTTTGTCTTTATTTGATGTCATTCTGGACGTTAAGATAATATTATTTAAATTCAACGAATTAAATAAAATCAAGGCTTAGATTTGTATTTGCGACAAAGCCATAAAAAGCGATAGCATAAAATATCTGGTTTATAAAAGGTCAAGCGTTATTTTGGGGATAACATTTTTTTTGACATATTTAAAGTGTTTTAGAGAGAAATTTTATCTCAGGACTTGAAGCTGGTTTTTTATCCAGTATCATACTGGGAAGAATAAGTTGAGAGGCGTTGATAATGAGTAAGAGTTTTAAGCTGTATTCTGATTTTCAGCCGGCAGGCGATCAGCCTGAAGCAATCAGTAAGTTGTGTGAAGGGCTAGAAGATGGACTTGCTCATCAAACGTTATTGGGGGTAACGGGTTCAGGTAAAACCTTTACTATCGCCAATGTGATTGCAAAAGAAAACCGACCGACCATGCTAATGGCGCATAACAAAACATTGGCGGCTCAGCTCTATAGCGAAATGAAAGGTTTCTTTCCCGATAATGCGGTTGAATACTTTGTTTCTTACTATGACTACTATCAGCCTGAAGCTTATGTCCCGAGCTCTGATACCTTTATCGAAAAAGACGCCTCTGTAAACGAACACATAGAACAAATGCGCTTATCTGCGACCAAGGCCCTACTTGAACGTCGTGACGTGATTGTGGTGGCTTCTGTCTCGGCTATTTACGGTTTGGGCGACCCTAATAGCTATTTAAAAATGATGTTGCATTTATCGGACGGTATGATCATTGATCAGCGTTCCATTTTAAGACGGCTAGCCGATCTGCAATATAGCCGAAACGATCAGGCCTTTACGCGAGGTACATTCCGAGTTCGTGGTGAAGTGATCGACATTTTCCCTGCGGAGTCTGATGAATATGCCTTACGCATCGAGTTATTTGATGAAGAAGTCGAAAGACTTTCACTATTTGACCCGCTGACAGGGCAAATTCAGCATCGCGTTCCACGCTTTACGGTTTACCCTAAAACGCACTATGTAACACCGAGAGAACGTATTCTTGAGGCGATGGAACATATCAAGGTTGAGCTTGTTGAACGGCGCAAAGTGTTACTCGAAAACCATAAATTAGTGGAAGAGCAAAGAGTTGCTCAGCGTACTCAGTTTGATTTAGAAATGATGAATGAGCTCGGTTATTGTTCAGGCATTGAAAACTATTCACGCTACCTATCGGGGCGGGCTCCGGGCGAGCCACCACCAACATTATTTGATTACTTGCCTTCTGATGGCTTGCTGGTGGTTGATGAATCTCATGCAACTATTCCGCAAATTGGCGCGATGTATAAAGGCGACCGGTCACGCAAAGAGACACTGGTTGAGTATGGTTTTCGTTTACCCTCAGCCCTTGATAACCGGCCAATGCGTTTTGAGGAATTTGAAGCCCTAGCACCCCAAACGATTTACGTGTCAGCAACCCCTGGAAATTACGAGCTTGATAAATCAGGTAATGAAGTCATTGAACAAGTGGTTCGACCGACCGGCTTACTCGATCCCATTATCGAAGTACGTCCAGTTAAGACACAAGTTGATGATTTATTATCTGAAATAAGAATTCGAGTCGAAAAAAATGAGCGGGTGTTAGTCACCACGTTAACCAAACGCATGGCGGAAGATTTAACCGAATATCTTGAAGAGCATGGGGAACGTGTTCGTTATCTTCACTCTGATATTGAAACGGTTGAACGTGTTGAAATTATTCGTGATTTACGTCTTGGTGAGTTTGATGTTCTCGTTGGAATTAACTTGTTAAGAGAAGGGCTCGACATGCCTGAAGTTTCTCTGGTTGCGATCCTTGATGCAGATAAAGAAGGCTTCCTGCGTTCTGAGCGTTCGCTTATTCAGACAATAGGGCGTGCAGCGCGAAATCTGAATGGTAGAGCGATCCTGTATGGGGATCGGATCACCAAATCAATGGCGAAAGCCATTGCCGAAACGGAACGTCGCCGGGCTAAGCAGATCGAATTTAACGAACAGCATGGGATCATACCTCAAGGCTTAAATAAGAAAGTGGGTGATATCCTCCAAATTGGCCATAAGGTCGGTGGTAAAGGTAAACGCAGCAAAGATAGCATCAAACAGGATGTGATCGCGGATGCACAATCAATGACAACAAAAGAGTTGGAAAAGCGCATTTCACAGCTTGAAGCGCAGATGTATAAGCATGCACAAGATCTTGAATTTGAGGCGGCTGCTCGATTGAGGGATGACCTACAAACATTGAGAAATCAATTTATTGCTAACTCTTAATGAGGCTAACGGTAAAATTAATCACCGTTGAGAGGCTCTTGCTTAGTTTACTAAGCGACGAACCTCTCGCCTCGCCAAAAAGGTCTTTATTCGAATAAAAATTGACCTTCAACGATCAACAGGCCCTAAATACATTTATATAAATTATAGCCTAATTCATTGGCAATCGAAGCAACCATTTTTTGTCCACGAACACTGTTTCCGATCGGGTCTAAAGGCGGTGAAAATGCCGCGATAGCCATAACACCAGGAACAATGGTTAATATCCCACCACCGACACCGCTTTTGCTGGGTAGCCCAACGTTATAAGCCCAATCCCCAGAGCTATCGTACATCCCTTCCATCGTCATTTCTGCCAATATACGAGTGCAATTATCGGGTTTAAGTATGTGTTCTTGAGTCAGCGGGTTTTTTCCACCAGAGGCAATGGTCGCGCCCATTGTGGCGAGTTCGACAGTGGTGATAAGCGTAGAGCATTGGCGAGTATAGACATCACAGGCTTCCATGGTGTCACAATACAGGTAGCCCGCAGCGTATAATAACCAAGCGATGCCTCGATTATGAAAATTGGTGGCTTGTTCTGATTGATTTAATTCTTCGCTTAAGCTGATAGCTTTGGAACCTAATTTTTGTTGTATCGCCAAAATTCGCTGCCAACGTTCTTCTATCGATGACGCTTTAATAATACTTGCTGCAGACATTGCTCCGGCATTGACCAAAGGGGATAGGGGTTTATCGCCGTGTAGCTCTAATGCCATTACGGAATTAAATGGTAAGCCTGTTGCTGATGCACCCAGTTTATCTTGAATTGTTTTTGCATCGAAGTCTTCTAGTGCTAACGCCAATGTACACACTTTCGAAATTGACTCTATCGCAAAGCGATATTGGGTATCTCCTGCCGTTATCACATCCCCTTTCGTGGTGACAACTGATATTGCACTCAGTTGGCTGTCAATATTTGCTAGGAAAGGAATATAGTCAGCATTCGCACCACTCGTATCGTATCGAAAACTTTGATAGGCATTATCGACGGCAGTTTGAATCTTATTTATATCAATCATAAATATGCTACCTCAGTGAATATATGTTGGATTTAAGTATAGTTAAATTTTATGTATTAGTAATAAAATAATGGGAATATATAATAAGTAAAAGGCGATCGAAAAAGTCAGTGACTGAGTTGCGAGTGTCACATCAGCTTTATATTTACTGGCTAAAATGACAGTTGTATTTGGAATAGGTAATGAGCACACTAATATTGTGATTTTTATCATCATTAAAGGCATGGATAATAAATTACCAAGTAATAAAACTACAGCAGGAGTAATTACAAATCTAAAAATAATAATAACAACAATATAAGGTGTTATTTTTAGTGTTTTAAATCCAGTAATATAAATTATTGTACCAATAATGAGCATCGCAATAGGCGCGGTCATTCCACTGAGATAATGGGCAAAAGAAGAAAGAAATGATGGAATTTCAATATGGTTTAGTAATAAAACCACACCAATGATAAAAGCAACTAAAGGCGGAGTGAAAATATTTTTGATTGTATCCGCCAAGTTGAATTTTTCAGCATTGTTGTCATTATTGAGCAAGTAAATACCGAGCGTCCAATAGAGAATAGTTTGTGCAATATAGGTCATCAACGCATAAGGAAGTTGATGTGAGCCGTAAACGGCAAGTGTAACGGGTATACCAAAAAAGATAGTACTGCTCATTGAGCAAAGACCAATAAATAATCCTCTATCATTTTTGGGTAACTTGATGAGTAGTGCAGTAATAAAAGAGATAAACATCAAAACCAATATGGTACTAAAAGGTAAGATGATATTAGGCAGTAATTCTAAAAACTCTTGTTTAGAAAAATCATGTGTTATTGATAGAATTAAGGTTAATGGAAGTGTGATGTTGAGGAGTAATTTTGTCATCGCATTATTACTATTATCATTGAACCACTTTATTCGTCCTAATAAAAAACCAATTCCAACTATCAAAAAAAGCACTAAAATATGTGAATAATCTTGTAGCATCTAGCCTCCAATAAATTATATTTTATTTATATCTATAAAATAGATAATGATAATAATTAATCATATTAAGAGGTTCTTTATTGGTGTTTTTAATATGAATTATATTTATATTACTTAAATATAATGCAAATATATTAAAATAGAAAATAAATAGAGATGTTAAATTCAATATTTAATTGCTGGTTTGATTTTGATTGTCATTAAAAACAGAATATATCCTTCTTTTTATGAGGGGTTATTGCGTTTAAATAAGACTGATTAATTCAAAGTCGCTTTCAACCTAGCCTGATTAGGTGAAAGCGAAATGATAGGATCACAATAGTGGGATAGTTTCTTCAATCGCTTTAAGTAGCAGCTTTCTATCATGGCGGTAAGGCACGTCGTCAGCTTCAAGTACCCGCTGGATCACTTTTCGCTCGCGACTGATATCACTAATATCAGTACGGGGACCCACAATTAGCGCATCGATCTTTTTACAGCCGATATGTGCTTCCATCATCACCAATTTCTCGGGCAATGTCAGGTTAGCGGCGGAAGAACTTAACTCTTTGCCAAGATTGCCAATATAGATCATTGGTGCTTTGCATTCACGTAAGGCGGTAGTGAGCTCATTCATTAACAGTAATGGCATCAGGCTGGTAAAAAAACTACCAGGACCGATGATAATTAACTCAGCTTGATGAATCGCGTGAATAGCTTCTGAGGTAGCTTTAACTGTTGGATATAGGCGTAATTCTTTTGGCAGTTCAGCTAATGCGTCCACATTCACTTCACCATAGACTTCATTGCCCATATCATCGATAGCCATTAAATCGACAGGGGATTCAGACATGGGAATTAATTGAGCATCTACTTTTAACATATTACGGATCAAATTAATCGCTTCGAGAGGACGAATACTTAAGTGATCCAATGATTTTAACATCAGATTACCTAAATTATGGCCTGAAAGCTCGCCATTACCAGTAAAGCGGTATTCGAACATGGCAGAGGCGATTGACGGCTCAGTAATTAATTGATTGAGGCAATTGCGCATATCTCCCCAAGCAATCCCGCCTTCGGCGCGACGAATTCGACCTGTGGAGCCGCCGTTATCGGTTGTTGTAACGATACCAGTTAAACGGGAGCCTAAAGATGAAAGTGAAGACATCACACGACCAAGTCCATGTCCGCCACCAAGAGCGACAACATGTCTGAGATCCGTCAGACTGCAATTTGGCATACTATTCCTATATCCGTTAATGACTCAGAGCTGCAAGCTTAAGCCAAGTAACTATTATCATAAAAAATAGTCACTTGGTATGTTATTCAGGGTGGAAATAGCTCTGCAAGCGATAATTTCTTAATCTTGGCAACAATAATTGGGCGTTAATCTACCATAAAACATCATTCTTAGTTGGGTTACTGTGATAAAAAACAATAAAAGAGAACATTCCGTATCTGGCTTAGATAAGGTAATCAAATTTATCCATCCAGTTCCCATTTTGAATAATTAACGATACTATGTAAATAATTCTCATTTTCATTATTATATTATGGCTTGATATGTCAGATTCTGAGTTGCAAGGTTTATTTGCACGTCATTCCTCTTCGTTATGTCGTTATCTGAACGGATATTTAAAAGACCATACATTAAGCATGGATATTGTGCAGGAAAGTTTCGCTCGTATGGCTGAATTAATGAAATATTCATCGATACAAGACTTTGATGCATATTTATATCGAACGGCTAAAAACTTGATGATTGACCATTTTCGCCAACAAAAAACGCGCTCATCAATGGCGATCAGTGATGAACAATGGCAAGCATTGCCTTCAAATACAACAAGCCTTGAAGCGCAAGTCATCCGAGAGCAGCAACTTAATCAAATACAAACAATCCTTTCAACATTGCCTCCTCGTACTCAGGCGATTTTCCGGTTACACCGGGAAGAGGGCTTAACACAAAGTGAAGTCGCTGAAATGCTGGATATTTCATTGAGTACAGTCGAAAAACATTTGGCCAGCGCATTGGCGATGCTTATTCATAAGTGGAGGGATTGATAATGATGCATTTAATTGATAACCCTTCAGAGATAGAAAATAACGCGGCATTATGGGTGATTAAAACGACTCACAGAGAGCTGACGGTTACAGAGGAACAAGATTTTCAAGCTTGGATTAATCAATCTGAGTACCATTTAGCGGCTTATTATAAAGCCCGGCAGTTATGGTCTTTAACGGCATCACTACCTGTTAAAGTGAGTGAAACTAAAGTTGAGGCAATTGCTATACCAAAAGCGATTAGCGTGAAAAAAACAACCAATAACACGGCTTGGTATGCATTGGCATCAATGATTATTTTTTGCGTATTATCTGTCAGTATTTGGCATTATCACGCTCAAGAAATTCCTGATTATCAAGCAAGTACGGGGGAATTATTGCGGGTTAACTTACCCGATGGTAGCCAAGTTGAGCTTGATAGTGGGGCGCAATTATCGCTAGCTTTTAATGAAAATTATCGGCAGGTCAATCTACTATCAGGCCGTGCTTACTTCACGGTTGCGCCAATAACACAACAAGAACTCCGCCCATTTCGCGTCTTGGCACAAAATGGATTTATTCAAGCTTTAGGCACTGAATTTGTCGTTGATGATAAAAGCGACCAAGTTGAAGTCAGCGTTTATCAGCACAGTGTGAAAATTTCATTGCTTACAGGCCAAAGTGTGACGGTAAAGGCAGGGAATTCCATTCAATATCAGCAATATATTTTACCTATTTCATCCCTTCAACATAATAATTCCACCGCTTGGCGACAAGGGCAAATTATTTTCCACCAGCGAACATTGAGCGACGTGGTCAGTGAAATAAACCGCTATCGTAGTAAGCCGGTTATTCTGCTAGCTAAGCAGTCCGACCAGCGTATCAGTGGTGTGTTTCAAGTAGCCTCCATCGAAAGTGGATTAACGCATTTGGCTACATCGCGTCATTTATCAATTTATGAAGTGCCATTTATGACATTAATGTATTGATAAATAACCACTATAGTTAAAATGAAATAATTAGATAACAATTTAATAAAGAATTGTTTACGGGTTTTTCTATCTCGCGCGTCTTAATCTAAGTGATTATGATTTTTATTACCATTATCATTTTAGGGATGAAAACTACTTTGAAAAAGCACCATAAAAACAAAACTGCACTTTGTATTCACTTTGCGTTGATGGCATTACCTGTAGCGCCGTTTGTGGCTTATGCCCAAATTCAAGCGCTACAACCAACGGATCAATTACAATCAACAATTGCCTTTTCGATTCCTGCTCAATCCCTTGAACGGGCACTATTGCAATATGCACAGCAGGCTAAGGTTGAGATATTAATTGATAGCCAGGAGATTACGGGCTTAAAAAGTCGCGCAATAAAAGGGGATTTATCGCTTAATGACGGGTTACGGCAACTCATTGGATCAAACCCTGTGCGTTATACAATCGAAAATAACCGTGTGGTTATTTATCGTAATACTATCAATGGAGTGAAAAACGAATCCGATAATAAAGTCGCAGTAACCTTAGATAAAATTACCGTCATAGCATCCGCAACTCAACAGGGGGATTGGGTTTATAACACGCCTTCCTCTGTGAGTGTTATTAGTCAAAAGCAAATTGAAGATAGGCCGCCAAAGCATATTGCAGACTTGCTGGAATTGACGACGGGCGTTTACTCCAGCGTTAGTCAACAAGACCCTTCTTTATCAGTCAATATTCGTGGGATCCAAGATTATGGACGCGTCAATATGAATATTGATGGTATGCGACAAAACTTCCAAAAAAGTGGTCATGGTCAGCGTAATGGCACAATGTATATCGACTCTGAACTGCTATCCGGAGTTGAAATTCAAAAAGGCAATAGTAGCGGTATGGGAAGCGGCGGTACCCTTGGTGGTGTTGCTACCTTCACGACGGTGAATGCTGCCGATTTTTTATCGAAAGACAAAACGTTTGGTGGAAAACTCCATGCTAGCACAGGAACGAACAATACCCATTTTGTGGGCAGTAGTATTATTGCGTTAGGTAACGATAAAGGGGACTTGCTCTTTGCCGCTAGCGAGCGTCGTTTAGGAGATTACAAACCCGGAACTCATGGCAATATTGGTGATATTCGGATCAATAATGACACTGGGCATTATGACCAATTAGTTCGTGACCTTAAACATACCCGAGTGACTGACAGTAATTATCAAATGACCTCGTATTTGGCAAAAGCAGGTTGGAATATCAGTGATTCCCAGCGATTACAGTTTAATTATTTAGAAACTAAAGTTGCGACACCAAATGCAGGAACTTTAACCAACTTATCGGGAAGTTGGCCGTATAAATTGGGTTGGAAAAGCAGTGGATTTAGTGATGTAACCACTAAAAACGTTGCCTTAGATTATCAGCAATTTAGTGATAGTCCATGGAGTACCGAATTCAAAAGTAAGGTTTATTTCGTCGATACCCAAGATGATAGTCAAACTTATTCAACAAGTAAGGCGTTTAACAACGGTTATCAAATGGATACCCGCGTTAAAACCGTTGGATTACAGCTTGAAAACCAGTCTGAAATTGAATTTAACTATAATAATGTACTAAAAGCCCATTATGGGTTAGAAACATTCCAAGATAAGGCCTCAAGTAGCTCAACCCAAGAGTCTGCAAGTGGTGTTACACCAGATGGTAAGCGCTCTCTTAGCTCATTATTTACCACATTGACCTATGAGCATGATGATTGGTTAACTCTTGAAGGTGGGATACGTTACGACTATTACCATTTAAAAGGTCAAACAA
The DNA here is from genome assembly GCF_001655055.1 of Providencia heimbachae ATCC 35613. GTDB lineage: Bacteria > Pseudomonadota > Gammaproteobacteria > Enterobacterales > Enterobacteriaceae > Providencia > Providencia heimbachae. The sequence continues at coordinate 125,101 of NZ_LXEW01000016.1, read as the reverse complement.
GTATGGGGTATCGGACATATCCTTATACTAAAGATAACCCGTGTAAGGCATTGAGTTCTCGAGCATGTCAGGGGGTTAATATTGTACAGTCATGGGATGTAGATAAGTCCGAAGGCGCATTCTCACCTAATATTCGGTTGGCTGTTCACCCCGGTCTGGAGTGGATGGAGCTATTTACCAGCTATGGCCGTTCTTGGCGACCACCTGCTATCACCGAAACACTCACGACCGGCAGTGCACATAGTTCATCGACTCAATTCCCTAACCCTTATTTAAAACCTGAGCGCTCAAATGCATGGGAAGTTGGAATGAATGTCAATTACCCCCAATTCGTGCTTGAAGAAGACCGATTGATGACAAAAGTGGCTTACTTTGATACCCGGGTTGATAATTATATTAATCTGGCGTTAAACCGTACCAAACCGGGAATGGTTAACCCGAGTATTGGTAATGCAGCATATAGTAATAACTTGAGTACAACACGGTTTAGAGGGTTTGAATATCAAATCAATTATGATGCAGGCTTTGTTTATGCTGATTTAACATTTACTCATATGATTGGCAAAAATAAATTTTGTGCGCATCCCGCATGGCTAGGTGGTGTACTGAAAGGCGGTGCTAACAGTGGTCCCGGCAACTGGTATATGGAAGCAGATGAACAACAAAGCGAGTATATTAATTGTCACAATGGCGCTGTTTTTAGCAGCTCGGCTAACCTACCGGGAGATCGAGGCGCATTTACTTTAGGCGGGCGTGCATTTGATCGTAAATTAGACGGGGGTATGGTTGTTCGCTTTACGCCGGGCTTTCAAGATCATTCAGCACAAAGTAACCAACCGTATTTGGCAGATTGGCCGAAATATACCCTAATCGATCTTTATGCGAGTTATGCAATTACTGACGATCTTATTATTCGCGGAAATGTCGAAAACTTAACCAATAGAGCCTATGTAGTCAGTTTTGGCGAGAGTCTTTCGAATACGTTAGGGCGTGGACGAACGGTAAGTGGTGGGGTTACTTATACGTTTTAACTCAAATATTTATAATATAAACAATTAGATGGGGTCTTGAGGCCCCATTTTAGATCTATATCAATAAATGTTTATTTAAATAATAAGATATGTTAACCATTCAAGGTGGAATTGTATTGGTTTCCAGATTAATAATTCCAAAATTACCTGTGATAATAAGGGCTTCGGTAATTATATAGTAATTATTGTAAGTCGTTGTATATGTTGTTATATATCGATTTGCAATTCGCTTTTTCTTTTTCTATACGCTAGAATCCTTACAGAAATTAAGTGAACTTGTTGCTTATTTTATGTTTTAAAATCAGTGACTGAGTTCCGATTAAAACTCCTAGCCTTTGTATCTAAGTTCGATGAATCGAATATGATGCTCTGGCCGTGGTCTAGAACCACCAGGGTGCGTGATAGAAATGTCTGCATCTCCCGTATTTGGAAAGGTGTGATTATGCAGCAACTTGTCGATCAATTTGACCGGAAATTTTACTATCTTCGTCTCTCTATTACAGATGTTTGCAACTTTCGTTGCACATACTGCCTCCCTGATGGCTACAAACCCAGTGGTCGCCATGAATTCCTAACGCTCGATGAAATTCGCCGTATTAGTACTGCATTCGCAGAGCTGGGCACTGAAAAAGTGCGCATCACTGGCGGTGAGCCAACCATGCGTAAAGATTTTAGCGATATCATTGCTGCAATTAATGAAAATGACGTTATCAAAAAAATCGCAGTGACGACCAACGGCTATCGTATGGCAAGAGATGTTAAAGAATGGAAAGCAGCAGGACTCGGCGCGATTAATGTCAGTGTTGATAGTCTAGATCCACGCCAGTTTGCGGCCATTACAGGGCAAGATAAATTTTTCCAAGTGATGAAAGGCATTGATGCTGCCTTTGATGCGGGTTTTGAAAAAATTAAAGTTAACGCGGTGTTGATGAAAAATGTCAATGACATCGCACTGAAGTCTTTCCTAAATTGGATTAAGCATCGACCAATCCAACTGCGTTTTATTGAATTAATGGAAACCGGTGACGGCAGTGATTTATTCCAACGTTACCATGTTTCAGGAGAAACCGTCCGCGATCGCTTGATTAACGAAGGGTGGTATATGCTTCCTCGTTCTCGCAGTGACGGCCCCGCTCAAGTGTTTAGCCATCCTGATTACCAAGGTGAAATCGGGCTTATCATGCCATATGAAAAAGATTTCTGCCAAAGCTGTAACCGCCTGCGCGTTTCATCTTTAGGCAATCTGCATTTGTGTTTATTTGGTGAAAATGGCATTCCACTTCGTGATTTACTGGGTGATGATAATCAAAATGAAGCCCTTAAGGCACGCATTCAACGTGGATTGTTATCGAAACGTGAAACACATTTCCTTCATATGGGCGATAGCGGCATTACCCCAAATTTATCCGTCATTGGCGGCTAACTATTTTTGATTTTTAGGAGAAAATATGTCCCAGCTGACTCACCTCAATGCGTCGGGCGAGGCTCATATGGTTGATGTTTCTGCAAAAACAGAAACGGTTCGTGAAGCACGAGCCGAAGCTTATGTCACCATGAACCCAGAAACGTTAGCCATGATAGTTGATGGTAGCCACCATAAAGGCGATGTTTTCGCAACGGCACGTATCGCCGGTATTCAAGCAGCTAAAAATACTTGGCAGCTGATCCCTTTGTGTCATCCATTGTTATTGACCAAAGTTGAAGTCATGCTTGAAGCTGAACAGGAACACAATCGTATTCGTATTGAAACCTGTTGCCGCTTAACTGGTAAAACTGGGGTTGAAATGGAGGCTTTAACGGCGGCTTCTGTGGCAGCGCTGACAATCTACGATATGTGTAAAGCGGTGCAAAAAGACATGGTGATTGGCCCTGTTCGTTTACTTGAAAAAACAGGCGGCAAATCTGGACACTTTAAGGTGGCATGATGATTACAGTTTTATTTTTTGCTCAAGTTCGGGAATTAGTCGGAACGGATCGCTTAGAACTCACTGAAAATTACCCAACCGTTGAGTCTTTACGCCAAGTATTATCTCAAAAAGGTGATCGTTGGGCTCTCGCACTCGAAGATGGCAAATTGCTTGCGGCAGTTAATCAATCATTTGTTTTAAGCGATCATCCTTTAACCGCTGGGGATGAAGTGGCTTTCTTCCCGCCAGTAACCGGAGGGTGAGGATGGAAAATACCCATATAGCCGTTCAAACTGAGAACTTCAGTGTTGGTGAACAATACCAGTGGTTGGCTGAATGTGATAGCGATGGTGCGGTAGTAACTTTTACGGGTAAAGTGAGAAACCATAACTTAGGGGACAGTGTTGCGGCGTTAACCCTCGAACATTACCCAGGAATGACTGAAAAAGCGTTAAAAAATATAACGGAAGAAGCGAGAGGTCGTTGGCCTTTGCAGCGAGTGAGTGTTATTCATCGGGTGGGAACTTTACAGCCCGGTGAAGAGATTGTATTTGTTGGCGTGACGAGTGCTCATCGAAATGCAGCATTTGAAGCGGCTGAATTTATTATGGATTACTTAAAAACTAAAGCCCCATTTTGGAAAAAAGAGGCGCTTCCTGAAAGTGAGCGTTGGGTCGAAGCCAAAGAAAGTGATGAAGCATCAGCTAACCGCTGGTAATCGCACATTTTCCCCTGAAAAATACGAATTTGCTGAATGTATTGTCAAAATATTGTGATAAACTTTGGTATAATTTTTCCGATCGCAGTATTTTTACTAGGTCGATTTTTCTTTTAATGGAAGGGTAACCATCATGGGTCAGTTTGATCAACGTAATGATTCTCTTGTCCAGAGGGCCAACACTGGCGTTCAGGCATTTATGTCGCAAGTATATGGCTGGATGACAGTCGGTCTACTGCTGACAGCGTTCGTCGCGATGTATTCTTTGAGCAGTGGTTTATACATCACGATTGCAACGAATAAAATTTTATTTTTTGGCATGATCATTGCTGAGCTTGGCTTAGTGATGGGGCTATCATTTTTACTGCAAAGAATGAGCGGAATGATGGCTACGGGTATGTTTATGCTGTACTCGCTGCTAACCGGTTTAACTATCTCGGTTATTCTTGCTGTTTATACTGGTGAATCGGTCGCAGGGACGTTTGTTATCACGGCAGTGATGTTTGGTGCGCTGAGCTTCTATGGCTATACCACTAAACGTAGCTTAACTGGTATGGGTAACTTCCTGTTTATGGCACTGATTGGTATCGTGGTTGCTTCACTGGTTAACATCTGGCTGCAAAGCTCAATGATGTACTGGGTGATCACTTACGGTGGTGTGTTACTGTTTGCTGCTTTGACTGCATATGACACACAAAAACTGAAAGACATGGGCTCACAGATTGACGAAAATGACAGAGAAACGATGCGCAAATACTCAATTATGGGTGCGTTATCTCTGTACTTAGACTTCATCAACTTGTTCCTGATGTTGCTACGTATTTTCGGTGACCGTCGCTAATCTGTTTTATTAACGTTAGCGTAACAGACTAAAAAATTAGAACCCTTGCCCTGCAATTTATTGAATTAATATAATTGCACAGGCAAGGGTTTTTTATTGCATTAATATCATAAAATCTAATCAGCTAATGAATCACTTCAATATCATTTTTTGAAAATTTGCAATCTATGCAATCTTTTTCCTAAACAAATAGTAAGCAACATTCGTAGTGACGACGGCAATGATAAATAGCGGCCATAAACTATGAAAAATTACCGAAAAATCAGCATCTTTGAGATAGATCTGCTTAGTTATATCAGTGAAATGTCGTATTGGATTTATCCAAGTGATGTCTTGTAGCCACACAGGCATGTTTTCAACAGGGGAAACATAGCCAGATAACAGTACGGCTGGCATCATAAAGACAAAAACGCCAATAAATGCCTGTTGCTGAGTTGAGCAGAGGGCTGAGATCAACAAGCCAAAGCCGACCAAAGATAATCCATAAAAAAGCATGGTGGCATAGAAAAGCAGTAATGAACCCGCAAATGGGATTTGATAACAGAAAATACCAATAATCAAAACTAAGGTTGCTTGCACTGTTGCGACAATCAGCGCAGGTATCGCTTTACCGATAAAAATTTGCCATGTTGTCAGTGGTGAAACCAGTAACTGATCCAGCGTACCTTGCTCACGTTCTCTTGCAATAGAAAGTGAGGTGACAATCAGCACGCCAATAGTTGTTATCAACGCAACTAATGAAGGCACGATAAACCATTTATAGTCTAAATTTGGGTTATACCAATTTCGGACAACTAATTCGCTATTATTGGGTAAGGTTCGACCGCTTGTGAGTTCTTGCTCATATTGCATCACTATTTGCTCAATATAGTTGGCGGCAATTTGTGCGCTATTTGAATTTCGGCCATCAAGTAATAGCATCATATTTGCGCCATGTTGGCTGGCAATATCAGCACTAAAATTTTGTCCAAAGCGAACAACTAACAGCGCTTTACGGTTATCGAGTGTTTCGCGAATTTCCTGTTCATTTTTTAGTAACAGCACCTGTGAAAATGCACTGGCTTTGGCAAGTCGTTGTGTTAGTTCAACGGAGTGTTTGCCGCTATCTTCATCAAAAATAGCAATCGTGGTATTCGTCACTTCTAACGTTGCCGCGAGTGGGAACAAAATCATCTGAAAAATGACCGGCAGGATCAAAATAATCCGCGTTTGAGGCTCCTGCAGTAATGATTGTAGTTCTTTCATAATCAAGGTATATAAGCGATAAAACATGGTTGCACCTTAATCAAGCCGGCGACGCGTTTTTAGCGCGGTCAAGCCAATAAATAAAATTGCTGAAGCAATCAATAAAAGAAAATCAGTGAACAACACCATATAAATATCTCCGGCAAGAAACAGTGTTTGTAAGCTGCTTACAAAGTACCGTGCGGGGATAAAATAAGTTACAGCCTGAATGATTGCCGGCATGCTGTCGATCTCGAAAATAAATCCAGATAACATAATTGCGGGTAAGAATGCGGCATTCAAGGCCACCATGGCGGCGTTAAATTGATTGCGTGTTATGGTTGAAATTAGCAACCCCATACCGAGGGCGGTGGCAAGGTAAAGGCTGGTAATGACAAATAAGACTAAAAGTGAGCCTCGGTAGGGCACATCTAGCACGAAGGTGGTGACAAACATACATAACACCATCACCAATGAGCCAAGTACTTGGTAAGGTAATAGTTTAGAAAGCAGTAATTCAGTACGTGTTATTTGCGTGGAAAGTAGGGCTTCCATTGTGCCCCGCTCCCATTCTCGGGCGATCACCAGTGATGTTAAAATAGCACCGACAACAGTAATGATGATACTAATTGCACCTGGAATAATAAAATGCTGGCTAATTGCGGCTTCATTAAACCAATAGCGCATATTTAACTCAATCAATGGGTCAGTGGGATAGCCTTTATTTTCACCCTGCTGCACAAGCCATGTATGCCAAATACCTTTGGTGTAGGCCTGAACAAAATTAGCTGTATTGGGTTCGCTACCATCGGTGATCACTTGGATTGTCGCATGGCCTTCAGGTTTTAATAATTGTGCAGCAAAATCAACCGGAATGACGACTATTCCACGGATTTCACCCGCTTGCATTTTATCCACTAATAATTGCCGATTATCACTGATCGTGGCATCAATAAATGGGGATCCGGTAAAAGTATCAACAAGTTCACGTGCTTCCTGACTTTGTTGATCCAATAAAATGCCTACACGCAGCTTGCTTGAATCTAAATTAATGCCATAACCAAAAATAAATAACAGCATCAACGGGATGACGATTGCAATGAGTGCGCTGCTTGGGTCGCGTACAATTTGCTTACTCTCTTTCCAGCACAAGGCTTTAAGCCTGCGCCATGAAAAATGGGAGGCGGCGGTGGTCATTGTGCCTCCTGTTGTTTGTCATAATTAGAGATGAGCTCAATAAACGCATCTTCCATGGATGGATTTGGATTTTTTGTGGTTGCGACTTGTTGCTTGAGCTCATCAGGTGTGCCGGCAGCAATAATTTTACCGTGGTAAACCAAGCCAATACGATCGCAATATTCTGCTTCATCCATAAAGTGGGTCGTGACCATTACAGTAACGCCTTTATCGACCATTCCGTTGATATGTAACCAAAACTCTCTGCGGGTTAGTGGGTCAACACCGGAGGTGGGCTCATCAAGGAATAAAATATCAGGTTCATGCATCAGTGAGCAGGCAAGGGCAAGGCGCTGTTTATAACCTAAGGGCAATGAATCCGTGATCTGATTAATAATGGGAGTGAAACTAAAGGCATCAATCATTTCCTTCATTTTGGTGGACTGCTTTTTATGATGGAGCCCATATACCCCAGAAAAAAACTTCAGATTCTGACCTACTTTTAGGTTGCCATAGAGTGAGAACTTTTGTGCCATATAACCAAGATGCTGCCGTGCTTTATTTGAACTGGTTTTTAAATCCATTCCCAGCACTAAAGCTTGACCATCGGTCGGTTTCATTAATCCACACATCATTTTAAAGGTGGTCGATTTACCCGCTCCATTAGGTCCCAATAAGCCAAATATTTCTCCGCGTTTAACTTGAAAATTAACCGTATCAGTTGCCGCAAAATCGCCAAATTTTTTAGTTAAATTACGTGCTTCAATGACCGTTTCATCCGGATTGGGTGGGATTTGAGGCACGATTGAAGCCAGTTCAGAGCGATGAGAGGGACCGCCTCCGAGTAAATCAATAAAAGCATCTTCAAAGCGCGGCTCTGCCTCAACCAATTTTTGCGAACTGAGATTAAGCGCAGTTAATAGATTTTCGTGGGAGGCATCAGGCTTTAAAATTAAGCGAATGTAGCGACCTTGGATCACGCCATCGGTGGTTTCGGGCAATACCAGCGCATTTTGTAGTTGAGTACGCTTTTGTGTTGCTGGGACTTCTAATAAAAACGATCTTCCCACCATTTTCTGAGTCAATAGTTCAGGTTTGCCCGAATATAATAGCTTGCCTTTATTCAGCAGCAATACCTCTTTGCACTGTTGGGCTTCATCCAAATAAGAGGTGCTCCATAGGATCAACATGCCATCGTCAGCAAGGGTATGTACCATTTGCCACAGCTCGCGCCGTGCAATTGGGTCGACACCGACACCGGGTTCATCCAAAAGTAATACCTTGGGTTTACCTAATAAAGTACAGGCTAAACCGAGCTTTTGTTTCATCCCTCCCGAAAGTTTACCGGCAAGGCGAGAAGTAAAATCAGTCAAACTAGTAAAGTTCAGTAGCTGTTGATAGGTTTTTTTTCGTTCTTCCCCTATCACGCCCCGTAAATCAGCATATAAGTCGAGGTTTTCTTGCACCGTTAAATCTTCATATAAACCGAATTTTTGCGGCATATAACCAAGATTTGCTCTCACTTCAATGCTGTCTTTAATTGGGTCTAGCCCCATCAGGCTGATATTGCCAGCATCGGGTTTTAATAACCCAGCTAGCATTCTCATCAGAGTGGTTTTTCCCGCGCCGTCGGGACCCACGAGGCCCGTGACTGATCCTCCGTGGATTTCAGCGGTAAGACTTTCAACCGCAGGAAAATCAAGGCCTAAAAAGGACTTTTCGATACCTTGAAGACGTATGTTGTAGTCAGTATTCATCGCTGATTCTTACTGTTTGTTTTCAGAAAAGCGAATGGTAACTGGCATACCTTGGCGTAATGCATCGTCAGGATCACTCACGATAATACGTAATCGGTAGACTAAATCAGTACGTAATTCAGGGGTTTGCACACTTTTAGGCGTGAATTCGGCGGTTGGGGAAACAAACCCGATTTTACCGTGATATGGGGTGTTCGGTCTGCTATCTGTGTATAAAAGCACTTCACTACCGGGAACCGCTGCGCCTAAATGAGGCTCATTAATATAAGCGCGAACCCAAACAGGGCGGGTCAGTGTGACACTAAAAACAGTATTACCCGCACCAACAATAGTCCCCGGTTCTATCGCTCGGGTTAAAATTGTTCCCGCAGAAGGGGCGGTAAGAATAGTATCACTTAAGTCTAGTTCAGCTTGGGCCACGGCAGCTTCAGCTTGTAGCCATTCCCCTCGCGCCGCGGCAATTTCCTCTTGGCGAAAGCCACTTTGATATTGATTGAGTTTATCTTGTGCGGCCTTTAATGCAGCTAAAGCTTGGTTGCGGTTATTACGTGCATTATCAAGGTCATTTGCTGAAATAACACGTTGAGCTGCAAGCCCTTGTTGGCGTTTATAAAAGCTTTCAGCATATTGCCAAGCCGCTTGTTTTTGGGCGACTTCAGCTTCAACCTGTGCAACTTCTTGAGTTCGGTAGCCACTTTCTTTCAGCGCGAGTTGTGCTTTTGCGCTGTCTCGAACACCTTTCGCTTTATTCAGTGCATTAATATAGGTTGCGTCATCGAGCTTTCCGAGTTGTTTGCCTGCAGTGACTTTGTCACCTTCATCAACCTCAAGGGAAGCTAATCTACCACCAACTCGAAAACCAAGGTTAACCGTTCTGACATCTACATTACCGTATAACGTTAATGCATTATCTTGTTTTGATTGATAGTAATAATAACCACCGACAGCAAGACCGATTAATATGACAATAAGAAAAATGGCAATAGGACGACGTTTATTGTTCATAGCTAACCTTATTAAGGAGGATAAACATTGCTTAGGAAGTAATAAACAATGTTTATCACTTCTTTCTATCTATTTATCATATCACTTTTCCATTTGTTTGCGATCACGTAGTCCCGCTAATAATATATTTGTATGTTCGATAAGAACTTGATTAATAATTTTAAATTCATTTTCGTTGATGTGCTTCCAGCCTGTTTGCCGAAGTAAGGTTTCACGGGCAATCCGGAATGAAAGTGTTTCCCCTAAAATAGCGTGAGTATGGATAAGTGTGGTTAAATTGTTGGGATCTGCGCCGATATAAGTGGCAATTAAGCGATTCAGGCGGGAGTGTATGGGACCTAAAGCCTGTTCATGAATAATGGTATAGGCTTCTGTTGGGTTGAGTTGTTCTCGTGCTAAAATGCGGGAGAAGCTCAAATTCTTTTTTTCTAACTGAAAATAATTGTAGGAAATGACGGTTTTTTGCAATAACGCAAGGGCTATTTCAGGTGTTTCAGCGGTAATAGGATGATCAAGAAAATCATCTATCATGCTAAATACGTCCTGAAAATTTTCCTTTATGTTATCGGCAATAAGCTGTGCGACCGCAAGATAAAGCCCGTCTTTGGAGCCAAAATAATAGGATATTGCTGCGATATTTTGACCCGAAGCCTGTGCGATTTGGCGCGTAGTTGCACCATCAAGTCCTTGCTCTCCATAAACATCAGCCGCTGCGTAGAGTAATTGCAACTTTGCATTCTCTCCACGTGAGGTTGACGATGAGTTTGTATTCATAAACATTCCTTTAATATCAGAATTAAATAACACCCAAATAGGCTCTTAATCGTGTTTTTATTGTTTTAAGAGACAAAAACGATAACGCATAGTGTTATGTAAGTATATATACTATATGAATGGAGTTTTATAATATTTTATAAACCAAACTAAATTAATATACTTATAATCATTAAATAATGTTAGAATTTCCTAATGTCGCACGGCAGTTTGCGCTTTTTTCTTCTTCTGACCCACTTCCCCTTGAACTGCCTCAATGATTTGATACGGTGAAGCCCGGAGTAATTTAATTTGACTAATTTTTCAGACCTCGCATTAAACGAGGAAATTTTGCTTGCCATTAATGAGTTAGGCTATGAAACACCTACGCCTATCCAACAACAAGCTATCCCTGCGGTACTTGCAGGTCATGACTTGCTCGCGAGCGCACAAACAGGTACCGGTAAAACCGCTGGCTTTACGTTACCTATTTTGCAAAAACTCATTGAAACTCCACGTGGTAAAAATCGCCGACCCGTTCGTGCACTGATTTTAACCCCTACTCGTGAGTTGGCAGCTCAAGTAGCTGAAAACGTGAAAGAATATAGCCGCCATTTAAATGTTCGTTCATTGGTTATTTTTGGCGGCGTTAGCATTAATCCGCAGATGATGAAATTGCGCAGTGGTGTTGAAATTCTTATCGCAACGCCAGGGCGTTTACTCGATTTAGAGCACCAAAATGCGGTTGATCTTTCTCAAGTGGAAATACTAGTACTTGATGAAGCGGATCGCATGTTGGACATGGGTTTTATTCATGATATCCGTCGTGTTATCAATAAATTGCCTAAAAAACGCCAAAATTTACTTTTTTCAGCCACATTTTCTGATGAAATCAAACAGCTGGCTGGCAAGTTGCTTACCAATCCGGTAACGATTGAAGTAGCGCGTCGTAATTCAGCATCAGAACAAATAGCGCAATTTGTTCATTTTGTTGATAAAAAGCGTAAAGCTGAACTTTTATCTTTCATGATTGGCCGTGAAAATTGGCAGCAAGTGCTGGTATTTACACGTACAAAGCATGGTGCTAACCGATTAGCAGAACATTTGAATAAAGATGGCATTAAAGCCGCCGCTATTCATGGTAATAAGAGTCAGGGGGCACGTACCCGCGCACTTGCTGACTTTAAATCAGGCGGCATCCGTGTTTTAGTGGCGACAGATATCGCTGCTCGCGGCCTTGATATTGAGCAGCTTCCATATGTGGTCAACTACGAGTTACCAAATATCGCAGAAGATTATGTTCACCGTATTGGTCGTACTGGCCGTGCGGAAGCGACAGGAAAAGCGATTTCTTTAGTGTGTGTTGATGAACACAAATTACTGAAAGACATTGAAAAATTGCTAAAAAAATCAATTCCAGTAATGGAAACTGAAGGATTCGATCCTGATCCTTCGATTAAAGCCGAACCGATCCAAAAAACGCCACAACGTGGTGATAGACGTCCATCCGAGCGACGCCCTAATGAAAGAAGTGGTCACGGTGATAAAGGCAATAATCGTCCTCGTCGTACGAGTGCTCCAGCCGCGAAAGGAAAATCTGAGTCATCAGGTTCGCCTTGGAAAAATGCGCAAAGTAAAGTAAGACAAGGACGTGGTGAAGGCTAATGCGTGTGTTACTGGCCCCAATGGAAGGGGTTTTGGATTCACTCGTTCGTTCATTATTAAGTGAGGTCAATGATTATGACCTCTGCATTACCGAGTTTGTGCGGGTCGTTGATACTTTATTGCCCGCTAAGACTTTTTATCGGTTATGCCCTGAATTACGCAATAAAAGCTATACACCATCAGGCACCCTAGTTAGGGTGCAGCTTTTAGGTCAACATCCCCAATGGTTAGCTGAAAATGCTTATCGAGCCGTTGAGCTTGGTTCTTGGGGGGTTGATTTAAATTGTGGTTGCCCATCAAAAACAGTCAACGGCCACGGTGGTGGAGCTACATTGTTAAAGCAGCCTGATTTAATTTATCGTGCGGCAAAAGCGATGCGTGAGGCGATACCTAAAGAGTTACCCGTTTCTGTAAAAATTAGGCTCGGTTGGGATAGTAGCCAGTTTTCCCATGAAATTGCAGATGCAGTGCAACAAGCGGGTGCAACAGAGCTAACGGTTCATGGCCGAACCAAAGACGATGGCTATAAAGCTGAGCGTATCAACTGGCAGGCTATTGGCGAAATTCGCCGTCGACTATCTATCCCTGTTATTGCTAACGGGGAAATTTGGGACTACGAAAGCGCCAGACGTTGTATCGAAATAACGGGCTGCGATGCCATTATGATTGGGCGTGGTGCATTAAATACCCCGAATCTAAGTCGTGTCATTAAATACAATGATCCAAAAATGCCTTGGGAACAAGTCGGTCAGTTATTACTAAAATACACTGAACTAGAAAAACGTGGGGATACAGGACATTACCATGCGGCGCGTATCAAGCAATGGCTAGGTTATTTGCGTAAAGAATATTTGCAAGCTGATGACTTATTTCAACAAGTCAGAGCTTTAAAAAATGCCGAACAAATTAGCGACGTTATCGCTAAAATGGTCGCCTCAAATCGGGTGTGAAAATTCTGATAAATAAAATTTTTATTTGCGAAATTAATCGCTAGGGTCTTTACTTAGAAGATGTAGTTGTGATTAAGTTATATTAATCATCACTATATACCTTATGTATTCCGAGTTCGCTATAGGCATTAAGCGAAATCATCTCGAACTAATTAGCGTCACAGTATTTTTCGGGATCAAAATGATGTGTTAGGCTTGGAATGTGATAAGGATAAGGTAACGCAAGTAAAACGTTATCTATCGACAACCTAGACTTTTGGAGGCGTAAATGGGTGTTATTGCTTGGATTATTTTTGGTCTGATTGCGGGTGTTTTAGCTAAATGGCTCATGCCTGGAACCTATCAAATGGGGTTCATTATGACTACCGTTCTGGGGATTGTTGGTGCGGTTGTCGGTGGTTATATCAGTACTTTCTTTGGCAAAGGCAAGGTTGATGGTTTCAACTTTGGTAGCTTTGTCGTTGCTGTTATCGGTGCAATTGTGGTGCTCTTTTTAGCGGGTATTTTTGCAAGGTAACTAACTCGTTACAGAGAGTTAGCGGTACATTTTATGAATTTTATAAAGGCTGCAATTTTATATGACGTCATATCATATAAAATTGCAGCCTTTATTTTTAACGGAACTCGGTAAACTAAGCTTCAATAGGTAGGCCGTTATCTTGCCCCCACTGCGCCCAAGAGCCATCATATAAGCGTACATTGGTATTACCCAGTAGGGTTAATGCCATTAATACAACCGCAGCTGTCATACCAGAACCACAAGTCGTGACGGAAGGCGCATGAATATCGACACCTTGCTGAGCAAAAATAGCTTTTAATTGTTCTGGTGATTTAAATTCACCTTGTTGGACGAGGAGATCCCAAGGGACGTTTTTACTTCCGGGTATATGCCCCATACGCAAGCCCGGGCGTGGCTCAGGTGCCTGCGCTAAAAATCGAGGTGCTGCCCGAGCATCTATAATTTGGATATTACCTTGTTTAACTATCTCAAGGACTTGATTTTGGTTTAAGGCATTACTGTCTTTACGTGTTGCATTAAACGTTTTTTCTGCTGGTGGTGTAACATTACCAGACTGTATTTCAAACCCTGCCGCTTTCCATGCCTCTATGCCGCCCGCGAGAATTTTGACGTTTTTGCAGCCCATTGTGGTAAATGTCCACCAAGCTCTAGGTGCTGAAAATAAATTATTCTGGGCGTAAATGATAACTTGGCTATGATTATCAATTCCCATAGCACCAACCGCTTGATTAAAGGTTTTAGCGTCAGGAAGCATATGCGGCAGGTCACATGATTTATCGGCGACTTCATCTTGATTAAAGAATTGTGCACTTGGGATGTGCTCTTCAAGGTATTTTTGATAGCAATCATACGGTGCAGTTGGAGGGGGAGACGAAGCATCAAGTACAATGATATTTGCATCAAATAAATGCGTGTTTAACCATTGTGGTGTAACAAAATAGTCGTTGTACATAAGCTATCTCCGTCCTGGTTGATAAATTATTTAATGAGATTATTGCATCTGGTTTGGTGTAGGCAGCAAGGATTGAGTTTGGGGCTGCCCTTGCTCTAATGGTGTGGTGGAGCGGGTATAAATATTCATGCCAGCCAAGACAATGCCACCGACTGAGCCTAAAGCAAATAAAGCGCATATTGCGATTGCTACTGTTTTCATTTTTTATAGCCTACATTCAATTAAAGAATACAAAGTATAACCATATGGTTGTTGCAAACAAGTTAAAAGCAGATTTTTGTGTAGTTCTGCGAAAGGCTTTCCACTTTTAATGTATAATGGGTTTTAATACAGTAGTTTTGCGAAGCGGTTGGCAAAATAAGCTTTTCATTTTTGCATCAGTAGCCCATTCGGTTATCTTACCTTTCATATTCGGTCATTAGCATAATTTATGTCTCTGTCTAATAAAATAAAAGAACAAATAACTCAGTGGTATAAAGGTTTATCACTACAAATTGACGGGTTTGTACCTCGTGATGCACAACGCCAAATGATAGCGGAAGTGGCTAAAAATTTAGCCGATGAAGAGGGGCGTCATTTGGTGATTGAAGCGCCGACGGGAGTGGGTAAAACGTTATCGTATTTGATACCCGGTATTGCTGTTGGGCGTGAAGAAAATAAAACGTTAGTGGTGAGTACGGCTAATGTGGCATTACAAGATCAAATTTTTAGCAAAGATTTACCGCTACTGAGCAAGATCATTCCTGATTTGAAATTTACAGGGGCATTTGGGCGAGCCCGTTATGTTTGCCCTCGCAATTTGGCAGCGATTTGCGCCGCGGAAGGCGATCAAATTGATTTAATGCTCTTGGTTGAAGATAAAACAGAAATCGCGAATAGCGAAGAGCGCGCTATTTGCCAAGAACTACGTAATGATTTTAATAGTTTTTTATGGGATGGATTAAGAGACCACCATAAAAAAGCGTTCAGTGACAATTTATGGCGAAAAGTCAGTACGGATAAAATGAACTGTTTGGGACGAAACTGCCAGTTCTATCAGCGCTGTCCATTTTTTATTGCTCGTCGTGAAATTGAAGATGCGGATGTGGTCGTTGCTAACCATGCGTTAGTTATGGCGGCAATGGAAAGCGAGTCTGTTTTACCGGATCCTAAAAAATTGTTATTAGTGCTTGATGAAGGCCACCACGTCCCTGATGTCGCACGAGATGCCCTAGAAGTTGAAGGGGAAATTACCTTGGTTCAATTAACTGGGCAGATTGATAATTTTATTCATCATGTTGGGCAATATATGGCGCAATTTAGGCCTGCAAAACCACCAAAACTAGCCAACCCTGAACGGCTACAAAAACATGCTGAGAAATTAAGAGAAACGTTTCGGGATTTTTCGTTGCAAGCGAATGCATTATTGCCAGAAACTTCAAAAGAGGCTGAATACCTATTCCCGTTAGGTATATTACCTGAAGCAATGCAGCTCAGCTGTCAGGAATTATTTAAGCTAACAGATAGCTTGAAAGGGCTTGCAGAATCGATACTGAGTGATTTAACGGAACAAACTGCTAAGCAAGATATTGTGCGTCTACATCGTTCAATATTAACCACAAGTCGTGCGATGGGGTATTTTGAAAGTATGGCAAAACTTTGGCGTCTTGCTGCTCTTGATCAAAGCTCAGGTGCGCCAGTATCAAAGTGGTTAAGCCGTCGTTATGAAAAAAACCAGTCCCGTTTCTTTATGCATTGTGCTGGGATCCGTGTGAGTGAGCAACTTCAATATCTATTGTGGCGCAACATTCCACATATTGTGATCACCTCAGCGACGTTAAGATCGCTTAATAGCTATTCACGTTTTATGGAATTAACCGGTTTATCGGAAAAAAGCGATGACCGTTTTGTGACGCTTACCTCACCATTTAATCATATTGAGCAAGGAAAATTAGTCATTCCTCAGATGCAATATGAACCGACAATGCAGAGTGAAGCTCAACATCTTGCGGAAATGGCAACCTATTTTCGCAGTGAATTTATAAAAGAAGTCCATAAAGGTGTGTTAATCTTATTTAGCAGCCAAAGAGCAATGGAAGGCTTTTTAGAACATGTCAAAGACCTCCGTTTGCAATTGCTTGTTCAAGGGGATCAACCGCGTTATCGTTTAGTCGAAACACATCGGGAAAGAATCGATAAAGGCTTATCAAGTGCTCTCATTGGCTTACAATCATTTGCAGAAGGGCTTGATTTAAAAGGTGAATATTTAACTCAGGTGCATATTCATAAAATCGCATTTCCGCCTGTGACAAACCCTGTCATTATCACTGAAGGGGATTGGCTCAAATCACTTAAACGTTACCCTTTTGAGGTGCAAAGTTTGCCGAGCGCTTCATTTAATTTGATCCAACAAGCGGGAAGGTTGATCCGCAGCAATGAATGTTATGGTGAAATTATTATTTATGACAAACGATTGTTGACCAAAAGTTATGGAAAACGTTTATTGAATGCACTGCCTGTATTTCCAATAGAACAGCCTGAAGTACCCAAGGTTGATGATTAACAATATTAATAATAGAGATTCACTGAATGCAGATAAATAATATTCCATTCGGGCTAACTGATTGGGCGAGTATTGAACCTGAGACGCATCAAGGTGAGCAGGGTTATGCATTGTGGCGGACAGCAAAATTTGGTGATATTCGTGTACGTATGGTTGAATATTCCGCAGGTTATCTAGCGGATCACTGGTGTTTGAAAGGGCATATTTTATTGTGCTTAGAAGGCGAATTACATTCTGAGCTAGATGATGGCCGTACTTTCGTATTAACCCCTGGTGTTAGCTATCAAGTGGCAGATAATGCCGAAGCTCATCGCTCATCAACACAGATAGGTGCTAAATTATTTATCGTTGATTGATTGTTTTTGCCAATTATAGCTTTTATAAGTTATAGTTTTTATAAATTAATTGCAAAGCGATAATAAGTTGAGGCCACTTTACTGTGGCCTCGTGGTCAATTAATTGACTCTGTTTACGACACTACTCAATATTAGCTTCTAAAAACCATAAGAATTTATCCATATCACGGGATGCGGCGGTAAACATATCCGCAGTATCTTCGTCTTCAACTTCATCAATAGCTTTACGGATATCATTAGCGACAACGGCGTAGCGATCGGCTAACGCTTTTAAATGATCTTGCACACTGTGAATATTGATCGGGTAAGCTTCTAGTGATGTGAATTTATTGACCTCTTGGGTTGTCCCGATAGCGACACCACCCAGTTGAACTGCGCGCTCTGCGAATTCATCAAGATGTTCAACGAGGGTTGTTCTAAAGCCATCTAGCATCTCATGTACGGCAATAAAGTTGCGTCCACGCATATTCCAATGAGCTTGTTTAGTCATTAAGGATAGGTCAGTAAAATGGATAACCATGATATTTAAAATACCAATAGTTTCTAATTTTACGCTATCTTCCAGATCGTTACGAGTATATAAAAGTTCGTTTGAAGATGTTTTAAATAGTTTAGCTGTACTCATGATTCATCCTCTCTTAAATATGAATTTATTTAATAACTCCATCTGTTAATTACTATAGAGCACCAAATTTAATTTGTCATAATGTAATAATCGATTAAATTAATAGGTGAACTCGATATACTCTTTATTCATCAAGCTCTATCTAATATTCAGGGTATAACTCTGAGGTAATTATTTTATGCAATAAATGCTATTTTGTGAGAATTTAATTATCTCTATATTAGATTGAAAGTAATAAACTAATATTTCAAATAAATGAAGAAATGTTTACAAAAAAATAGGGTTAATGAATATTTAAATTTCATTAACCCTTTTAGTTCGTTAAATAATAACTAAACGTTTAAATATTTGATTAGGTGACTTTTTCTATTTTTGATTTAGGAACAGCCGTTGATGTTGAACCAATTGAGGCACAAACAATGAAAAGCAGGGCAAGCCACTGAGTTAAAGTTAAATGTTCATGCAAGAAGACAATACCTAAAAATGCGCCCATGCAAGGTTCAAGGCTCATCAGTGTACCAAAAGTACGAGCAGGTAAGCGGGTTAATGCGATCATTTCTAGCGTATACGGAAACGCGGTAGACAGTATCGCTACGGCTAACGCTAGCGGTAAAATCGCAGGGTCAAACATCACCTCAAAACCCGTTTGCATTAAACCAATTGGGAAGAAGATCAACGCTGAAATAAATGAACCAATGGCAACAGTTGCTGCACCATAACCGGCTCCCGCACGCTGGCCAAATATAATATAAATTGCCCAACACACACCGGCACCAAGTGCATATAACGCACCTACGGTATCAATTGAATTAATGTTATCGCCGATAGGTAATAAAAAGAGTAAGCCGGCAATAACCAGTCCTATCCACAGAAAATCAATAGGGCGGCGAGATGAAAACATCGCTACAGCTAAAGGGCCTGTAAATTCTAATGCTACGGCAATACCTAAAGGGATACGCTCAAGTGAGAGGTAAAAAAGGTAATTCATGGTCCCAAGAGAAACACCATAGGCAAGTAATGGAACAAGTGAGCTTTTTCTAAAATTTAAACGCCAAGGTTTAAAAATAGTGCACAAAATGATAGTGGCGAGTAATAAACGTAATCCAGTGACACCGGGAGCGCCGATCATTGGAAATAATGTTTTAGCCAAAGATGCACCACTTTGAATAGAGGCCATCGCTAATAATAGCAACCCTATAGGCAATAGCGGAAATGCGCTCTTTTTTGTATTGGCAGACATGAATAATTAAACCTCAGAAAATACGTGACGAGTAGACAAAACAGGCTGATTGTCTTAAAAGAACTGCAAATAGTAATAATAGGGAAACACCGCGCCGCCTAAATGGTATTTTGCTACGCAAATATTTCTGCCCCAATTATGTCATAAAAGCCATTGGGTTAATATTTCTTTATTGAAGTCTCTAATAATATTTAAGGTAATGAAGTCTAAGCAATCATTAGGTTACAAAAATATGTGTAGCATCAAGACCCACTTATATTAATTGACTATGAGCTAGAATGTTTGTTGAGCTTCCTAGGCGGCGCCGTATAATGCTTTTTTGAAAAAAAGTAACAATAAAATAAAAATGAGGAAGAGATGAGAAAAATTAAAAGTATCGCAATTTATTGTGGCTCAAGCATGGGGTCGAATGCGCTTTATAAGCAACAAGCGATTGAATTTGCGAAAGAGATGGTAAAGCGCGACATCACGTTAGTTTATGGTGGTGCAAGTGTTGGGATCATGGGAACAATTGCAGATACCGTTTTATCGCTAGGCGGTAAGGCGATTGGCGTTATTCCTTCACTACTTGAAGAGCGTGAAATTTCCCATAAAAACCTCACTGAGCTCTATAAAGTTGAAACGATGCATCAGCGCAAAAATAAAATGATCGAGTTAGCGGATGCATTTGTCGCATTGCCCGGTGGGTACGGCACATTAGAAGAGTATGCGGAAGTGTTTACGTGGAGCCAAATTGGCCTTCACACTAAACCCTGCGCATTATTCAATATCAATAACTACTGGCAGCCACTAATTGATATGACGAATAAAATGGCGGATGAAGGTTTTTTACATGAAAAATATCGAAATATGGCGATTGTAGAAACAACGCCGAGCGCATTATTAGATCGTTTTGAAACCTATATTGCGCCACCAGTAAAAACATACGATTAATATTTATGCTTTTAATACATCAAGTTGCCTACGCGTTAGTTTTTTAGCTGTTCGAATCATATCATTACGTATGCTATCGGGATAACTATACTGGCTGGCCTTATGCAACTTGAATTGTTTTGGATATAGTATTAATTAAAATCAGCAGTAAATTAAGGATAGGTAAATGAAGATAAGAAAAGCAGTGAAAAATGACCTTCATGGGATCCTCGATTTATACCAACTATTATTTTCAGAAATGGCTGCGCTGGATAATGAACGGATACAGTCAGCGGAACAACAACCTGAATTTATTGAAGAAGCCATAAATAACGTAAAGTTTCACCTTATTGTTGCTGATGTTGAAGGACAGATAAAAGGCTTCTGTATTGCACAAAAACAATCAGCTGCCCCTTTCAATTGTATGGTAGCTAGAGACTTTGCTTATGTTTTTGATTTGGTGGTTGAGCCTAATTTTCGAGGTGAAAAAGTAGGGCATAACTTGCTGAATGAAATGAAAGAATGGGCGAAGTGTAATCAACTAAGTCACTTGGAACTTTCTGTACTTTCTCAAAATCGTAGAGCGATTAAATTTTATGAACGAGAAGGGTTAACAGAAATAACGCGGACAATGGGGATTAAAATTTAGCATAAAGAGGTCAGTATAAAATAAGGACAGATCTTTTTATTTAAAACATCAAATCAAAATCCAGTTTTAGCCCGGCGTGCTAAAAAACGTACTAAACTCTGCGAGACCTAAGCATCGAGTTGTGGCATAATGCGCCGCTATTTATCCCCGTCATACTTCAAATCAGGGTGGCTATTTGCGACCTGTATTGCGCAGTATGTTCATGCTATCGGGTTTGTGTTGCATGAACGAAAATAGTTCTTCATGAAATAGCTACGCTTAACGCCTTCATGCAGCTCGAATTATTTAAGGTATAGCGGGTATCACTACATACAGATTAATTTAAGTAAGGCATAGAAGTGTTAACGACAAACAATATCACTATGCAGTTTGGCAGTAAGCCGCTGTTTGAAAATATTTCAGTTAAATTTGGAACGGGTAACCGCTACGGTTTGATTGGCGCGAATGGCGCAGGTAAATCAACATTCATGAAAATTTTGGGTGGCGATTTAATTCCTTCTGCCGGTAATGTGAGCGTGACAGATCCGAATGAACGTATTGGTAAACTACGCCAAGACCAGTTTGCATTCGAAGAATTTACCGTGCTTGATACTGTTATCATGGGACATGCTGAGCTTTGGAATGTAAAACAAGAACGTGACCGTATCTACGCATTGCCTGAGATGAGCGAAGAAGACGGCTACCGTGTTGCTGATCTTGAAGTCGCTTATGGCGAAATGGATGGCTATAGCGCAGAGTCTCGTGCTGGCGAATTACTGCTTGGTGTTGGTATTCCTGTTGAGCAACATTATGGGCCAATGAGTGAAGTCGCTCCTGGTTGGAAATTACGTGTTCTCTTGGCTCAAGCACTGTTTGCAAATCCAGATATTTTGTTGCTTGATGAGCCAACGAATAACTTGGATATTGATACCATTCGTTGGTTGGAGCAAGTGCTAAATGACCGTGACTGCACTATGGTTATTATTTCCCATGATAGGCACTTCTTGAATACCGTTTGTACTCATATGGCCGATTTAGACTATGGTGAGCTGCGTCTCTTTTCGGGTAACTATGACGAATACATGATTGCGGCGACACAAGTTAGAGAACGCTTAGTTTCTGATAATGCGAAGAAAAAAGCACAAATTGCAGAGTTACAATCCTTTGTTAGCCGCTTTAGTGCCAACGCATCTAAATCCAAACAAGCGACATCTCGTGCACGTCAAATTGATAAAATTCAATTAGATGAAGTAAAAGCATCAAGCCGTCAAAACCCATTTATTCGTTTTGAGCAAGAGAAAAAACTGTTCCGTAACGCGCTTCAGTTAGAAGATGTGAGCAATGGTTATGGTAAAGCTCCTTTATTCAAAAACTTGAATTTACTGCTTGAAGTTGGCGAGAAAATGGCGGTTATCGGTGCGAATGGTATCGGTAAAACCACCTTTTTGAAAACATTGGTTGGTGAGCATGCTGCGACTAACGGTACCGTTAAGTGGTCAGAAAATAGCAATATTGGCTATTATGCACAGGATCATGCGGATGAATTTGCTATTGATTTGAATGTGTTTGATTGGATGAGTCAGTGGAAAAGCGAAGGGGATGACGAGCAAGCAGTACGCAGCATTCTTGGTCGTTTACTGTTCTCCCAAGATGACATCAAGAAAAAAGTTTCGGTTCTATCTGGTGGTGAACAAGGCCGTATGCTATTTGGTAAATTGATGATGCAACAGCCAAATGTGCTTATTATGGATGAGCCAACCAACCACTTAGATATGGAATCTATCGAATCATTGAACCTTGCCCTTGAAATGTACGAAGGAACACTGATTTTTGTATCCCATGACCGTGAATTTGTGGGCTCACTAGCAAGCCGTATTATCGAAATTAGAGAAGATAAAGTGATTGATTTTAAAGGTACTTATGATGAGTATCTGGCGAGTCAAGGCGTAGTTCTCTAAACCAAAAATTTGCTTTGTAGAATACAAATAGCCCCTTCATGGCAGTAAAGCGGAAGGGGCTAATTTATTTCTGAAGAAGCTACTTTTAACTAACTTAGTTCTTTTTCACAAACTCAGACTTTAGTTTCATTTGACCAAAACCATCAATTTTACAATCAATGTTGTGATCGCCTTCGACTAAACGGATCCCTTTCACGCGAGTTCCAATCTTCAGCATTGTTGAGCTGCCTTTCACTTTAAGATCTTTGATAACCGTGACGGTATCGCCATCTACTAACAAGTTACCATTTGCATCTTTAACGATTAGCTCATCAGTTTCTTCAACAGCTTCGGCATCATTCCATTCATGTGCACACTCAGGACAGACATACATTTCGTTATCAGTGTAGGTGTATTCAGACTGACATTTTGGGCAAGGAGGGAATTGCATAATAATATTCTCAGTAACTTATCAAAAATAAAATGTGGTGATGAGTCTGTGCACTATCACCACGAAAGAGGGATAGTATAAGGTTAAAGGCCAATAAAATCATTTTTTCGGATTATTCTTAATTTTTTTGACGGCATGTTACATTGAAGGAGAGGTAGCGAGATTATCTCGCCACCGAAAATTAGACTGATAAGGGGCTGTTAGCGCAAACTTCACAATGAGGATCTTTACGAAGTTTGAATTGGCGAAAATCCATCGTCATTGCATCAAAAAGTAATACTTTACCGGTGATGACTTTACCGTATTGCGTTAGCAATTTAATCGTTTCCATGGCTTCGAGGGTGCCAATGGTACCGACTAATGGCGACATCACACCGGCTTCAACGCAGGTTAAACTATTTTCACCAAATAAACGGCTTAAACAGTGATAACAAGGGGCATCGTCATCATAGGTAAATACTGCAAGTTGCCCTTCCATACGAATGGCAGCACCGGAAACGAGTGGTTTTTTATGCGCTAGGCATAAACGGTTTAACTGCTCACGTATTGCGACATTATCGGTACAATCAAGCACCACATGGTGATCAATGATTAAGGCATCAAGTTGCTGATCATCGAGTTGAGCATTGATGGTATCTATGTGAATGTGTGGATTGATAGCTGCAAGCTGTGATTTTGCAGAGTCAACTTTTGGCTCGCCAATGGTCGCGTCACGGTGAAGCGTTTGCCTTTGCAGATTTGACAATGACACTGTATCAAAATCAACTAAGGTCAAATGCCCAATGCCTGCCGCGGCAAGGTACTGCGTTGCGGCACAACCAAGACCCCCTAAGCCGATCACTAACACCGTACTGGCTTTCAGTTTTTCTTGGCCGTCAAAATCAAACCCTCGAAGTATAATTTGACGGTTATAACGCAGCATTTCATCATCGCTAAGTTCTTGCACGGGTATTATTCACTTTTCAATAAGTAATTGAACATTTCAACTTCAACCATTTCGCCTGCAGCGACATGACCACGTTCTCTTTCTAGAACGATAAAGCAATTCGCTTGGCTAAATGAGCTAAAGATATGAGAACCTTGATGTCCTGTAGTTTCAACCTGCAATTGTCCTTGTTCATTGGAGGTTAAAACTCCACGCTGAAAATCCAATCGTCCCGGTGATTTTTTTAATGGCGTCGTTACGGGAACTTTGAAACGAATAGGGGCTTTCCATTGGCTATGGCCTGAAAGGCGTGCAATGAGTGGCTGAACCAGCTGATAAAAAGTCAGTGCTGCGGAAACCGGATTACCCGGTAATCCACAGAACCAGGCGGAACTGAGCTTACCAAAGGCAAAAGGTTTACCTGGTTTAATCGCTAACTTCCAAAAACCAATTTGGCCGAGGTCATCAAGTATCTGTTTGGTGTAATCCGCTTCCCCAACAGAAACGCCACCGCTGCTGATCACTAAATCTGCTTGGCTATTGGCTTCAATAAAGGTCTGCTTCAGTTTTTCTGGCGAGTCCGGAATGACACCCAGATCCAATACTTGGCAATTTAATTTTTCTAACATCAAACGAACAGCGAAGCGGTTGGTATCATAAATTTGCCCATCAGCAAGCGGCTTACCGACAGCTTGAAGTTCATCGCCGGTAGAAAAAACGGCCACTTTTAAACGACGGTATACCGTGACATCACTAATGCCTAAAGAGGCAATTAGCGGCAGTTGAGCGGTTGAAAGCAAGGTTCCCGCAGGGAAAACAGGCTTTCCTTGGACGATATCCTCACCAACTTTACGAATATTACTGCCTTTTTTAAATGGTTGAGTAAAAAGAATCCCTTGTTCGGTTTGTTCAGTGGATTCTTGCATCACTACAGTATCAACGCCTTGAGGGATAGGCGCGCCTGTCATAATGCGGACACAGCCCCCTTTTTCTAATGGCCCTTGCATTGGGTTGCCTGCAAATGATTTGCCAACAACAGGCATCGGTGTTGTGCCGTCCCAATCATCAAAACGTAGACCGTAGCCATCCA
This sequence comes from Providencia heimbachae ATCC 35613, assembly GCF_001655055.1. Taxonomy (GTDB): domain Bacteria; phylum Pseudomonadota; class Gammaproteobacteria; order Enterobacterales; family Enterobacteriaceae; genus Providencia; species Providencia heimbachae. The sequence continues at coordinate 99,896 of NZ_LXEW01000016.1, read as the reverse complement.
TTGCAGAGTTATCAAATGGGGGAACATTAATGGGAGATATTAGGTCAGTGGCGATAATGCGTTGAGCAGAATCAGTGAGTGGAATAATTTCTGTTTGAGTTATCACGGGTGTTTGTGAAAGTAATTTTTCGAGTGCAAGCTCAAGAGAAATCAAATCTTTAGTATGGCTCTGATCCATAATGCAGTTACCCCATTATCATTTTGCCTTAGAGGCTTAAAATTGGTTAGTGCTGCTTATTATGTCAGAGATTAGCCAGTGGGTGAATGAATAGAAATTGATTCGAGATAGCTTTTAGATAGATTGATTGATGTGATTTAAAATAATGAAGATGAGCCTCAGTCAGATATGAGGCTCATCTTAGATTAGTTAGCGTTAGTATCAATAATCGGTTGGCGGACTAAAAATACATAAGCCAGTGCGCCACATAAGGTTACACAACTACAAATAATTAATGCTAAGTTAAAAGAGTTGGTTTTATCGAGGATAAATCCCGTCACAATAGGTGCAAATGAAGCACATATAAAGCTAGCAAAGTTTTGAATGCTGCCCACAGAAGCGGTCATTCTCGAAGCAACAGCGACATGAATCAACCCCCATGCGGAAGTGCCCGCAAAGTGGATGCAAAACAGCGCCATACCAATAAGTAATACGGCAGACATCGAGGTTGTTGCTTGTGGCACGATGAAGGTGAATAATGCGGAAAGTACCATTCCAATAACAATGCTCACTTTTCTTGTTTTTAAGGGCTCCATGCCTTTTTTGACTAGACTATCCGTCACATATCCATTAATGAGCATTCCCGCAGCCCCGAATAGGAAAGGGATGGCTGCCATCATTCCCGTGCTTTTTAAATCAAGGTTATAGGAAGATTGTAAATAGCCGGGTAACCATGCTAAATAAAGCCAAGCAGTATAGTTAATACCACTAAAGCCGAGCATCATTCCCCACATGGTGCGGTTACGAAATAACCCTCGCCATTCAGCAAAACTGAGCGGATTACGTTGAGTATTGACGCTGCCTGCATTTAAGTAGTCTTGCTCCTCACTATTTAAGGCAATATCTTCACGGTTTCTGTACAGCATGTACCAACCGATAGCGAGAAATATACCTAATACGCCGATGGTAACAAACATCCCTCGCCAGCCAATAACCAGCATCATTGCAGCAAGTAAAGGGGGGCTGATGGCGACACCAATCGTTGATGCCGCATTAAAAAAGCCCATTGGTCGACCACGCTCTTTAATATTGAACCAGTCATTTATCACTTTCACGCCACAGGGATTCATTGGTGCTTCACCAATTCCCATACCGATACGAGCGAGAACAAATTGAGAAAAGGTTTGCACTAATCCAGATAAGGCTTGAAAAAGTGACCAAAAAAACATCCCTATCCCCAACATTAAGCGAGGCCCTTTTCTATCCAATAATGGGCCGCAGGGAAGCTGGGCTATGCCATAAGCAAATGAAAAAACCGAAAGTAAGATACCAATCTCAGTGGCACTTAAACCTAATTCATCACGAATAGTTTGGTTGGCAACCGAAAGTGAGCTTCTATCAAGGTAATTAATAACAGCCGCTAAAAATAAAAGTATCATTGCTGTCATTTGTATCCGTTTTAAACGTTTACTTTTTATGGGGATAGCATTTTGTTCTTGGGGTATATCGGTTTTTTTTATGGTATTTAAATTAGCTTGAGGGTTGAGAGTATTATCTTTGTTCTCCACGCCTAACTCCTTATTTTACAGTAAGTTTATTACTGATTAGATAATCATCAAAGCTTTATCTATCTCTGTTTTTTATTTATTTTTTGACTCAAGGATTTCCCTTGTTAAGAACTGATTTATTTAATTCAACTTGAGAATAGGCAGGAAGATATATTTATAACTGATAATTTCATTGATCCGTGCGCTTGATAGAAAATTACTGTTTTTTATTGGTACTTAATAAATAAAAATCATATTTATTGGTACTTTATAAATAAAAAACACATTTAGTTCAGGTTTATGCGTATTCCATCACAAACTAAATTGATATAACGTTTTTTTGCTCTTTTTTGGCTGAAATTAATTGCAATACAAATAAGGAGAGCATTATGTCAATCATCAATACATTAGTTTGCTTAGAACCTAAAAAATTAGTTTGGGAAAAACGTGCCGCTCTAGCGCCTTCATCGAACGAAGCGAAAATTAAAATCAAAACAGTGGGAATATGCGGAACCGATATTCATGCATGGGCGGGAAATCAACCTTTTTTCAGTTATCCTAGAGTTCTAGGTCATGAAATTTGTGGTGAAATTGTTCAATTAGGCTCGGGGCAATCTGAGTTTAAAGTCGGCCAGCAGGTTGCGGTTATTCCTTATGTGGCTTGTTATAAATGTCCTTCTTGCCTCAGTGGCCGCACAAATTGCTGTGAAAATATTTCGGTTATTGGTGTGCATGAAGATGGTGGTTTCGCTGATTATTTAAATGTACCTGTAGCGAATTTATTATTAGCAGAAGGTATTGAAGCTGATGCAGCGGCACTAATAGAGCCTTTTGCTATCAGTGCTCATGCTGTGCGTCGAGCGGATGTTCAAGCTAATGAGGCGGTACTGGTTGTTGGTGCAGGTCCTATTGGCCTTGGTGTTGCCGCTATCGCTGCTGCCGATGGTGCCCAAGTTGTGGTTGCTGATACCAGCGCAGCTCGGCGTGAACACGTTTCTAAAAATTTATCGTTATCTACGATTGATCCATCTGCCGACAACTTTGAAAGTCAGTTAAGAGAATATTTTTCAGGGGCTTTACCATTAAAGGTTATTGATGCGACAGGTAATCAGCACGCGATGAATAACAGTGTTAACTTAATTCGCCATGGTGGAACGATTGTATTTGTCGGTTTATTTAAAGGAGACCTGCAATTTTCAGATCCTGATTTTCATAAAAAAGAAACTACCATGATGGGGAGCCGAAATGCGACGCCAGAAGATTTTGAAAAAGTAGGCAGACTAATGGCAAACAATAAGCTCAATGCAAATATGATGCTTACACACCATTATTCATTTAGCTCACTCGCCGAAATATATGAAAAAGACGTTATCAATAATCATGAATTGATTAAAGGCGTTATTCAATTTTAATTTCGGAGAGCTGAAGATGAAAAAATTAAATCGAGAAAATTTTCCAGGTGCACGTTTTCCAACACGTATTATTCAGTTTGGTGAAGGAAATTTTTTACGCGCATTTGTTGACTGGATAGTTGATGTTTTAAATGAGAAAACAGATCTTAATGCTGGAATAACTATTATTCGTCCTATTAATACTGATTTTCCACCTTCGTTGAATTGCCAAGATGGCTTGTATACGACACTTATTCGCGGATTAAATGAAAAAGGCGAGAAAGTCAGTGAATCACGACTTATTAGGTCAGTTAATAATGAAATAAATGTATATAAAGAGCATGATAGCTATCTTGCGCTTGCTAAAGATAAAAATATTCAATTTGTTTTTTCGAATACCACTGAAGCTGGGATTAGCTACAACCCAAATGATAAAATTGATGATACACCACCGATAAGTTATCCCGCTAAACTCACTCAATTATTATTTGCTCGCTTCAATCATTTTAATGGGGATAGAGATAAAGGCTGGGTCATTATTCCTTGTGAATTGATTGACTATAATGGTGAAGCTTTAAAAGAAATTATTCTGCGTTATGCACTCGAATGGAAATTACCAAAAGCGTTTGTTGAATGGATAGAAACAGCAAATACATTTTGTTCAACACTCGTTGATAGAATTGTAACGGGTTATCCTCGTGATGAAATTGAATCAATTCAACAAGAGTTAGGCTATCAAGATGAATTTGTTGATACAGCAGAGTATTTTTATTTATTTGTTATTCAAGGCCCTGATTGGTTAGCCCAAAAATTATGTATTGATAAATATCCAATGAATGTTCATATCGTTGATGATATTAAACCGTATAAAGAGCGTAAAGTTGCTATTCTTAATGGCGCACATACAGCGATGGTGCCGATTGCTTGGTTATGTGGGTTAAATACGGTAGGCCAAGCGATGGAAGATAAAGATGTTAAATTGTTTATCGAGAAATTATTGAATGATGACATTATTCCTGTTTTAGATTTACCTGAAGCTGAGTTACGCACTTTTGCTGATGCTGTGACCGGGCGCTTTCAGAACCCTTATATTCAGCATCAACTACTTTCTATTGCTTTAAATAGCATGACTAAATTTAAAACGCGTTTATTGCCACAACTTATGGCGGGTATTCATCAGGGATATGTCTCTGAACGGTTATGTTTTGCACTTGCGGCACTGCTTATTTTTTATCGGGGTCAGCGTTCAGGCGAGGTTTACCCTTTGCAAGATGATGAGATTTGGTTAACCCGCTTTGCACAATTATGGCCTAAAGTCGGTGATAGCATCAGTTCAAAAGAGTTTGTCAGTACTGTTCTCTCCGATAAAAAACATTGGGAACAGGATTTAAGCCAAAATGAAGAATTAGTTGATAAGGTATCTAAACAAATTGATGCTATTTTAAATCAAGGTATGCGGGCAGCATTAAATAAACTTAATTAATTATTTTATTCACTAGTGCTATTGTGTCATTGCATCGAAGCAGTGGCACAATGGACGTATTATCACCATATTAAATATGTGGTTTCTTAGTCAACATACTGAGATGTTGGATATCAATATGGCAAGAACACAAAATCTACGACATAAAGTTATCAATCAATTTATTGATGCTATTCGCCATCAGCATATAAGCTCGCCTTTACCCTCTCAATCGTTACTTGCTGATATGTATAATGTTAGCCGTACCACTATCCGCCATGTGCTAAATTACCTCACAAAAAAAGAAATTTTAGCCTGTGTTGGTAACGATTATGTTCTCATTAGAGAGCCAAATGATGATGATCTTCTTGATACAATTATTGATTTACCCGATATTCAACTTGATGAATTTGAATCTTTTTTCTACAAGATGATCCAACGAAGAGAACTCCAACCCGGTGATAAATTTACGGAACTGCAATTGGCTCACCGAGCGAACGTGAGCCCTGTTGCCGTTAGGGAGTTTTTACTACGATTCTCACGTTATAATCTCATTGAAAATATACGTAGGGGATTATGGAGTTTAAAGAAATTTGAGCAAAATTATGCCGAGAAATTATTTGAATTACGTGAGCTATTAGAAACACACGCTTTAACACGATTTATGAATCTACCAAAAGAGGATAAACGTTGGGTTCAAGCAAAAGAACTTTTATATCAGCACAGGGAATTAAGAGAAACGGTTGTTGATAATTATCGCACTTTTTCCGAGTTAGACCGTAAATTTCATTCCTTATTACTTTCGGCGGCAGATAATCCTTTTTTTGAACAGTCATTGGATATGGTGACAATTATTTTTCATTTTCATTATCAATGGGATGATAGTGACCTTCGGCAACGAAATATTTTAGCGATTGAGGAGCATATGACTATTCTCAGCGCGATTGTTAGTCATTGTGATTTACAGGCAGCTAATGAGTTACGTAATCATTTAAATACCGCAAAACAATCAATGATACGTTCACTTAATCGATAAAATCATGCCAAATAGTGCCGAATAGTGCAGTAGTCGCTTACCCTGCATGGGTCTACAGAATAATACATTTGAAAGTTGAATAAATTCGCATCAGCTTATGCAAATATTTCACTGTAAATGCCGAGGTAGTGCTGGATTATCTACACCTGCTGTTTTAGAGTACTTCAACACCTGCATTTTATAAAAATAGTTTCACCACTTGTGGAGGATACATGTCATCTCTGAGTAAAGAGGCCGAATTAGTTCATGCTGCTTTGGAAGCGAGAGGGCTTGAAACCCCGTTGCGTATTCAGCCAAAATCAGGCGAAGATCGTAAGCAACTGATTGAAGGGCATATGACAGAGATTATGAAGTTACTGAATCTCGATTTAACCGACGACAGCTTAGCGGATACGCCTCGCCGTATAGCAAAAATGTATGTTGATGAAATTTTTTCAGGGCTCGATTATGCCAATTTCCCCAAAATTACATTGATCGAAAATAAGATGAAAGTTGATGAAATGGTGACGGTTCGTGACATTACATTGACGAGTACTTGTGAACACCATTTTGTGACTATTGATGGTAAAGCGATAGTGGCTTACATACCAAAAGATAAAGTGATTGGTTTATCTAAAATCAATCGTATCGTACAGTTCTTTTCTCAGCGCCCACAGGTGCAAGAGCGCCTAACACAGCAAATTTTGTTGGCATTACAAACCTTGCTTGGAACAAATAATGTCGCCGTATCAATTGATGCAGTACATTATTGCGTAAAGGCGCGGGGTATTCGTGATGCAACTAGTGCCACAACTACGACCTCTCTCGGTGGATTATTTAAATCTAGCCAAAATACGCGTCAAGAGTTTTTACGTGCGGTGCGTCATAATTAATTGATGCGTGAATTCCGATCTTCAATCGCCCCAAAAGGGCGTATTGATCAGCTTGATACTGTTCGCGGCATCGCAATATTAGGTATTCTTTTAATGAATATCTTTGCTTTTGCATTGCCTCAAACGGCATACCTTAATCCGTTTTATACTTTAACCACTTCGACTCCTGATGCCATTGTATGGGGCGTTTTTAATCTTTTTTTTCAAGGTAAAGTGCTCGCTATTTTCTCCTTATTATTTGGCGCAACGCTTGCTTTACTGCATCAGCGCTCAACACGTTGGAATCAGTGCAGGTTATTAATATTAGCCATGTTAGGGTTAATTCATGGGATTGGCTTTTGGGATGGCGACATTCTTCTCGCTTATTCATTAACGGGATTAGCGGCCATTTATATGCTAGAGCATTACAGTGATACGGCCTTATTAAAGCTCTCTTCTGCCATTTATATCATAGGGTTAATTATTTTATTTATCCTTGGTAGTGCCATTGATCCTACTGACCATTGGCAGTCGACGGAAGAACAAGTGTTTTTTGAAGTGGGGCAGACTGTCGCGGGTGGTCTAGAAAGCTTAACGGCTCGAGCAGAAGGCATGTTATTGATGATAGAAATGCTGTTTATTCAATATGGATGGCAATTACTTGCATTGATGATTATCGGTGCGCTATTGATGAGAAATGGTTGGTTGAGAGGGTTATTTAGCCAACAACATTATCGCCGTATGGCGCTTATTCTAATCCCTCCAGCATTCGTCATTCAAATTATTTCTCTATATTTTCAAAGCGTATATTTATGGAGTTTTTTTGCGACTTCAATTGTTGGTTATATCATCAATGAGCTAATGATCCCGTTACAATCTTTAGGATATATTGCGCTTATTTATGGTTTTTGGGATAGGCTCAAAAATAGTTTAATAGCAAAATTATTGCAGAATGTAGGGAGAATGGCATTGAGTAACTACTTGTTGCAAACGCTTATCTGTACAATAATTTTCTTTCATCTAAGTTATTTTAATCAATTTAACCGGATTGAATTATTAGGCTTTATTGCCCCTATTTGGTTCGTTAACCTCGCTTTTTCTTATTACTGGTTACGTACTTTCAAACAGGGGCCAGTTGAATGGTGCTGGCGAAAACTAACTGATAAGCTTTATCTCGCAACAATAAACCAATAAAAATTAATTCAATTTATTGATTTCATCAGGTGAAACAGCCGGATAGCCTTTAATTCCGTCAGGCATTTTTATGGGGGCCGGAATAGATTCTTGCTCCCCTAGAAATTTAGGCTCACGTTTCAGAATATATAAATCTGCAAGTGCACCAAGGCGCGCAAATACTTCGCGAACGCGAACTTTGTACATACCTTGCGGCGTTGGAACCGCTAAGCATTGTGCATCTATCCCTTTATGCTTGGCGATAAATACCGCTCTTTCACAGTGAAAGCGTTGAGTGATAATAGTGAAATTATCAGTATCAAATACTTTTTTGGTACGAACTACCGAATCCAGCGTTCTAAAACCCGCAAAGTCGAGCACGATTTTAGAGGCAGGAACACCGGCTTTTATTAGGTCTTTACGCATGGCAATCGGCTCATTGTAGTTATGAGCACCATTGTCACCACTTAGCAGTAAATATTTTACTTTTCCGCTGTGGTACGCCTCTGCAGCACCTTTGATTCGATAGGTGTAGTAGAGATTTGTGACGCCAGATGCATAATATTTAGATGTGCCAAGTACCATTCCAACATCTCGTGCAGGAAGTTGTTCTACATCTTCATAGATATAGGGTGCAGTGTCCCAGCCAATCCAACGGTCGAGTAAAATAACAGTGGCAAAAGCTATCCCTGCGAAAATTAACAGACCATAAAGCAGACGCTTCCTCATGTCCTAGCCTTGAAAAAAAATAGTCATAGTGATTAGGCTACTTGAGTTAAATTAGTGACGCAAGTCGCATAACGTAAAGTCGTGTCAATAAGCCCCTAAATACCCGCATAGCGTTAGATTGTTTAATTTAACACGCTATTTTTATCGATAGTTTGGCCTAACTTAGATAATACAAATATCAGCCTAAAATTATACTGAATTCCAATTACTAGGTCTGTAAAAAAGGTGTTTTTAGTCTCAATTGGAAAGTGAGCTACCTCACAGAGCGATAGTTTTATGGTGATAGAGACTGTTTGTTTTGAAATTTTAATTCTATATTAATTATAAGTTATGAAATTTAATTTCTTAACAACTGAACTTAATTTGTCTATAACTGATTGAGTTAGCGACAAAGGCAGTGAAATGCATAAAAACAAACTTTATTATCTGATACGCGAGGAAAGTATGAAACTAAAAACACTGTTAGCGGCTACCGCAATGTTAGTTACAGCAAGCGTGGCAGCGAAAGACTATCAAATTAATCACACGCAACAGATAAAATCATTGAATGATGCAAAAAGCGCAGCCGTGTGGGAGCAAGCGGAAGTGCTGACTGACTTTATTTACCCATGGGAAAAAGAAGCACCACCAAAAACCGATTTTCGGGCACTCTGGAGTGATGATGCGCTCTATTTTCGTTTTATCGCAGATGATAAAGATATTCAGTTAGGCGATGATCCTGATAAAGACCAAGCAGTATTAGACTCAGATCGCGTCGAACTTTTCTTTGCAACAAGTCCTGAATTGAAGCCGTATTACACAGCAGAAATGGATCCTAAAGGCCGAACATTCGATGCGAAAGCCAATTTCTATCGCGAGGTTGACCCAAGTTGGAATTGGGAAACGCTACAAACCGTCGGGGAAATTACACCTGCCGGCTATGTTTTAACAGGAAAAATCGATCTTGACGAATTTACACGCCTTAATTTATGGCAAGATGCTGATAAGAAAACCCTAATGTGTGCGATCCTTCGTGGTGAATTTAGTGCTGGCGAACCTAAGCAAGTCCGTAAATGGATCAGCTGGATTAAACCTGATTCTGTAAAACCAGACTTCCACATCCCATCCGCTTTTGGTAACTGCAAATTCGTTAAATAATTTGATTGTCGGTGACGGCTGGTTACCGGCAAATCCCAGTAAATTGTGAGAGTGATCACGTAAGTTAATTAAGCTTAGATTTAATGATAATTTAAGTTGAAATTAAAATTCATAAATAGTAATTTTTAATGAAATATAATTTCAATGAAGGTAAATCAATGTCCCTAGCTGAAAATACACTGAACAACTGCCTGCAAAATGAATTCAATCAGGAAACATTACAGTTTTCTCGTTTGGAGACATTTTCTATGGTCGCAGCGATCAATCAAGCGGATAGCACTGTTGCAAGCGCGATCCAACAAGTTCTACCGGCAATTGCCGATGCCATTGATGCCATTGCCGAACGCTTAAAGCTAGGAGGAAGGCTTTTTTATGTCGGTGCTGGCACGAGTGGCAGATTGGCCGTTTTAGACAGTGCAGAATGCCCACCAACCTTTGGTACATCACCCGAATTGGTACAGTCAATCATTGCGGGGGGCCAAGAGGCAATGTTAAAGGCGGTTGAAAACATTGAGGATTCAACGGAAGCATCAGTTGATGAATTAAAAAAACGTCATTTATGTGAAAAAGATGTCGTTATTGGGATAGCGGCAAGTGGCCGAACACCATTTACATTATCGGGGGTTGAATACGGTAATAAAATTGGCGCATTAACGGTTGCTATCACAACGCGTGGGCGGGGCTTGCTCAGTGAAATTGCTCAGTATGTGATTGCACCAGACGTGGGGGCTGAGGTGTTATCAGGCTCAACCCGGATGAAAAGTGGTACCGCACAAAAAATGATCTTAGGCATGCTAAGTACTTGTGTCATGGCGCGTTTAGGTCGTATTCATACTAATTTAATGGTTGATGTCGTCGCGAGTAATATTAAGTTACTGCGCCGAGCAGAACGCATAGTTGGTGAAGTGTGCGGCATTGATATAGAAACTGCCGCACAATTATTAAAACAAGTGGATTACCACCCACGGCGCGCAATTTTAATGTATGAACTCCATATTAATGCACAGCAAGCAACAGAGATTGTTCAACAGCATCCGCACACCACGTTGGATAGCATGTTGGAAACTCATCGTTAAATAATGGGATAGTGTGATGGTAGGTCATGCTAATACCAATAGAGCATGATTTAGTCGACACCAGGGGAATATTATGGCTAATAAAATAGAGCATCTGGAAGTACTCGCCAGAGAAATAGAAAAATACGCGGGCGGCTTTGAAAATGTGGCGACATTAACACATTGTATGACACGTATTCGCTTGGTTTTAAAAGATAATACCAAATTTGACGCACAAGCACTTAAACAAGTCGAAGGTGTGAAAGGGGTTATCTTTAATGGTGAACAGCAACAAGTGATTGTTGGCATGGGAACCGCGGCAAAAGTATTCACTGTGCTGAATAAACACATGCAGGGCAGTGTATCTACCCGTGCTGATAGTGATAACACACCGCCTATCGCGGAGAAAAAAGGGTTTTCAATTCGCCGAACGCTAAATACATTAGCGGCTATATTTGTGCCCACCATTCCCGCATTGATTGGATGTGGTCTGATCATGGGTCTAATCAATATCGTGCGTCTTGTGGCGCCGGGTGTTGTCGATCAATTCCCTGAACTGTTCAAATTATTGAAACTTATTGGCAGTGCGGTATTTGTATATCTTTCTATTATGATTGGTATGAATACGGCGAAAGAATTGGGGGCATCAACTTCTATTGGTGCAGTAATGGCGGGGTTACTTTCTATGCCAGGACTTGCCGATATCACCCTGTTTGGTGAGAAATTACAGCCTAATAGTGGCGGTATTTTTGCTGTTTTGATGGTGGTTGTATTTTCTTCCAAATTTGAAGTATGGTTTAGAAGTATTATCAAAGAGAGCCTCGACCTTATCATCACACCTTTTTTGACGATCCTCGTCTCTGCCATGGTGGCGATTATTGTCTTCCAGCCAGCCGGTCATTATTTGAACCAAATCTTGGCACAGGGCGTATCTGTTGCGTTACTTGACAGTGGCAGCGGGGCTATTGCAACCGGAGGGATCCTAGGTGGTAGTTTCTTATTCCTACTGCTAACGGGTTTGCATCAAGGGCTTATCCCCATTCATGCTGAAATTTTGCAAACCTTTGGGCTTAACTATCTCTTTCCTATTCTCGCGATGGGTGGAATGGGGCAAGTGGGTTCGTGTTTCTGGGTATTCCTAAAAACTAAAAACCAACGCTTGAAAAAAACCTTAGTAGGCGCATTGCCGGTAGGTATCTTTGGTGTTGGGGAACCCTTACTCTTTGGTGTCTCACTACCATTAGGTAAGCCCTTTATTGCCGGTTGTATCGGGGGTGCCGCGGGGGGCGCATTAATGGCGTTCTTTCATGTCGGTATTATCATCCCATTTGGTACCGCTGGCTTATCATTGATCCCATTAGTCGGGGATGGGCAAATCCTTGATTTCTTAATTGCCGTTGCAGGTGCATGGATTGTCGGTTTCATTGCCAGTATGATAATAGGCTTCAATGATCCAGAAAAATAATTAAAAGGAATAGCCATGTCGACATTGACGGTAAAGTTGGAAAGTTTGCAGACCAGAGGAAAGGGCACAGAACAACGTATAGCACGTTTCTTGTTAGATAACCGCGAAAGTCTTATTGCGATGAATGCGGCTGAATTAGCGCAAGCTGCGGGTGTTAGTAGTGCCTCTGTCATTCGATTTTCTCGTCAAATGGGTTATCGTGGCTACCCTGAATTTAAAGTGGATTATTTATCGGATGAAAAACAACATAAGGCCGAGAGCTTATATGGCAACCTGAGCCGTAGCGATGATACGGCTCAAATTATTGCTAAAACAGGGCTAATGTTTATTTCAGCAATTGAAAAATCACTCGAGTTGCTCGAGCCTTCGATTGTGGATGAAATTGCACAAAAAATGGTGAAGGCAAAGCGTATTGTTCTGTTTGGTATTGGCTCATCGGCCATTGTTGCCAGTGATATATTTCATAAGCTAATTCGCGTTAATAAACACACTTTATTTAGTTATGATTTACATGTTCAGCTCAGTTATTCAGCTAATCTTAGCCCAGATGATATTGCAATTGCAGTGACTGCAAGGGGCAATACACAGGAAATTAATAATATGTTGCATTCGGCGAAAGAGACAGGATGTACAACCGTTGCACTTACCCGTTTTGGTCAAGATGATGCCTCGAAATTAGCCGATTTTACGCTACCTTATTTTTATGATGAACAACATTCTCAATTAGGGGTGATTACCCCACAGGTCTTACAAATGGTGGCATTCGATACGTTATTTTTCAAATATCTGACACTGGCGGATAGCGACACAGATATCGCGTTACAAAAAGGGCGGCAAGCTCTGATACAAGGCAAAAGCCAATGATTTTAACTGAATTAGCTATCGGCGCGGTGATTGGGCTGATTATCAGCACAACAGGTGTCGGTGGAGGGGTGATCGTTTTACCAATATTGACCTATTTTTTTGGATTGAATGCACTTGCTGCTGTCGCAACAGCGAATTTTCTATCGATGCTAATGAAGATATCTTCTTCTTATATGCATTTTCGATTAGGTAATATCCCATTTAAAGGTGCAATGATTGTTTTAGCTATTATGTTACCTAGTACCTTTTTATCTAGCTTATTGGTGACATGGTTGGGGAGTTTGCCTGAATATGAAAAGCAGGTTGAATGGGGTATAAATCTTCTTGTTGCCGGCGCAATTATCTTTTCTTTATATTTATTTATTAATCGAATGTTTTTTTTCTCGCCAATTAAAGCGGGAGTAGCGAAAACTAATCAATTAAAGGCGATGGCAATTCCCGCTATTCTAGCGGGGGTAGTACTTGGTGCCACAGGCGTTGGTGGTGGTGTCGTTGTATTACCCATGTTGCTGCGTTATATGCAACTGAATATCAAACAAGCTATTGGGACATCTATTTTTGTGACCACCGTACTATCGGGGTCATCAGCATTAGCCTATGCGCAAGATGGTCATACGGATTTAAAATTGGCTTTAATCCTATGTGCAGGGGCATTAATCGTAATGCCTTTGGCAAAGTATTTACTATTACGTTTATCTGAACGTGCATTTCAATACATCACACTATTCTTAATTGCATGTAGTGCCATTATGATGACGCTAAATCTATTTTCTTTTTAGTCCTAAATAATGATTTAAACCCTGCTATTTATTCAATAATTGCAGGGTTTATTTTATGACTAATCCAGATCCCATTTCTTTAAATGATTGAGTTCTTTAGTCATTTCTTGATAAATAAAGTCGCGCTCATAATTAAGTTCTTCATCTTGTGAAGATGAAAAAGACTGAAGCATGAAAATAAGCAGCCCAACGGCAATTAAAGTGATAGATAAGCTGGATATAAACCGGATAAGACGGGTCGAGTGCGGCGCTACAACAAAAGCACCGCTGACAATAGCGCCAACAATAGCACCTCCAATATGGGCTGCATTATCAATGCCTGATTGCAGCCCGTTGACAAGCGTTAAGGCGATCATCCCAATAATATTGTAAAGAGGACGCTTTAATTTTTGGCGATAGTCAGGGGATAAACGTTGATCATTAATGGCTTTAAGCAGATAAATAACCGAAGCTGCAGCAAGCCCCATAATTGCGCCAGAAGCCCCGAGGCTTACGGTGATATAAATGGTATTATCCGCCTGAAACATATTTTCTAATGAATTAAATGATGCACGGCGAATAGCGGCATTAATCGTTTCTTGATATTGCCAATAGGCACTAAAAAAGGCAGAACCAATACCGGATATGAGGTAAATAGCCAGCATCCTAAATTTACCGAAAGTACGTTCGCACTCAATTCCAATCACAAATAATGCTAAGCTATTTAACCCTAAATGAAACCCACCGGAGTGCAACACCATACTGATAGGGTAACGCCACCAGTCACCTGTAAGAGATAGTTGGTATACATTCGCGCCAAAGAGTAGCAAATTGTTTTCTTGTGACTCAAGCGGTGAGGCATAGTATAGCTGATAGAAATACACTCCTATATTCAATAATACAATGAACAAGGTCAGTGCCATCGCCCACAATGAAAATTTAGGTTGTTTAGGTGGCTCCATGCTGGTGTTTTCTACCATTGTAACATCCTGCTGATCAAAACGTATTTCATCATATTAAATAAGGAAGTTTACTATCGCAATGAAAAACCAATGAGGATCGCGGTTAATTGCATTTTTCAGACACTTTCTAAAAATAGTGTTCAGATAAAGAAAAAGGGGCGCTATCGCACCCCTTTAGAGAAAGTTATTAGCAAACCGTTAGAATGATGTTCGTTTGTAATTACGGTATTCTGGTTTCCAGAAATTGCGTTCAATAGCTTCATCAAGTGCGTCATCGGAGGTGACAGTGGCAACGCCTTGAACTTGAGCTTCTTTGGCAACTTGTTTCGCAATAATGCGTGAAACATCTTGAATATCAGAAAGCAGGGGTAATAACGGGCCTTCACCATTTTGGGCTAATGGTGAGCAACCAGCTAATGCACGGCTAGCGGCCATCAACATCGCTTCGGTAACACGTTTTGCACCAGAGGCGATAACCCCTAAACCAATACCTGGGAAGATATAAGAGTTATTACACTGGGCAATTGGATACACTTTATCTTTATACGACACAGGGCTAAATGGGCTGCCGGTTGCAACAAGCGCTTGGCCATCAGTCCAGTTAATAATGTCTTCAGGGCGCGCTTCCACACGTGACGTTGGGTTTGATAACGGCATCACAATAGGTCGAGCACAATGCTTATGCATCTCTTTGATAAGCTCTTCAGTAAAGAGACCCGCTTGGCCTGAAACACCAATCAAAATCGTTGGTTTGGCATTACGTACCACATCTAATAAAGAAATCGAGTCGCTATTGACATCCCAATCACTCAGGTTTTCACTGTTTTGAGTTAACTTACTTTGGAAATCTAGTAGATTAGGTAGTTTATCCGTTAACAAACCGAAACGATCCACCATATAAATACGTGAACGGGCTTGCTCATCACTGAGGCCTTCAGATTTCATTTGCGAGATGATTTGCTCTGCAATACCACAACCTGCAGAGCCGGCACCTAAGAAAGTGACTCGTTGATCGCTAAGCTTGCTGCCGGCAGCATTGCTTGCGGCAATTAAACTGCCTAGTGCGACGGATGCAGTACCTTGAATATCATCATTAAAGCAGCACAGTTGGTCACGATAGCGAGTCAACAGTGGCATCGCATTTTTCTGTGCGAAATCTTCAAATTGCAGTAATACATTTGGCCAGCGGCGTTTAACGGCTTGAACAAATTCATCAAGAAATTCGTTATATTCATCACCTGTGATACGGGGATGACGCCATCCCATATACAGAGGGTCATTGAGACGCTGTGGGTTATTGGTTCCCACATCAATAACGACTGGCAATGTATAGGCGGGGCTAATACCACCACAGGCGGTATAGAGGGCTAATTTACCAATAGGTATACCCATTCCACCAATACCTTGATCGCCTAAACCTAATATACGTTCGCCATCCGTGACAACGATAACTTTTACATTTTGTTTTGTGGCATTTTGCAGCATATCATCGATATGCGCGCGGTTTGGGTAAGAGATAAAAAGGCCACGAGCCCGGCGGTAGATATCAGAAAAATGCTCACAAGCTTCACCCACTGTTGGGGTGTAGATAATTGGCATAACATCGGTAAGGTGTGCATCAATCAGTCGATAAAACAGGGTTTCATTGGTATCCTGAATATTTCTCAGGTAAATATGTTTATCGATATCTGTTTTAAAATCAACTAATTGACGATGAGCTCGCTCAACTTGTTCTTCTATCGTTTCAACTTGTTCGGGCAATAAGCCATGAAGGTTAAAGTTTGCACGTTCTTCTTCAGTAAAAGCACTTCCTTTATTCAGTAAAGGAAACTCAAGCAAAATTGGACCAGCGTAGGGTATGTAGAGAGGGCGTTTTGTTTCGTGTTCATGTTCCATTAAATATCACTCTTCGGACGATTAATAAACAACAGTCAGGTTAGATCCTAAGCTAAACAGAAAATATGTACAGTAAATAATGATACAAAAGGGTTAAAAAATTTACTGAAAAATATTGTGTATATGATAAGGAATTTATAACAAGGATAGGATTTTACTACGGAACCTTATCTCTATGACAGCGAGGGGATCACGCTTAGGGAATTCCGTTGATATTTATATTCAATTCTTTTGGTGTTGATGATTTATTTAGATATGAATATTTAGATACTGAGCATTAAAAATATATTTATCTATATCATATATTGCTGCATGTTTTTAATTGTCATAGATTTAAACTCTTATTTAATTTAATGCATCATAATATATAAGGGTTATTTGTGTTTAAAGTGAGTTTATTATCTAAATATATTGATTTTTTAATTATCATTATGTTTTTTTCTATATTTAGCACCTCAAAAGCAAATTATAATCCAGTTGAGACATTACAAAAAATTGATAACTACACTTATGAAAATAGATATGGCAGTTCTGTTCTAGATGAAGCTAAAAAAGAACATTATTGGCAAAAGATTTTTCATGCATCAGGTGATAGAAGCCAAGAGTTAGCTGTTGTATATAGTCTAATGAAAGAGGTTATAGAAAAAGAGAAGTCTGCATCGACAAAGAAAAAAGTTGCGATTAAAAATTGGGTAGAACGTATGAAAAAAATATTAGCATACAATAAAGTATCAGTACCTAATTAATTAAAATCTATTTTTTAATAACAAGGTTTTTAAATTATGAAATCTGAACTTATATTAATAATACCACTGTTGTTATTTTCGGGTTTTTTGATGGGAAATAACCGCTCGGGGTTTGTTTGTGGGAAATTTAATGGCAACGTTGTGGAAGTGCCTAGAAATTATGTTGATTTTATCGCTGAATATGAAGGGTATAGTTATTTTGACCGTAGGGCAATCAATAATGAAAATGGATGTGATGCTAATTTCACCGTACTCCCTTTAAGAATGACATGGCCGGAAATGCAACCCGTCGATAGAATGAAATTAGATCCAAATGAAGAAGAGATAAGCATTGCAGTAAAGCCAATGACAAGTGATACGGCAACAATGAACGAGCTTAGGAATAATTCAATTAATAACGATTTTTTTGGTAAAAGAAGTAGTGTTTATTATGATGATGAACTTGATTTGTATTTTGTTGAATATGAAGATAAAGGATTAATGAAGAATGAAAGTGAGTATTATCAAAGAAAAAGGAGAGTTTATTGGTTTGAAAGTAAAAATGAAGTAATGAGTGTTATTCGTTGTGATTGGGTTCAAATAAAAAATGAATATTACTTTTGTGAAATTAAAGGTCAAATACCCCAAGTTGATGCTTATATTCAAGTGAATATAAAATGGAATCAAATGCGTAAATGGGAAAGTATTTTATTAAAATCAAAAGAATTTTTAATAAATCATACTAAATAGAAAGGTATTTTTAATGTCAAATAATACAAATTATAGTACAAGTAGAGTGTTTACAAAAAATGATCTTATTACGATCAAAAAAATATTAAGGAAAGATAAAAACCCGAAGGGAATGTATCAATATCTAGCGAGTAAAGGCGATAGATATGCTTTATTTGCAGGATTGAGTGGAAGTGAATCAGGTTTTTGGGGGCGTTTGACGTTATACTTCCGATTCAATAGCGATATTATTTTAGATAAAGGTTTCCTTGATGATAGATATTCAGTACCTAAAATGCCGAACATTCCAGAATTTAGTTATAGCGGTTATTCTTCTGGGGGGACTTTCAGTTTTAATTAATATTTAAAAGTGATAATGATAAAAAATAAGTATTCACATTATGATGATTTATAACAATATACGGTTATTGCTGTCTATTTATACTACTAGCAATAACCGTTATTTTAAATAAATATTAAATTAGTCAAGATAAGCTAATTCGACTTGCTTGCAACCTAATGCCTTCAAGGTATTTTCAGTTACACTCCAATGATTAATAATCGCATCTTGTTTCTCAACAAAAGTGGCTTGTTCAATGGCGTGAATATCTTTACTCGCGAGATTAATCATAATCAATGCGGCTTGTAGTGGTGGCAAGCTTGGATTAAATGCCGCGTTCTCTGCGTAACGGCCAGTAAATAAAGAACCATCTTTTAATTGCAGGGCTATACCTGATTGGGAATTACTGTATGGCGCGTGAGATTGGTTTGCCGCTTCAATAGCTGCGGATAATAATCTGTCACGGCTTTGTGTAGTAAACCCATGGTCAACCGCATCCATAAGCAAAGTGGTAATATCTAAGTCTGAAGGGCCAAATGAATCGGGTAAATAATCGTGCAGGGTGGCAGGTTGGCGTTCTGGTAGATGGATCATAATTTTACCACCATCACGAAGCTCATTCATAAACTGTCGGCAATGTCCGCAAGGGGTATAGTTTACGGTCACTGAGGTGAGTTTTTTCTCGCCTTTTAGCCACGCATGGGTGACTGCACATTGCTCAGCATGAATCACTTGTCCCATCGATACATGGCTAAATTCCATGTTAGCGCCGAAGTAAAGGTTACCACTCTCGCCGCAAGCGATTGCGCCTACATAAAAGTGAGAGATGGGGGTGATAGCATAAGCAGCAGCAAAGGGTAGGAGTGAAAATGCAAGCTCAGAATCATTACAGCCACATTCTACTTTAATTTGTTTAACTTGCTCAGCTGTCAACATGGCTGGAAAGTTAGGTTGATCGATAATAGGTTTAAGTACAGCCTGTAGTTTTTCTGGAAGCTCGGCCCAAGCGGCCTTAAATCTTGAATGCATAAATTACCCTCCCTATTTAATAGTTTTTCATTCTATTCAATAAACTGATTATTGCATGTGATAGCGATCACTTTTTCAGTGAAACGCATGAAACAAATCCTGTAAATGAGAGATGTATCTCATGTTTTGGTTATCCGTAATGGAGTAAGAAAAAGATTTTTTCTCTTACCCCTATGATTTATTCACTTATCTTACTAATAAGTTTAGCTAAAAAGATGAAGTATGACAGGAAATATAAACGGGGCGATTAAAGATGTGATTACACCGCATGTCATTAGAGCAAGAGAGCTATAAGCGCCTTCAATATAATTGACTTCGGCGCAACGTGCAGTTCCTAATGCGTGTGAAGCCGTTCCCATGGCTAAACCCCTTGAAGCGTGAGTGCGTATACGTAAAACATCAAATAAGCTATGACCAAACATGGCACCTAATATACCAACAAACAGCACGCAAGCCGCACTAATGGCTGGGATCCCACCAATTGAATCAGCAACAGCCATGGCGATTGGGGTCGTAACGGATTTAGGTAATACAGAAGCAGCTATATCTGGCGTCGCACCTAGCCATAATGCAACCGCAGCGCCAGTGAACATAGCCACTAAGCTACCCGCAAAACAAATACTGAATAAGGATTTCCATTGCGCCCGAATTTGATGCATCTGCTCATATAATGGAAAGGCTAAGGCTACAACGGCAGGCTGTAGTAAATCATTGAGTAATTTGCTGCCCGCGAAATAATGCTCATAAGGTGTACTGGTTATCACAAGCAAAGGAATAATAACGGCAATTGTTATCAATAAAGGATTTAAAATCGGCAATTTACTTTTAATAGAAAGTGCACGAGCTAAATAAAATACAGCGATGGTTAACGGTAGTGACCACCAAATATGCGCTAACATTACTCATTCCCCTTTGACTTATCATTATTGATAGCGGAAGAAATAGATTCTTCTGGAGGAAGAGAGACCTCATCTGGTTTTGCACCAACAACAGGGCGCTCTTTATGTACGTAGTTAGAGCTGATCGCAACCACAATCATTACGATGAGCGTACTGACAACACAGGAAACCAGAATAGGGATCATCTGTTGGCTTAATAGGTCGTAATAATTCATGATACCAACACCGATCGGAACAAAGAGTATTGTCATATTTTTCAATAAAATACTGCAACCGGGTTGCGCCCAATGAGCGGGAACAATTTGTAGAGCCAGTAAGATAAAGAGAATGAGCATACCGACAATACTGCCGGGAATCGAAAATGGAAGTAGGGTAGAAATAAGGTTTCCGACAATAAGGCAAAGGTAAAGTATTGCGAAAGCTCGCAAATATTGCCATCCAGTTATCATCACCTGTTTAAATGACATGAGACTTGTCCTGTTACTCGACATCCATTCATCATACAATTAACTTTATAATTGTGCTACAGATCACAGATAAAAAGATGATAAAAAGGCGGAGGATATTAAATTCCTCCGCCTGCCGTTTAATTAATAACGAGTTTAAGACTAAATTCGTTATTTTATTTCACTTGCATACCCGGCTGCGAGCCGCTATCAGGACTAAGTAGGTAAATATCTTTACCACCAGGACCCGCTGCCATGACCATGCCTTCGGAAATACCAAAGCGCATTTTACGTGGTGCAAGGTTAGCAACCATTACGGTCAGGCGCCCTTCTAAAGCTTTAGGATCAGGGTACGCAGAACGGATGCCGGAGAATACTTGGCGAGTTTCACCACCGATATCAAGTTGTAATTTCAGCAGTTTATCAGACCCTTCGACAAAATCAGCTTGTTTGATTAACGCGATGCGTAAGTCAATTTTTGCAAAATCATCAAACGTGATTGTATCCTGAATCGGATCTTCCGCGAGAGGGCCGGTGAGTTCTTTGATAGGTTTAATGCTTTCTTTTGAAGCTTCAACCATCGCTTCCACTTTTGCCATTTCAATACGGGTAAATAGTGCTTTGAAAGGGGCAACAGTATGATTTAATAGTGGTGCGTTAATTGAATCCCACGTTAATTCAACATTGAGGAAAGCTTCTGTACGTTTTGTTAAACCCGGCAATACAGGTTTTAAGTAGGTCATCAGAACGCGGAAAAGGTTAATACCCATAGAGCAAATATCTTGCAGTTCTTGATCTTGACCTTCTTGCTTGGCGACAACCCAAGGCGCTTTTTCATCGACATAACGGTTAGCAATGTCTGCTAGAGCCATGATTTCGCGAATAGCTTTACCATATTCACGACTGGTATAAGCATCACCAATTGTTTGGGCTGCATCAACAACTTGTTGATATAGTTCAGGTTCAGATAATGTCGGCGAAAGCTTGCCAGCAAAACGTTTAGCGATAAAGCCTGCATTACGAGAAGCAAGGTTGACCACTTTATTGACGATGTCGCTGTTTACGCGTTGGATAAAATCTTCTAAATTCAAATCAATATCATCGATACGTGAAGAAAGCTTCGCGGCGTAGTAATAACGCAGGCAATCTGCATCTAAATGATCTAAGTAAGAACGTGCAGTGATAAATGTCCCACGAGATTTGGACATTTTCGCACCATTGACTGTGATATAACCATGCACGAAGACATTGGTTGGTTTGCGGTAGTTGCTACCTTCAAGCATTGCAGGCCAGAACAAACTGTGGAAATAAACGATATCCTTACCAATAAAGTGATAAAGGTCGGTTTTGGAATCTTTCTGCCAAAACTCATCAAAGTTTAGGTCGCCACGTTTGTCACATAAATTTTTAAATGACCCCATATAGCCGATAGGGGCATCTAGCCAAACATAGAAGTACTTGCCCGGTGCATCTGGAATTTCAAAACCAAAGTAGGGAGCATCACGGGTGATATCCCATTGGTGAAGCCCAGATTCAAACCATTCTTGCATTTTATTCGCGACTTGCTCTTGCAGTGCGCCAGAACGGGTCCACGCTTGCAACATGTCACTAAACGCGGGTAAATCGAAGAAAAAGTGTTCTGTATCCCGCATTACTGGAGTCGCACCAGAAACCACTGAACGTGGGTTAATTAGCTCAGTTGGGCTATAGGTAGCGCTACAGACTTCACAGTTATCGCCATATTGGTCTTCAGCTTTACATTTCGGGCAAGTGCCTTTAACAAAGCGATCTGGCAGGAACATGCCTTTTTCTGGGTCATACAGCTGTGAAATAGTGCGGTTTTTAATAAAACCGTTATTTTTCAGTTGCTTGTAAATATGTTCCGATAATACTTTATTCTCTTCACTGTGTGTGGAGTGGTAATTATCGTAACTAATGGCAAAACCAGCAAAATCGTTCTGATGCTCTTGGTTCACTTCCGCAATCATGTCTTCTGGAGACACACCCAGTTGTTGGGCTTTTAGCATGATTGGTGTTCCATGCGCGTCATCGGCACAGATAAAGTGAACTTCTTTGCCGCGCATTCGCTGATAACGGACCCAAATATCAGCCTGAATATGTTCCAGAATATGACCGAGATGGATTGAACCGTTAGCATAGGGTAACGCACAGGTTACCAGTAATTTATTCGCGACTTGAGACATAGTAACTTTCTTACTTCCATTATTTAAAAGGGACTTTGATGTTAACCGATCAAAACTGATGCTGCTAGGGTAATAAAATATTAATCGGCATTTATTCTGAAAACAGAAAATAATTTTTTACGCTTCGTGGGTTTTCAGTCTTATGGCGGTCACTATTTTTTACGTTCTCTGTTATGATTAATCACAGTCAAAGTAATATATACTCGTCATACTTCAAGTTGCTTGGGTGTTGTATTTGCTCAGCTATCCGGATCATAGCGTTCGTCTATGCTCATCGGCTATCTTTGCTCTGCGCCTACAAGCAAATTGAATTATTTGGGGTACAGTTTAAAAATATAAAATAAAGGAGCAGGGATGAGCAATAAATCTCCCGAGCAGAACAAACCAGAACTGCTGACTGAACAAGTCTCCACTGTTTTGGCTTCATTTACACACCCAACGCTACAGCGTAATCTGATTTCTATCAAAGCGTTACATCACTGTGCAATGTTGGACAATGTTTTGCATGTCGAACTCGTAATGCCATTCGTTTGGAAAGGGCCATTTCAGGCGCTGATCAGCGAAAAAACGGCTGAATTAAAGCAGCTTACAGGTGCTCACGCTGTTGAGTGGAAATTACGTCACAATGTGACAACACTTAAACGCGCTAATGATTTACCGGGAATTAACGGTGTTCGTAATATCTTAGCTGTAAGTTCAGGTAAAGGTGGGGTAGGTAAATCCAGTACTTCGGTTAACCTAGCGCTAGCTTTGGCGCAAGAAGGGGCGAAAGTCGGTATTCTTGATGCGGATATTTATGGGCCATCAATTCCGAATATGCTAGGGACTACGCTTGAGCGCCCAACATCACCCGATGGCCAGCACATGGCACCTATCATGGCGTATGGTATAGCGACCAACTCGATTGGTTATCTCGTCACTGATGATAACGCCATGGTTTGGCGTGGACCGATGGCGAGCAAAGCATTAATGCAAATGCTGCAAGATACCTTATGGCCTGACCTAGACTACCTCGTTATCGATATGCCACCGGGAACGGGAGACATACAGCTAACACTTTCCCAAAATATCCCTGTAACGGGCGCTATTGTGGTTACTACGCCGCAAGATATTGCGCTAGTGGATGCGATGAAAGGGATCGTCATGTTTAAGAAAGTCAACGTGCCAGTCCTTGGTGTTGTCGAAAACATGAGTGCCCATATTTGCAGTAATTGTGGTCATGTTGAGCCTATCTTCGGGACTGGTGGCGCTGAAAAACTCGCTGAAAAATACCATACTAAGTTATTAGGACAAGTGCCTCTACACATCTCTTTACGTGAAGACCTTGACCGTGGCCAGCCAACTGTAATGCGCGATCCTGAAGGTGAGTTTGCGGATATTTACCGTGAAATCGCGTCGGGTATTTCTGCATTAATGTATTGGGAAGGGGATAAAATCCCAACGGAAATTTCTTTCCGTGCGGTCTAATTAGATTGATAGATAGAGGTTATTGAGAAATAACCTCTTTTTGGTTATGCGTATTTACCACGATTATTTTTCCTCTTTTCTGATTTATTCCTCGATTGTTTCTTTATTGCATGATGATGAGTAGAATGCACCTATGAACCTATTCATAGATACCTGAATTAAGGGT
The DNA here is from genome assembly GCF_001655055.1 of Providencia heimbachae ATCC 35613. Lineage (GTDB taxonomy): Bacteria > Pseudomonadota > Gammaproteobacteria > Enterobacterales > Enterobacteriaceae > Providencia > Providencia heimbachae. Next base: position 75,408 of record NZ_LXEW01000016.1, on the reverse strand, counting down.
GTCCATAGCAAAATTTACTCCTCTGGCTGATGCCTAAAAGGTGATTATGAAATTTTTAATTATTATTGTCGTATTGCTGCTGATTGTTATTTATTTTTATAACCGCATCGTTGCATTACGTGAAGCTGTTATTTCAAGTGAAACTGAAATTTCAGTTCAATTAGATCGTCGTGGAAAAGTATTTGATAGCCTATTAGCAACCGTTAAAAAATACTTAAGTCATGAAAGTGAGGTCTTTAGTAAAATTACGGAGCTCAGAACTCAGGCGCAAAATACAACAGGTGATAAAGCCCGCGAAGCTGAAGATGCATTATCTAAAATGGTGACCAGTGGGGCTATCAATGTTGCAGTTGAAGCTTACCCAGAGCTGAAGTCAGATGCAATTATGGCTAATTTACAAGAAGAAATTGTTTCTTCAGAAAATAAGCTGTCGTTTGCTAAGCGTGGTTATAATCGCACATTAGAAACGTATAATGCGTATATAGCATCAATGCCGGCTGCTATTATTGTTGGCATTATTCCGAGTCTGAAAATTTCGAAAGAATATTGGCGTCTTGATGAGGAAACCATTAAAACAGAAGAATCACGCCGTATTAATTTTGACTAATTCACGCTGAGTTTTATTTATTATCAATATCAGGGTGCATTTGCGCATCCTGATAAGTTTTATGTGGCTATAACAGGGTGCTTTATGGATTTTAGAAACGTTATACGTAAAAACAATATCCGTACACGGCTAGTGGTTGTTAGCTACATACTTTTAATGTTAATCATTGGCTTGCTAGCGGATACGGCTACGCATCCTAATGAGCAAGCGGATTTGCTTGATAATGCATTAGATTTTCTTACGTTAAAACAGCTCCCTGTAGCGACATTTATTATTTTAGGCTTAACGTTTCTTGGCCTTATTTATATCCATTTTCGTGGACATAAAATGATGCTGGCAGGTATGAATGCCAAGGAAGTGACACTTGAAAGTGCAACAACATCACAAGAAAAGCAATTATCTAATATTTTAGAAGAACTCAGTTTAAGTGCGACTTTAGGTTATATCCCTCGCTTATATATTTTAGAAAGTGAAGAACCCAATGCCTTTGCGGCAGGTTGGAATAAACGTAATGCTTTAGTGGGTGTAACCCGTGGGTTATTACAAACGTTAAATCGTCAAGAAGTCCAAGCGGTTATGGCTCATGAAGTGGGACATATTATTCATGGGGACTCTAAGCTAACTCTGTATGTTGGAATATTAGCGAATGTTATTTTAACGGTAACCAACCTATTTAGTCAGATATTTATTCGTACGGCGGGACGCAGTCGGAATAATGCAGCTAATAAAGCGCAGATTATTTTATTAGTTTTAAATTTTGTTCTGCCTTGGATTACACAAATTCTCTATTTTTACTTATCCCGTACTCGTGAATATATGGCCGATGCGGCTGCGGTTGATTTGACATCAGATAACCAAGCAATGATTAGTGCTCTAAAGAAAATATCGGGCCAACATGAAACCCATGATTACGATAAATCAACTACAGGTCAGGCTTATCGTAAAGCGGCTTATATTTTTAATAAGGGGGATTCTGTTTTTTCAACACACCCTTCAATTGAGAATCGAATTGCGGCGTTAGAAGGCCGTAAAGAGTTTTAAAGCTAAATATAGCGCTTCATAAATAGAGTATTAACCTAACTTAGTGCGTTTTTTGTAGGTCTTTTCACACTGAGGCTGGAACAGCGCGCGATTACCCCCTATAATTCCGCAAACCATAACACCTTGCTGTTATGCATTTCCATTTCTGAATTTTTTAACCAGGTTATCATTTTATGACTGACATAGCGCATCACTGTACCATTGTAGGTATATCGGGAGCCTCTGCATCGGGCAAAAGCCTTATTGCAAGCACTCTATATCGGGAATTAAGAGAGAAGGTCGGTGATCATAATATCGGTGTTATTCCAGAAGATTGTTATTATAAAGATCAAACAGATATCCCAATGGAAGAACGCCTCAAGGTAAACTATGACCATCCCAACTCTATGGATCACAGTTTGTTGTATGAACATCTCAAATCACTTAAAAGTGGTAAATCAGTAGAAATTCCTCAGTACGACTATGTCGCTCACACCCGTAAAGATAAAACCATCAGCTTTAAACCGAAAAAAGTGATTATTATCGAAGGTATTTTATTACTAACCGATAAACGCCTACGTGAAGAAATGGATTTTTCTATTTTTGTTGATACGCCTCTGGATATTTGCTTGATGCGACGCATCAAACGTGATGTAAATGAAAGAGGTCGAACCTTGGATTCGGTGATAGACCAATATAATAAAACGGTTCGCCCGATGTTTTTACAGTTTATTGAGCCGTCCAAGCAGTACGCTGATATCATTGTTCCACGTGGCGGTAAAAACCGCGTAGCCATTGATATCCTGAAAGCAAAAATTGGCGAGTTTTGCCAAGAATAAGGCATAGCAAGATAATGCGTCGAGATGCGCGATTAGCCAACTATAATGACGGTTAATTTGCTATTGGGATAAAAATAATGAAAGGGGAAATAACCATGCGTCTTTGTGACCGCGATATAATTCAATGGATGGATGACGGTAAATTAGAAATAAACCCACGCCCACCTATTGAACGGATCAATGGTGCTACAGCAGATGTACGTCTTGGAAATCAATTCCGTGTTTTTCGAGCCCACACTGCCGCATTTATCGATCTTAGTGGCCCAAAAGATGAAGTTAACGCTGCATTAGAGCGAGTGATGAGTGATGAAATTGTTCTGAAAGATGATGAACCTTTTTTTCTGCATCCCGGAGAATTAGCGCTTGCAGTAACCCTTGAATCTATCACGCTTCCTGATAATTTAGTTGGCTGGTTGGATGGCCGTTCGTCTTTGGCTAGGCTAGGATTAATGGTGCATGTCACCGCCCATCGTATCGATCCTGGTTGGTGTGGTCAGATAGTGCTAGAGTTTTATAATTCTGGTAAATTACCTTTAGCATTACGCCCAGGCATGGTGATAGGTGCTTTGAGCTTTGAACCATTGTCGGGTAGTGCGGATCGCCCTTATAATAGTCGCCAAGATGCGAAATATAAAAACCAACAAGGTGCTGTTGGTAGCCGTATTAGCGAGGACTAATCGCGACGGCTATGACGAAAATTGTTTCTTATGATGGACTCTAAAGTGACAATTTTCGTTAGTTTTGAAGGATAAGTATGGTGTGGGCCAATTAAATGGCGTAGCAGACATAGTTTAAGAGAGGGAAGGATGAAACGGTTTTTAACAACATTGATTATTTTACTTGTGGTGGTAGTAGCAGGACTGACAACGTTAGTCATGTTAGTAAACCCAAATGATTTTCGGCAATATCTTGTTGAACAAGTAGATAAAAAAAGTGGTTATCAGCTTGAGTTTAAAGGTGATATGCGTTGGCATGTTTGGCCAACATTGAGCATAATTACCGGTCCTGTTTCTCTAACGGCAGATAATGCAACCCAACCTGTATTGAGCGCAGAAAATATGCGTTTAGATGTCGAGCTATGGCCTTTAATTTCTCACCGTTTATCGGTTGAGCAGATTGTTTTAGATGGGGCGGTTATCCGTAAAACCCCAGAGAGTGAAGCACAAGCAAAAAATAACTCCCCAGTGCCTCCCCAAGGAAGTCAAGTTGATACAGACTCAACAGATAAAAGCAAATGGCTGTTGGATATAGAAAAAATTGATATTTCTAATAGTCTGGTGATCTGGCAAACCCAAAAAGATGAATACAACCTGCGCAATATTAATCTTTCATTGAAAAAAAATGCGGATAAAAAAGTTACTGTAAAATTCAGTGGAAATTTGAATAAGAATCAACAAGAGCTGAGTTTCGATACGAAAGCTGAAATTGATCTTTCCGCGCTGGCTCAACAGATTGGCGGGCAATTAACGCAATTTAATTATCAATTTAGCGGTGTTGATCTACCAGAAGGTGGTATTGCAGGGCAGGTTACTACCGATTTTCTGTATACTAAAGCGGGCTCAGGTGCCGCGAGTTTGAGTAATTTAATTATCAAAGCGAATGATAATGAATTGAAAGGTGATATCAGCGTTCAATTGACGGATATTCCAGAAGTGGTTGTTTCGCTCGCATCTGATTCATTAAATTTAGACCGTCTTCTTGGGGCTTCAAATCTCAATGCGAGTTCGTCGAATACCACTGATGGTTCTGTAAGAGTTGGAGTTAAACCCGTAATTTCAGGTTCTAATCCACAGCAATATGATTTATCAGGCCTAAAATCATTTACAGCAAAAATAGATTTAACGGTTGGTCATCTTATTTATCGTGGTATGACGGTGACCGATGTGATTTTTAGCGCGCAAAATCAGACTCCGCGTTTTACGATTTCTAAACTTGAAGGAAAAGCGTTTGGTGGTGAGTTTTCATTACCAGTGACGCTTAATTACAATGCTATTCCTGCTCAAGTTTCAACAAAACCTATTTTTAAAAATATTAATTTAACACCACTATTAAAAGCATTTAATATGCCTGAAAAACTGAGTGGTATTATTTCATTGAATGCCGCATTATCGGGTACGGGCTATGATGATTATGCGGTTAAAAATCAGTGGCAAGGTCCTGTTAGTTTTGAATTAACAAATGCGCGTCTTGCTGGACTGAATATTCCCCAGCTTATTCAACAATCTATTTCTCGAGTCACTAATAAAATCAATGCACCTGCAAATACGAACAACTATACAGAGGTAGATTTATTTACCGTGTCAGGTGTGTTAAATAAAGGCAATATGAATATTTCTTCGTTACAAGCCAACTCACCACTGATTAATATTAGTGGTCAAGGAAAGGTTAATATTCCAAAAGAGACCATAGATGTTAATTTAGGTGTCAATATTGCAGGTGGCTGGGGTGGCGATTCACGTCTTATTCAGCAATTACAAGCAATGACGATCCCACTGCGTATTTATGGTGGTTGGAACAGCCTTCAATATCAACTCGACGTGGAAAAACTATTGCGTAATGAGCTACGAAGCCAAGCGAAAGAAGCATTAGGAAATTGGCTGAAAAAAGAAGAGAAACAAGGGCTAAATAATTTATTAAATGCACTTTAAATTTTAGAAAGCATAAGATTGTATCAGTAAATAAAAACGCCAACTTGGCGTTTTTATTTACTGACGATAAGTTAAAAATATTTACTCATATTTTGATGATTTCGCTTTTTGATTGTTAATATGCTCACTTATATCATAATAGTTTCTTTGTTCTTTAGGCGCTAAATCTTGTTCTTTTGCCTTAATAGCCGCAAATTTTTCATTTTTAATCAGTTCTATTTTTAAATTATCCGTCATCTCTGTGCCTTGTTTAATTTTATCATCTAACTGAGCTAGAGTGATTGGTTTAGATTTGTGATGGTCGTAAGAAGATCGAACAAGGTCACCCTTATAATGGGTAATGCTATCAGTTAAATTGACTAATTTTTGTTGTACAACCTCAAAAAATCTTGAGTTGCTAGTCAATTCATTCCTAGCATTGATATCATTAGAAGCCATACCAATAAATTTGATTAAATCAGTGACGTTAGCGCTTAGTTTATTTAACTGCTTAAAATGAACAGTTTTACTTTCAGTCTTTATTAGTTTTTTAGGATCTATTGTTTTTGCTTGTAGGTTGACTTGTTCTTGAATAGATTTATGAAATTCTTTTACTGTTCTATGCTCAGAAAAAGTTACATGCTGGGGTTCTGTTGTTGCATTTTTTTGTTGGGCGCTACTTTTTTTTAGAATCGATTTAGGCAAAATAGCTGGGTGATTTATTACCGCCTTCGTCGAGCTAGTTAATTGGCTCTTTGTATTATCCTCACGACTTATACTGATGCTAGCACGAGGAATTGTTATTGGATTGGGGGTGGTTTTTATTGTCATGGGTCGTTTTCTCATTAAAATTAGATTATTAAACTGAACGAATTATTCAATAGTCCAATGATTATTTCTTTTAAAAAACGCCACTATAGTTTTGAGAATTTAGCTAAATTAATTTTGCTATTTACTCTGATTTCATGCAAAAAAATACCGGCAATCGCCGGTATTTAAGATAATGATTAATTAGTCATCTTCATACTCATAGCCATCACCTTCCGGAGTGGGGGGAGTAATTAAAACTTTATTGACTCGATGACTATTAACTTCTAGAGGTTGGAAGATGCAGCCATTGATTGTGACTTGCTCCCCTACTTCAGGGACACGTTGTAAGTGTTCCATGAGTAAGCCCGCAATGGTTTCATATTCACGCTTATCATCTAGCGCCATTGGAATAAACATAATTAAGTCTTCTAATGGCATGAAGCCATTGGCTATCCAAGTACCATCATCGAGCTTCTGAATATCATGGCGTGAATCATTTTCTTCTTCACCAACCGGTAAGTTACCTGCAATGGTTTCCATGACATCCGTCAAGGTTACAATACCTTCAATCGAACCAAATTCATCGACAACGAAAGCAAAGTGCGTGTGAGCCTTACGGAACTGTTCCAATGCTTTAAGTAACGATAAACCTTCAGGGAAGATTAACGGCTGTGTAATCAATGCACGTAAATTCAGTGGTTCACCGCTAAGTTGCTGCCTAACGAGATCGAGAACATGCACAACGCCAACCGGTTCATCACTGATATTTTCATCAATAACCACAAAGCGTGAGTGTGGATTTTTTTCCATCAATTGCAATAATTCACTGGATGATTTATTGATGTCTAAATAGTCCACATCATGGCGAGAAGTCATAATACTTTCGACATTTCGCTGAGCCATACCGAGAACACGTGCAATCATTAAACGTTCTTGCGGGTCAAAAATTGATTTATTATCCGCGATTAAGTTTGATGTATGAGGGTCGAGATCCCCACTTTCATGTTTACCACTTAAAATGCGTAATACCGCTTCTGCTGTACGTTCACGCAGCGGGCGGGCTCCGGTTAGGAATTTACGGCGGTTAAATTGGGCAAACTGATTGAGCACTTCAATCATGATAGAGAAGCCGATCGCAGCGTATAAATAGCCTTTTGGTATCGCATAGCCGAAGCCTTCTGCCACTAAGCTGAAACCAATCATTAGCAAGAAGCTCAGACACAAGATGACAATCGTTGGGTGCTGGTTAACAAACGCAGTTAACGGTTTGCTTGCCCAGATCATCAATGCCATGGCGATGGTGACTGCTGCAATCATGACACCAATATGATCAACCATACCGACCGCCGTGATTACGGAGTCGAGGGAGAATACGGCATCAAGGACAATAATTTGCGCAACAACTGCCCAAAAATTTGAGGTTTTCCGTTGAGTATTAGTGTGTTCGTCTTTACCTTCTAGCCGTTCATTTAGCTCCATTGTTGCTTTGAACAATAGGAATAGCCCCCCGACCAACATAATGAGGTCTCGGGCACTAAAAGCATGATCGAATAGCGTTAAAACTGGCTTAGTAAGTGTAATTAACCACGACAGACTAAACAGGAGCACTATACGCATGATAAGCGCAAGCATTAATCCTGTTATACGAGCTCTATCACGCAGTTTTGGCGGGAGCTTGTCTGCCAGAATGGCAATGAAGACGAGGTTATCAATACCAAGAACGATTTCTAGAACGATAAGGGTCGATAAGCCTGCCCAAATCGTAGGATCTGCGATCCATTCCATACAGTTTGTTTTACCTTCTGATATGACGGCTTATACCGACGAATGAATAATGCGGTTTGTTTAATGAAATTTCAATAAAAATTCATCTAAGTTGGATGATTATTTATAAAAATTATTCCGAATACGTCATCGATTGCATCAATAACTACCACGGAGCACAATCCTGAGTTAACATGTGATCCCGTTAACAGAATGTCAGCACAAATGATGCTGACTTGGTCCTAATCAGACAGGAGTTTTTCATGTCAAAGCAGCAGATTGGTGTTGTCGGAATGGCTGTCATGGGGCGCAATCTTGCGCTAAATATCGAAAGTCGCGGTTACTCTGTTTCTATCTTTAACCGTTCAAAAGATAAAACTGACGAAGTCATTACTGAAAATCCAGGGAAAAAATTAGTTCCCAACTATACTATCGAAGAGTTTGTTGACTCTCTGGAAAAACCACGCCGTATCTTGTTGATGGTGAAAGCGGGTGAAGCAACGGATAAAACAATTGCTGCACTGACTCCGCATTTGGACAAAGGCGATATCTTAATTGATGGTGGTAACACCTTATATAAAGATACAATTCGTCGCAATCGTGAGCTATCAGAGCAAGGCTTTAACTTCATTGGTACTGGTGTTTCAGGTGGTGAAGAAGGCGCACTAAAAGGTCCATCAATTATGCCTGGTGGCCAGAAAGAGGCTTATGAGTTAGTTGCGCCAATTTTAAAAGAAATTGCAGCGAAAGCCGAAGGCGAACCTTGTGTGACCTATATCGGTCCAGATGGTGCTGGCCACTATGTGAAAATGGTCCATAACGGCATCGAATATGGTGATATGCAGCTAATCGCAGAAGCATATTCCCTACTTAAAGGTTCATTAAACCTTAGCAATGAAGCGCTAGCCGCTATTTTCACTGACTGGAATAATGGTGAGCTAAGCAGCTACCTAATTGAAATTACCGCAGATATCTTTAACAAGAAAGACGAAGAGGGTATCTACCTTGTTGACGTTATCTTAGATGAAGCGGCTAATAAAGGAACGGGTAAATGGACCAGCCAAAGTGCTTTAGATTTAGGCATTCCACTTACGCTGATTACTGAGTCTGTGTTTGCGCGTTATCTTTCATTCTTAAAAGATCAACGTGTTGCAGCCTCTAAAGTATTAACGGGTCCAGTTCTAAAAGCGGTTGAAGGCGATAAAAAAGCATTTATCGAAAAAGTACGTCGTGCATTGTACTTAGGTAAAATTGTTTCTTATGCTCAAGGCTTCCAGCAATTGAAAGCTGCTTCTGATGAATATAATTGGGATTTAAACTACGGTGAAATTGCGAAAATTTTCCGTGCAGGCTGTATCATTCGCGCGCAATTTTTGCAAAAAATCACAGATGCATATAATGAAGATGCGAAGATCGCTAACTTATTGTTAGCGCCATACTTCAAGCAAATTGCGGACGAATACCAACAAGCACTACGTGATGTTGTGTGCTACGGTGTGCAAAATGGTATTCCAACACCAACGTTCTCTGCTGCAATTTCGTATTATGACAGTTACCGTGCCGCGGTATTGCCTGCGAATTTAATTCAAGCGCAACGCGACTACTTTGGTGCTCATACTTATAAGCGTACGGATAAAGAAGGTGTATTCCATACTGAATGGATGGAATAATTAGCCTGGATTTTTAGGTCATAACGCAAAGGCGCTATTTCTTAGCGCCTTTCTAGCCTTCTAAAAGGTCACTTTTCTTAAGATTTTTAGCACACAATTTAATATTATATTCAGCTAATATCCCGATAATTTTGGCTATTTTCTTAATCGCTCTTACTTTAGATAACTTGAATATTTACAAGTGATTTAAAACGTAGGGCTAATAATTTCATTTTATTTTTCAACCTTAGAATCTGTTATATGCGCAAATTTCTTATTTTATTGCTTCTTTTAGTTTTACTCGGTCCTTTAGGGATCGATTTATATTTACCCACGATACCGGCAATCGCAAAAGATTTAGACAGTAGTGAATCTGTTATTCAATCGACAATTGCGTTATTTATTTTGGTACTTGGATTAGGGCAGCTAATTTCAGGCCCATTAGTGGATAGATATGGGCGTAAACCCATCGCGATAGCAGGAATTATTCTTTATATTATTGGCTCTGTGGTGGCAATATTCGCAACAACATCAAGCGTATTTATCGCTTCGCGTTTATTGCAAGGTATCGCAGTTTGCTGCACTTCTGTGGTGGCCTTTAGTAGTGTTCGCGACCGAATGAATGGAACGGAAGCTGCACGCGCTTTTGGTTTTTTAAATGGAACACTGAATATTGTTCCTGCTTTAGCGCCATTATTAGGTGGCTTGCTGGCAGAAGCATGGGGATGGCGAGCCCCCTTTTGGTTTTTAGCGCTATATGCGGTTGTTATCTTACTTTTAACCGTCATGTTTTTACCTGAAACACGCCCAGTAAGTGCGCAGCAAGTTAAAAAAATTCAATTTGGTAATTACCTGCGTATTTTACGTAGCAATCATTTTTTAATTTTTGCACTGGTCAATGCGGGAACGATGGGAATGGCATTAACTTATGTTTCCCTTGCGCCAAGTGTATTAATGGGAGATGCAAAACTTAGTCCGTTAGAATTTTCAATTGTATTTGGGATCAATGGCTTTTGGATTATGTTTGCCAGTTATATTGCAAATTTCTTTATCCATAAAATAGGGCGCCCAACCTGTTTGTTAATTGGTAGCACCATGATGGCTTTAGGATGTTTGGGTCTGTTATTTGGTGTTTTTGTTCTTTCTATCGATATACAAAACCATTGGCTTGTTTATATGCTACCTGTTATTTGTGCCTGTACCGGTTTAGCCTTTATGATGGGAACGGCAACAAGTTATGCTTTAGAACCTTTTGGTCATGAGGCTGGAACCGCATCTGCACTCGTTGGATTCGTTCAAATGGCTGGTGGAGCAACGTTAGGTCTTTTAGCCATTGCATTACCGGTACAGCCTAAGTTGTCATTAGCACTGGTTATGTTGATTGGCTGTATATTCGGATTAGTTGCAAGAAAAACCAGTTTAAAGCGAGAAGCAATAATAGAGAGTATTTAGGAAACATAATGAATAGCCCATTATTAAAACAGCCGAGGGTTGGCTAGAGGTGATGTAGGTTGAACGTGCATACATCACTATAGACAGCGTTCTATGGTAACGATATCCGTGATTTTTCAAGTTGCAGGGCTGTTGACTATACTCAGTTATCTGCATATTGAATTATTTTTTGGATAAACATTATTAAAAGGTTGTTTACCATGAATAAAAAGCATTGGTCAAAATACGAATTACTGCATGAAGTTGTTCAAAACCCAAACATTCATATTAAAGGGCATCATAGTTATTACAGTGACTGTTGGGATGAAGGATTTGAAAAATCGGTTGTTCGTTATTTACAAGGGGACGAAGAAAGCCGAGATTGGCAACTCGCTTGGAACGTAGACCAGCTCTATATTGGCAATTATGTCTGTATCGGCAGTGAAGCCGTGATTTTGATGGGGGGCAATCATACCCACCGAATAGACTGGTTTTGCTTATATCCTTTCCTTGAACATATTGAAGATGCTTATGTAGGAAAGGGAGACACGATTATTGGCGATGGTGTGTGGATTGGGATGCGTGCTTTTATTATGCCTGGCGTTCATATTGGCGAAGGTGCAGTGATCGCAGCCAACAGTGTCGTGGTTAAAGATGTTGAGCCTTATAGTATTGTTGGCGGAAACCCTGCGAAGCCAATTAGTAGCCGTTTTTCACCGGAAATTATTGAGCCATTATTAGCGTTAAAAATCTACGATTGGCCGGAAGAAAAATTTAACGCTTTAAAATCGTTTATTTGTAATTCAGATTTTATGGCCTTAAAAAAGGCGAGCATCAAGTATGACAAGCAGGCTGCTATTTAAGGCGAGCCATATCTTGTTTTTAAAGGGTTATTTTGAATAACCCTTTTTTAATATCTAATTATTCTTCTTCAGCACGAATAAAATCGACTAAGGTTGGTGATGCTATTCTTTGGTAGTCTTTCGTGCTTAAAATAATTGAACGTTCGAGAGTGCCTGCATTAAACGCTAATTCATCAAAACGCACAAATAAATGTGGATCTGCAATTAGCATTAATGATGGATGAAAACTAAACGGCGGAATAGCACCAAAAACACATTGGGTTAATTCATCTACTTCTTTTGGGCTAGCCAGTGAAGCACGAGTTCCACCTACCGCGAGCGCTATTTTACTCAAATCTGCTTGTTTATCTGCAGGTAAAATAGCCAGTACGTGTTGGCGAATACCATTGCCTTTAACATGGCAAACTAATCCTTTTGCACCTTGGCCTAACTGCGTTCCTCTTATTTTTGCCACTTCTTCTGATTTACCCGCAGTCGGGTGTTCCATCACACGATATGCCGCGTTATTTTCATCAAGTAACTGCGTTAATCGCTTAAAAATAGGATTCTCTGACACGAATACTTCCCTTTTAATCCATAATAAATAAAAGGAATGATAGCAAGATTGGATTGATATACAACAGGCTGAAACAGGTGGGGGAATAGCAAATACGAGTGAGTTGTTGGTAAGTTAAAACCACCCGCAGTACGGGTGGTTATGATAATCACTGATGGCGTTCTTTCAAACGCTTAATGATGGTGCTTAAATCTAAGTCTTGATCTTGCAGTAATACCATTAGGTGATACATCAAATCGGCAGCTTCGTTAGTTAGTTCGGCGCGGTCGTTGACCGTAGCAGCTAATGCGGTTTCAACCCCTTCTTCACCGACTTTTTGTGCGATACGCTTGGTGCCGCTGGCGTAAAGGCGAGCAGTGTAAGAGCTTTCCGGATCAGCAGTTTTACGTGCTTTGAGGATGGTTTCCAGCTCGAATAAAAATCCCCAATCGCTTTGCGCGGGTGCAAAACAGCTTTGTGTTCCCTTGTGACAAGTTGGTCCGTCAGGTAACGCTAAAGCGAGTAGGGTATCGCTATCACAATCGGCAAAGATATCGACAAGATTAAGAAAGTTGTTTGAGGTTTCACCTTTTGTCCATAAACGTTGTTTAGTTCTGGAAAAAAACGTTACCTTGCGGCTATCTAAAGTCACTTGTAGTGCTTCAGGGTTCATATACCCAAGCATCAGGACATCGCCAGATGTTGCGTGCTGGACAATAACCGGCATCAGGTTATCAACTTTTTGCCAAGCCAGTTGCTTGCATTGCTCTGTGGTTAACATACTCTAATTTGAACTCCATTTTCGGCTAGGTATTGTTTTAAGTCACCGATATTGATGATCTGTTTGTGGAATACGGATGCGGCTAAAGCCCCATCGACACCGGCATCGGTAAAGGCATCAAGGAAATGCACTTTTTCACCTGCGCCACCGGAGGCGATTAAAGGGACTTGGCAAACTTCACGAATTTTTTTCAGTTGTACCAGATCGTAACCTTGACGTACACCATCTTGATTCATCATATTTAATACAATTTCACCGGCACCGCGTTGTTGGGCTTCTTTTACCCAATCTAACGTTTTCCAACGGGTTTGCGTGGTGCGTTTTTCATCACCGGTAAATTGATAAACTAAATATTCGTTGGTTTCTTGGTCGAACCAAGTATCGATACCTACCACGATACATTGCACACCAAAGCGTTCGGCTAGGCGAGTGATCAAGGTTGGGTCTGACAGCGCAGGGGAGTTAATCGAGATTTTATCCGCACCAAATGACAGAATTTGCGCGGCATCTTCGACACTTTTTATGCCACCGGCAACACAAAAAGGGATATCAATCACTTCTGAAACTTTAGATACCCAGCTTTTATCGACCACTCGGCCATCAGATGACGCGGTAATATCATAAAAAACCAGCTCGTCAGCCCCTTCTTTTGCGTAGCGTTGTGCTAAAGGAACGATATCGCCAATGATTTCATGGTTGCGAAATTGCACCCCTTTAACCACTTGCCCGTCACGAACATCTAAACAAGGAATTATGCGTTTTGCCAACATTCGATTGCCTCCGCAACGGTAAATTTGCCTTCAAGTAATGCACGCCCAACAATCACACCTGCGGCTCCAGAGGCTGGGATTGCAGCGATATCATCTAAATTACCAATTCCACCCGATGCTTGAATTTCAATATCAGGGAATTTTTGGCTAATTTCTTTATATAAATCGACGTTCGAACCCGTTAATGTGCCATCTTTTGAAATATCGGTACAAAGAACGTGTTTTAACCCGTAAGGGCGATAGATTTCAATAGCTTGCTCAAGGGATAAATTTGAGTTTTCTTGCCAGCCACTGATAGCGATTTCTTTAACGCCGTCGGCATTAATGCGTACATCAAGAGCTAATACGATAGCTTCACCACCATAGCGCTCAAACCAAGTTTTAACTAACTCTGGCTGAGTGACTGCGGTAGAGCCAATCACGACACGGGTTGCACCTGCATCGAGTAAGGCTTTTACATCGTCTTCGGTACGGATACCACCGCCAACTTGCACTGGAACGCTAACACCGGCTAATAATTTTTTGAGTAATGGAATTTGGCGTTTTTGCGGGTCTTTTGCACCCGTTAAATCAACCAAGTGCAGTAGTTTTGCACCTTCTTTTTCATATTGTTGTAAGCGTGGAAGAGGGTCAGTGCCATAATCTGTTTGTTTGGCGTAGTCCCCTTGATGTAACCGGACGACAGTGCCATCGATTAAGTCTAATGCAGGTATAATCATAGTGCTTACATCTCCAAAAAGTTTTGAATCAAGCGAGAGCCTGCAGCACCCGAGCGTTCTGGGTGAAATTGCACACCATAGAAATTGTCTTGATTCACCGCGCTACTAAAGATGTTGCCATATTCAGTTTGTGCAATGGTGTTGGTCGATACTGGCATCGAGTAGCCGTGAACAAAGTAGAAGTAAGCGTCATCGCTAATCTCTCTAAATAGCGGATTACCTGCGAGTGCTTTAACTTGATTCCAGCCACTGTGGGGGACAGGCAAACCATTGGCATCCATTTTTTGTACTGGGCTATCAATCAAGCCCAGTAACGGAACATTATTTTGGCCTTCTTCGCTAAAACTTCCCAGCAACTGCATGCCTAAACAAATACCTAAAACGGGTTGAGTTAGGGCTTTAATCAGTGGGATTAGCTCACGCTCTGTGAGCTTTTCCATTGCCGCACTCGCAGTACCAACACCGGGCAAAAAGACTTTATCTGCTTGCAAAATAGTATTGGTGTCACGGCTAACGATTGGGTCGTAACCTAAACGTTTTACCGCATAAGCCACAGAGGCTAAATTTGCACAACCAGTATCTAGGATCACAACCTTCATTAGAGAACCCCTTTCGAACTCGGTAAAGTATCCCCTTCGACACGAATAGCTTGGCGTAGCGTGCGGCCAAACACCTTGAATAGACTTTCTGCTTTGTGGTGATCATTCTTACCCTTGGTTTTCAAGTGTAAGGTGCAGCCCATGGCATAAGAAAGAGAGCTGAAGAAGTGCTCAATCATTTCAGTGCTTAAATCACCAACGCGTTGATATTTAAATTCGGCTTTATATTCCAAGTGTGGGCGGCCTGAAATATCAAGGGCGCAGCGTGCTTGGCATTCATCCATTGGCAGAACAAAACCAAAGCGAGCAATTCCACGCTTATCCCCAAGGGCAAGTCGAAGTGCTTCCCCTAATGCTAGGCCGGTATCTTCAACACTGTGGTGATCATCGATAAATAAATCACCTTTAACTTCAACATTTAAGCGGAAACCACCATGGGTAGCGATTTGGTCTAGCATATGATCGAAGAAGCCAACACCGGTATTTATTTTGCTGCCACCTTCTTGATCTAGCCAAACTTCCACAAGGATATGGGTTTCTTTGGTCACGCGCTCAACACGTGCATGACGATCACGTTTGGTTAATTGCTCAGTAATTGCAGACCAATCTAAGGATTTTGCATCATAAAGTAGGCCTTTAATACCCATGTTTTCAGCAAGTTGGATATCCGTTTGACGATCGCCAATCACATAACTGTTTTCTGTATCAAGCGTGCCTTCTTTTAAATAACGCTCAACCAGTTTTACTTTTGGCTTACGGCATGTGCAGTTTTCTTCAGGTTTATGAGGGCAAATCAACACTTCATCAAATTTTATTCCCTGTGATTCAAAAACTTGCATCATGAGATTATGTGGTGGCTCGAAATCTGCGGTTGGAAAGCTATCGGTTCCTAATCCATCTTGGTTGGTTATCATCACCAAGCGATAATTGGCTTTTTGTAAGGCCAGTAAACTAGGAATAACGGCTTTTTCAAAGGCGAGTTTACTCAAACTATCGACCTGAAAATCTGTCGGGGGTTCTGTAATTAATGTACCGTCACGGTCGATAAATAGAATTTTCTGGCTCATGAGTTATTCCTAATTAACAAAGTGCTTCAATAGCTTCAATAACGCGGACATTTTCTGTCTCTGTTCCGATAGTAATACGCAGGCAATTAATTAACCCCGGTTGTTTACTTTGATCGCGTAAGATAATGCCTTGATCCCAAAGTGCTTTGAATACTTTACTGCCATCAGTAAAGCGCACGAGAATATAGTTGGTTTCGCTTGGATAGACTTTTTCAACGACCGATAAACCACTTAATGCTTCCGATAACGCGATACGATTTTCAGTCACCGTAGCGACACGGCTTTTCATGGTGGCAATGCCGTTAATATCTAAAGCTTGTGCTGCAATGATCGCGACAGGGGTTGATAATGGGTAAGGTGCGATCACTTTAAGCAAGACTTCAATTACTTCAGGTGACGCTAAGGTGAATCCACAGCGTAAACCTGCCAAGGCAAATGCTTTAGACAAGGTTCTCAAAATCACTAAATTTGGGAATTGATCTAACCAATTAGCAACGCTGTATTGCGGGCAAAACTCAATATAAGCCTCGTCAACCACTACTAAAGCGCGACCAGCAGCCATTTCCAATACTTCAAGTAAATCTTTGTTGTCGATGATATTGCCGGTTGGGTTATTTGGGCTACAAATATAAATTAATTTGGTATTGGGTAAGTTTTCGCGAATAGCTTCAACATTGAGTGACCAGTCTGGCAATGCCATGATTTTTTTTTGTTCGACGCCAAAAGTTTCTGCACTAACACTATACATGCCATAGGTAGGTGGGCAAAACATCACGGCATCTTTGCCCGGCTCACAAAATGCACGGATTAATAATTCAATCGATTCATCTGCGCCACGGCATACCAGAACTTGCTCTGGGGCGATACCTGCATAGGCGGCGTAATTTTGGATCACGGCCGCAGGTTGGCATTCGGGATAACGGTTTAGTGTTGCATCATTAAATTGATAATCTGGCGCTATTGGGTATTCATTAGCATTCAACCAAACATCACCTTTTCCCCCTAAGCGGCGGGCAGACATATAAGGTGTCATGGTTTTTACATTTTCGCGTGCAAGGCTCGCAGCATTAAAATTCTGGCTCATCACTTACTCCTTATTTTGTTCTTTTAATTTTGTAACACGTAAGGTAACGGCATTTTTGTGTGCGGTGAGTTGCTCCGCCTGCGCCAATGTTTCGATAGTTGTTGCCAGTCCCAATAGACCTTGTGGTGAAAGTTTTTGTACCGTCATACGTTTCATAAAGTCAGCTAAGCCAAGGCTTGAATAAGTTGAGGTATACCCATAAGTTGGCAATACGTGGTTGGTACCGGATGCATAATCTCCCGCAGATTCAGGAGACCAATCCCCAACAAATACAGAGCCTGCATTAATGATTGAATCGACTAAATCATCGGCATTGCGTGTCTGTAAAATCAAGTGCTCAGGACCATAACGGTTGCTGATTTCAACACATTGTTCGATAGAGTCAGCAATAATGACACGGCTTGCGCTGAGTGCTTCTCTCGCTATTGATGCACGGGAAAGTTGTATTAACTGTTTTTCAGTTTCATCAATAACACGCTGTGCAAAAGCTGCGTCGTCTGTCAGTAAGATGACCTGAGAATCAGGCCCATGCTCTGCTTGGGAAAGCAAGTCAGAGGCTGTAAATGCCGGGTCAGCTTGGTTATCTGCGATAACCAGCACTTCAGAAGGCCCCGCAGGCATATCAATCGCCGCACCATCATGGCTTTGGCTAACTTGGCGTTTCGCTTCGGTCACATAGGCATTACCTGGGCCGAAAATTTTATCAACAGCAGGAATGCTTCGGGTTCCAAATGCCATTGCTGCGATTGCCTGTGCGCCGCCAACTTGGAAAATATCGGTAATACCGCATAATTTTGCCGCATACAGAATTTCATCGGCAATGGGTGGTGGTGAGCACAAAATAATTTTTCGGCAGCCTGCAATATTTGCAGGTGTACCCAGCATCATCACGGTGGATAGCAGCGGCGCTGAACCTCCGGGAATATATAACCCGACAGAGTCAATTGGGCGAGTGACTTGCTGACAGACAACGCCGGGCTGGGTTTCTACCGTGATAGGTACTGGTATCTGCGCTTCATGAAAGCGACGAATGTTGTTAATCGCCGTTTTCATTGCAATTTTAATTTCATCGCCTAGGCGTGCTTGGGCTTCGTCAACGGTTTCTTGTGCCACGCGAATAGTCGAAATATCTGTTTTATCAAAGCGTCGGCTAAGTTCTTGCAGAGCGCTATCGCCCTCATTGCGTACTTGGTCAATTATCTGACTAACAGCAGCGGTAATACTACCGGATGCGGCAATAGCAGGGCGCATAAGCAATGTATTTTGCTGTTTTTCGCTGCACGCTGACCAGCGAATTGGTTGATTAAATCCCAGTTCCATGGCGTTTACTCCATCATTTTTTCAATGGGTAAAACAAGGATTGAGCTAGCACCTAATGCTTTTAATTTTTCCATTGTTTCCCAGAATAATGTTTCTGAACTGACCATGTGCATCGCCACGCGGCGTTGGTCGCCAGCTAATGGCAGAATGGTTGGGCGTTCAGCACCTGGCAGTAAGGCAATAATTTCATCGAGTGTTTCACTCGGCGCGTGCAGCATGATGTATTTAGACTCACGGGCTTGGATAACCCCTTGAATACGGGTCATCATACGGTCAATAAGTTGTTGTTTATCCGCGGACATTTCCCCGTTACGCTGTATTAAGCAGGCTTTAGAACGGTAGATAACTTCGACTTCTTTAAGTCCGTTGGCTTCAAGGGTTGCACCCGTTGAAACGAGGTCACAAATAGCATCAGATAGGCCAGCACGTGGAGCCACTTCGACGGAACCATTCAATAAACAAGACTTAAACTGGATCCCTTTTTCATCGAAATAGCGTTTTAACAAGTGTGGGTAGGAGGTGGCAACGCGAGCCCCATTTAAACATTCAGCGCCGGTATAGTTGAAATCCAAAGGTGCGGCTAGTGATAAACGACAGCCACCAAAATCGAGTCGACGCAGTGTTTTATATTGTGGGTTTTCACCTTGTGCACGACGATTTAATAATTCTTCTTCAAGGACGTTTTCGCCGATGATACCAAGGTCAACAACCCCATCCATCACTAAGCCTGGAATATCGTCATCACGAACACGAAGTAAATCAATAGGCATATTTTCTGCATAAGCAATCAAACGTTGTTGCTGTAAATTGATTTTGATCCC
Source organism: Providencia heimbachae ATCC 35613 (assembly GCF_001655055.1). Classification (GTDB taxonomy): domain Bacteria; phylum Pseudomonadota; class Gammaproteobacteria; order Enterobacterales; family Enterobacteriaceae; genus Providencia; species Providencia heimbachae. Next base: position 56,102 of record NZ_LXEW01000016.1, on the reverse strand, counting down.
ACAACGTGCCAGCAGTTCTCTTGACTCATCGCTTAGGCGACCTGATTTTTGTATTGCGATACGTAAACGTGATTTGTCTAACATAAAAACCCCTTAAATCCTTTCAATAAATTTTTGTTTAATAATAAAAAAACCCTCGGAAGATAATCTTCCGAGGGTTCTCTTTATTTGCATTTCAGCCACCGGAAGAGTCGTAGATCGTCTTCCAGCACACATTGCCCAAAAGACTAATCAGGGTGATGGTGATGATGGTGGTTGCGTGAAATACAAGTCATAATAGTTTCCGTTTAATAATTTAGATAACTGCTTAAACATTCATTACTAATCAACCTATCCGATCTAGTCCTATCAATGCAACTCTTTTTTTTAAAATAACCAATAATAACTATATCGAGTCATTTCATAGTGATTAATCTCACAGAAAATAGGTTCGGAAGTTTAATGGTTTTCAGTTAGTCTTATCTATAAATTCAACTATTTTTGTTGTGAGAGATGATAAATGAAGAAAGTCACCATTATTGGATTGGGTTGGTTAGGTTTACCTTTAGCAAGCTCACTATTGGCGGATGGCGTAAACGTAGTAGGCACAAAAACAACACCAGATGGTGTCGATGCGGCTCGTGCTATTGGTATTGATTGTTATGCCCTAAAGTTCACCCCTGAACTTGAGTGTGAACAGGATGATTTAGAGCAATTAATGTCAAAAACAGATGTCATTGTGATTTTGTTGCCGCCCTCTAAAGTGGATACTGAGCATTATATTCGAGCAATAGAACAGCTTGTTGACAGCGCAATTGCCTTTAATGTCCCTAGAGTGATTTTTACCTCTTCTACCTCAGTGTATGGAGAGCAAGATGGTGTGATTGATGAAAATGCGTCACTACAAGCTGAAACCGCGTCAGCGAGTGCCTTGATCAAGGTTGAGCAGTGGTTACATAAATTACCTAATATTTCAGTGGATATATTAAGGCTTGCTGGATTGGTGGGTGATAAACGCCATGCGGGTCGTTTTTTAGCAGGGAAAACCGGTGTTAAAGGGGCTAATCAGCGGGTTAATATCGTACATCAGGATGATGTTATTGCTGCGATTACGTTGTTAATTCAGCAACCTCAAGGTGGGCATATTTATAATCTTTGCGCACCCATACACCCTACAAGAGCCGAATTTTATCACCAAGCATCATTGGCTCTGGGTTTGGTTCCACCCGAATTTGTAGAGGATGAAAATAGTTTAGAGGGAAAAATAATTAATGGCGATCGAATTTGTTTAGAGCTCGGGTTTGAATATGAATATCCAGACCCGAGAACGATGAATATGAGCCTGTAGTTATTTAATGGGTACCATGACAATTTTTTGGAATGCCGGACGGGCGGTGAGCTGCTGATACCAGCGTTCCAAATGTGTAAACTCAGGACGGTTGGTGACAATTTCGTGCCACGGGTAAAAAAGTGGCGCGATAGCGATATCTGCAATGCCAAATTTATCACCGCTAAAATAAGCTTGGGTTGCTAAGGCATCATCAGCAATCTGTAACAGCTTATTGATGTTGTCATAAATCACTTTTGCTTGTGCGGGGTCTCTATCGGCTTCAGGCATTCGCACGATTTTATTCATCATCTGTTTAATGTGATCAAATAAGTTCGCACCACTCCAATCCATCCATTTATCGGCTGAAGCTTTTTCTTGCAGGTTGTTAGACATCAATAAGTGAGTATGATCAAACTTTTCCGTAAGATAACGTAAAATTGCATTCGATTCCCACAGCGCAAAGTCATCATCCTGTAAAGTTGGAATTGTGCTGTTTGGATTCATTTTTTTATATTCAGGTGTCTCTAACCCACCAAATGGGCCGCCAACATCTTTCTGATTATAATCAATATTTAGTTCTTCTAAACACCAAAGTACTTTTTTGACATTTGATGAGTTAGTGCGTCCCCAGACAGTTAACATTTGATTCTCCCATAATGTTTTTTATTATTGAACCCGTTAAAGATAGATGAGATCCCATGATAGGAACAATCTTTATTTAGGGTGCGAATGTGACGTGCATCATATTTAAGGTGTGTTAAAGTAATTTATAGTTTTATGATTTTTAAAGTAATCATTTGAATGTATTCAATTAATTTGTGAAGGATTAACCGATGAAGAAAAAAATGTTCCCCCTTAAAACCCGTTATGCCTATGTTGGGTTTAGTCTTTTAGTTGCTGCGAGTGGTAGTGTCTACGCAGCACAGACGCCGGTTGCTCCACAAGTTGATGCAAAAGCTTTTGTTTTGATGGACTACAAGAGTGGAAAAATTTTGGCATCCGGTAATCCTGATGAGCGTCTCGATCCTGCGAGCTTAACTAAAATCATGACCAGCTACGTCATCGGTCAAGCCGTCAAATCGGGTAAGATAACGCCGCAAGATATGGTAACGGTGGGTGAAGATGCATGGGCAACGGGGAATCCAATTCTTAAAGGCTCATCGTTGATGTTCCTTAAGCCGAAAGATCGTGTATCTGTGCTGGATTTAAATAAGGGGATCGTGATCCAATCCGGTAATGATGCCAGTATTGCACTTGCTGATTATGTCGCAGGTAGCCAAGATTCTTTTGTTAGTTTGATGAATCAATATGTACAACAAATAGGGTTAAAAAATACACATTTTAAAACCGTACATGGTCTTGATTCTGAAGGGCAATATAGTACGGCAAGGGATATGGCTATTTTAGCCCAAGCGATGATCCGTGATGTTCCTGATGAGTACGTTTTACATAAAGAAAAAGAATTTACCTTTAATAAAATCAAACAACTTAACCGTAACCGATTGTTATGGAACCAGAACTTAAAGGTAGATGGTGTGAAAACGGGTCACACCAGTGGTGCGGGTCACAACTTAGTGGCATCCGCCACTGAAGGCGACATGCGTTTAATTTCTGTCGTACTGGGCGCGCCAAGCGACCGTGTGCGTTTTTCTGAAAGTGAAAAGTTACTGACTTGGGGCTTCCGTTTTTTTGAAACGGTTACACCAATCAAAGCAGATGCTACATTGCAAAAACAACGAGTTTGGTTTGGTGACAAATCGGAAGTCGAATTAGGGGTACAAAGCGATGTATCTGTCACTATTCCTAAAGGGCAATTGCAAAACCTGAAAGTCGATATCAAACTGAATAATGATTCTCTTGAAGCCCCATTAGCTAAGTTCCAACAAGTTGGAACCATTAACTTTATTTTAAATGATGAAGTGGTTGAACAGCATCCTTTAGTCGCAAAAGAAGCCGTCGAAGAAGCGGGTTTCTTTGGTCGTATGTGGGATTATGTAATGAAAACCATCAGCGGCTGGTGGAATACCATATTTGGATAAGTAAACATACGTTATTTCGTTGAATAAAAAAGACCCCGTAAAGGGGTCTTTTTTATTGAGATAAATAACATTAATGTAACTTACAGATAAACTTCAATTGCAATCTTTTCAAGATGATTTAATAATCATTTTAATTGTTTGAGTTATAACTATTTTTATTAATTGTTTTTATTTTTAAATTATTAACTCATTCAATAATAGTTTTATTTTGATAAATTTATTTAATGGACTAAATGGAGAATTAAACCTATGAGTATTTCAATGGAAGAAAGAATGCATCAATTATTTCAACAAAAAAATAATAAAGGTATCGGTGAGAATAGCGTTAATGGCGGCCGTGCTGATAATCGTGGTGAAAATAGTGGTGTAATGAAGTCCGGTGATGCCTATGACTCAGGTAAAGGCGGTGGTGCCGTAAATGGGGGAAACACGTTAAATCATCATACCAATAATCATTTGATGCAAGGTGGTATTGCAAGAAATGATGGCTTAAATAATGGTGGAATTGAAGGCGGGCACAGTACTAACTTTGGCTTAAATAATAATGAGCTTAATGGTGGCTCGGCGATCAATGAAATAGGGTCTACTAATAAAGAAAATTCTTTCATTAAAGGGGGGAATGCAGTTCGAGAACTACAAAGTGGTATTCAGAAATATGAAGGCATGCAAAAGCAATTAGCTGATGCGAGTGACGAAATTATTCGTAAGAATAATGAGTTGTTAAAATTAAAAAAAGAAATAGAAACTCAAAAAGAAGAACTCAAAAAACAACAGCAATTACTTGCCGATCAAAGCCTAGTTTCGAAAGAAACTGAAAACAAATTAGATGTAGCTCAAAAACGATTAGCGCTGAGTGAGGAAGAGAAACTGCAATTAAATGGTGAGCTAATTAAGGCGAAGGATAATGTTAGTCAATTAAAGTCTGATATGAAAGCCCAGAGAGTTGAGATTGAAAAGCTAAAACAAGCTGCTGATGCGGGCAAGAAAGAGGTTAAGAACTTAGAGTTGAAATTAGAACAAACCAATGGAGATAAACAAAAATTAGATGAGAGATTAAAATTACAGCAAGAGAGAAATAAAAAACAAGAAGAAAAAATCGCAGATATCGAGTCTAAAATAGATAAAAAAACCAAAGAAGTCGAAGTGTTAAAAGCGCAGTTGCATGAAGACAGTAAAATTACTGGAGACCTCAATGTTAAAATCAGCCGCTTGAATACGGATATTGAAAGCCTAAGAGGAACGTTAAAACAGAAGGTTAAAAAAGAAACGGAATGTAGTAGCAAGGTTGCTGATTTAGAAGAAAAAATTAATAAGCTTGAAGTTGAAAAACAAGGCTTACAAGATATGTTGAAACAAGAGCTTGAATCATTTGTTAATTTGGAAAAACAGTACCATGAATTCAAACTGTCAGTGAAAACGGAACGCGAAACTTTTAATCAATTGAAACCTGTACTGTCTAAAATAGGCATACTTGCAACAGAAGGAGAAGGTATTTTAAACGAACCTTCTAAAACGACGACCACATTGACGATGAGTACATCGACTATGAGTACATCGACGAAAGGTGAAAAAATATCAGAACCTATGTCTGCGGGTTCAGCGCAAAATTTAGGTGATAATTCAGGAACCATTAGAGGAGGCGATAGTGTGAGTAATTCTCTTATTGTTAATGGCGCCACAATTGATGGAAGCGAAGCCTTAGCCGTTTCGGTTGATTGTTTAGCTGAAAATATAAATGGCTTAGCCCAATCGATTGAATGCGCTGTAAGTAATGCGTCAAGTGACTTAAAAGAGAGTTCATTGGTAGTCCGTAATTTTGCTCAAACCTCACTGCATAACGTTATTTAACTAAGTTATTAATAATGCCTGCTTATAGCAGGCATTATTATACAATTAACAGGCTCGATTATTCACAATACGCTAATTTGATTGCTAAGCCACCTTGTGAGGTTTCACGATATTTTGCGTTGATATCCTTGCCTGTTTCGTACATGGTTTCGATAACCTTATCGAGACAAACGCGCGGATCGCTCACTCGGCGTAGCGCCATGCGTGCGGCATTAACGGCTTTAACGGCAGCAATCGCATTACGTTCAATACAGGGTACTTGTACTTGGCCCCCAACAGGGTCACAAGTCAGGCCTAAGTTATGTTCCATACCAATTTCTGCAGCGATACACACTTGCTCAGGGCTTCCACCCATTAATTCTGCAAGACCTGCTGCTGCCATTGAACAAGCAACACCCACTTCCCCTTGGCAACCCACTTCTGCACCTGAAATCGAAGCATTCATTTTATATAATGTGCCAATAACACCAGAAACTAAAAAGTAGCGAGTATAGGAATTTTCATTCACAGGGCGAATGAATTTATCATAGTAAGCTAACACGGCAGGAATAATGCCACAGGCACCGTTAGTCGGCGCTGTAACAACTCGCCCACCCGCCGCATTTTCTTCATTAACTGCAAGTGCATACATGTTGATCCAATCAATCACAGCCATTGGATCCATATTCGTGCTATCCGTTGTGACTAATTGCCGGCGCAAAGCAGCTGCGCGGCGAGGAACACGCAGAGGCCCGGGTAATAAGCCTTCTGTAGTGACACCGCGCTCAATACCGGCTTTCATAACTTCCCAGACAGAGGATAAGTATTGATGGATCTCGTCCTTGCTACGCAGTGCTAGTTCATTTTGCATGACCAGCGCTGAGAGTGATAATCCGGTTTCTTTACAGTGTTTTTGTAGGTCAACGGCATATTTATATGGATAAGGAACTTGCACAGCCTGTTCATCGGCTTGACCAAAGTGCTCCTCATCAATAATAAAACCACCACCAATAGAGTAGTAATTTTTTGTATAAACAACGGCATTACCGGAAAATGCAGTAATTGACATGCCATTTTCGTGCAAGGGTAGATTCGTTGAGTGAAAATTCATTCCACCTTCAGCCGGAAAATCGACTTCATGTTGGCCTTGTGCCAGTTGCAGCTTACCGGTTTGCTCTACATTGCGCATAAACGCGGGGATTGCATCAATATCAATAGTATCGGGTAAATTACCTGCAAGTCCCATAATGATTGCCATATCCGTGGCATGGCCTTTACCGGTTAGGGAAAGGGAACCATATACATCGACGGCAATACGAGTTGTTGCTTTAAGTTGGTTTTGTTTAATCAGGTCATCAACGAATTGTTTGCCCGCTTTCATTGGGCCTACGGTATGCGAGCTTGAAGGGCCAATACCGATTTTGAAGATATCAAATACACTTATCATATTCAGTGCTTCCTGTGTGTAGAAAGTCATTGAAATCAGGTAACTCGCCTTTCAGAGAGTTACCTGGGTGCTTCAATTAGAAGAATAATTTATATATTGCAGCTGAGATAGCAACTAGACCCATAATTACAATAAATACGTTGCTGATTTTGTCTGCGTATTTACGCATTGCAGGTACTTTGTTAATCGCATACATCGGCATTAAGAACAGTAAGATAGCGATAATTGGACCACCGAGACTTTCGATGATATCTAGTACGCCAGGGTTTAATGTTGCTACTATCCATGTGGTGACTAGCATGAAAATTGCTGTGCCACGGTTTAATTTACGAACGTCAATAGTTTTACCTTTTGCACGGTAAGCACGTTCAACTAAGCCATTGAAACCTTCACGAGCACCTAAATAATGGCCAAGAAATGATTTAATGATGGCGATAAAGGCAATAATAGCTGCTGCAAATTTAATAAATGGCTGATCAAAGTAACCTGACAGATAGTCAAGAATACTGATGTTCTGAGCTTTCGCTTGAGCAAGATCAGCGGATGAAAGCGTAAACACACAGCTGATGACGAAGAACATCACCGTCAATACCATCAAAATATGTGCTGAAGCAAGAATTCGTGAACATTTTGGTTCTGCGGCATCACCATATTCTTCACGTTTTGCCACTGAAAATGCAGAAATAATTGGCGAATGGTTAAAAGCAAATACCATCACAGGGATTGTTAACCAGATAGTAATCCAGATGCTTTGCCCGCCCGTATTTTTAGCGGTTTCTGCAACGCTTGCTAAAGACAGAGTACTGAGTACATCTGCACTCCAATAAGGGATCATATACAGAGAGAATGCGACAAGAACGGCAATAAATGGGAAAACCAATACACTCATTACTTTGACGATATATTTTTCGCCAAAAGAGACAATCGCCATGATCCCGCCAACTAAAAGGAGTGCCAACAACCAGCGTGGTGGAGCGGCAACACCTAATAATTCGGTCAGAAATTTATTTACGTTATTGGTGATGGATACACCATAAACTAACAAAATAGGATAGATTGCGAAGAAATACAGCAGGGTAATCCAGTTACCCGCCGTGCGACCAAAATGCTCTTCTACGACTTCAGTGATGTCCCCACCTTTTTTAGAACCAGATAAAACAAAGCGTGTTAAGCCTCGGTGAGCAAAGAAGGTCATTGGGAAGGCTAAAACCAGCATCAGTAGAACAGGGAGTAACCCACTCATACCTGCATTTATCGGTAAAAATAAAACACCCGCACCAATGGCTGTACCATATAACCCAAGCATCCATACCGTGTCTGTTTTACGCCAAGTGCGGCTATCTCCAGTTTGTGAGGCTGTTGTGTCGATGGAACCAACTTTAGTTGTATCCATAATAGTCTCCGAAATAAAAGTCAAAAAATAGTTATTCTGTATAACAATGGGCCATTGTTATGCTGTTTTAATCTTTGGTACGAACAATTAATCGCCTAATTTAAATTAGATTTTTTTCTACGTAACAAGCTGATTGAGAATAAAACTAGAATTAATAGTAAATTCATTTTCAATCAGTTTTGTAATCTTGTCAGTTATTTTTAAAAATGGATTTTGAGTGTGTGAATCTACATTTTACCAGAATAAAATGCCGTGATCACCATCTCAAAAGAGAAATATCTCCTATCATTAAACGATTTCATTATATTTTATAGAAATGTTAATAAAATTCCGCTTAGGATGTTTTTTTAAGATTTTTTTATATTCAATTAATTAAGCTAATAAAGAGTAGTTATTAAGAAAGATATCTATCTTTAAAGAAACATTATTATATTAATGTTTTTTACTGACGTGTTTAATTTATCAACAATTTGAATGAATACTTTTTTTGACGTGTTTTATGTGATTGCTTTTGTCTGTTTTTTTATCGCGTAATCAATTGATTTTTATGTTTTTTATTTAATGATAAGAAGTGGTTTAGTGGGCAACTAATTATAGCAGCATATTATGCTGACAATGATATGTATTAATTATTTACTTAAAAGGATCAAGAATCTAATGGGACTTTTTTTTCGATGAAAAAAATAATTAAAAATCGTAACAAAATATTTGTTAATTAATTGTTTCGATAATCTGTTCTGTAAGTTTGAATATTTTTTTAATGGCAAAGAAAAATAAATAAAAAAATTGATTTATCTCAATATTTGAAAATTAAAAGTACTAGTATTAAATATAGCTAGTACTTTTAATTTAATGATTATGGCTGGAACCAGCCTTTACGGATTAAAGAGCCAAAAATAAGCTGGTAAATACGCGTGATCGGTGCTTGGACTTTATAGCCAATAATTGACCATAGAATTTGCGATAAACCGCAAGCGATTAACGCTAATATGAATGCGCCAACCATATCTAAAGGCCAGTGAACGCCGAGGTAAATTCTAGACCATGCAATTATGATCGCAGGAATTAGCATGACCAGCCCAACCCATGTTCTTAGCCAAAATAAAAATGCTAAGGCAAAAGTAAAGACAATCGTACCGTGGTTACTTGGAAATGAGGGGGTAGGCTCATGCACTAAAAAATTAGTGCCAATACCCATCATGAATGGGCGTTCATGGGGGGCAACATAACCTGCAATCCACGAAATTACCAAACCTATCACGATAGCAAATGCAGCTTTACAGGCAAAAGCACGTTGGCGAGTCATGTTTTGTGGCGCCCCCCAAAACCAACAGATAACAGTGAATAGAGGGAAAATAAGGATCAGGCGCTTAGCAATAACGGTTGCGATAGCAATCGTGCCACTAGCAGACTCCGGTGTTGCATTGATCAGGTTAAACATATCCAGATTCAGTTGTTCCAACACGGTTCAGTACCTCGGAAATAGTGGTGATTAGTAAAACACATGTGTGCGGTATATACCCAAAATAATTTAAGGTGTGGCTAGGTGGCAAAAAATGCGTCACAAAGCGTCTATATCAACATGTGACGTGTGAATAAAACGAGCCAACAAAGTATCCCTTGAAGTATGAAGAGTCTAGGTGTGAGAGATTAAAGACTCTGACATAGTAGGTAAAGTCCCTTTGTCTTAATATTGGCAATAAATTTATATTTTGTTAATAATTTATATGAATAATATTGGCTTAATACCCTAAATTTAAAAAGGAAAGAACCGTGTGGTGGCAAAAAGAGATCCAACTTAGCGCAAAAGAAAGAGGCTTTCATTTAATTACTGATGAGGTTTTACGGCAAATTTCTGAATTAAAGTTAGTCAAAGTAGGGTTATTAAATATTTTTATTCAACATACATCGGCGTCATTGACCATCAATGAAAATGCTGATTACACCGTCAGGCAAGATTTTGAAAGTTTTTTTAACCGTGCAGTACCTGAAAATGAGCCTTACTTTCAGCATGATTATGAGGGGAGTGATGATATGCCTGCTCATCTGAAAAGTAGCATACTTGGCGCAAGCTTATGTATTCCGATATCAAATGGAAGCTTAAATATGGGGATTTGGCAGGGGATTTATCTTTGTGAACATCGTAATTTTGGTGGACAACGCCGACTTGTCGTTACGTTGCAAGGAGAGTAATCAGTTTTTATGGCTATTATTATGGCTATAAAAAATATTATGGCAATAAAAAACCCGATAGCATTAAAAACATAGAGTTGGCTATCGGGCTCCTCAACATGGGGACATCAAAGAAAAGCAGTGGCATAGATTAAGACTCTACCTAAAAAGGAAAGTTCGCGAAGTGATGAAAAAAAATGCATTTAGTCGTGAAAAAGTGGGGAAATAGCACAAAAAGAACAAGTAAGACTATAAATATTGAATACAGCCTTACTTGTTGAGTAGAAAACCGGTTGGGTTAATTACTTATACAGCGACAGATTTTCTTTTGCGTAAGCTTCGAAATCTGTACAGCCACCGATATGTTTCTCATCAATGAAAATTTGCGGTACGGTCTCAACAGGTTTACCTACTGTTTTAGACAGGTCTTCTTTTGAAATACCTTCAGCTTGGATATCAACATAACGGTAATCAAAGTCTTCGCGCTCATTTTTGAGTTTTTCAGCAAGCTCTTTAGCACGAACACAATATGGGCAGCCTGGGCGACCAAAAATAACAGTGTACATAGTATCTCCTTTTATTCGAACTCAGATTCTAATCACAATGCCCAATACTATGCCTACATCAGTTCAGAAATAAAAGTCGAATTTTCCTTTCATACCCATAGGTATTACATATAATTCGTGAGTATATACCCGTTATTCTTCAAGTTGCTTGGGTATTGTCTTCGCTCAGCTATCCGAATGATGAGTTAAAAATGAATAGATCTATTGTGCTACGGGAGTCAAAATGAACAAAAATACACCGGAAACTAGAAATTCAAATGGGATGATGCGCTCGCTAGCGGATATGCCTAAACCTGTCTTGGTACTCGAAGCTATTGGAATAATATTGTTAATCGTTGTTTTATTAGTGACGAATAACTACCTTACGCTACCGGAATCCCTGATGCAGCAAGGCGTCATTGTTGCAATGATATTTATCGGTATTGGGTGTTTAATCCCTGCAATGATTAATATTATTTGGCGTGCTGTGCATGGATTAAGCTTCCTTGGTATTGATAATAAACAACCTTCAAAATCACAAGCCCGAAAAAATGAAGAGGAAGAGGAAGAGGATTAAAAAGACGAAAAGCATGACTAAGCATCGTTTTACTGGCGTTTAGCGGTACGATGTGTGAAAATTATCCGCTTTTCTGTGGCTCATTCGATGTAAAATGACTAACAGTTACGGAGATTGGTACTCTGGCTAATTGAAATTGAGTGAGTACAATTATTATTTAGCGTTAAAAAGGTTATTATTCATGGATTCTATTTGTTACCCAGACATATCACAACTTCGTGCATGGCTAGACCAACTCAAAACGTCTTATTTCGAGTGTGATTCATGTTCTGCGTTACATTTACCGCATATGCAAAATATCGAAGGTATATTTGATGCAAAACTCGATATTTTAAATAATGTCCTTGTGCTTTCTGCTCTTGCGGAGCTAAAGCCAACTGCCATTGTGACGTTAGTGGCGAACATCAGCCAAATCAACGCCAGCTCATTAACAGCAAAAGTATTTCTTGAAATCAATAATGAAAACTTGCCAAAACTTGTTGTTAGCCAATCCTTTTCGCTTGAAGCGGGAATGACCTATCGTCAGTTTTGTCATTTCTTACAACAAGCAGAAGACCAAATCGCTGCAATTATCTTTGAGATTTTTAGTAATAATCTGCTGTATTCAAATCAAGATGAATTTTCCGAAGATGGCGAAGAGAGTGACGAAGACGCTGAATCTGATCTCGATGATAAACCATCGGTTATTCTTCACTAGATATACGCGTTATATTTCAGGTAACGGTGTCCTTGACTGCGCTCGTTAGCGTCAGCCACATACTTATGTCTACCTGCATCTTGAATTATTTAGGGCATAGGGTTCTTATTAATCATGCTCATTGAAATAATAAATTTATATATAATATTTCGTGAAATTAATCTTTAGTGATGAATATGGATTGTAAAAAATATACCGCTGGGGAGTGTCGTTCTTGTCAATGGATCGAATTATCGCCAGAACAACAACTTTCACAAAAACAAAATCATTTGCAAGCATTGCTTCCTTTAGTCGATCAATCTACTTTTGAACCGCCTGTCTCTGGCGAAGCCGAACGGTTTCGTAATAAAGCCAAAATGGTCGTGAGTGGGAGTGTTGAAAAACCGGTGCTGGGTATTGTTAATCGTGATGGTAAAGCGGTTGATTTAACGGATTGTCCGCTATATCCCGTCGAGTTTGCTACTGTTTTTGCAGAATTAATCCCGTTTATCGCTAAAGCAGGTTTAACACCTTATAATATTGAACGTAAACGTGGAGAGCTGAAATACATTCTTTTGACCCAAAGCTGGCACTCTGGGCAATTTATGTTGCGTTTTGTCTTACGCTCAGAAAAAAAACTTGAACAATTAACCAATGCATTACCGTGGTTACAAGCTAAATTACCTGAATTATCCGTTATCACCGCCAATATTCAGCCCACTCATATGGCGATACTTGAGGGCGCGCAAGAAATCATGCTCACCACGCAACATGTTTTGCGCGAAGAGTTTAATCAAGTTCCACTATTTATCCGACCGCAAAGTTTTTTTCAAACTAATCCTCTGGTTGCAGCGAAACTCTATCAAACGGCAAGAGAATGGGTTAATGCGCTGAAAATTATCAGCTTATGGGATTTATTTTGTGGAGTCGGTGGATTCGGTCTTCATTGTGCACAAAAGCAAACCAAATTAACGGGGATTGAAATTAGTGCCCCCGCAATTGCCTGTGCCCGTCAATCAGCTTCTGAATTGGGTTTACAACATGTGGAGTTTCAAGCACTAGATTCCACTCAATTTGCGGTCGGTCATCAAGACGTACCCCAGTTGGTATTAGTTAATCCACCAAGACGCGGTATCGGTAAGATATTATGCGAATACTTATCGCAGATGCAGCCAGAATATATTCTTTATTCAAGCTGTAATGCACAAACTATGGCTCAAGACTTAACATTATTGAGTGGTTATCAAGTCTCTAAAGTTCAGTTATTTGATTTGTTTCCGCATACTGCACACTATGAAGTGTTAACTTTATTAGAAAAAATTCAAAAATAAAAGCTTGGCCTTTACACCAAGCTTCTACATTTAAAAGTTAATAATAAGTCAGTTAAGAACGATGCTCAAAGGCCAGCGCTTTACGTTCAATTAAGCGCATAACAATCGTTAATATCGCATTGACGACCAGATAAATAATCCCCGCAGCAACAAATGCCATGACATCCCACGTTTGACCAAAGACTTGCTGGCTGTAGCCCATAATATCGAGCATCGTGATGGTACTGGCTAATGAGGTACTTTTAAATATCAGAACCACTTCATTAGAGTAAGACGACAGCGAGCGCTTAAACGCATAAGGTAGGATTATGCGCATAGTTTGTAGCTTGCTCATTCCTAACGCTTGGCAAGATTGCCATTGCCCTGATGGAATCGCTTTTACCGCACCATGAAAAAGTAATGTTGAATAAGCCGCGCTGTTTAATGCAAGCGCGATCATCGCACATACCCAAGGGGTAGAGATAAAGTCCCACAGCATTGGGTAATTCTGTAAAGATTTAAATTGGCTTGGGCCATTGTAAATCAAGAAGAATTGCACCAATAAAGGTGTTCCAGTAAATAGCGTGATATAGACTTTAACCGCTTGGGATACAAACGGTGTTTTAAGGGATAATACTAACGTTAAAAATATGGCTAGGACAAAAGCGACAAATAATGCGCTAAATGTTAGCGATAAACTTGTTGGTAACCCGGGTAAAATCTTAAGTATTAAATCTATCATTTCGACTCACTCCGCTCAAAACGCGTAGTGCGTAATTCAATACGTTTTAGGACTAACTGGCTTAATAATGTAATCGCCAAATAAATAAGCCCGACAATGGCATACCAAGTAAAAGGTTCATTGGTGCGATTAACGATAGTCTTAGTTTGTAGCATCAAATCATTCACGCTGATCAGAGAAACCAAGGCGGTATCTTTTAATAAGACCAGCCATTGATTACCGAGACCCGGAAGCGCATGGCGCCACATTTGCGGCATAATAAAACGAAAGAAAATAGTGCGCTTATTAAGCCCAAGAGCCAAACCGGCTTCCCATTGACCATAAGGGACTGCTTTTAAAGCGCCTCTTAGGGTTTGAGATGCATAGGATGCATAAAGTAGCGCAAGGGCGATGACACCACAAATGAATGGCGTGAAGTCAAACTCCCCGCTATTAGCGAAGAAGATACTGGGATCAACCTGTAATGTGGTTTGCCAAAAGCCAAGGTTAATGGCAATACCATCCCCCAGCATATTAATGAGCTGTAATGTCCCGAAGTAAACAAATAGGACAACCAGTAGCTCTGGTAGACCGCGGATCAGTGTTACTGTGCAAGTGCCTAGAAATGCAAGAGGTTTAAAGCGTACAGACTCCCATGCGGTAAATAGCATGGCAAGAATTAACCCAAGTATTAAGGCAGAAACAGCAAGGCCGACGGTGATACCGGCGGCACTCGTTAAAAATATAAAGTTGCTCATTAATTATATCGATTATTGCTCAAACCATTTTTTATAAATAACATCATAAGTACCATCAGCTTTCACTTCGGCTAATGCCTTATTCATTCTATCTAGCAGCTCTTTGTTACCTTTACGAACAGCAATACCTAAGCCGATACCGAAATATTGTGGGTCAGTGACTTTATCGCCAACTGCCGCTAAGTTATCGTTACCTTTTGCTTTTAACCATTCGTCTGCAACCGCTGTATCACCAAATACCGCATCAATACGGCCATTTTGTAGATCTGAAATGGCAGATTGGTAGTTATCATAAGGCACCGTGGTCATGCCTTTATGTTGTTCCATGATGTATTTTTGGTGCGTTGTACCATTTTGAACACCAATTTTCTTGTCTTTTAGCTGATCAACAGACGCGATTTTTTCTTTTACAGCAATAAATTGCGCTGAGTTCGGGTAGTATGTATCAGTAAAATCAACTTGTTGTTGACGTTCTGGGGTGATGTCAATACCTGCCATTAAGGCTTCAAAACGACGGAACTTCAAACTTGGAATTAAGCTATCGAATGCTTGGTGTGTGAATGTACAGTTCGCATTCATTTTTGCACAGACCGCATTGGCTAAATCAACATCAAAACCCACGATTTGGTTATTGCTGTCAAACATTTCAAAGGGTGCATAAGTCGCTTCTGTTGCAAAACGGATCGTTTCTTTTTCCGCAGCAGTTGCTGATAGGGTTATAGCGCCTAGCAGCGCAGCTAATATAATTTTTTTCATTGCTTATTCCTATACCTATTAGTGAAACTGCTTTTTTATTAAATTGAAAGCGTTAACGAAACAAATGCATTAATGGGATAAATAGTTTGCAAATGCTTTAGTTTGGGGGGTGGCGAAATGGCTCGCATCCCCTTGCTCTACAATATGACCATTTTCCATATACACCACGCGACTTGCTGTTTTACGTGCGATTTCAACTTCGTGGGTTACAATTACTTGGGTGATACCAGTAGCAGATAACTCGCGAATAATATCAACAACCTGCGCTGTAATTTCTGGGTCAAGCGCCGCTGTTGGTTCATCAAACAGAAGGACTTTTGGTTCCATCATTAAAGCTCTAGCAATCGCAACGCGTTGTTGCTGACCACCCGACAAATGGAGTGGATAGCGTTCGGAAAACTGCGATAAGCGTAGGCGCTCTAATAGTTTAGAGGCTTTTGCTTGGGCTTCTTGCTTTGATAATTTTAATACACGGCAAGGGGCTTCAATCAGGTTATCCATGACACTGAGATGCGGCCACAAGTTGTATTGTTGGAAAACCATTCCCACATTTTGGCGTAACTCACGGATAGCTTTCGCTTCTGGCGCAGAGGTAAAATCAAAATGTTGACCCACAATGTTCAGGTTACCTGAACGTGGCATCTCCAATAAGTTTAATACCCGCAGCAAAGAACTTTTGCCGGCACCGCTTGGACCGAGTAATACCATGGTTTCCCCAGCAGAACACTCAAGATTAATATCAAAGAGTGCCTGATGAGAACCATAGAAACAGTTTATGTTTTTTAATTGAATGCTCATGCTTACCAATAATATCCTTTTCAACTACCGCGATATTAATCCTGTAAGCATATTTATGCAATAAAATATGCATAAAAATTTGGTTTTTACGCTAAAATTATTCTGACTTTGAGGACAGATGCGCTGTTTGTTGCTGTGCAGCAAGTTGTTTGTCCCGCTCGAAGGCTAACTCACTAATACGCTTAGCCATGCCTTTAAAAATAAATAAATGAGCTGGCATCATGGCAAACCAATACAATAATCCGCAAAAGCCAGCAGGGTGCCACCAAGCTCTAACGTCGATAGAACGGCGACTCCCGCTATCGTGAATGGTAAATGTTAAGCGACCTAATCCAGGTGCTTTCATGCCAAACATTAAACTCAGTTGCTTGTTAGGTTCGAGATTAATCACACGCCAGCCATCGATTTCATCACCCAGCTGCAGCTCTTCGCGATCAGGTCGGCCATATTTGACTTTATTCAACATCATATCATCCATGATAGCGCGCGTTTTCCATAAGCCATTGGCGTAGAAGTAGCCTTCTTTTCCACCAATCTGTTGAATGACATGCCAAAGAGACTCTGAAGATGCCGTCGTTCCTAATGTTGAACCTGCTTGCTTTGGATAGAACCCATAACCTGGACGCCAGCGTTTTCTGACTTCAGGATCATAACCCCAATCGGCATTATCAACGGCTGCGGATTCTTCTGCCAATGTCGCCCTTACTGCATCATCAAAGGAAATGAGCGTTTGTGGGATCAACTCGCGTAGCGCTTTATCATCAGCAGGAAGATCGTGTTGTAATCCTTGAATTAATTCTTTCGCTATCGACGGTGGAACCGAGGTGATCAAACTAATAAAATGGACGGAGATCATACTGACAGGGATTGGGATCGGCACCAGTAAACGACGTTTTCCACTGACTTTAATAAAGCGCTTAAACAGTTCTTGATAGCTAATATATTCAGGGCCTGCGGCATCAAAAATACGATCGTCAGTAATTGGCGTTTGAGCAATCTGCGTTAAGTAATGCAGAATATTTTCCAGTGCAATAGGGGATGATTTTGAGCGAACCCAACGTGGTGGCGTTAAAATTGCGAGGTTATAGACCATATCTCGCATGATTTCGAAGGCAGCTGATCCCGAACCGACAATGATTGACGTGCGAACCTCGGTCACTGGCACTTTACTTTCTCGCAAAATATCACCGGTTAGGCGTCTTGCAATAAGGTGAGGGGAATAGCTGTGACCATGCTGTAATGCACTAAGATAAATAACATGTTTAACATCTGAGTCATCAAGAGCTTGTTGTACGTTTCGCGCCGCTGTGCGTTCACGTTCAATTAGGTTTGCTTGATCCGCCATGCTATGGACAAGAAAATAAACTGTATCGATTTCTTTCATCACGCCCTTGAGTGTTTCAGGGTCATGTAAATCAACATAAATACAGCGTGCATCTTGCCACCCTTGAGATAGCATCCAGTCTACACGTCTAGCAGCAGCTGTAACTTCATGGCCTTCATTTATCAGCTTAGGGATAAGATTCTGCCCAATATAGCCGCTAGCGCCTAGCACTAATACACGTTGTTTGTCAGTCATGTTAATTTCCTGTTTCACGCAAATTAACGGCTATTGTGACTGAAATTCTACTTATGTAAAGAATGCCATGAGAATTGGCGTAATAAGACTTAATACGAAGCCATGAACGATAGCGGCCGGAACAATCGAAACACCACCGCTACGTTGTAAAACCGGGAGTGTGAAGTCCATCGATGTTGACCCACAAATGCCAAGCGCGGTAGAACGGTAGCGGTTAATAATCAAAGGGATCAGCATGATAGCAGCGAGTTCTCTGGCGAGATCGTTAAAAAAGGCGGCGCTACCCATGACGGGACCATAAGCATCAGTGAGGACAATGCCCGTTAACGAATACCAGCCAAATCCAGAAGCGAGAGCAAGACCGACTTTGACGGGTAAACCGAGTAAAACCGCAGCAATAGCACCTCCAGCTAAGGCACTGACACCCATGACGACAGCAATAGTTGTCCCACGGCGATTAATGAGAATTTGTTTGATACTCATACCGCTATTACGAAGCTGAATTCCCACTAATAATAGCAGCAGCATCAACGCGATTTGGCTTCCTTTATCTGCATAATGCAGGAATTTAAATCCCGTTAAACCAATAAGAAAACCGAGTAATAGCACGCCACACAGTTGCAAAGATTCCAATACCATTTTAATGCGAGAGGGGGGCTTTTCTTGCTTATGTTGTGGAATTGTCCACGGATCGAGTTTATCCAGTAATAATAATGAAATTAGGTTTAAGGAAAAAATGCAGCCAAAAAAGGTTACGGCATAAATCAAAATAGAAACTAAGTGGGCACTTAAGTTTTCAAGTAACGCAAGGGTAATTCCCATTAAAAATAAAATCACGTACACCATCGAGTTAAGAGAGCGATGAACGATATGGAGCATGTTTTTATTTTTTATAGAAATTAAATAACCGAGTGTTAACGGTAGAAGAATAATTAGTAATCCTGAATACATTTTAGCATCCTTATAATTTATCCCATTAACAATGACTTATGGCAGCATATCTTCAACGATATCGATCGAAACATGCAAGTAATTTAGCGTGTGATGCTAAAACGCTTTTAGTTACAAACGTCTTTTTATCTATTAGATAACTAAAAGTAGGGTAAAAACACTAAAAAATAAAGTTTAACCATTTTATAACACTAAAAATAGATGCTCAATACAGTTGTCTATTTTGTTGTGAATTTTTTATTTTGCGGGTGCTCTTATAGTAATGCTAAAGGTTAATGAGTAAGCTTTATCTATTCTATGATACCTAAGATTATCTAGGGGTTGTTACTAGTCAACGCTTAGGATTATCTTGATAAGATGGATTGGTTTGCGACTATCGCGAATGAGCGTAGTCAACAATCCTGCAACTTGAAGTATGACGAGTACATTAAAAAACATATTACAAGGAGAGGGATATATGTATCTAGAACGTGTAGAGATATATGGGTTTAGAGGGATTAATCGACTCTCTTTGGTACTCGATAATAACACTGTATTAATAGGTGAAAATTCGTGGGGAAAATCAAGTTTACTCGATGCGCTTGATATATTACTTTCTCCAGAGCATCAAGGTTATCAATTCAATAAATATGATTTTCATCACCCTACCGGTGTTGAAGATACACGTTATCGTTCATTGCAGATTATCCTAAAATTTTGTGAAAGAAAAAAAGGCCGCCACCAATCTTTTCGATTTAAAAATTTGGCGTCAGTATGGATAGACAGCGATGATGATTTAAAACATATTTTTTACCGCGTCAGCGCAGAACTAAAAGATGATGATAGCATTGCAATTGAGCGCAATTTTTTAAACTCAGGTGGTAATAAATTATCTTTAGATAGTGTTGGTAAATATATAAAAGAAATTGTGCGGTTATACCCGGTGATCCGTTTACGGGATGCGCGCTTTTTACAAAGTTTAAACCCAGAAACTATTGTTTCAGGTAAAAAAGAAGTACGCGATGTTTTCAATAATCAAATCAAAGAATTAACTCATGCGTTGGTGGATAATCCTGAACGTTTAAGCAATGAAGATTTAAGTGATGGCGTTGATGCAATGCAGCAATTGCTGAGCCATTATTTTACTGGGCAAAGTAGTCATGTATTTAAGCTTGATGACAGCATCATTAATTTAGAACCGCGTAAACGTGGCTGGAAAGCACTCGATAATATTAATCGTTTGGTGGCAAAGCCAAACCAACGCAATATTCGATTAATTATCCTTGGGATGTTTTCATCATTACTTCAAGCCAAAGGGAATATTACCCTTGATAAATATGCTCGCCCATTAATTATTGTCGAAGATCCTGAAACTCGCCTCCACCCAATAATGCTATCCATTGCATGGGGTTTATTAAACCTGTTTTCATTACAGCGTATTACAACCACGAATTCCGGTGAATTGTTATCACAAGTCCCTGTTGAAAGCCTGTGCCGACTAGTTCGAAACTCAAATAAAGTTTCAGCGTATCGTTTAAATGAAAATGGTTTGAGTACAGAAGAACTGCGTAAAATTTCCTTTCATATTCGTTTCAATCGCCCCTCTGCATTATTTGCCCGTTGTTGGCTATTGGTTGAAGGCGAAACGGAAATTTGGCTGATGAGTGAGTTTGCAAGACAGTGTAATTATTTTTTCGAAACGGAAGGAATAAAAGTTATCGCTTTTGCGCAAAGTGGGCTGAAGCCATTATTAAAATTCGCCAATAAAATGGGTATAGAATGGCATGTGCTTACTGATGGAGACGAAGCAGGGCGAAAATATGCTGCAACAGCGACACATTATGCTAATAAAATGAACGACCCAGATAGGGATCGTCTGACCATGTTGCCTGCACCGGATATGGAACACTTTCTGTATCGTGAAGGGTTTAAAAGCTTATATCATGAAATTGCTGACATCCCTGAAAATGCAAGGGTTTCAACACGTCGGGTCATTCTAAAAGCCATTTCCCGTACCTCAAAACCGGATATGGCATTAGCAACGGTCAACCGTTCAGCAGAATTAGGACCCGATTCAATTCCAATACAGCTGAAAAATATGTTTTCACGGGTGGCTTGGTTAGCGCGGGGCAAAGCTTAGCGGTGACTTGAGTTATTTTGAGTATGTGTTGGCTGTTAAAAGCGCGGTTGGGTATTGATTATAGAGACTTCTCTTAGCTATCTGAGAAGCATACTGCGGTATGCTTCTTTGGATAGTATCGCATATGCGGCATTTCTCCCAAATTATGTTTAGCCTAGGTGATTGAAACTTATCGAAAACGATGGGTTATAATCCATAAGTCAATTATTAATATATAGTATGTTTAACTAAACGATAAATTACCTGCTATATCATTTTTCTCAGAAAGGGCGTGTTGCCCTCTTTTTGTCATAGGAATAATTTCTTGATGAAGTCAAAATCAAAAAAAAGATGGTCAATTTATATCGCGATCATTTTGATTGCACTTGGTACGACTTGGTTTTTTTTAAGTGGTGAGCAAAAAGAAGTCTTTCAGACTGTTGATGTTACTCGGGGTGATCTCGATAAACAGGTACTGGCTACCGGAAAGTTGGATGCTGTGCGTAAAGTTGACGTCGGTGCTCAGGTTAGTGGGCAATTACAAGCGTTATATGTGAAAGAAGGCGATAAAGTCAAAAAAGGTGACTTGCTGGCGGTCATTGACCCGAAAAAAGCCCAAAATGATGTCACTGAATCACAAGAAACGACCCATGAACTCGAAGCAAATTTATCATTGGCTAAAGCGGAGCTGAAACTCGCTGAAGTGACCTATCAACGCCATCTGAGCTTAGCGAAAATGCAAGCGGTCGCTCAGCAAGACCTAGATAAAGCCAGAACCGATGTTGAAGTGAAAAAAGCACAGGTTGTGACGTATCAAGCGCAAATTAAGCGTAATCAAGCAACATTAGATACGGCAAAAAATAATCTACAATACACACAAATTACAGCCCCAATGGATGGCATTGTTACTTTTATCAAAACATTACAAGGCCAAACTGTCATTGCTGCTCAAGAAGCACCGACAATTTTAACCCTTGCTGATCTCAATACTATGCTGGTGAAAGCAGAAGTCTCTGAAGCGGATGTGATTTACTTAGAGCCGGGGCAACCTGCATCCTTTACAGTTTTAGGTGCGCCAGATAAAAAATTCTCGGGGGAATTGAAAGATATTTTACCCACCCCAGAAAAAATTAATGATGCCATTTTTTATTATGCTCGTTTTGAAGTGCCTAATCTTCAGCATTTATTGAAATTACAAATGACTGCTCAGGTCATCATTGAGCTAGATTCACGCAAAAATGTATTGTTATTACCGCTTTCAGCTTTAGGGGATGAAGTTTCACCCCAAGTGTA
Source organism: Providencia heimbachae ATCC 35613 (assembly GCF_001655055.1). Lineage (GTDB taxonomy): Bacteria > Pseudomonadota > Gammaproteobacteria > Enterobacterales > Enterobacteriaceae > Providencia > Providencia heimbachae. Next base: position 33,853 of record NZ_LXEW01000016.1, on the reverse strand, counting down.
TGAGGTCGAAGTGCTCAAAGATGATAAAGCAGAAAAAAAACAAGTTGAAATAGGCAGCCGCAATGATGTTTATGTTGAAGTCGTTAAAGGATTAGATGAAGGCGAAAAAATTATTGTTGGCCGTAGTGGTACGGAGAGCTAATGATGCCGGCATTATTAGAGCTTAAAGGGATAACTCGGCGTTATGGCGAAGGTGAAAACGAAATAACCGTGCTAAAGGATGTTTCGCTTAAAATAAACGCCGGTGAGATGATTGCGATTATTGGGGCATCGGGTTCCGGTAAATCAACATTGATGAATATCATTGGATGCTTAGATAAGCCATCTTCTGGGGAATATCTTGTTGCTGAACAAAATTCAGCCACTTTAGATAATGATAGCCTTGCCGAACTTCGCCGAGAACACTTTGGTTTTATATTTCAACGCTATCATTTACTCAGTCATCTAACAGCAGAACAAAATGTTGAAATTCCTGCCGTTTATGCAGGAGCAGGTAAGGCGCAACGACGAGAACGTGCTGCGAAATTACTCCATCGACTCGGGCTTGGTGAGCGCATCGATTACCGGCCTAGCCAGCTGTCCGGCGGGCAGCAACAACGCGTGAGTATTGCTAGAGCATTGATGAATGGCGGGCAAGTCATTTTGGCCGATGAACCAACAGGCGCTCTCGATAGTCACTCTGGTGAAGAGGTGATGAAAATCTTAAAAGACCTCTGCGCTCAAGGACACACGGTTATTATCGTCACTCATGACCCAAAAATCGCACAACAGGCTGAACGCATTGTGGAGATAAAAGATGGTGAAATCATTAGTGATTCAGGTGGTGTATCGACGCAACGCGTTAAATCTATAGCAAAATCATCTGTAAGAAAACTGACCATAGGGCAAGTTTTTGGGCGCTTTAGCGAAGCTTTGCTAATGGCATGGCGAGCAATGGTCGTCAATAAAATGCGCACGTTGTTGACAATGTTAGGAATTATTATCGGTATTGCCTCCGTGGTTTCCATTATGGTTATTGGTGATGCCGCGCAGGGTATGGTACTTAATGATATTAAATCCATTGGAACAAATACCATCTCTATCTATCCTGGAACCGATTTTGGTAGTGATGATGCTGAAAACCGTCAATCACTTAAAGCCTCAGACATTGACGCTATTGCGAAACAACCTTATGTGCATGCAGCTTCAGGGGTACTGTCAAATACAACGCGTTTACGCAAAGGAAACTTAGATGCGCCCGCTCAATTATCAGGGATAGGGCGAGACTATTTTAATGTCCATGCGAATAAATTTGCAGAAGGAATGAGCTTTTCAAAAGATATGGTCGATAGACGATCGCAAGTTGTTGTGATTGATGCGAACACTAAGCGACGTTTCTTTCCACGACAGGATAAAGTGATTGGTGAAACCTTGCTTATTGGTAATATGCCCGCAACTATCATTGGCGTGCTAGAGGAGCAAAAATCAGCCTTTGGTTCCAATAATAGCCTCTCTATTTGGCTACCCGATACGACAGTGAACAGTAAAATCCTAAATCGCCCTTATTACGATACGATTGTTGTGCGAGTGAACGAAGGGGCTGATGCGCAGGTGGCTGAGCAGCAGTTGAATCGTTTGCTAGCTTTACGTCATGGCAAGAAAGATACATTTACCTTTAACCTTGATACTTATGTTAAAGCCGCAGAAAAAACCACCCGTACCATGCAGTTATTCCTCACGTTAGTGGCTGTTATTTCATTGGTGGTTGGTGGTATTGGCGTGATGAATATTATGCTCGTTTCTGTGACTGAACGAACTCGCGAGATAGGTATTCGCATGGCGGTTGGGGCGCGAACGAGCGATGTGATGCAACAATTCCTTATTGAAGCCGTTTTAGTGTGCTTAATGGGGGGATTGATGGGGATTGGTTTATCCTATGGCATCAGCTTAATCGCTCAAATGGCATTGCCTGGGTGGACATTTTCGTTTGATCCTATTGCCTTACTCAGTGCCTTTCTTTGCTCTACTGCTATTGGTGTTATTTTTGGTTTTCTTCCAGCACGTAATGCGGCAAAGTTGAATCCAATTGATGCATTAGCAAGAGAGTAATCAATATATTATTTGCCAAAAATCTCATCCTCGACCTTTTACTGGTTGAGGATGAGATAGCTCATTATGTTATTTCAGAACCTTAAGTAACGCTTGCATATAGCCCATGGCATAAGCCATTCCTGCGTGCCATGGGGCATCGCATGCCATTTGAGGGGTATGATCAGGGATTAATACTCCTGTATAGTTATTTTCTTTGAGAATAGTTAATATTTTTAACATATCAATATCCCCTTCATCAATGAAGGTTTCATGGTAGTGGGGGACTTTACCTTTAACATTTCTAAAATGCACGTAAGCCATCGCATCTTGACTCGCATATTGTTGCACAGCCTCATAAACATTACCTTCTGACATTTCAGCAATGGTTCCAAGGCAAAATTCTAATGCGTTTGATTTGCTTGGATTTATATCAAGTAATTTCTGATATAAATGGGGCTGATTAACCAGCCTTGGTTGCCCTCTAACGAAGTCTAATGGCGGATCATCTGGGTGAGCGGCTAAACGAACACCCGACTCTTCTGCGACAGGAATAATATTGTTTAAAAAACATGTTAATCTTTCCCAGAGTTGTTTTGTTGTTGTTTCAGGGCGGTAACCATCACCTTGGCTACTAATGCTCATATTCCATGCCATATTATTAGGCATGGGTTTTAAAATATCTTCAGTGATCCCTGACAAGCCAACTGTTTGTGCGCCACCTCGCGCTTTATTTTCTATGACTCTACCAGCAACCCCTGCCAAGCTAAAATTATATCCAAAGACAGGAATACCAGCTTTTCCGACATTTCTAATGATATTTTTGACGATCTCAAGTTGATCTAATTTTTTAGGCCCATCAAATAAAATATCATCCCAATGACAAGGATCGAAATTCTCGATGGCGTAAAATGTTAAGCCAAATTCTTGCATTCGATCTCGGATTTTGATTAATTCTTCGATTGACCAAATATCGCCAATAGCGGTTCCCCAACCTTCATTGTCACCGATCGGTTGGTCACTACGCGAGAATCTATCATTGTTATTAAAGTAATCGACCATATGGACAACGATATGTGTTGCACCACATTGTTTTGCAAAAGCGTAGTGTTCATCATTAAGCATATGCCTATATAAACCAAATCCTAGTTTCATAATCATTAACCTTTTTGATTAGATATTTCTTAGTTATTGAGATTGAGAGGTTTAACATACAGTGCGACACTAATAGCACCGACTACACCGATTCCACCTGCGACAAAAAATGCAATGCTATACATTCCAGACCATTCAATTATATAGCCTGTAATAATTGGACCTATTATGCCGGCAATATTAGCCATGGAGTGTACAAATCCACCTACAGCCCCTATATTATTTTTTGCAACGGTATCTTGTAATATTGCCCAATAGGTTGTGGCAGATAGATATAGAAAGAATATTCCAAATGCCATTAATGCTACGGCGCTTTCAACACTAGTAACATTGCCAACAAGAAACACAAGAATTGCGGATATTCCTAAGCAACTCACTAAAACAATTTTTCTTGAAAACAAAGGTTTATTTGTTTTCTTTAAAACATAGTCACAAAGAATACCTCCTAAGGCCATCCCAATTGCTCCTAATAGCCAAGGTATAACACTTACTATACTCATATCTTTTATACTAAGGTTTTGAACATTAGATAAATAGCTTGGAAACCAAGATAGAAAGAAAAATAAAATATAGTTTAGACTAAAGAATGCAAGTGTGGTCGCTAATATCGTTGGGCTTTTTATATAAAAAGATAATGGTTTGGAAATATTGTTTATATTTTTTGAAGTTGTATCTTTATCATCATTTAAAATATAATCCAGTTCTTCTTTCGAAATTTTATTATGTTGCTCTGGTTTATCTTTAGCAATTTTCAACCATCCAATTAGCCATATAAAACCAATTGCGGCAAGTATGAAAAATGCAACACGCCATCCTGTCGTGATTATTAACATTCCCATTATTGGACCAGCTATAGCACCACCGATCGGATTACCTGCAGTTGCTACGCCGATAGCTGTAGCAACTTCTTTTTTGGGAAACCAGTTATTAACCATTTTATTAAGTGTTGCGGCAAAGGGACCTTCGGCAGCACCAAATAACGTACGAATAACGAGCATTGAAATAAAACCAACAGTTATTCCGATCATACCGCAAAATATAGACCAAAGTGCCATGCTTATTGCAAAAACTTTTTTTGGACCGTATTTGTCTGATGCATATCCACCAATGAAATTAAATAGAGCGTATCCAATTGAAAAACTGCTAAAGAGTATTCCCATTTCGCTTGGTGTTAGATTTAAATCTTTAGAAAAAACGGGTGCTGCAATAGCAAATGCAGAGCGATCCATATAGTTTATCATTCCTCCAAGAGAAATGAATAAAACTAAATTCCATCTTATTTTTTTAAACATAAATCACCTTTAAAATAATAACATGCCCATTTATGATTATTTGAAAATAAAATATATAAATTTATGTTTTTATTACATAACACCAAATTTATTATATGCTTCAACCGCACTCATTCCTTTAGCTATTTCTTGCTGAACTTTATTTTCCATTTTTTGTTTTTCAAATGCTTTTTCAATAACGTAGGTTTCTACATTTTTAGGAATGATTAATACTCCTTCTTCATCTGCAACAATTAAATCTCCAGGTTCAATTAAAATATTATTAATTTTAATTGGGACTCGATAATCTAATACTTTTCCTCTAATCTTTTGATCTTGTGCGTAGCTACCTAGAGAAAATACAGGGAAGTCTAGATCAAGTATTTCTCTTTTATCTCTTGAATAGCCATAAATAATGGCGCCCGCGGCATTAAGTTTTTTTGCCCGTGTTGTCATTAATCCTCCCCATAAAGCATAATTATGTGAGGATCCTGACGCGATATATACTTCACCATCTTTTAAGCTATCTAATGCTTCAAACATAATACCAAAATCTTTATTTCCTAATGGGCCATTAGATTTCACATCTGGAGGTAGCATATAATCGGATTCAAGTACGGGCATAGCTCTACCCACAATTTTCATATCTTCAGATAATGGCTTCAGTATAGGTGGTAAGAACTGATGCTGTAATCCTAATTCGTCCAAAATATCACCTAGCAGAGCCACTGGTAGGGTACTTTTAATCTTATTAAATAGTTCGTTATCGACATTCATATCATTCTCCTATTAATATCCACATTCATCTATCTTACTATCAACCTGTCATACAGGCTAACAGTCTGGCTTTAATATTGAAAGAGGGGTAATATAGGATCTGTGATAAGACTCTAATTTTATTATTTTCTTAAAATAGAGTGATTGTCTTATTTTTTATTTTAAATTAAATAGATAATGATGTTATTGAGGGTTTTAAATTGCATCCTTTAATTGAAAAACAAACTCTTTCAGAGCAAGTTAGAAGCTATGTTTTATCTTTAATTTCTCAATCTAATCTCAATCCAGGTGATGAAATACCAAGTGAAAAAGAGATAATTGAACGTTTAGGTGTTAGCCGAGGGGTTGTTAGAGAGGCTTTTCAAAGTCTTTCAATATTAGGTATTTTAGATATCAGTAGTGGAAAAAAACCAAAGATACAAAAATTAAACTCAAACCCGTTAGAAACTATTTTTAATCATGCGATAGTTACACAGCAGGTTAACTATCGCCAAGTTTTAGAGCTTAGGCGTGCCATTGAAGTTGATTCTGCCGTATTAGCGGCAATCCATGGTAATAAAAATGATTATATTCATTTAAGAAAAATTACCGATAAAATGCAGCAATCTCTTTTGGTTTCGAATGATTGGGATCTGTTTATTCAAAGTGATATTGCTTTTCACTTGGCATTAGCTGAAATATCTCAAAATCCGTTATATGGACTGATGCTAAAAGCGCTTAGAGGTGCGTTAGGTGGTTCTATATCCGCAGGATTATTGAATCAAAACAACCATGAAGAGCATAAAAAAATAATCGACATACATTTTGATATTTTATATGCAATTGAAAGAAAAGATCATGTCGGTACAGGATTGAAAATGGATACTCACTTTAAATTAACAATGGATAGTTTTTAAGAACAGGTACCCATAGAGATTTTATGTATTCAATTGTTTCGGTATGGCGAAGGGAATGCTTATTTCCTTCGCTGATGTTTTGTTATCAATAGGAATATATTCAAAATAATAGCTCACTTTCTATATAATAATTCCTTAAGTTTTATATTTTCTCATGAAAATTTCACTCAAGAATAGTCCTATTTAATGGAACACGTCTTTTTTTGTCAAATTCTGCTAATCTAATGAGTGAATTTTAACCTGTTCATTTATCGGTCTATTTTTTTTTACTTCTCTGTATTTCAACATTCAATTAATTAACTCATAATAAAAAAACATCTGAAAAGATAAATTCTACTTGCGATTTGGTATCGATCATGGATATTATTTGCATATAGAATAAATGAAACCTAGTTCCATCTAATGGAACTTATAATAAGCCAGCTAAATAAAGCAAAGACAACCACACAGCAGGTGCAATATATGGCGAATAAAGTAGGTGAAGATTATTCTTTGGCTCGAGTACCTCAAAGTGCTCGTCGACCATTTTATGAAGTGTTGATTCTACGTATTGGGGCGCTAGCTTGTGTTTCGCAAGTGATGTTAGGTGCAGCTCTCGGTTATGGATTAACGTTTTGGCAGGCGTTTTGGGCCACTATGCTAGGTTCTGTAATTTTACAGGTCGTTAGCTGGGGTCTTGGAGCGGCTGCTTGCCGTGAAGGAATGTCAATCAGTCTACTTTCGAGATGGGCTGGATTTGGTAAGTTAGGCTCTGCATTAATTGGAGGTGCGATTGCAATCTCCTTAATGGGGTGGTTTGGCGTACAAAATGGCTTCTTTGCGGATGGTATGTATAAAGCGACTAACGTGCTAACACCAGGGACTTGGTCACTTATTACAGGTATTGCGGTGACAGTTATAACAGTATATGGGTATCGATTTTTATCTATTACTGCCAATATCTCAACGCCGCTATTTTTATTTGCATTAGGTTGGGTAACTTATAATTTATTATCGGGTCATGACATTAGCACATTGATTAATGCAACCGAACCTGCCGGACCACTTATGACAATGCCTGCCGCAATTACGATGGTTGCTGGTGGGTTTATTATCGCGGCTGTGACAACACCAGATATTAGCCGCTTTATGAAGGGACCCAAAGATGTGTTTTGGATGACGCTTATCGGCACATTTTTTGGTGAACTTTTCGTTAATATGATTGCTGTTTTGATGGCACTGGCATTACGAACTAGCCAAGTGTTCGATTTGATGATGGCGTTGACAGGCTTACTTGGCGCATCAATTGTTATCTTCTCAACAATCAAGATGAATGATATCAATCTATATTCATCATCATTAGGCTTTTCTACCTTACTTAATGCGATTTTTAATAAGCATTTTGACCGTCGTTACCTGACTTGGGTTATCGGTATTTTCGGTACAATCGCATCAATGTTAGGCATTTTAGATAATTTCATCGGTTTCTTAATCTACTTAGGTATCGCAATTCCACCGGTTGCCGGCATTATGGTCGTGGATTATTATTTACTAAAACGTGATAGAAAAGAATTAGATATCACTCGCGAACAAGGCATTTTACCGCCAAGCTGTGAAGCTTATAACCCGATTACTCTTTTTGTGTGGTTATTGGCGGTTATCGTTGGTTGGGCAACCTCTGAGTTGGGGCCATTTAATGCTGACTTTGGTGTACCTGCATTGAACTCGTTGCTGACTGGTGCGGTAATTTATTGGATTGCTATGCGCTGGCAAGCGAAAGTTAAAGGTGTAGATACCGTTCATTTTCGCAAAGTAAAACACGTAGACTAAGGGTTTTGCGATGAAAAATAACACGGTTAAGGTTGCTCTTGCTCAATTCAACGCTGAATTAGGCAATAAACAGGGTAACTTACAGCGAATGGCTGAATTTTGCGAACAAGCGGCGAAGCAGGGGGCAAAATTGATTTGTTTTCCTGAATTAGCGACAACGGGCTACCGCGGCGATCTGTTATCAACCAAATTGTGGGATCTGAGTGACAGTGAAGGCAGTGAGACTTATACCCTGTTTAGCGCACTAGCAACCCGATTGAATATAACCATAGTGAGTGGGTTTGTCGAGCGCGGTCACTATTTAGGGGATATCTATAACTCCGTTGGAGTATGGAACCCCGGCTGTAATGGCATTAGTGGTGTATTTCGTAAAGTACATGCATTTGGTATAGAAAAACAATGGTTTAGCTGTGGTAACAGCTTTCCGGTATTTGAGACACCAATCGGCAAGATTGGTGTCATGATCTGTTATGACATGGGCTTCCCAGAAGTTGCACGCATCTTAACTTTGCAAGGGGCGGAGCTACTGTTAGCCCCTTCAGCATGGTGTGTACAAGATAGAGATGTCTGGGACATCAATAGCGCCTGCCGTGCTTTAGAAAATGGCACGCATGTGATGGCTGTTAATCGCTGGGGTCATGAGGGTGATTTACATCTTTTCGGTGGTAGTAAAGTGTTAGGGCCTCGTGGACAAGTACTTTGCGAGGCTCACTGTGATGGCGAAGCCTTACTAATGGGTGAAATTGATTTCCTTGCACAGGCGCATACTCGCTTAAGTGTTCCCTATCTAAGGGATAGAAAGCCGCAAAGTTATCACTTATTAGCTCAGGATCCCCCGCTATGAGTATCTTATCGAGTGTTGTTGATGTTTATCGTTTGTTTCTGCGTTCGGGTAACGAGCTAACAGTGACAACACTGGTTAATGAATTGGGAATGCCAAAAAGTTCTGCCTCTCGTTTATTGAAACAAATGGCGGAGTTGGGCTTGTTGGAAAAGAAAGATAATGCCCCAATTTATAGGCCAGGTTTATTGATCATGGAGCTAGCGCATCGTGCTCGTGGTATGAATCCACTGATTGATATGACTTTAGAAGCCCTTGATGAGCTAACAAAAAATACAGGTTTTACCAGTTATGTTTCAGCGCTTGATGGCGATAAAGTCAGAGTGGTACATGCACGTATTGGTAATAGTATGTTGCAAGTGATTACTCAACCTGGAACTCGACTCCCTATTATTGGGACGTCAACGGGTCGCGCCTTATTGTCTCGGTTATCGCCCCATGAAAAAGCTGAAATAATCAGTCAGGAGCCAGAAGACAAACAAGCGCAACTCTCTTCACAACTTGATTTAATTGAACAGCGTGGCTGGGCATTTTCGGTGAATGAGGCTGTGCCAGGAGTTGCTTCTGTATCGAGTACGGTTTATGACCCTGCACAAAACACACTGTATGCATTGTGCCTGAGTTTGCCAGAATCACAAATGAGTCAAGAGGTTATGGAGAGCTTATCCACTAATCTTTGCCATAAGGCGTCTTACCTTGGCTGTATGGTCGGTGACCCTTATTGGCTAAAACGTAGTACTAAGTAGTTGTGTAGTTCAAGTAGTCAATATAATTAATATAAAATTTCAAGTGCGTGAATACGCCTTCACCAGGAAAAATAGCCTTTAATGATGTGAAGTTAAAGGTTATTCGGGCGAAAGGGTTTTTATTTAGAACAAAACCTGAGTAGCCCAATGCTATCTAAAAAAATAATTAGAGTTAAAGGAAGTACAATGAGTCTAAAGCAAACCCTTTGCGTTTACGAGTTAATCGATTGCGCAAATGTTAAGGGGGAAGATGTTATTGCATTATTTAAGACTTTCCCAGGAATTCATGCCTCATCCAAAACCGTAAAAGATAATAAAGGGCAAAGTGATTTTGTCCGTATCGTGATCCCTGGCTCAAAGGGTAAATCACAAGGTAAAGAAGCACCAACACTCGGTATTATCGGCCGGTTAGGTGGAATTGGTGCAAGGCCCTCCCGTATTGGTGTCGTTTCCGATGCTGATGGTGCGATAGCCGCAATTACTGCCGCACTTAAATTAGCTCAAATGAGAGAGAAAGGCGATTTACTGTCAGGGGATGTGGTTATTACAACCCATATTTGCCCAACAGCACCTACTCGTCCTCATACGCCTGTTGATTTTATGGATTCGCCACTTGAAGATGCGACCATGAATGAACATGAAGCCATTATGGAAGCGGATGCAATTTTATCCGTAGACACAACCAAAGGAAATCGGCTGCTAAATCATAAAGGTTATGCATTGTCACCGACGGTAAAAGGTGGCTATATATTGCCGGTTTCTGAAGATTTAATTCGTTTAATGGAATGGAGCAGTGGCCAAAAAGCGGTGACATTTCCATTATCGGTTCAAGATATCACGCCATATGGTAATGGCCTTCATCATATTAATAGTATCTTACAACCTTCCGTTTCTACCTCTGTACCGGTAGTCGGCGTTGCGATTTGCACTGAAACGGTAGTGCCTGGCTGTTCGACAGGGGCAAGCCATGAGATAGATATCGCGGCTACCGTGAAATTTATGATCGAGGTTGCTAAAGAATTCGGCGAGGGGACTTGTCAGTTTTATGATGAGGCACAATTTAATTTATTAACCTCATTGTATGGCGATATGTCTCACTTACAGACTGCCGGTAAGACACCTAAAAAATAAGATGAAATTATAAAAATAGTCACAGTTAATTATGATGATTATCAATATGATAAAAATAATTAACTGTGCTCTATTACACTAGGCTATTGATTTAATTCAGCATCACTTTTTTGGACATCTTCTGTACTATCCTCGACTAATACAATAAGATCTGCATGGTTTCCTTTAGGGCCAATATTAATGCTAAAGCTAACTTTTTGACCTGCTTTTAGTGTCCTGTAACCCTCCATTTGGATACAGGAATAATGTGCGAAAATATCCTCACCACCATCGGCAGGGCAAATAAAACCAAAACCTTTTGCGTTGTTGAACCACTTAACGATACCTGTCTCCATATTTTATCCTTTAAATATTATTGCTAGAAATGTCTAAAATATACGCAATCACTAAGTATAAATACCAATAATAATTGGTCGTAAAACATACTGTAGTTAATTGCATTCTCAGGTCAAGTGGTGAGTTTACGTAATTCTAAAAAAGTGTTAATAATTCGATGGGCTTCAAATGTTAACCTATATGATATTTGATATAGCTCACAGATTGTTAGGCAGATGAGTTGCGTTTACTGGCATGATACACTATCGCTTACTAAATCAAGCAGTCACTAAATCTATTGGCTTAGGCTTTATTAGCGATTTATTTGATTGATAGAAATCATTGATAATAAAGACTATGCTTAAATTGAAGTTAAACACTGAGCAAGCAGACTGAGCAAGAAAGTAATGAGTGATTTTTTTGGCACATTTAAAACAGATGTCGTTTTTAAGGATGAAGTTGAGCAAACGCTGCAACCGCCATCGATGTATCAGGTACTATTAAATAATGACGATTACACTCCGATGGAATTTGTTGTCGAAGTGTTACAAAAATACTTTTCTTTTGATGAAGAACGCGCTACACAGATAATGTTAGATGTACATTTTCAAGGAAAGGGAGTTTGTGGTGTTTTTACAGCCGAGGTTGCTGAAACAAAAGCGGCGCAAGTGAATACATTTGCACGAGAAAATGAGTACCCTTTGCTGTGCACTATAGAAAAAGTCTGATCCGGCTTAATATCAATTTTGGGAGGTGCTTATGCTCAATCAAGAACTGGAGCTTAGTCTAAACGTAGCTTTTACCAAAGCGAAAGACAGTCGACATGAATTTATGACTGTAGAGCACCTATTGCTGGCGCTATTGAGTAATATCTCTGCACGTGAAGCATTAGATGCTTGTAAGGTTGATCTTGTCGCGCTTAGACAAGAACTGGAACACTTCATCGCGCAAACTACACCATTGTTACCTGAAAATGATAACCGAGAAACTCAGCCTACATTGAGTTTCCAGCGTGTATTACAAAGAGCGGTTTTCCATGTTCAATCATCAGGCCGTAACGAAGTCACCGGTGCGAATGTGCTTGTGGCTATTTTCAGTGAGCAAGAATCTCAAGCGGCATACTTACTCCGTAAACACGATGTGAGCCGGTTAGATGTTGTCAATTATATCTCTCATGGAACAGTCAAAGGCGAAGAGTCTCAATCGTCAGAGCAAGATCTACCTGATAATAGCTTACCAAATGAAGAGCAACCGCTCTCAGAAGACCATATGGACAACTTTACGTCCAATCTAAACCAACAGGCTAAGAAAGGTCATATCGACCCGCTGGTGGGACGTCAGGCCGAATTAGAAAGAACTATCCAAGTCCTTTGCCGTCGCCGCAAAAATAATCCACTTTTAGTGGGAGAATCAGGCGTGGGTAAAACCGCCATTGCTGAAGGTTTGGCATGGCGTATTGAACAAGATGATGTGCCTGAAGTGATGAAAGGCTGCACCCTCTATTCATTAGATATCGGTTCACTCCTTGCGGGTACGAAATATCGTGGTGATTTCGAGAAGCGTTTTAAAGCGCTGCTTAAAATGCTCGAAAAAGATCCAAAAAGTATTTTATTTATTGATGAAATTCATACCATTATTGGTGCTGGTGCCGCATCGGGTGGTCAGGTTGATGCAGCAAACTTAATCAAACCTCTATTATCGGGTGGGCGTATTCGGGTTATTGGTTCAACAACCTACCAAGAATTCAGCAATATTTTTGAAAAAGACAGAGCGCTTGCACGCCGCTTCCAAAAAATTGATATTGTTGAACCAACACCGGAAGAAACCGTCCGTATTATTAGCGGATTAAAACCGAAATATGAAGCTCACCATGATGTGCGCTACACCGCGAAAGCAATCCAGGCGGCGGTAGATTTGTCGATTAAATACATTACAGATAGACATCTTCCAGATAAGGCCATTGATGTCATCGATGAAGCAGGGGCAAGCACCCGTTTAATCGCCCCAAGCAAACGTAAGAAAACCATTGGCGTACCTGAAATTGAAACAGTGGTTGCCCGGATTGCCCGTATTCCTGAAAAAACAGTATCGTCGAGTGATAAAGACAAGCTAAGAACCCTTGATTCACGTTTGAAGATGCTAGTCTTCGGGCAAGATAATGCCATCGAAGCGCTGTCAGAAGCGATTAAAATGAATCGTGCTGGACTAGGATTGGAACACAAGCCTGTCGGCTCATTTCTGTTTGCTGGGCCAACGGGGGTGGGTAAAACCGAGGTGACGGTACAGTTGGCAAAAGCGCTGGATATCAAATTACTGCGTTTTGATATGTCAGAGTATATGGAACGTCATACGGTGAGCCGCTTAATTGGTGCGCCGCCAGGCTATGTTGGTTTCGACCAAGGTGGGTTACTCACCGATGCAGTGATTAAACATCCGCATTCAGTTGTTTTATTAGATGAAATAGAAAAAGCGCACCCTGATGTGTTCAACATCTTACTGCAAGTAATGGATCACGGCACATTAACCGACAATAACGGGCGTAAAGCGGATTTTCGTAATGTGGTTGTCGTGATGACTACTAACGCAGGCGTGCAAGAAACACATCGTCGTGCAATAGGTTTCGCCGATCAAGACAACAGTACTGATGCGATGGCTGAAATCAAAAAAACTTTTTCACCTGAATTCCGCAACCGTCTCGACGGCATTATTTGGTTCAATTCATTAACACCTGAAATCATTACGCAAGTGGTTGATAAATTCATTGTTGAATTACAAGCCCAGTTGGATGAGAAAGGGGTATCGATTGAAGTGAGCAAAGAGGCTCGCCGTTGGTTGTGTGAGAAAGGTTACGATAAAGCAATGGGAGCCCGACCTATGGCGCGCATTATTCAGGATAACCTGAAGAAACCATTAGCAAATGAGTTACTATTTGGTTCGTTAACTAATGGTGGCTCTGTAAGTATCGGGCTTGATGAAAAAAGTAACACACTGACATATAATTTCAGTAGCGTACACAAGGCCTCTCCGGAGGATGCGGTATTCTGACAAATGAACCACAGGTGTGTTGTACTTTGTGCACATCACCTGTGGTAATGTCAGGCCTTGCCTGACGAATTAATCAGCGGCTACGGAAAATAATACGGCCTTTGCTCAGGTCATATGGGGTTAACTCTACAGTCACCTTGTCGCCTGTCAGGATGCGGATATAGTTTTTACGCATTTTTCCAGAAATATGAGCAGTCACAACATGACCGTTTTCTAGTTCTACGCGGAACATTGTGTTTGGCAGGGTATCCAAAACTGTGCCCTGCATTTCAATATTGTCTTCTTTGGCCATCTAATCCTCTAAGTCTCATAACCGTGATTTTTAACGGGCATGATAATGCCCAAAAACCCGCACTAAGTAAAGAAGTGTCGCATTTTAAAGCGACTTTTCATCATTAGTGAAGGCATTAAATTACTGTAAAACCAAAATTCATTGTTTGAAAAATGGCTATATTTCAATTGATTGTGGCAATCTGAGTGTTTGTGGTAACCAACAGTCCGAATCAATTGATTTGTCTCGCCACCGATACAAAATATGTAAGAAATCCCAGCGAGGAATTTCTTTCGCGCCCATCGAGGCGGTATGGTGGTTAAGTACCTGACAATCAAAAAGTTGCCCATTATAGCGCAAAAAATGAAAATAGAATGTAATAAAAGCAAATTTGGATGCATCATTCATTCTACTGAACATTGACTCCCCACAAAATAGGTGTCCCACGTTCACGCCATACAAACCGCCGACCAGTTTATCGCCATACCAAGCTTCAACTGAATGGGCTAATCCTGCTTTGTGTAAAGCCAGATAACCGGCTCGAACTTCCGGCACAATCCATGTCCCTTCTTCACGAATAGAACAAGCTTCGATCACCTCTTTAAATGCATGATTAAGGGTAATACGATAAACCTGTTTTTTTAAGCATTTTTTCATAGAGCGGCTAATATGTAAGTCGCCAACCATTAAGACGGCTCTAGGATCAGGCGACCACCATAACGGCATCTCTTCAGGATTAAACCACGGAAAGATACCATCATAGTAAGCGGCTTGCAGCCTTTTTGATGAAAGGTCGCCGCCAATCGCTAATAAGCCATTAGGCTCCCGCATCGCTTCGGACACGGGCGGAAATAGGTAAGAATCATCATCTAACTGGTACATGATGTGCCTTAGAGGGCTTGCTGAAATAAGTGGCGTTGGCGAAATTGATAATAGCGTCCTTGTTCAGCTAACAAAGTTTGATGAGAACCTTGCTCAACAATTTCACCATTATCCATAACGCATATTTCATCCATGTACTCTAGACCCTGCATACGATGGGTAATCACGATGAGTGTCTTATCTGCACATTTGTCTTTCAACAGCGTGAGAATTTGCTGTTCAGTTTGCGCATCTAGGCCTTCAGTGGGTTCATCCATTAAAACCAGCGGTGTATTATGCAACAATGCACGGGCAATACCTAATCGACGTTGCTCACCACCGGATAATTGGCGACCACCTTCCCCCATCCAGGCATTCAATTTTAATTTGTTTTCAAGTAAGTTTTCCAACCCAACTTGCTCTAATACTTCACAAAGGGCCTCATCAGTTGCTGATTCATTAGCCAACAAAAGGTTATTGCGCAATGTATCACTGAACACATGCACCCTTTGAGGGACAACGGACATTACCGAGCGTAGCGCTTCTTCGCTGAACGCTGTAATTGACTGACCATTGATGGTAATTGCACCATGATCCACATCCCAAGCGCGAGTGATCAGCTGAAGTAGCGTTGATTTCCCACACCCTGTTTTACCCAGTAATGCAAGGTGTTGCCCCTTTTTTAATGAGAGTGAGACATTTTTTAATACAGCAAATGGCTGGTTAGGATAGCTAAATGTGACATTGTCAATTTTAAGACTTTCTAGCTGAGAAATTTGCTTGCCGTCGCTCGGGAAGGTGACTTCGGGTTTGGCTTCCATTAGCTGGGATACACGAGTCGCAGAAGCGATCACTTGCCCCATATGCTGAAAAGCCACGGCAACCGGGCCTAATGCTTCAAAAGCGGCGAGGGCGCAGAACACAAATAATGCAATCAGTGCGCCGGGCTGAGTATTCCCACCGACATGTTCCGCCGCCATCCAGAGTAAAACCGTGGCAGTCAAACCGGATGCAAGTAAAATAATAGCTTGAGATAGCCCCGTCAGCCCCGCTTGTTGTCGTTGACGAGCTTGCCATTTATCTTCGATGTCAGATAAATTTTGACGAAAACGAGCCGTGGCGCCAAACAGGGTTAATTCCGCTTGCCCTTGCAGTGCAGAGGTCAATATGGCGCGATAACTGCCTCGTAATTCAGTTAATTCACGGCCAATCGGTTTTCCAGCACGGTAAAACACCCAGGGCATGGTGAATAATAAAAACAGCATGGCACCACCGAGAACCCATGCGAGGCGAGGATCGAGATAACTCAACCCAAAAATCAAAACAAAAATGACCGCAAAGGCGGTGAGGATCGGTGATAACACTCGTAAATAGAGGTGATCTAAAGTTTCAACGTCAGCAACTAATCGGTTAAGCAGTTCCCCTTGGCGAAAGCGACTAATCCCGCCCGGTGAAAGGGGTAATACTTTACTAAAAGCAAATACACGTAAATGCGCGAGTACTTTAAAGGTTGCATCGTGGCTGACTAAGCGCTCAGAGTAGCGCCCTGCAGTACGGAAAATCGCTGCGCCTCGAACGCCGGCTGCCGGCAGCATATAATTAAAGAAGTAAATACCGGGAAACCCAGCAATCGCCGCACCCGCTAAAAACCAGCCGGAAAGCGTTAATAACCCAATGCTGGCGAGTAAGGTGACAATAGCCAGAATGATCCCAAGGGTAATTAAAAACCAGTGTCGACGATAGAGGGCTAAGAAGGGTAATAGTACTTTCATTATCAAAGCTCCTCACTACGATGCGCCAGTAATTGGGCAAATGCCCCTTCAGACTGACTCAATTGTTTGTAATCACCGCGTTGAATGATTTGGCCATTCGCCATCACCCATATTTGGTCGTAATCAATGGTTTCTTCCAACAAGTGGGTCACTAGAAGTGTCGTTTGTTGTTCAGATAGCTGATTAAGCGTTTGCATAACGCGTTGCTCACTGTGTGCATCAAGGCTCGCGGCTGGTTCATCTAAAAGTAATAAACGCGATGGCTTTAAAAGTACACGAGCAACGGCAACACGTTGAGCCTGACCGACGGATAACCTCGCAGCATAATCGCCCAGTCGAGTATTCAACCCATCAGGTAGCATAGGCAAAAACTCGGAGACATAGGCCTTGTCCATGGCTTGCTGAATTTCTGATTCAGTGGCATTAGGCTTACCTAAGCAGATATTTTCAACTAACGTTTGCTCAGGTAAATGCGGATTTTGTCCGACCCAACCCAGTAATTCACGCCATTTTTCAGGACACAGTGCATTTAATTCAATACCGTTAACTTTAACCGAACCTTTGTAAGGCAAAAAGCCAAGTAATAGATTGAGTAATGAACTTTTACCTGCGCCACTTTGGCCGACAAGTGCGATACGTTGCTGAGGCTCAATATTAAAGTCTAAAGGACCTGCAAGACAGGTACCATCGTGCGCGAAAATTTCGAGTTGTTTAGCTTCGATTTTAATCGACTCACCGTTTAAAACCTGATCCCCTTGCTGAGGTTTTTCTTCACCTTCACTATTGAGCAAAGTCACTAAGGTTTCAGCTGCGCCTACGGCTTGCGCTTTTGCGTGGTAATAAGTCCCTAAATCACGTAGTGGTTGAAAGAATTCAGGGGATAAAATAAGCGCAAGAAAACCAGCAAATAACGTAACAGGTAAGCCATAGCTACCAAAATTAATTTCGCCCAGATAAGAAAAACCAAAGTAAACGGCCACAACAGCAATAGAGATAGAGGCAAAAAACTCTAAGACAGCTGATGACAAAAATGCCATACGCAGAACTTCCATGGTTCTTGAGCGAAAGTCTTCAGTCGATTCACGAATTTGCTGTATTTCAGCTTTCTCACGGAAAAACAGGCGTAAAGTATCGAGTCCTCGTAACCTATCAAGGAAACTTCCACTTAAACGACTCAGCGCGATAAAGTTACGGCGGTTTGCATCCGCGGCACCTAAGCCCACTAAGGCCATGAAAATAGGGATCAATGGTGCAGTGACAAAGAGAATTAATGCCGCGACCCAGTTGAATGGGAAGATGGCAATCAAGATCATAATCGGTATGATCCCGGCTAAATACATTTGTGGCAGATAGCGAGAATAGTAATCTTGCATATCTTCTATTTGTTCAAGAATAATGGTTGCCCAGCTTCCCGCAGGTTTTCCTTTAACCCAAACAGGGCCTAAATCCTGTAGTTTATCAAGTACCATGGTGCGGATTTCTTGACGTACTACTTGACCACAACGAAACCCAACCCGTTCTCGAACATAAATGATTAATGCTCGGAAAACAAAAACGGCAATCAAAATAATAAAGGGAGTGAGAAGCTGCTCTCGCGGAACATTCTCCATAATTAGCGCTTGTAGGATCACTGCTAAAATCCAAGCTTGAGCAATAATCAATAAGCCATTAACAAGGCCTAAGAGCATAGAAATTCGCAGCCAGCGTTTCGCTGGGGCACTGTGTTGCTTTAACCAACGTACCAATTCAGTCTGTCTTGATTTATCCATAATGATTTAGCTTGCAGGTGTAGTTTTAATGTCATTGAGTACAGTTAGATTATGTTCTTAAAGCGACAAATCTAACAGAATTTTCTTCTATCATAGCAGCTTCCTTACGATATGTTACATAATAAAAGCAGGTTATTTAAATCTTCAACTGATTGTTATTAAATTGTTTTATAAAGGTAAAGCGGAATGATAGTACAAGTTGTGTGCTATGTAGAAGGCAGTGATTTTGAGGTTTTTATTAACAGATAACAAGATGGCTTAACCTAGAATTGTTAAGCCATCTGCATTTTATGAATTATTCCATCATTTAAGATGTTAATGAATGAGACTAATTAGGGCTAACCTGTAACCATTCTTTTGATATTAACTTAAACTTTCCTTCTAGCAGTTTAGTCCATTGTTCATCACGTTTTTCGATGCTTTCAAATGAACTGGCTTGTGTATCCGCTAATGTCCAATTATCTGTTGTTTCTTGCCAGATAAAGCATTCAAATGAGGTACTTGTAGGATATGAATGGCACATGACAACCTCATCGGTTCCATCTTGATTCACATCGGCCATAAAACCGAGGCAATCATAAGGGTTGTAGCTAGATGTGCAGTACCATGCGTTACTGTTATTATTGCCGAGAGTGAACCAGCTATCGGGTATTTGCGGGCTGCCTTTGGCTTGAATTAAAACTTCTTTGAGCGGTTTTTGTTTATCTTCTGAATATGCGCTTGTGGCTAATAATGTTTTGTATTCTGGGTTTTGGCTAAGTTTATTGAATGCGTCCTTACCTTGAGCCCCTAAACTTTTTAAGTCATAAGCGAGGGAACTATCGATTTTTATTTTACCTTGCTCAATACCTGACAGAATGCTGTTAACGGTTATTGTCTTAAAATTAGCGATAGGGCTGTTGATGACTAAAATAAGGGTGATAAGGCCAAGAAGCCCC
Source organism: Providencia heimbachae ATCC 35613 (assembly GCF_001655055.1). Classification (GTDB taxonomy): domain Bacteria; phylum Pseudomonadota; class Gammaproteobacteria; order Enterobacterales; family Enterobacteriaceae; genus Providencia; species Providencia heimbachae. The sequence continues at coordinate 14,189 of NZ_LXEW01000016.1, read as the reverse complement.
ACTTTATTGATTGAGCCTAACGATAACATCCAGCGCTGTCTTTTACGGAGTATGGCGACAGTATATGCCAAAACAATTAATGCTAAGAATAGTGCAATAGCAAATGCATAAAGACGTCCGATACTCCAACTGTATTGGTGTACTCGGGTTAGAATTCCATACAGTGATAAGGCAGAAAACGCATTAAGCAATATAATACTGGTCAAGACAAAACTATTTAACCAAGAGCGAAACTGATACTGATTGCTGCCATCACCATAAACAAAATTAATAAAAACAATGTTTAATGTGAGGAACCAAAGCATAACGCCAGAACCAAGTCCCGCAGATTGTATGCCTGAAACTAAGGAAATGATAAATCCAACTAAGAATATAGCGCCAACAATATTGAGTAACGGTAAGAAAAAGCGTGCAATATAGCTGGCGAAATTTCCAAGTTGAATATCAAGAACTGAGCGTAAAAAAACAAGGCTAATATTAAAGCCGAGTGTAAACCCAACCCAATAGGTCATCTCGCTATCAAGTAGATTGCTGAGATATTCTAGATTAACAATGCCAAACAGGAAGCTGGCTAATTTGATAATGGCAGTCGGTAACCCACCAATAAAACACGCTAAAATACCTAAAAACGTATTTTTAATGTAGAAACCCATCAGACAACTGTAATCAATCTTCCATGTTCCTGTTATTTGGCGCATTTGCATCCAGGGTAACAAAAAGAAAAATAAAACAGTTAAAGTAGCAAAAGCGACAACTGGGCTGGCATCGGCAGCATCTTCGATACCCAACGCATTCCATATAGTGACCCATGCGGTTAGTGCAATGGCAATAAAAACATTGATATAAAAAGCGAGAGATTTTGCATCAGTGATTAAATAACTCACGATTGCAGGAACATAAATAGCCAGCATCATTGGCAAATAAATAAAGGCAGGTCCGAACTCACTCGTTACACGAATGGAATAATCCATTGAGGCATAAATAACAATGCCTTGGATGATAGATAATATGACAACAATTAGGTAGGAATAGCCACGAATAGATTCTTACTGTAACGGCTGACCCATAAAGTTTCCTTGCTTAATTTCTCATTATGATAAAAAGAGTATAAGCGGCATAAGCATCCTGAAATATAAACTTGCTCTGAAAAATGGCAGCAAAAAAGGCTTTAAACTCAATATTAAGGGGGATGGGTAAAAATTATTGAGGGGGGAGTGACATACACTTAATCATTCAAGGTGAAAGTAGGTAATAAACAAAGATAGTCCGATGAACATAGATAACGATGTTCATCGGCGAGTTGTGCGCGGTCAACAACCATGCAACTGAAGTATGATGAGTCTAATTATTTAGAGGCTAGACCATCGAGATAACGTTCTGCATCTAATGCTGCCATACAGCCTGTACCTGCGGAAGTAATGGCTTGGCGATAAATGTGGTCCATAACATCACCGGCAGCAAAAACGCCCTCAATGGAGGTCTGGGTCGCATTGCCTTGCGTTCCTGATTGCACTTTAATGTAGCCATTATCTAAATCTAGCTGACCATCAAAAATAGCGGTATTGGGACTGTGTCCAATTGCAATAAAGGCACCCATTACTGCAAGCTCTTCTGTTTCTTCGCTTTTAGTATTACCTAGGCGAACCCCAGTAACACCCATATCATCACCTAAAACTTCTTCAAGGGTACGGTCAGTATGTAGAATGATATTGCCGTTTTGTACTTTATCCATTAAACGGTTGATCAGAATTTTTTCTGCGCGGAAGCTATCGCGGCGGTGGATCAAATGAACTTCAGACGCGATGTTTGATAGGTAGAGCGCTTCTTCAACGGCAGTATTACCGCCACCCACAACAGCAACTTTTTGGTTGCGATAGAAAAAACCATCGCAAGTTGCACAGGCAGAGACACCACGGCCTTTGAAGGCTTCTTCAGAGGGTAGACCAATATACCGTGCTGAGGCGCCAGTTGCGATAATCAAGGCATCACAGGTATATTCACTTTCATCGCCAAATAAACGGAAAGGGCGTTGCTGCAAATCGACTTTATTGATGTGGTCAGAAATAATTTCAGTTTCAAATTTAGCAGCATGCTCATGCATGCGATCCATGAGTCCTGGACCTGTCAGTCCTTCCGGGTCGCCTGGCCAGTTTTCCACTTCTGTTGTGGTTGTTAATTGACCGCCTTTTTCCACTCCAGTAATCAGCGCAGGGCTTAGATTTGCACGTGCAGCGTAAACCGCGGCAGTATAACCTGCGGGACCTGAACCTAAAATAATTAGCTTGCGATGTGTGGTTGTGCTCATGAATTCCTCTTTTAATCTAAAAAAAAGCATTGCCACGATTGTAGGAGAAATGGATAGTTAACAAAAGTGATTTAAATGCTGAGTGCATTCCATGCCATTAATTGCTGTAATAGGCAATACCTACTAAATGTTAAAAAATGGGTTAAAAAAGAGAGTAAGTCACGGAATATAATTTTTAGGAATTATCTTGATTTGTTGCTGCGAAACGTTTTACTGGAAAAAAAGCGAAATCTTGTACTGATTTTTATTCATTTACTTTGACAATCGGCTGCGCATTTGCGAAAACATCTATGTAAGAGTTAATTATCTAGCAGGTCAATGGAAATGGCGCATTTTTGTTCTTACTGGAAAGTTAATTTTACACTACTTACAAACTTAAATAATAAGTATTAATTGTGAACGCTAATGACATTCACGTGTGTTTCAGCATTACAAATAAAATTTGCGCCTGAACATCTATACAAAAGTATGAGCTTGGATGGTGCTATTTTATATAGATGTAGAAAATAACAATTAGAGAAAGAGAGATTAAAGAGATGATTGACAATAAAAAGCGTCCTGGCAAAGACCTTGACCGTATCGACAGGAATATATTAAACGAATTACAAAAAGACGGGCGTATCTCTAACGTAGAATTATCTAAGCGTGTAGGGCTTTCACCAACACCGTGTTTAGAGCGTGTTCGTCGTTTGGAAAGACAAGGATTTATTTCTGGGTATACGGCATTATTAAATCCACATTACCTTGATGCATCACTGTTAGTGTTTGTTGAAATCACACTAAACCGTGGCGCACCTGATGTTTTCGAACAATTCAACACTGCGGTACAAAAGCTTGAAGAAATTCAAGAATGTCACCTTGTTTCTGGTGATTTTGACTACCTGTTGAAAACGCGTGTGCCTGATATGTCCGCATATCGTAAACTGCTAGGTGAAACATTGTTACGTCTGCCTGGCGTCAACGATACTCGTACCTATGTCGTTATGGAAGAAGTTAAACAAAGCAACCGTTTAGTGATCAAAACTCGCTAATCGTACTTTGATAACCTTTTTCAGCACAGCAATCCAATTTGTTGTCGCACTGCAGTTTCAACGCTGAGTTTACTCAGCGTTGTTCCGTTTTAAGTCCCCGTTTTTTCCTATTGTATTTGTTACTGAACCCTTATCTAGACGACAAACTTAGTATGATTGACGTTTTTTTACGTTTATCTTATGGCTATCAATAAATTTTCATTTCAATTTATTGATTATAAAGCTATAAATATTTAGGAGTTTTGATGACAAATAGAATTTGAATCATCATTCGTAAGATGAAATACTGAATCCAATCGTGTCTCGGGTAGGGGAATTTACCTTAATTGCTGCAAAGTACGCATATGACGGTGATTAATGCTAGAATAACCCCAAGAGAACAAAGAACATTAGTCAGTAAAGAAGCAATAATGAGCCAAGAATATACAGAAGATAAATACATTAAATTTAAAAAGCTAAGTAGCGGAAGACGGCTATTAGAGGTTATTTTGCTCGCGATTTGCCTCTGTGCCATCTTTTTAATGGTTGCTTTGATGAGTTTTAGCCCGTCAGACCCAAGCTGGTCACAAACAACATGGAATGCGCCAGTTAAAAACTTAGGGGGTAGTGTAGGGTCTTGGAGTGCAGATATCCTATTTTCAGCGTTTGGTATTCTTGCTTTTGCTATCCCGCCGTTGTTGCTACTCGGTTGTTGGGCGATTTACCATTATGAAAGCCAGCGCCGTTATATTGATTTTTTCTCGTTATCATTACGCTTAATTGGTGGCTTAGCCCTGATCCTATCCTCTTGTGGTTTAGCGGCTCTTAACTTTGATGACCTGCCTAACTTTGCCTCTGGTGGCGTTATTGGTAGTGTCTTTAGTAACGCTATAATGCCTTGGTTTAATTCGTTAGGTGCGACGTTAGCGCTCTTATTTTTATGGGCAATCAGCTTTACATTGTTTACAGGGTGGTCATGGCTCACCATCGCTGAAAAAATCGGTGCTGCTATTTTGCTTCCTATCACCTTAATAACGAACCGTGCGAGAGGGGATGACCTCGACGATTACGATGTAGAGGAAACGGAAGATGCGCTGCAACGTGCTCAAGAGGCGGAACGCCAAGCTAATCACGATGCACATCTTATTGATGAAGATGATGTGCTATTTTCTGCACCTACGGTTGCGGAACTTGTTAATGATGAAGTCATTTCTCAAGTCGATAATACACAATCTGTGGTCAGTGAAAATATCCCCAACGAGTCGTCACTTGCTCAAGTAGCAACAGAAACTCAACCGCAGTGGACTGCATCAGAAGAACAAATACCCGCATTCTCTGCAGTAGAAGAACAAAGTACCTACCATTTTGAAGTTCCAGATGATTATCGCGCTGAACAAGCTCACCAGTCACAAGCGGATAATCACTACAGTGAAAATGCTGAAGTTAAACCGCATAATGATTTTACTGAGCCGCCATTATTTACAGAAAAAAATGAGTTTAATCAGCAATTTCAGCCACACGCTACGACTGAGCCGGTAATACACCCTGAACAAAATCATTTTTCCAATGAGGTCTCTCAGCCAAATACAATCGAGTCGCCAAGAGTACCTTCAGCATTTGTCCCTGCGCCAATGGTCAATGATGTCATCCCAGAAATGAGTATACCTTCAGTGACGGATCGAATTGCAGATCCCGCCGCTTTAGCCGCTGCGGGTATTTCTATTTCTGCTCTTGAACGTCATGCGCAAGTTAAACAAAATGCAGAGCCGGAATTACCACGTCCAAATCCGGTGCGCTTACCAACACGTCGAGAACTGTATGGGATCCACATTCCGTCACAACGCGATGCAGAAATGCAACGACGCCAAGAAGAAGCCTCACTGCGTGAGCAAACTTATCAGCAATGGTCTTCAAGTGATGATAATCAACAGCAGCAGGTTGATGAAAATGAACAAGATGACATGCTGCGGGCTCAGTTTATGGAGCAGCAGCGCGGTCGCTATGGTGAGATAGATGAAACTGACTATGAAGCTCAACCCTTAACGTCAGTACAGGCAACGGAAAATGAGCCAATAGAACCCGAAAAAGCACCGGATACACGACTGAACCAACCGCAAATTGAACATCGTTGGCCATCGGCAACCTCTGCGTTTTCAACGACGACACATACAATCCCACCAGCGGCGCCAATTGAGTACTCAGACACTGTCGATAATCTCACATTTTCAGCTCAATCTGATGATGATATTCATGATTTCGAACCTAGAATCGATTTGAGCAAAGAATTTTCCGTGTTAGATAGCTTCTCACCCGTCGACGATCTAGTGAATGATGAACCAGCAACACCACTATTTATGCCATCATTTAATGCGGTGCCTGAACAATCACAGTCTGTGAATACAACAAATAAAGTTGAAACAGAGCTTGGCAATGTTTCTACTCCGTCTCATACTTTTGCGCAGCCACAGCAGCCACAGCAGCCACAGCAGCCACAGCAGCCACAGCAGCCACAGCAGCCACAGCAGCCACAGCAGCCACAGCAGCCACAGCAGCCACAGCAGCCACAGCAGGATAGTCTATTCCATCCATTTTTGGTGCGTAATGATCAGCCATTACCTAAACCAACAACACCTATGCCTTCTTTGGACTTGCTCGCCAGCCCACCAGAGCAGGAAGAGCCGGTAGATATGTTCAAATTAGAGCAAACTGCCCGTCTTATTGAGGCGCGTTTAAATGATTATCGCGTCAAAGCTGAAGTGGTCGGTTTTTCTCCGGGACCTGTTATCACGCGTTTTGAGCTAGATTTAGCACCAGGGGTAAAAGCAGCGCGTATTTCAACATTATCCAAAGACCTTGCCCGTTCACTTTCTACCACGGCGGTCAGGGTTGTTGAAGTCATACCAGGTAAACCGTATGTTGGGCTTGAGCTACCAAATGATAAGCGCCAAACGGTTTATTTAAGCGAAGTTTTAGATTGTGATGATTTCAGGAAAAATCCATCCCCACTAACTATCGTTTTAGGTAAAGATATTGAAGGGGATCCTGTTGTTGCTGATTTAGCTAAGATGCCTCACTTATTAGTTGCAGGTACGACCGGTTCGGGTAAATCAGTCGGGGTCAATGCCATGATCCTGAGTATTTTGTATAAATCGAAACCTGAAGATGTTCGTTTTATCATGATAGATCCGAAAATGTTGGAACTTTCTATTTATGAAGGTATCCCACATCTATTGACTGATGTTGTAACGGACATGAAAGATGCGGCAAATGCTTTGCGCTGGTGTGTCAATGAAATGGAACGCCGCTACAAATTAATGTCAGCGCTTGGTGTCCGTAATCTTGCCGGCTACAATGAAAAAATTAAAGCGGCTGAAGAGATGGGGCGTCCAATTCCAGACCCACATTGGAAACCAAGTGACAGCATGGCAATAGAACATCCAATGCTGAAAAAAGAACCTTACATTGTGGTTATGGTTGATGAGTTCGCAGACTTAATGATGACTGCGGGTAAAAAAGTGGAAGAGCTGATTGCTCGCTTGGCACAAAAGGCTCGTGCGGCAGGTATTCACTTGGTATTGGCGACTCAACGACCTTCAGTCGATATTATTACTGGGCTGATTAAAGCCAATATTCCAACACGTATCGCGTTTACCGTTTCCAGCAAAATTGACTCGCGTACTATCCTTGATCAAAGCGGTGCAGAATCGTTATTAGGAATGGGGGATATGCTCTATCTACCACCAAACTCCTCAATTCCAGTGCGTGTACATGGTGCATTTGTGCGTGACCAAGAGGTTCATGCCGTGGTTAATGATTGGAAAGCACGGGGTAAACCTCAATATATTGATAGCATCACGAGCTGTAGCGATGATAGCGAAGGCGGTGGTGGCTATGATAGCGGAGAAGAAGAGCTCGACCCACTATTTGATCAAGCCGTAGAGTTTGTGGTTGAAAAACAAAGAGTGTCAATTTCAGGTGTTCAGCGCCAATTTCGAATTGGGTATAATCGCGCGGCTCGCATTGTCGAACAGATGGAAGCGCAACAAATTGTTAGCGAACCGGGACACAATGGTAATCGCGAGGTACTTGCTCCACCTTCAATGGGGCACTAAAAATACAATTAGCACATTAATAAATTAATGTGCTAATTGCCGGCTTAATTTAAGCAGTGTATAAAGTCGTAACGCCTCTTGAGGTATAAATTTAAGGTCTTTTTTCAATGAAAAAAATGATGTTATTAGGCGCATTAGCCTTTAGTTTAAGTATCGGACAAGTGCTAGCAGATGCGAGCCAAGACCTTCAAGAACGCCTGAATAAGGTCAATAGTTTTCAAGCCAGTTTTTCACAAAAAGTCACCAGTCCTGAAGGCGATCTAATCCAAGAGGGTGTTGGTGAGTTATGGCTTGAGCGCCCGAATTTATTCAATTGGAATATGACCTCTCCGGACGAAAGTGTTTTAGTTTCTGATGGTAAAAATCTGTGGTTTTATAACCCATTTGTTGAGCAAGTAACAGTAACAAATCTATCGGACGCCACACAAGACACGCCATTTTTATTAATTACACGGAATAATCCACAAGACTGGAAGCAGTACTCGATTATTCAGCAAGGCAATACGTTTGATCTAAAGCCTAAGCAGACAAATGGAACCTTAAAACGTTTCTCTATTACCGTTTCACCACAAGGCACAATCGAAAAATTTGCTGCGGTGGAGCAAGATGGGCAAACCAGTGCCTATCAATTAAAAGAGCAAAAAAATGGCAAGGTGGATGCAAACAAATTTAAGTTTACAGCGCCAAAAGGTGTCACCTTAGATGATCAACGCGCTAAGTAATTAAGCCGTAAGAGGGTATCGTGGGTAATCTGTCGCTCGATTTTTCACAGAATGAATTTCAACCTTTGGCTGCACGTATGCGGCCTGAGTCTCTTGAGCAATATATTGGTCAAAAGCATTTATTTGCCGAAGGTAAGCCATTACCACGAGCGATTAAAGCAGGCCACTTACACTCAATGATTCTGTGGGGACCTCCAGGGACAGGTAAAACAACATTAGCTGAAATCATTGGCAATTATGCACAGGCGGATATTGAACGAATATCCGCAGTCACATCGGGTATTAAAGAAATCCGTGAGTCGATAGAAAAGGCACGACAAAATCGAAGTGCAGGACGCAGAACCATCTTATTTGTTGATGAAGTCCATCGTTTCAATAAAAGCCAGCAAGATGCTTTTTTACCGCATATCGAAGATGGCACTATTACTTTTATTGGTGCCACGACAGAAAATCCCTCTTTCGAATTAAATTCAGCATTACTTTCTCGCGCTAGAGTTTATCTTCTGAAATCATTGGAAGAGAGTGATATTGAAGAAGTATTGCTGCAAGCCATGTCAGATACAGCGCGTGGTTTGGGTGGGCAAAACATAATCCTACCCGATAGTACGCGAAAAATGATTGCACAACTGGTTAATGGTGATGCAAGGCGTTCACTCAATCTGCTGGAAATGATGGCCGATATGGCCGAAGCAGATAGCCAAGGGCAACGTATCTTAACAGCTGATTTACTTAAAGAAGTGAGTGGGGAACGTACTGCGCGCTTTGATAACAAAGGCGATCGTTATTACGATTTGATTTCTGCTCTGCATAAGTCGGTGAGAGGGTCAGCACCGGATGCTGCATTATATTGGTATGCTCGAATAATTACCGCAGGCGGCGATCCTTTGTATGTTGCTCGCCGTTTGCTAGCGATTGCATCCGAAGATGTGGGGAATGCTGATCCACGTGCAATGCAAGTTGCAATCTCTGCATGGGATTGTTTTACGCGAGTTGGACCAGCCGAAGGTGAACGCGCTATTGCCCAAGCGATTGTCTATCTAGCTTGCGCACCAAAAAGCAATGCGGTTTATACCGCGTATAAAGCAGCAATTAAAGATGCACAAATGCAGCCTGATTACGACGTGCCAGAGCACTTAAGAAATGCACCGACTAAGCTACTTAAAGAGCTTGGCGCAGGAAAAGAGTATCGCTACGCCCACGATGAAATAAATGCTTATGCGGCGGGTGAAAATTATTTTCCTGAATCAATGAAAAATACGCAATATTACTATCCAACCCGCCGTGGGCTTGAAACTAAAATTGCAGAAAAACTCGACTGGTTAGCCCAACAGGATCAAATTAGCGCCACAAAACGCTATCGCTAATGTGGGCAATGCGGTAAGGTTGTAATATCAAATAGATTATATTTATCTATACCCGAAGTAATTCAATTTGCTTGTAGATACAAAGCGAGAAAATAGCTGAAAACCACCATAAACAGTGTGATTCAGGTAGCTGAGTGAATACAATGCTCAAGAAAATTGAAGGATTAAGGGTGTATCATTAACTCACAAGAATCACAGGATAAGCAATGCTCGATCCCAATTTACTGCGTACGGAGCTAGACGCGGTTGCTGCAAAACTGGCTCGCAGGGGTTTTACCCTAGATGTGGAAAAGCTGCGTGAATTAGAAGAACGCCGCAAAGTTTTACAAGTTGAAACTGAAACCCTGCAAGCAGACCGTAATTCGCGATCGAAAATTATCGGTGCGGCTAAAGCTCGTGGTGAAGACATTGAGCCATTACGTCTGGAAGTTAATCAGCTGGGTGAGAAATTGGATTCTGCCAAGGCAGAACTAGATAAGTTGCAACAAGAAATTCGCGATATTACATTGAGTATCCCGAATATGCCTGATGACCAAGTACCAGACGGTAAAGATGATTCTGATAACGTTGAAGTCGCACGCTGGGGTGAGCCTCGTCAGTACGATTTTGATGTTAAAGACCATGTAAGCTTAGGTGAGTTATCGGGTGGCTTAGATTTTGCCGCCGCGGTGAAATTGACTGGCGCACGTTTTGTTGTCATGAAAGGGCAAATAGCGCGTATGCATCGTGCATTGGCTCAATTTATGCTTGACTTGCACACCGAACAACATGGCTATCAAGAGCTGTATGTGCCTTATTTGGTCAATCACGATACGCTGTATGGTACAGGTCAACTGCCTAAATTTGGTGAAGATCTTTTCCATACTAAGCCTCTTGAAGAAGAAGCGGATAGCAGTACTTATGCGTTGATCCCAACAGCAGAAGTGCCAGTCACTAATTTGGTACGTGATGAAATTTTAGATGAAGATACGCTTCCTCTTAAAATGACGGCGCATACACCGTGTTTCCGTTCTGAAGCGGGTTCTTATGGTCGCGATACGCGTGGTCTTATCCGTATGCACCAGTTCGATAAAGTCGAGTTGGTACAAATTGTTCACCCAGAAAAATCAATGGATGCACTGGAAGAGTTAACTGGCCATGCAGAAAAAGTACTGCAATTGCTGAATCTTCCATACCGTAAAGTGATTTTGTGTACTGGTGATATTGGCTTTGGTTCACGTAAGACTTATGACTTAGAAGTCTGGCTGCCAGCTCAAAATACTTACCGTGAAATTTCTTCTTGCTCAAACATGTGGGATTTCCAAGCTCGCCGTATGCAAGCACGTTTCCGTGGTAAGAACGATAAGAAGACTCAACTGGTTCACACTTTGAATGGTTCAGGTCTTGCGGTTGGTCGTACACTGGTTGCGGTACTGGAGAACTATCAGTTAGCCGATGGTCGTATAGAAGTGCCTGAAGTATTACGTCCATACATGAAAGGGTTAGAATATATCGGTTAATAGAAGTAATGATTGAATCATTGCCTGTTAATTGTCTAATCCGAATCGAACCGTCACTTTTAGTGGCGGTTTTTTTTGGTGCGCCGAGCATGGCGCGTAGCGCCTTGATTGGCTCTGTCTGTTCGCTGTGGTGGCAAACAGGCGACTTGGAGGTGAAAGTCCTCTACACGCCCGATAAGGGGAAGTGTTAGCTGAACGGCAAGGGTGTTCATCGCGAGGTGAAATCTGAAGGAAGCTGAAAGCAAAATGCCGGTCTGACGAACAGGAAGCGGTTTAGGCGGTGCAGCGGGGTAAGGCGGCCAATATCGTCAACGCCCAATACTTATACGGAACGCTGTGACGTAGAGCCGACAGACATAGGCAGGAAGGTCGCGCGAATTACCTCGGGAGATCTGTAGCCCTGCCAAGAGCTACTGGCGCTGTGAAGTGTCGGAATGGGGCAACAGAAGTCAGCAGAGGCCGTAGTAGTGATGTAAAACCGACATCATGAAGGGCTGAACCTGTCACGAGCGGCAAGTCACGCGTGCTCTCGAGTTATCGGAACACAAGGCAATGAATAATCATTGTGCCGACAAATAAACAAGAAGGGTCGGAAACCTGGGCGATGTTTGCGGTGTTCTCAACGTTAACCGGCGACACGATGCACGAAACAGACTCATGTATTGAACACGTTCGATACAGACAGGAACCGCCGTATACGGAACCGTACGTACGGTGGTGTGAGAGGACGACGGGAGCGATCCCGTCTCCTACTCGATCCTAAAATAGACGGTAGTTATTTTGACTCAGTTTTTGATAAGAAAAAGCGGGGAAAATAAATTTTCACCCGCTTTTTAATCAATATTATTTAATTGAGTGATTGGTTTTTACGAACCAAATAACACTTATTGAATAATAGAATTATTTTGTGGTGCTTGCGTATTTTGATTCTGTTTTACTTCAGAAAAAAACAAGCTGCGGTAAGTGCTGTAGTATGTTGCATACATAATTGGCATAGAGATAAGTAAACCTAAGCCTAAAGGAATCGCTGAAACAACAAGTAGAATAGCAATCACAATAAAGAATAAAATACCAGGAAGAATATTTTTCTTAACGGCTTGAAGGCTTGCTGAAATAGCTTCACCTACTTTGAATTCATGGTTCATAACCAGTGCAGGTGCAAACCAAGTTAGCGCAGTACCGACAAGGGCTGCAATTGCCATTACAATACCCGCCAAGATGAATGTACCTGAAGACGCTAATATTGCTGCATCAGATGGGCCACCATATTGGTTATTTTCCATTAATAGACCGAAAATAGCAGAGCCACCAATAATAAAGGCAATGATCATACCAACAAGATTAGCGGCAAAGTTAATTGCACCGACGGCAAATAACGTACTAAATTTTTGTTGAAAGCCAGCGAACAGTAGTCCAATTTCAGCTTGGCCTGTTTTACGTTGATTTTCACAAATCGCAATAATACCACCAAGAAAAATTGGGGTAATAAAAGTGATTAGTAGATTTAAAAATGGGATCATTGAAATGATAAATATCAATGCAAATAACACGATGTTTATCAGGATCCACATACCTAGCTTTTCTTTAACCAGCGCCCATGATTGGCTAATCCAGTTAACACCTTCGCCGGCATCAACGGCACGAGGTTCTTTAAGGAAGGTAAGCGTATCTAATGGTGCATTGTTTGTCGGTGCAGGTGTGTTACCCGCATTAAAATTTTCGTTATTCATGATAGAGAAGGAACCTATAAGTAATGAGTTGTAGTGTAAAAACAATGTAATTATTCTAGATATCAATATTTTTAATAAATTTATCAATAATCGATTTATAGACGCGATTATGCAGAAAGTGCGACACATTATAAAGCAGACTATTCTGGTAAGGTATTTTTGATTAAATATTTCTACATAAACAATTTCTTCAGGTTGTTTATATAGAAATGGAGATTTTATGAACACTATGGCGGGACAGCTAGCTTTATATTCTATTTATATGGCGGTTCTATGTTTGGTAATTACTGTAAATCAAATAATGGTACAAATATGGGGGGTATATTCGTACCATTAATGATTGCAGTTTTACTATTAGTATGAAGTTTATTAATAAATAACTTTATGGCCGTAGCTTTCAAGAATACTTTTAACGCGCTCCATCACCGCTTTTGATGGGGGTTTCACGCCATCGAGCTTATACTCTTCACCCATGGTTTCCCATTTATGTTTACCAAGCTCATGGTAAGGTAATAATTCGAATTTTTCGATATTACTCATCTCTTTGGTGAATTCGCCGAGTAAATGCACGGAGTGGTCATCATCACTCCAACCGGGAACAACAACATACCGTACCCATGTTTTTTGATTGCGTTTTGCTATGTAGCGTGCAAATTCAAGAGTGCGATGGTTAGAGACGCCAACTAATTTTTGATGTATTTCATCATCAATTTGTTTTAAATCAAGCATCACTAAGTCAGTGACATCCAGTAATTCATCAATGACGGGATCATAACGGCGGACAAAGCCATTGGTATCTAAGCAGGTATGGATATTCTCTTTTTTACAGGCACGAAACCAATCACGCACAAACTCAGCTTGTAAAATCGCCTCACCACCGGACGCAGTAACACCACCCCCTGTGGCATTCATAAAATGGCGATAGGTGACAGCTTCTTGCATCAATTCATCAACAGTAACAATTTTACCTGTATGTGTATCCCATGTATCGCGGTTATGGCAATACAGGCAGCGCATCAAGCAGCCTTGAAAGAAAACAATAAAGCGTATGCCAGGACCATCAACAGTGCCGCAGGATTCGAATGAGTGAATTCGACCGAGCGTTGCGGGAGGCGATGTGGTTGAAATATTAGTAGTAGGAATTGTTGTTGTCGACATAGCAGGTACTCCAAAATATCCGTCATACTTCGAGCTGTAGGGGTGTTGGCTACATTTAGCTACTTGGGTCACATACTTATGTATGCTCCCCAAGATATCTTCACTTGCCGCCTACCTACAACTCGAATTATTTAGGATATGACTCATTAATTCTTCGAGCTGTAGGGGTGTTGGCTACATTTAGCTACTTGGGTCACATACTTATGTATGCTCCCCAAGATATCTTCACTTGCCGCCTACCTACAACTCGAATTATTTAGGATATGACTCATTAATTCTTCGGGCTGTA